>SIAI01000005.1 GCA_009691855.1 Planctomycetota bacterium | reverse complement strand
AGCGGCGAGGAGGGGGAGGCCGCGTGTCGCGCCTGGCCTGGAGGAGGAGTCGCGGGGGAGGGTCTGCCTCCCCCGCCAACAAGAACTCAGCGCGGGCGCATGAGGTCTCATCGGGTTGCGGGCTGCAGCCCGCGCTGAGAGCGTGAGCAAGAATCCCGCGCCGCTCTGGCGCGGGTGTTCTTGCTCACGCTCGAACCCCCTGGGCGCGAGTCCCTCGCGCCCCAAAGGCCTCGAAGCTCGCCGGGATTGGATTGTTGCTCACACTCTGAGCCGCTCTACCCGCCGAAGGCGGGCCCGGTGAGGAAAGAACAAGCACCGGCTCGTCAGGCCCGAGTCGGGCGAGTCTTTCTGAACCGTTTGTTCTTTGGAAGCCGCTTACCCGCCGCAGGCGGGCCGTCAGGAAGAACAGGCTGCCCAGGTCCGCTGACCTTCTATTCGTCGGCCACCTGCACGGCGAGCAAGACTCCTGGAGTGGAGGAAAGCGCAGCGCGGAGACGCAGAGAGCGCGGAGACTCGCGGAGAAGGAAGGAGCATGGGCCTCCGCGGTTCAGCCTGCTGGAATCCGACGCTCCGCAGGTCTCCCGCCCCCGCTCCACGTTCTTCCTCCGTGGCGCTCCGCGCTGTCCGCGTCTCCACGCTGCGTTGGGTTGCTGGCGGCGCACGCGCTGAACGACTTGTTTTTTGGAAGCGCACGTCGCGGGCTCCCCAGCGCGCGCCCCTCGTGCCCAGCGAACGCCCTGCGCGGCTCCTCCCGCGGGCGTCCCGCGCTGGGGAAAGTTTCAAGAAGCCGCTCGCCGTCCACAGCGCGCGGCGCGCCCGCGCCGATGAAACGGACAGTTCCTCGGTGAGGAACGCCCACCGATGCCGGCCACGCTCGATCCCTGGCTACAGTCGATCCTGGAACGGATCGACGATCTGCCGACCCTGCCCGGCGTGGCGCTGGAGGTCGTGCGCCAGTGTCGCGCGGACGACACCACGCTGGAAGACCTGGCACAGACGCTGTCCCACGACCCGGCGCTCACCGCGCGCCTGTTGCGCTTCGCCAACTCGTCGCTGTACGGCTTCGGCGAGGAGGTGCGCACGCTGCAGCGCGCCTGCTACGTGCTGGGGATGAAGACCGTGCAGCTGATGGCGCTCTCGTTCTCGCTGGTCACGACCATTCCGCGCGAGGGTTCAGCCGGGGCCTTCGACTACGCAGGCTACTGGCGCCGCAGCCTGTTGCGTGCGGTGGCCGCGCGCGCGCTCGCCGGGCGCGCGGGCCTACCGTCCCATGACGAGGCCTTCCTGGCCGGCCTGCTGGGCGAGATCGGGCAGGTCGTGCTGGCGCGCTGCGCCGACACGCGCTACGCGCCGGTGCTGGCTGCCACGCGCGCCAGCGGACGAGACTGGCCGAGTTGCGAGCTGGAGCGCGAACAGCTCGGCTTCGACAACCGCGAGGTGGGCAGCGCGCTGCTGGCGAGCTGGGGTCTGCCGCGCATGCTCGAGCAGGCCGTGCGCCACGGCGCGGACGCGGCCGGCCTGGCGCCGGATGCGAGCCGTGAGCTGACGCAGCTCGCGCGCGTGCTGGAGCTGGCCGCGAGCGTGACCGACCTGTTCACGCTGCGCGACCACGCCGCGGCGTTGCGCGCGGCGAGCGAACGCGCCGCGCGCTGGTTCGAGATCGAGGAGGACGAGTTGGCCGCGCTGCTGGAGGAACTCGAGGACCCGCTGCGCGAGACGAGCGAGCTGCTCGAACTCACCGCCCCGAGTGGCCCCACGTTGGCCGAGATCCTTGATTCCGCGCGGGCCGAGCTGCTGCGCTCGGGCCTCGACCAGGCGCGCCAGCTGGCAACCCTGCGCGCCGTGTCCGACGGCGAGGCGCGCGCGCGCTTCCTGGCCGAACCCGCGCACGTCGATACGCTCACCGGCTGCGCCAACGAACTCGCCTTCCAGCGTCAGCTGGAGCGCGAGCTGCGCGCGCGCCTGGACGGCAGCCTGAAGCGCGCTTTGGGCCTGCACCTCCTGGAGATCGACGCCTTCGCGCGCCTGCCGAGCGAGGAGGCACGGCAGGAAGCGCAGCGCGCGCTGGGTGCGCTGCTCACGCGCCTGGCCCGCCGCCACGATCTGATCGCGCGCCTCGCGCCCGGGTGCTTCGCCGTGCTGTTCAGCGATGCCAGCCCGTTCGGCCTACGCGCCCTGGGCGAGCGCCTGCGCAGCGAGCTCTCCACGCTGAGCCTGCCGCTCGCGGATGGCATGCTGAGCTTCAGCGTCTCGCTGGGCGGGGCCTGCCTGGGCACGGTGCGCTCGCCGAGCGACGGCACGCTGCTGCGCGAAGTCGTCCAGCGCCTGCTGCTGCGCGCGCAGGAGCGCGGCGCGGGACAGGTCGAGATTCACACCACGCCGCTGAAGTCCTGAGCCCGGCGAGCCGCGCGCCGCTCACACCAGCGCGGCATCGCGCGCGCGGTCGGCGTAGTGCGCGCGCAGCAGCGCGTCCGACAGCAGCAGCTCGCGCGCGCGGCGCACGAGTTCGAGTTCGAGGTCGGCCTCGTCGAGGCCTTCGAGGTTCGCGCCGGCCTGGCGCAGGCCGACCAGGTCGCCCATCCCACGCCGGCGCAGGTCCTCCTCGGCGATCTCGAAGCCGTCGTGGGTGCGCTCGAGGAAGCGCAAGCGCTCGGTCCCCGCGCCCGTGGCCAGCAGGAAGCACCAGCCGGGCAGTTGCGAACGGCCCACGCGTCCGCGCAGCTGGTGCAACTGGCTCAGCCCGAAGCGCTCGGCGCCCTCGATCACCATCACCGTGGCCGTGGGCACGTCGAGGCCGACCTCGATCATCGAGGTCCCGACCAAGACGCGCGCGGAACCGCGCTTGAAGCGCTCGAGCGCCTGCGCGCGCTGCGCGCTCGTCAGCCGGCCGTGCACCAGCTCCACGCCGCTCGCCGCGAGCGCGCTCGCGCGCAGGCGCCGCGCGGCATCCTCGGCCGAGGCGACCTCGGCGCGGCTGTCGCGCGCGTCCGCGGCCGCCTCTTCCTCGGCCAGGATGCGCGGGCAGACCCAGAAGATGCCCTCGCCCGCGCGCGCGCGCTCGAGCAGGAAGCGCAGCACCCCGGGCCGCGCGTCGGGCGTCACCACGCGCGTCTCGACCGCGCCGCGGCCGCTCGGACGCTCCTTGAGCAGGCTCGTCTCGAGGTCGCCGTAGTAGCACAGCGCCAGCGTGCGCGGGATCGGCGTGGCGGTCATCAGCAGCGCGTGCACGTCGTTCGCCTGCGGACGCTTCTCCAGCAGGGCCTGCTTCTGCACCACGCCGAAGCGCTGCTGCTCGTCGACCACCACCAGCTCCAGGCGCGCGAAGGCGAGATCCGGAGCCAGCAGCGCGTGCGTGCCGAGCACGAGCTGCGCCCGCCCGCTGGCGGCCTCCTCCAGCGCCGCGCGCCGCGCCGCCGCGCGCAACGAGCCAACCAGCAGCACCGCGCGCAGATCGAGGCGTTCGAGCAGGGTCCGTGCGCCGAAGTAGTGCTGCTCGGCCAAGAGCTCGGTCGGCACGAGCAGCGCCGCCTGCCCGCCGGCGCGCGCGACCGCCGCGCAGGCCAGCAGGGCCACAACCGTCTTGCCCGAGCCCACGTCGCCCTGCAGCAGACGCCGCATCGCGCGCGGCTGGCTCATGTCGGTCAGCACCTCGCGCAGCACGCGCCGCTGCCCGGCGGTGGCGGCGAAGGGCAGGGCCGCCAGTAGCTCGTGCTCGCCGTCGGGCGCCAGCGGCACGACGCGCGCGTGCGAGTGCTCGCGCGCGGCGCGCGTGCGCGCCAGACGCGCCTGCAGCACCAGCAGGCGCTCGAACACCAGGCGCCGGCGCGCCACGGTGAAGGCCTCGGGCGAGCTCGGCCGGTGCAGCTCGCGCACCGCGGCCGGCAGCGGCACGAGCTCCAGCTCGTCCAGCACGTCCGCACCCAGCGGCTCGGCGAGTTCGGCCCCGAAGCGCTCCAGCGCGCGCGCGGTCAGGCCGCGCAGCAGCTCCTGGCCCAGGCCCGCGGTGGTCGCGTACACGGGCACGAGTTCGGGCGCGCGCGTGGCGGGCGGGTCCGCGTCCACGCGCGGCACGAGCAGCGCCGGGCCTTGCTTGGTGTTCCCGATGCGCCCCGAGAGCTCGACCGTCTTCTGCGCCGCGGCCAGCGCGCGCAGGCGCTCGAACTGCCAGGGCTGGTTGAAGAACAGCGCGCGCAAGGCGCCGCTCTCGTCGACCACGTCCAGCGACAGCACCGCGCGCCGCCGACCGGCGCGGAACAGGCGCAGGCCGCGCAGCGTGCCCAGCACGGAGACCTCGCCGTCGGTGCGCGTGACGGCCTCGCGCACGAGGCAGCGCTCGCCGGTACGCTCCAGGCGGCGCGGTGCGAACAGGAGCAGGTCACGCACCGAGCCGAGCCCGAGCTCGGCCAGCATGCCCGCACGCGCGGGGCCCACGCCCGCCAGCGTGGTCAGCGGCGCCGCCAGCGGCGAGGGCGCCGCGCTCACCGCGCGAACAGCCGCCCCAGGGCAGCCTCGGCTGGCCGACCGCGCAGCGCGAAGGCGCCCGCCTCGCGACCCGGCGCGGGCGCGGCCACGGGCCAGCTCCACAGGTAGAAGCCGCGCAGCGCGGCCTGGTTCTCGAGCCCCTGCGCGAGCGCCTCCTGGAGGGCCTCGACGTAGAGCTCCTGCGGCGCCGGATCGCTCGCGCCGCGCGGCACGAAGGAGAGGTTCCAGGAGTCGTCGCGCGCGGGGAAGCCGGTCTGCACCAGCAACAGGGGCTTGTTCCAGCGCACGGCGAGGTCGAGGGCCTGCTGCAGGTGTGCGCGCAGCGTGCGCCGCAGCTCCTCCGGCGTCGGCGCGCGCTCCTCGCGCGCCAGGCGCGGGAAGAAGGACAAGCCGACGAAGTCCAGGTGTTCGAAAAAGCCCACCTCGGCCGCCTCGGCGGGGAAGCGCGCGGTGTAGGTCAGCCCGCCGTCGTAGGCTCCGCGCAGCTTGGCGATGAGCGCCTTCCAGCCGGCCGTCTTGAGCGCGACCAGCGCCGGGTTCTGGACGGGGCCCTGGGGTTCGGTGCGCGTGCTCTCGCGCAGGTTCGCGCCAAAGCTGAAGAGCTCCACGCGCAGCAGCTCGGCCAGCAGCGCGTAGTGCAGCGCCACCTGCTCGTAGCGCCGGAAGAACTGCTGCCAGTCCTCGTCGCCGGTGAAGGTGCGCACGTCGGCCCACGCGCCGCTGGGCTGCGCCAGGACCTCGAGCGCGAACAGGACGCGCATGTCGCGCCCGCGCGCCGCCGCGCAGGCGCTGGCCAGGGCGAGATCGTTGGCGCTGCCGTACACCGAGCGCGGCGCGAGCGTGGCGCAGGGCGGCGCGGGATCCTCGGCTCCGGCCAGGACCGTCAGCGACACGGCGTCCGCGCCGGGGCCGAGCGCGCGCGCGGCGCTCAGCGCTTCGCCGGCGGCGCGCGCCGAGTAGCCGCCGTCGGGCGTCTCGACCAGGGCGACGCCGTGGCGCAGCGGCAGCGCCGCCAGCCGCTCGGCGCGCAGCTTGCCTCCCGCGCCGCGTACCCGGCTCGCGGCCTTGCCCTTGGCCATGTTCTGGACCACCTCCAGCACCCCGCGCTGGTAGAGCACGCCGATCTTCTTGGCCTCCGGATCCGCGCCCTTCCACAGCGCGCGCAGGCGCCGCGGATCGCCGCCCGCGCTGGTCATGACGCGCTCGAAGAGCAGCGCGCGCGCCGGTTGCAACACGTGCTCGCTCCAGCGCGCGCCGGCGTCGGCCGCCAGCACCTCGCCGGGCCCCGGCAGGAGCTTCGCCAGCGCCAGGGTGGCGATCCACTCGTCGAGCGGACGCTGCCACCAGTGTCCGCAGGCGGACAGCGCCAGACCGTCCTCGAGCCAGGTGACCTGCGTGCTGCCGCCGGCCGTGCGCGCCAGCGCGCGCGCCAGGCCCGCGCCCGCGTCGTCGGGCATGCCCGCGGCGAGCAGCGCGTGCACGCGCGGTCGCAGGCGGCTCGGCAGCGAGAGCGCGCTCGTGCCCAGACACCATTCGAAGTCCTCGAGGTGCTCGTAGAGGTACAGCTCGACCGTGGGCAGCGACTGGGTGCCGAACCACAGCGCGATGCGCTTGCGCACGCCGGCCAGGGCCAGGCCGTAGGCGCGCCATTGCTTCAAGTCGGGCGGGTTGCGCGCGTGCACGTGCAAACCCTCGAACTCCAGCGTGGAGGCGGCCGCGAAGTACTCCTCTCGCCGGGCAACGTAGTCGCGCACGTGCTCGAGGCGCGGCGCGCCGTCCAGCGCCAGCGGACACTCCAGCGCCGGCTCGCCGTCGGCGTACAGCCACAGGTACGGGCGCGTGAGCCGCGGCAACACGTCCAGGTACACGGCCAACGCCTCGAGGTCGTTGCCGAGCACGAGGCACAACGGCTGGCCGGCGCGCTCGGGATCCTCGAACACGGAGACGAGCGCGTCGCCGGGCGCGGTGTACTCGCGGCCGAGGAAGCGGAAGCCGCCCTCGAAGGGTTCCAGACCGCAGCGCAGGGCCAGGGGCTCGAGCGCCGGATCGAGCGGCGCTCCGACGCACACGCGCACGGCTCCGGGGTCGTGCTCGCCCGGCTCGAGCGCGGCCGTGAAGCCGCTCGGCAGCGCCGCCGCCAGGCGCGCGGCCGCGCTCTCGCACGGACCGCTGGGCAGGCTGAAGTCGAGGCGCGGGTGGGCGTTCAGGCCCTGGAACAGGGTCCAGCTCTCGCCGCCCTCCGCGCCCATAGCGCTTTGCGCCGAGCCCATAGCGCTCTGCGCTGCGCAGGCCAGCAGGAGCCCCGCGAAGCAGCTCATGCCACGCGCTCCCCGCGCTCCAGCAACGACAGCTTGATGTACTTCAGGCGCACGTAGTGCGCGGCGAGCAGTGCCAGGACCAGGCCCTTGCGACCGAGCAGGAAGCCGCGCTTCAGCACGTAGAAGCGCAGGAAGCGCACCCACGGGCGCAGCACGAGGTCGGCGAGCGACGCGCGCCGGCCGCGCTCGAACAGCCCGCGCGCCATGATCGTCGTGTACTGCTCGATGGTGGCCAGGTGCTCGGCCAGGTTGCGATACGGATGGTGGAACAGGTCGCCGCCGAGGCGCGCGACGCTCGCGCCCGCGGCCAGCTCGACGCGATCGTGCGGATCGTGCCCGCCCCACTTGCCGCGGCGGCGATCGAACAGGCGCAGCTGCAGGTCGGGGTACCAGGTGCCGTGACGCACCCAGGTGCCGAGGTAGTGCGTCAGGCGCGGGAAACGCCAGCCCGCGTGGGCCGGAAAGCCCTGCGCGCGCAGGGCCTCGATCTCGGCGCGCAGCTCGGGCGAGACGCGCTCGTCGGCATCCACGCACAGCACCCAGTCGTGCTGCGCGGCGCGCACGGCGAACTCCTTCTGCGCCACGTGTCCCGGCCAGTCGCGCTCGATCACGCGCGCGCCGCGCGCGGCGGCGAGCTCGCGCGTCCTGTCGCTGGAGTGCGAGTCCACCACCACGATCTCGTCGCAGAAGGCGACCGAGTCGAGGCACGCGCCGAGGCGCTCCTCCTCGTCCATGGCGATGATGCAGCAGGAGAGCGGGGCGCGCGTCATCTAGCCCGCCTCCGCCAGGACTTGCCGGTAGAGCGCCTCGTAGGCGCCGACCATCTGCTCGGCCGCGAAGCCCTCCTGCAGGCGCGCCGGTCCGGCCGCGCCGAGGCGCGCGCGCAGACCCGGGTCATCGTGCAGGCGGCGCAGGGCCGCTGCGAGAGCCACGACGTCGTCGGGTGCGACCAAGAGACCCGTGCGCTCGGCCACCACGGCCTCGCTCAGGCCGCCGACCGCGCTGGCCACCACCGGCCGCGCGCAGGCCATGGCCTCCAGCGCGGCCACGCCCAGGCCCTCGGCGCGCGAGGCCAGCGCGAACACGTCGCAGGCGGCGAGCAGCTCGGCCTTGTCCGCGCGTGCGCCGAGGAAGCGTGCGCGCGTGCTCAGCCCGAGCTCGTGCGCCTGGCGTTCGAGCGCGACGCGCATCTCGCCCTCGCCGGCGATCAGCAGCACGCACGGCCGCTCCAGCCGTGCGCAGGCCGCCAGCAACACGTCCACGCCCTTGCGCGCCACGAGCGCGCACAGGGTGAGCACCACGAAGTCCGTGGGTGCGAGGCCCAGTTCGCGGCGCACCTCGGCGCCCGTCTTGCACGGCGCGAGCTGACGCGCGTCCACCGAGCTCGGGATCGTGACCACGCCCTCGACCCCACCCTCGGCCAGACGGCGCGCCACGGCCGGCGAGATCGCCACTGCGCGCCGCACCAGGCGCCCGTAAACCAGGCGCGTGCGCGCCGAGCGGCGCACGACGCGGTCCTGGCGGCGCGTGGTGATCGCCGCGAGGCCGGCCCAGCACGCGGCCAGACCGCCCAGCCAGGTGGCGCGGCCGGTGTGCAGGTGCACCAGGTCGACGTGCGCGCGCTCGAGCTCGCGCTTCAGGCGCAGCACCGCCGCCAGATCCAGGTCGCCGCGCATCGGCACCGCGTGCATCTCGAGTCCGCGGCGCTCGGCCTCGGCCTGGCTGCGCGAGCCCGGCGGCGCGAACAGGACGTTGCGGTGCCCGCGCGCGCGCAGGCCCTCCATCAACAGGAACACCTGCACCTCGCCGCCCGAGAATCCGCGCTCGGCGTCGATGTGGGCGATGGAGAGCGGGGCGGCGGACATCTTCGAGCCCATGAAGATGCCATACGCCACGGACGAGTGGCACGACCCGCGGCGCTCGTGGCATGGTAGCGGCCCGATGCGGCTCGCCCTCACGCACCTGCGCCACGCGAAGACCGGCGGCACGGAACGCTACCTCGACCGCCTGGCGGCCTACCTCGCCGCGCGCGGGCACGGGGTCACGATCCTGTGCCGCTCCCACGCCGCGCCGCCGCATCCCGCCGTGCATTTCGAGGTCCTGCACGGCCTGGCTCTGGGCGGCGCCTGGCGTACCTGGTCCTTCGCGCGCGCGGTCGAGCGCCACCTCACGCGCGCGGACTACGACCTGGTCTTCGGCCTCGGCCGCACCTGGACGCAGGACGTGCTGCGCCTGGGCGGCGGCTGCCAGCGCACTTACCTCGAGCTGGCCCACGCGGCGACCCTGACCCAGTGCGAGCGCTGGACCGGCGGCGGCGCCTGGAAGCACGCCCTGGCGCTGCGCATCGAAGAGCGCGCCCTGACACGCTCCTCGGCGCACGTGATCGTGAACTCCGCCATGGTGCGGCGCGACGTGCAGCGCCGCCACGGCGTCCCCGACGAGCGCCTGACCACGATCCACAACGGCGTGGACCTCGCCCACTTTCACCCGCGCCTGCGCGCGACGGTCGGCAAGGCGAAGCGTGCCGAGCTCGGTCTCGCCGCGGGTGAGTGCGCGATCCTCTTCCTGGGCAGCGGCTACGCGCGCAAGGGCCTCGACCTCGTGCTGGAGGCCTTCCCGCTGGTGCTCGCCGCGCGGCCCGAGGCGCGCCTGGTCGTGGCCGGCTTCGATTCGGCGCGCGCGAGCTTCGAGGCGCGAGCGGCGGAGCTCGGCCTCGCCGGGCGCGCGCGCTTCCTGGGCGGAACGCTCGCCCCGGCGGAGCTGTACGCCGCCGCGGACCTCTACGTGCTGCCCACGCGCTACGACCCCTTCGCGAACTCGACGCTCGAGGCCCTGGCCGCGGGCCTGCCGGTCGTGACGAGCGCGACGAACGGCGGAGCGGAGCTCCTGGGCGAGGCCGAGGGCGCGGTGATCGACGTGAGCGCGGGCGCCGGCCCGCTGGCCGAGGCCCTCGTGCGCTGGAGCGAGCGCGAGCGCCGCCACACGGGGGCACAGGCCGCGCGCGCGCTCGCCGAGCGCCACGGCGACGAGGCCAAATTCGCCGCGACCGAGGCGTTGCTCGAGCGTCTGGCGGAGCGCCGCGCGGCCGGGGCGACGCGGTGAGCGACCTCAACGGCCACGCGCAGATCCTCGCGCTGCTCACGCGGCGCAAAGCCGTCTTCGGGCGGCGGCTGCTGGACATCCCTTCGGGCGGCGGCCCGGTGGTCGAGGGCGCGCGCGCGGCCGGCTACGCCGTGACCGAGGTCGACCTCTTCCCGCGCCCGGGCATGCGCGGCGTGTGCGCCGACGCCTGCGCGCCGCTGCCCTTCCGCGCGGCGAGCTTCGACGTGGTGCTGTCGATGGAGGGCATCGAGCACTTCGAGCACCAGGCCGGCTTCGTGCGCGAGTGCGCGCGCGTGCTGGCGCCGGGCGGCTGGCTCGTCCTGACCACGCCCAACATGCTCACGCTCAGCGCGCGCGCCACGCATCTCCTCACCGGCGGCAAGGTGCTGAAACAAGGCTTCGTCAACGAGGTCGCCACCCTGCGCAGCCGCTCGGGCACGCGCCTCTACCACGGCCACGCCTTCCTGGTGGACGCCTTCCGCCTGCGCTACCTGCTGCGCATCGTCGGCCTGGAGTGGAAGGAGCTCGCCGGCACCACGCTCTCGCCCAGCTCGCTGTGCCTCGCCCCGCTCGTGCCGCTGATCCATCTGGCCACCGCCTACGCCACGCGCGCCGCCCGCGCACGCTTGGTGGCCGCCGAGCGCGCGCACCCCGACGCCGAGCTCGAACGCGAGCTGGCCCGGCTCGCACGCTCGCCGGCGCTGCTCTTCCGCAAGAAGCTGATCGTGCTGGCGCAGAAGCCGGGCTGATCCCCGGCCGGGTCGAAGCGCATGGATCGCTGGCGGAACTCACGCACGGCCACGGAATGGCCGACGCAGGCTTTCCTTCGCGACCTGGCGGCCCCACACTGCCGCCGAAGCGATCCCCATGCCCGCCCAACGGAATCGTGTTTGCGCCGGACTCGCGCCGTTCGTCGCGCTCGTGTTGTTCGCGAGCCTCGTGCTCGGCGGCTGTCGGGCCACGCTGAGCCTGGAGCCGCCGCTCGCGCCCGAGCTGGTCAGCGCCGAGCCGCTGCCGATCACGCTCTCGCAGAGCCTGCGCCTGTGGAAGGCGAGCACGTCGGCTTTCGGCAACAAGACCAACTTCCGCTTCGGAACGTTGCTCGCGCGCCTGTTCCCGGCCACCGACGGGCAGGCCTTCCTGAGTCCGGTGCACGCCGAGCTGGCCACGGACTGGAACGCCGACGCCGACGTGTGGGAGTCGAGCTACACCTTCGCGCTCTCGCTGCAGCGCGACGGCAAGCACCATCCGATCCTGGCCGAGGGCTACGGGCGCTCGGCCAGCGATCCGCGCGGCGCCGATCGCGCGGCGCTGGAGGATTGCGTGGCGCGCATCTACGGCGCGGTCTCGGCGGTGCTCGCGGGCCAGGGCGGGTGAGCGCGAGGGGCGTCGCGTCCGCGCGCCGACGCGCGTGGGTCGTGTTGCTGGCGACGCTGGGCGCGCTGGGCGTGCTGCTCGAGCTCGGCCTGCGCGTGTACCTGTTCGCGCTGGCGCCGGAGGAGAAGCTGGCCAAGTACGCGCGGCCCGGCGACCTGGCGCTGGAGCGCACGCGCTACGTCGCGCACCCCTATCTGTGCTACGCGCTCAATCCGGCCTACCGCTCGGAGGATGGCCTGAACCGCCACGACGCGCTGGGCTTCCGCGGCAACGAGCTGGAGCTCGTCAAGGCGAGCGGCGCGTACCGCATCGTGTGCGTGGGCGGCTCGACGGTGTACGACACCGAGATCCCCGACTGGCGCGAGGCGTTCCCCGCGCAGCTCGAGACGTGCCTGCACGAGCGCGGACACGCCGCGGCCGAGGTGGTCAACGCCGGAGTGGGCGGCTACACCTCGTTCGAGACGCTGGTGGACGTCGCGCTGCGCGTGCTGGAGCTCCAGCCGGATCTCCTGCTGATCTACCACAACACGAACGACGTGCACGCGCGCCTGGTGCCGGCCGGCGAGTATCGCTTCGACAACACCGCCTACCGCCACGCGTGGACGGAGCGCGCGCCGTGGTGGGACCACGCGCTCGTCTTGCGCTGGCTGGGCGTGCAGTGGGGTTTCTCGCCGCGCAACACGCTGGAGGAGCACTCCAGGCTCGAGCACGACGAGGGCCGCGATTTCGCCGCCTGCCTGGCGGCCAACGAGCCACGCTGGTTCGAGCGCAACACCGCGGAGATGATCCAGCTGGCGCGTGCGCGCGGCGCGGCGGTGCTGCTGAGCTCCTTCGCCACCTGCCCCGCGCGCGGCGGCTACGCGGCCGAGCCCCACTACCGCACGGGCTTCGCCGAGAACGACGAGGCCCTGCGCGGGCTCGCGCGGCGCCTGGACGTGCCGTTCTACGAGTTCGCCGCCGAGATGCCGCTGGACGTGGAGCTATGGGACGACGGCGTGCACAACACCGCCGCCGGAGCGCGCAAGAAGGCCGAGCTGTTCGCGGCCTTCGTGGCGCAACACTTCCTGTCCGCGCCAGGCGACGGTTAGGCTCGCGGCCATGACGTTGGAGCACTACCCCGCACAGCTGAGCGCGCTCTCGGCGCGCCTGGCGCCGGCCGACCTCGCGCGCGCGATCGCCGAGCTGGGGTCCGAGCCGCGCGCGTGCCTGCTGTGCGGCGCAGCGCGCTTCGAGCGCCGCTTCCAGCGCGCAGGCAAGTGGTTCTGGCGCTGCGCGAGCTGCACGTTGGTGTTCGTGCACGACATCTATCCCGAGTTCGTCACCGACACCGAGACGCTCGGCCAGACCTACGTCCTCGACCGCCTGGACGTCGCCGGGCCGAAGAAGACCGTCAAGTACGACCGCTTCCTCGCGCGGCTCGAGCCGCGCAAGAAACTGGGGCGCCTGCTGGAGGTCGGCTGCGGCCAGGGCCTGTTCCTGGCGCGCGCGCAGGAGCTCGGCTGGCGCGTGCAGGGCGTCGAGGTGCTGGCGCCGGTCGCCGCGCGCGCGCGCGAGCGCGGGCTGGAGGTGTTCCTGGGCACGCTGGGCGAGGCGCGCCTGCCCGCGGCGAGCTTCGACGTGCTGGTGATGCGCGAGGTCATCGAGCACATCGTCGATCCCGTGCCGCTCTTGCGCGAGGCCGCGCGCGTGCTGCGCCCGGGCGGCGTGGCCGCGCTGGGCACGGGCAACGCCGGCAGCTGGGCCGCTCTCCTGCGCGGCGGCGACTGGCCCTACTACCGCTTCGGCGGACACATGCACATCCGCTTCTATTCGCCGCGGAGCGCCGTCGCGCTCGCGCGCGCCGCGGGCTTCGCGCGCGTGACGTGCCTGACCAGCGGCTTCGCCTTCCGCGAGAACGAGGAGCTGCGTGGGTGCTGGTACCGCTCGCTGTTGAAGCTCGCCCAGGCGCCGCTCTCGCCGCTCGCCACCGTCGCCGGCCGCGGGCACCGCCTGGTGATGGAGTTCGAGAAGGGCGCATGAGCACGCGCGCGCTCGCCGGCGGCACCAAGGGCCTCTCGATCCCGCGCACGACCGCGGCCGTGCACGCGCTGCTGGCCGACCTCGACTGGCCGCGCGCGCGCGTGGCCGACGTGGGCGCGGGGCGCGGGCATTTTTGCGCCGTGCTGGGCGCCGAGCTGCGCGCGCGCGGGCTCGAGCCGAGCGCGCACCTCTTGCCCTGCGACCGCCACCCGGCCACGTTCCAGTACGCCGAGGTCACCTGCGCCGAGGTCGCCGCCGACGGCCGTCTGCCCTACGCCGACGATTCGTGCGACGCGGTGGTCAGCATCGAGGTCATCGAGCACGTCGAGGATCCGTTCGCCTTCGTGCGCGAGCTGGCGCGCATCGCGCGGCCGGGCGCGCGCGTGATCGTGACCACACCCAACGTGCTGTCGCTGTCCTCGCGCGTGCGCACGCTGCTGTGGGGTTTCCCAGAGCTGTTCGATCCGCTGCCGCTGGTGGGCGCCGACGAGCGCCTGCTGGGCGGCCACATCCACCCCATCGCGCCGTACTATCTCGCCTTGACCGCGCTGCGCGCCGGCCTCGTCGAAGCGGAACTCTCCGGCGACCGCAAGAAGCGCTCGTCGCTCGCCTGGCTCGTCCCGCTGGCGCCGTTCCTGTGGGCCAGCGGCGCGTTCCAGCGCCGGCGCCTGGCGCAGAAACACGCCGACGTCTTGGCCCAGAATCGAACGCTGCTGCGCGCCCTGGGCAGCGTCGAGCTCCTGACCGCGCGCACCGTGATCCTGTGCGCGCAGAAGCCGCCCCGAGCGTGAGCGCGCTCGAGCTCGAGCGCCTGGCGGTGCCCGCGGTCGAGCGCGGACAGCCATGGCGCTCTGGCGCTGGCGCGGCCGCGCTGCGCGGGCGCGTGTACGCGCCGCTGCCGCGCGCGCTCGCGGAGGCCGTGCCGCGCTGGTTCGCCGCGCTCGCCGTGCCCGAGGGCGTCGCGCTCAAGGCGCCCGAGGTGCAGCGCGTGGGAGGCGTGGTGGTCAAGCTCTTCTTGCAGCCGAGCCTGTTCGGCTGGCTGCGTGCGCCGCGCGCGGTGCGCTCGGCCGAGCGCCACTTCTGGTGCCTGCCGCTGCGCTCGCCGCGGCCGTGGATCGCCGTCGGGCGGCCCTTCGCGCGCGCGAGCCTGTTGGTGCGCGAGCACGTCGAGGGCGTGTTGCTGCGCGAGCTTGCCGCTCCCGACGCGCGCGCCGAGGCCGGGCTGGCCACGTTCCTGGCCGACATGGAGCGCCACGGCGTGCTCCACGGCGACCTGCACCCGCGCAACCTGCTGTGGACCGGCGACGAGTGGGTGCTGCTCGACGTGGACGGCCTGCGCCACGGGCTGCACGATCGCGAGCGCGTGCTGGTCAGCCAGTGGGCGCGCTTCGTGCTGCACCTCGGCGATGAGCGCGTGCGCGAGCTGCACCGGCGCGCCGCCGGACGCGTGGCCTGGGACAGGGTGCAGGCCAGAGTGACCCAGATGCGCCGCCAGCGCGGCGGCGTGCCCCCGGTGTGAGCGCGCTATCCACCTCCTACGTGCGCTTCGCGCAGCGCAGCGATCGGCCGCGCTTCCTGGGCGAGCTGTACGCGCCGCTGCTGACGGGCCGCGTGCTCGACGTGGGCTGCGACGAGGCGCTGCTGCGTGCGCGCTGCGCGCCGCAGAGCTACGTGGGCCTCGACCGCACGCCGCAGGCCGACGTGCAACACGACTTGGCGCGCGAAGCGCGCCTGCCGTTCGAGGCGCGCAGCTTCGACACGGTCGTGTGCTGGGACGTGCTCGAGCACCTGGAGCGCCCCGACGCCCTGTTCGCCGAGCTCGTGCGCGTGGCGCGCACGCACCTCCTCCTGAGCCTGCCCAACACCTGGAACGCGGCGCGCAAGCAGCTGCGGCGCGGGTGCGGCGCGATCGAGCACTACGGCTTGCCGCTCGACCCGCCCGCCGACCGTCACCGCTGGTTCTTCAGTCTGTCCGAGGCGCGCGCGTACCTCGAAGGCCAGGCCGCGCGCCATGCGCTGGAGGTCGTCGAGCTGCGCGTGCTGGAGAAGCCGCGCCCGCTGCTGGTGCGCGCCGCGCGGCGCCTGCTGCACCCGGACCTGGACCGGTATCGCAACCTGTACGCCCACACCCTCGCGGCGCACTTTCGCAAGGCGTAGGCTCGCGCCGATAGATCCCCCGCCGATGCTGATCCTCCTGCTGCTGTGCGCGTTGTCCGTCTGGCTCCCGTGGGGCCCGGGCAACCACCTCGAGTTCGCCAGCCGCGTGCTGCGCGCGCGGCGCAAGCTCGCCAGCGAGCCCGCGCGCCTCTTGCGCGACGAGCGCGCGGCCTACCTGTACGGCAACATCGCGGCCGACATCATCAACTTCAAGGGCTACGGCGGGCACTACAACCACTGCCACCGCTGGACCATCGTGGCCGAGATGCGCGCGCGCGCCGCGAGCCCGGCCGAGCAGGCCTTCGCGCTCGGCTACCTCTCGCACCTCGCCGCCGACACGATCGCGCACAACCACTTCGTGCCCTACCACCTGGCGCGCTACGCGCGCTCGAAGGGCCTCGGGCACCTGTACTGGGAGATGCGCGCCGACGGCTTCGTGGGCGAGGGCGTGTGGCGCCTGATCACAGAGCTCAAGGCCGATCGCGCGCTCGATCCGCTGGACGAGCTCGTCAACCGCGCCGTGCCCAAGAAGGCGTTCTCGCTGCGCACCAACAAGCTCCTGTTCAACCACGTGCTGCTGATCAGCGAGCGCGATCAGTGGCGCCGCAACGTGGCGCGCCTCCACGGCATGTCGAGCGCGCCGCTCGAGCCCGAGTTCCTGGAGCGCTTCCGCCACGCCGCGGTGGCGCGCATCCGCCTGGCGCTCAGCCCCGAGGGCCTGGCGACGCTCGCGCACATCGACACGAACGGCAAGGACGCCCAGCAGCGCGCCTGGAGCGGGCGCAAGAGCGCGCTCGCCTCGCTGACGCGCACACGCCGCGAGCGGGAATCGGCCGAGCTGGCGCAGAGCTTCCTCCCCGGCATGGAATCGCCGCCGAACGGCAGCGGACAGCCGCACTGGGAGTGAACGCTCGCCGAGCGCGCGCGCCGCGACTCGGCGCGACAGACGCTCGCGCCTGAGTCGGGCATGACCCGAGTCGAAGCGCCGACGCGCGCTTCGGGGCGCGAGAGGACTCGCGCCCCGAGGGTTCGAGTTCGCGCGGAGCGCTACGCCGGAACAGCGCAGCGCCCCACGCGAGCTCTCAGAAGCGGAACCAGCGCGTCACCAGGTCGCCGGTGTCGCCGTCGCCGTTGAAGTCGATCCCGGCCTGCGTTTCGGAGGACAGGAAGGCCGCGGCCGAGAGGTCGTCGGTCGTGATCACCTGGCCCGGGGTCAGGCTCGAGGTTGCCATCGGCACGGGTCCGCAGGTGGTGAGCGGGTTGCGGAACAGCACCACGTCGTTCTTCACGCCGTCGGCGTTGTAGTCGCGGTTGTCGTCGGCCTCGGACACGCGGAAGAAGGCGAAGCCCTGCGCGAGCACGATGCCGGCGTTGCCCTGGTCCACGGCGTAGCCCATGCCGTCGAAGTCCAGCGTCGGTCCCGACTCGAAGTCGGCCCACACCGGCAGGCCGTCGGTCTTGTCCGCGTCCTTCGCCACCAGGTTGCAGTCGAGGTTCGTGTTGAGCGAGCCGACGTTGGGGTTCGTGCCCGGGACCTCTTCGAGGAACACCAGCGCCAGACGACCGCCCACGGCCTCGGGCGCCATCCAGCTGGTGCCGGCGAAGGGTTCGGAATCGCCGTCGCTGTCGAAGATGCCCGTGCCGAAGCTGTTGCTGGCCGAGCTCTGGTGCGAGACGAACCAGGTCGGGTTCGAGGCCGACGGATCGAGCCAGGCCACGAGCTCGTGATCGGCGGCCTTGCCGTCCAGATTCGAATCGTCGTCGGCCTCGTCGATCACCGCGATCAGACGGTCGTCGAGCACGCTCAGTCCCTTCGAACCGCCAGCGGTGGCGGTGGCCAGCGCGTGCAGGTCCTCGGCGTCGCGCGCCGGCGCCGTGGGCGCGACGGTTTTCACCCAGCGTGCGACCTCGTCGCTCGTGTCGGTGTCGCTGGTGTCCGCGTTCAGGTTGCAGCTGGCGTCGGCCTCGGGGCTGATCGTGGCCACGAAGTCGTCGCCGGCCAGCACGCGGTCGGTGCCCGCCAGGCCCGTGTTAACCGGCAGCGAGGTGCCGGCCACGAAGGTCGCGAACTTCACGTAGAACAGCACGCGGTCGCTCGCGTCCGCGTCCGAGACCGGGCAGTTCTCGGGCAGGAGCGGCTGCGAGAACAGCGTTTGATCATTGAGGTTCGTGCCGCCCTGCTCGGCCTCGTCCACGAGGAACACCGCCGTCCAGTCGTTCGTGGCCTGGAGCTCGGCGTCGAAGGGTTCGCTGTCACTGGCCAGCGCGAGCTCGGTGCTCTTCACGCGCGCAGCCGCGTCCGTGCCGTTCAAGAGCGCCAGCACGACCTCGTCGGTCGTGTCGAGGTCCAGGTTGCGATCCACGCCCTCCTCGACCTCGTCGAAGTAGCAGAACAGGAGCCCCGCGTCCTCGCCCAGGAGGTGCACGCGCGCCGTGCCGCCGCCGATCACGTTCTGGATCGTCACCGGCGTGATCGGCGCGGCCTCGGCGAGGTAGCGCAGGCTGGTGTCGTCGCCGGCGACTGGCGCCGTGGCCGTGGTGTAGTACAGACGCCCGTCGAGCGCGATCGGCAGCTCGCTCGAGGAGGCCAGATCGAGCGTGTCCACGAAGGTCGCCACCGCGGCCAGCTCCGACCAGTGCACCAGCACGATGTCGTTCGTGTCGGCGTCGATGTTCCAGTCCACGATCCCGTCGCCCTCGTCCACCTTCAGGTAGATCTGGCTGCCCAGGATCACCGCGCCCTGCGCGGCGACGCCCGTGCTGCTCTCGAGGCGCGAGCGCGTGTTGACCACCACGGCGACTTCGTCGGTGGTGTCCGCATCGCCGTTCAGATCCGTGCCCGCGGGTCCGCTGAAGGCCTCGCTGGCCAGGTACACGATCCAGTCGCCGACGACCACCAGCGCGGCGCTGGGCGAGGCGGCGCGGGTCGTGGTCTCCAAAGCGAAGCCCGAGTCGCTGCCGCCGCCCGAGCCGCAACCGGCGGTGGCGAGGGCCAGGAGGGTGCCGACGAGGAGCGCGGGAACGCGGGAGGGCAGCGGGCCGTTTTGGTTCTGCATGGCGATCGAGGGGAGGCGGGGAACGGGCCGCCACCATAGCGCCGCCAGACCGCGGAAAAAGGGCGCGGAGCGTTCTCGCGCCCCGTGCGCCAGCGCACACGCTCCGGTGCGGAGCCGCACCTCGCCGCCGGGTGCCGTCTGGAGCACAATGTGCGGCCGTGCGCACGTCCCTGAATCCGCTGGCCGCACAGCGCCTGCTGCTGGCGGGGTTGCTGGGCGCCTGCGCGCTCAGCGCCTTCCTCTACTGGATGGTGCGTTCCACCTCCGAGCGCGGCCGCGGCACGCGCGCGCCGGACGCGGCGCCGACGGGCACGCGCGAAGCGGCGCCCGACGGCAACGCGGCCGTGGCAGGCACCGCCGCGGCCGACGCGCCCGAGGGCCGACGGGCGGAGCTCGCCGCGCTTCGCTCCGCCGCCGAGAGCGCGGACGAGGCCTTCGACCCCGGCGCGATCCAGGGGCGCGTGTTCGCCGACGACAAACCGATCGCCGGGGTCGAGCTGCGCTTGTTCCCCGGGCAGCTCGAGCGCCGCGAGTGCGTGACGCCGCTGGCGCGGACGAGCACCGACGAAGAGGGCCGCTTCCACTTCCGCGGCCTGACGCCGCACGTGCGCCACCGGCTGCACCTGCAGCATCCCGAATACTTGCCGCTCGAGGAGACGCTGTTCCCCGGCCACGAGGAGCGCCTCGAGCTCGAGCCCGCGGCCGTGGTGAGCGGGACCGTGCGCACGCGCCGGGACGGCCAGCCGCTGGGCGGCGTCGAGGTCGCGCTGGCGCGCTGGAACTTCTCCGCCAACGGCGCGCGCGAGCGCATCAGCTCCTTCACCGCCGCCGACGGCCTGTGGCGACTCCCCTGGGCCGAGCCGGGCATCGAGCGCTTTCTCGTGCTGCGCCCGGGCTTCCTGCCCGAGGAGCGCGAGTTCCAGGTGCACGCGCAGGGCGGCGCGGGCTTCGAGATCTGGCTCGACGACGCGTTCGCGCTGGAGCTGGAGCTCTACGCCCTCGAGAGCGGCGTGGCCCTGCCCGGCTGCGAGATCCTGTGCGACGAGATCGCGCTGCACACGGACGAGCGCGGACACCTGTTCGTGCCGCAGACGAAGGGCCGAGCCCCCGACGAGGCCGTGCGCCTGACGCTGGCGCGCCGCGGCGGCTGTCAGACGTCGGGCCGTATCGCGCCCAGCCGCGTGCACGGCTTTCTGCGCGTGCCGGTGGCGCTGGGCGGCACGGTGCGCGGGCGCGTGCTCGACGCCTCCGGCGCCGGCGTTTCCGGCGCAGAGGTGCGCCTCGCGGGCGGCGGGCGCGTGCCCGCGAGCTACGCCCTGCCCGAGGGCTTCTGGCTGAATCCAGCGCGCGCCCAGGTGCGCAGCGCCAGCGACGGCAGCTACGAGCTGGTGGGCCTGGCGCCGCGCGAGGGCCTGGTCGAGGTGCGCGCCCAGCATCCGGACCACCCGCCGGGGCGCAGCTCGTCCTTCGCCTTCGCCATCCTCGGCGCCGAGCACAGCGTGGACGTGCAGCTCGATGCCAGCGGCTCCATCGCCGGCACGCTGCTCCTCGACGGCGCGCCGGCCGCGCTGCGCGTGTACTGGAGCGCCGCGCGCGCCAGCGGCTGGACGCGCGCCGACGACCGCGGTGCCTACGAGATCGGCGGCGTGCCCGGCGGCGAGACGAACGTCAAGGCGCGCCTGGAGGACGAGGACGAGGACGTGCCGCGCGCCGAGGACCAGGTCGTGATCGTGGTCGAGGGCCAGCGGGTCACGGCCGACTTCGAGCTCGTCGCGCAGCGCGCGCGCATCCGCGGACGCGTGGTCGATACGCGCGGCGCGCCGGTTGCCAAGGCCGAGATCGTGGCCACGCCGAGCGACGAGGAAGAGTGGCGCGGCGAAGTGCCGCGCGCCGAGAGCCAGAGCGACGGCGCCTTCGAGCTCTCCGTGCCCGACGCGCCCGGCATGACCTTCGAGCTCGCGGCCGACAGCGGCCCGCGACACGTGGAGCTCTCCGCGGTGCCGGCCGGGGCCGAGAACGTGCAGCTGGTGTTGCCGGTGCTGGCCGAGGTGACGCTGCGCGTGCGCGACGCGAGCACGCGCGAGCCGGTGCCGGCCTTCCAGCTTTACTGGCGCGAGTCCGAGAGCGGTTCCTACGAGCGCCTGGAGCAGGGCGCGCGCCGACTCTCGCCCGGCGCGGACGGCAGCTTCGTGGCCGAGCTCCCCGGCGGGCGCCTGGATCTGATCGTGACCGCGCGCCCGCTGGGCTACGCGCCCGCGCTGCGCGAGGGACAGGAGCTCACCGGCGGCGGCGCGCTCGAGTTCGAGCTCGAACGCGGCGTCGAGCTCGAGCTCACGGTCCTGATGGCACCCGAGGCCGCCGACGCCCTGCGCCAGCTGCAGCGCGGGCGCGTCTGCAGCGCCACCCTCGAACAGTGGAACGAGCGCGAGCGCGGGGGCGACTTCTACCAGCAGGAGGTGCGCGGCGCCCAGGCGCTGCGCATCGACGAAGCCGGCGTGGCGCGCGTCCAGGCCTTGGCCAGCGGCCGCTATCGCTTCATCGGCGTGCCCAAGGGCTACCGCTTCCGTCCGGCCGAGTTCGAGCTGCCGCCGGTCGCCCAGCAGCGCGTCACGGTCACCCTCGAAGCCGAGCCGCGCGAGGGCGAAGGCAAATAGCCCGACCTATTCATGAGCCCTCGGCTGCAACGTCGCGACTGCCTGCATCTGCAGCGCTTCGCTCGCTGCGAGTCCTCAACGAGCTGCAGAGAGGTCGCCTCCGGCACACGAAGAGCTCAGCGCTGCATCTGCAGCCATTCGCGACGTTTCGCTCGAGGCCTCATGAATAGGTCGGGCTAGTGTTCCTTCCCCGCAGTAGCGCCAACAAGGCGCCGTGATGGATCGTCGCTGGCAAGGCGCGCCGACGACGCGTATTCGCTGCAATACTCGGAGGAGGCGCAAGGCCGCCAGCGGCGATTCAGTGCGGCGGATTGTTGGCGCTACTTCGGGGAAGGGACACTAGCCTTGCTCGCCGCCGTCTTGCTGTGGGTCGGGCTCGGCGCGCCGGGCGGTGACGGCCTCGCGCGCCTGGACAGCTGGGTCGCGCACGCGCGCGACACGCCGCGCTGGGCCGACTTCGAGCGCCTGGAGGAGCTGCGCGCGATCCTGGGCGACCTGCGCGTGCAACGCGCGGTGGAGCTCGAGGATCCGGCCGCCATCGATCTCGGGCTGGTCGAGCTGGCCGCGCTGGGGCTGGCCGAGCCCGCGCGCGGGCTGCTCGAGGCCGGGGCCTACCTCGGGCGCGCGGAGCTGGAGGCCGAACTCGCGCGCGCGGACTCGAGCCTGGCCGCGCGCCTCGCCGAGGCGGTGCTGGCGCCGCAGGCCAAGCGCCCGCGCGCGGAGCGGCTGCTGGCCACGCAGCTCCTCGCCAAGCGCTTCGTGCCCGCCACGCTGCCCGCGCTGACGCACGCCGCGCGCGAGGACGACGCGGAGCTCGCGCGCGGCGCCCAGGAGGCGCTGTCAGGCTGGGCCTTGCCGGCCGTGCACGTCTTGTTCCTGGAACAGCTCGAGCGCGATCCGGGCAGCGCGCGGCGCGTGGCGCAGCACTTCGAGCGCACGCGCGAGGCCCTCGATCCCGCCGTGCTGGAGCTCCTGGAGCGCGCCGTGGCGCGGCGCTACTTCTCCAGCGACTGGCGCGAGGCGGCGCGCGCGCGGGGTTTGGTGCGCGTGCTCGACGCGGCGCACGCCGTGCCGATCCTGATCGAGGCCCTGGCCACCTGGGACCGGCGCACGCGCGCCGGCAGGGGCTCGAAGCGCATCCGCGCCGAGATCGTGCAGGAGCTGCAGCGCATCTCCGGCCGCACCATCGGCGCCGAGGCCGCGCACTGGAGCGAGTGGTGGACCGCGGTGCGCGACGGGCGCACGGCGCTGCCGGCGGAGATCCTGGCGGCGGGTGGCTTCGTGACGCGCGCCGAGTTCTTCGGCCTGCGCGCCGAGTCCGACCGCGTGCTGTTCGTGGTGGACCGTTCGGGCAGCATGCGGCGCTCGATCGGCACCGCCGGACGCACGCGCCACGAGGAAGCGCTGGAACAGCTGCTCTCCTTCCTGCGCCAGTCGGGCGCCGACACGCGCTTCAACGTGGCGGTCTTCGGCGACGAGGGCAAGGTCTGGCGCACGGGCCTGTGCGCGGCCGGCGAGGAGAACCTGCACCAGGTACGGCGCTGGCTGGAGGCGAAGGAGCCCGAGGGCTGGACGCTCCTGTTCGAGGGCCTGCGCGCGGGCCTCGGGCTCGACTCGAAGGGCCGCCTGGACGCGGCGCACTGCGAGGCTGACACCGTGATCGTGCTGTGCGACGGCGCGACCACCGAGGGCGCAGCCTGGGTCGCGAAGTGGCTGGCCGAGGAGAACGGCGACGCCGAGCTCGTCTTCCACTGCGTGCAGATCGGCGACGAGAGCAACGGGACGCTGGAAGCCCTGGCGGCGGGCTCGGGCGGCGAGCTGGTGCGGGTCAAGGACTGAGAGCGTGAGCAAGAATCCCGCGCCACTCCGGCGCGGGTGTTCCTGCTCACCCTCGAACCCCCTGGGCGCGAGTCTCGCGCGCCCCAAAGGCCTCGAAGCTCGCCGTGGTTGGATTGTTGCTCACACTCTGAGCCTCTCTACCCGCCGCAGGCGGGCCAGGTCGAGGAAGGAACAAGCACCGGCTCGTCAGGCCCGAGTCGGGCGAGCCTTTCTGAACCGTTTGTTCTTTGGAAGCCCGAGACCGCCGGAGGGTGCCTCGCGCTCTTCCCGCCCCCGCCCCGATTCCCCGTGGGGAGCCCAACTCGCGCTTCAAGCGCGGGGACCCCGTCGATAGAATGCCGCCGCCTGTAGAACTCGGGCGGCGAAGTCCCCCGCAGCGCCCGGCTCCCGATGCTGATCGATTACGCCCCCATTCTCGTCCTGCTCGTGGTCGTAGCGCTGTTCGCGCTCGGCAACGTCGTGCTCTCGGAGCTGCTGGGCAGTCGCAGCCGGGCCATCGGCAAGGCCGACGCCTACGAGTGCGGCATGGGCGCCGTGGGCAGCGCGCGCATCCGCCTCTCGATCCACTTTTACCTGGTGGCGGTGCTGTTCATCCTGTTCGACGTCGAGTCGCTGCTCTTGATCCCCTGGGCGGTCGCCGCGCGCGGCCTCAGCGCGGCCGGACATGGCCCGACGGTGTTCGTCGAGGTGCTGGCCTTCGTTCTCGTGCTGGCGGTAGGCCTGGCCTTCGTGTGGCGCAAAGGAGGCCTCGAATGGGAGCGCTGACCCCGGTCGAGGCCGAGAACAGCGACGGTTTCGTGGCCACCAGCATCGACGCGCTGGTGAACTGGGGCCGCAAGAACAGCCTGTGGCCGATGCCGCTCGGGCTCTCGTGCTGCGGCATCGAGCTGATGGCCATGCTCGGGCCGAAGTTCGACCTGGCGCGCTTCGGGGCCGAGGCCGCGCGCTTCAGCCCACGCCAGTGCGACCTCTTGATCGTGGCCGGCACGCTCACCTGGAAGATGGCCACGGCCGCGCGCCTGGTCTACGACCAGATGCCCGAGCCCAAGTGGGTCATCGCCATGGGCGTGTGCTCGTCCACGGGCGGCATGTACGACTCCTACGCGGTCGTGCAGGGCGTCGATTCGATCCTGCCGGTCGACGTGTACGTGCCCGGCTGCCCGCCGCGTCCGGACGCTGTCATCGACGCCATCCTGAAGCTGCAGAAGAAGATCGAGCGCGAGCATCCGCTCAAGCGCCTGCTGGCGGGTCCGGGTGTCAGCGACGAGCGCGGCAGCGGACGCCAGACGCACCAGCCCAACCACGGCGTGGCCCGCGACCGTTTCGACCGCCACCCGCACGATCCGCGCGCGCGCTTCGGCGACGAGCAGGGCTAGCCCGCATTCATGAGACCTCGGCTACAACGTCGCGACTGGCCGCATCTGCGGCGCTTCGCTCCCTGCGAGGCCTCAACGACCTGCCAGAAGTCGTCTCCGGTGCTCTCGGTCGCCAATCGTTGCATCTGCGGCCATTCGCGACGTTTCGCTCGAGACCTCATGAATGGGTCGGGCTAAGCATGGCAGCGGAAGCGACGATCGCGCGCGTGCAGGCGGCCCTGACGGGTATCGAGCATCGCTGGCTGACGCCGCGCGATGCGCGGCCGGCCCTGGCGCTGGCCTTGCCGGTGCTGAAGGACGCGCTGCGTGCGCTGCATGCGCGCGCCGGCTTCGAAGCGGCCACCTTCGTGACGGCCGTGGACCACTTGCCGCGCGTGCCGCGCTTCGAACTCGTGCACCAGCTGTTCTCGCTGACGCACAACGACCGCCTGCGCCTGCACACGCCGGTAGCCGAGGGCGAGAGCGTGCCCACCTGCACCGACCTGTGGTGCGGCGCGGCCTACATGGAGCGCGAGTGCTACGACATGTTCGGGATCGTCTTCGCCGGCCACGTCGGCCTGAAGCGCCTGCTGATGCCGGAGGGCTACGGCCACCACCCGCTGCGCAAGGACTTCCCGCACCAGGGCATCGAACCCGATCGGCTGTATCGCGAGTGGGATCGCGAGCGGCGCAAGGACTGGCATCCGGAGGCGGCGCGGTGAGCGGCAGCACGCAGACCTTCGAGTACGCGCGCGGCGGCGCGGGGCTCGGCCAGACGCCGCCTGGGCCGCTGGATCCGTCCGTGGCGCGCGCGCCGCGCGACGCCGACGATCCGCTGCACGGCGAGCACATGCAGCTCAACATGGGCCCGCAGCACCCGGCCACGCACGGCGTGCTGCGCCTGAAGCTCGAACTCGACGGCGAGACGATGCTGAAGATCGAGCCCGAGGTCGGCTACCTGCACCGCGGCAAGGAGAAGACCTGCGAGTCGCTGGGCTGGGCCAAGTTCTTCCCGCACACCGACCGCCTCGACTACGTGCAGCCGCTGATGAACAACGTCGGCTACGCGCTGGCGCTGGAGCAGCTGGCGGGCATCCAGGTGCCCGAGCGCGGGCAGGTCATCCGCGTGCTCTTGATGGAGCTCTCACGCATCGCCGCGCATCTGATCTACCTGGGCACGAGCGCCATCGATCAGGGCGCGGTGACGATGTTCTTCAACACCTTCAAGGTGCGCGAGGACATCTACACCATCCTGGATGCCTACACCGGGCACCGGATGAACAACACCTACGTGCGCATCGGCGGGGTGTTCGCCGACGTCGACCCGGGAGTCGAGGCGCTGGTGCGCGACTTCCTGGCGCGCATGCCGGCCGAGATCGACGGCTTCGAGGCGCTGCTGTCGGGCAACCGCATCTGGTTCGACCGCAACCGCAACGTGGGCGTGCTCTCCAAGGAGCAGGCCCTGGCCTGGTCGCTGACCGGCCCCAACCTGCGCGGTTCGGGCGTCGAATTCGACCTGCGCAAGGCGCAGCCGTACTGCGGCTACGAGCAGTACGACTTCGAGATCCCGATCGGCACCCTCGGCGACTGCTACGACCGCTACCTGGTGCGCATCGAGGAGATGCGCCAGTCGGCGCGCATCGCCACGCAGGCCCTGGAGCGCCTCTCGAGCTCGCACGGCGGCGAGTTCCTGGCCGAGGACCGGCGCTACGTCCTGCCGCCCAAGGACAAGGTGCACACCTCGATGGAAGAGCTGATCTTCCAGTTCAAGATCGTCACCGACCTGCGCCTGCCGGCGGGCGAGGCCTACCACGCGATCGAATCGTCCAAGGGCGAGCTGGGTTTCTACGTCGTCTCCGACGGCAGCAGCAAGCCCCTGCGCTGCCACATCCGCGCGCCCGGCCTGATGAACGTGCAAGCGATCCCGCCGCTGGCGGAGGGTCGACTCCTGTCCGACATGGTGGCCCTGATCGGCAGCCTGGACTTCGTGATGGGCGAAGTCGATCGCTGAGCGCCGCCTCCCTAGAACCCAGGACGATGTCCGAGCGACCCCAACTGCCCGAGCGGCTGCGCGCCGAGTTCAGCGAACTCCTCACGCACTATCCCGAGCGCCAGGCGGCGCTGATCCCGGCCCTGCACCGCTGTCAGGAGGAGCTGGGCGGCTGGCTCACGCCCGACACGCTCGAGGCTCTGGCCGAGTTCTTCGGCCTCGAGCCGGTGGAGGTCTTCGGCGTGGCCTCCTTCTATCCGATGTTCCAGCTGCGCCCGGTCGGCAAGCACATGGTGGCGGTGTGCCACAACATCGCCTGCGAGCTGCGCGGCGCCGAGGACGTGCTGCGCGAAGCCTGCCGCGTCACCGGCGCGAAGCCGGGCCAGCCCTCGAGCGACGGGCGCTTCAGCGTCATGCGCGTCGAGTGCCAGGGCGCCTGCACCGCCGCGCCGATGCTGGTGCTCGACGGCGTGTTCCACGAGAACCTCGCCACGGCGGACGTCGCGCGCGTCCTGGGGAGCGTGCGATGAGCGCGACGCCCCTCAAGCGCGAGGTCTACCTCTTGTCGCGCATCGATCTGCCGGACTCGCACACGCTGAGCGTCTACAAGGCGAACGGCGGCTACCAGGCGCTGGAGAAGGTGCTCACCGGCGGCTTCACGCCCGCGCAGGTGATCCAGCTGGTCAAGGACTCCGGGTTGCGCGGCCGCGGCGGCGCGGGCTTCTCGACCGGCCTGAAGTGGAGCTTCATGCCCGACGTCGCCAAGGACGCGCGCCCGCGCTACCTGGCGGTGAACGCCGACGAGTCCGAGCCCGGCACGTGCAAGGACCGCGTGCTGATGGAGAAGGATCCTCACGGCTTGATCGAGGGGATCTTGGTGGCCTGCTACGCGATGCGCGTGAAGACGGCCTACGTCTACGTGCGCGGCGAATACCGCCTGTCCTACGAGCGCGTCGCCGCAGCCGTGCAGGAGGCGCGCGCGGCAGGACTGATCGGGCAGAAAATCCTCGGCACCGACTTCGCGTGCGACATCTGGATGCACAAGGGCGCCGGCGCCTACATCTGCGGCGAGGAGACCGGGCTGATGGAGAGCCTGGAAGGCAAGCGCGGCCACCCGCGGCCGAAGCCTCCGTTCCCGGCCGGCTCCGGGCTGTGGAAGTCCCCCACCACGGTCAACAACGTCGAGACGCTCTGCAACGTGCCGTTCGTGATCACGCGCGGCGCCGAGTGGTTCAAGTCGCTGGGCACGCCCAAGAGCCCCGGCAACATCCTCATCGGCATCTCCGGCCACGTCGAGCGCCCGGGCGTGTACGAGCTGCCGCTCGGCATCTCGGCGCGCAGCGTGCTCGAAGAGTGCGCGGGTGGCGTGTGGAAGGGCCGCACGCTCAAGGCCTGGATCCCCGGCGGTTCCTCCACTGGCCTGCTGCCGGGCGCCAAGATCGACGTGGCCATGGACCACGACTCGATCCGCGAGGCGGGCTCGATGCTGGGCACGGGCGCGATGATCATGCTCGACGAGACGGCCTGTACCGTGCGCGCGATGCAGGTGATCTCGCGCTTCTACGACCACGAGAGCTGCGGCCAGTGCAGCCAGTGCCGCGAGGGCACGCAGTGGCTGGCGCAGATCTTCGCGCGCCTCGAACGCGGCCAGGGACGCATGGAGGACATCGAGCTCCTGAGCTCGCTGGCCAATGGCATGGCGCCCGCCAAGACGATCTGCGCGCTGGCCGACGCAGCCGCGATCCCCACGCACGCGATCGTGAAGAACTTCCGCGCCGAGCTGGAGGAGCACGTGCGCCTCGGCCGCTGCCCGCTCGGCTCCGCGCACGAGGCAGCCGAACTCGAGGAAGCCCACGCGTGACCAAGATCATCCTCAACGGCCGCGAGGTCGAAGCCGACCCCAAGCAGCCGCTGATCGCCGCCTGCCACGAGCATGCCTCGGCGGTGCCGATGTACTGCTACCACCCCGGATTGTCCCCGGTGGGCTCGTGCCGCATCTGCCAGGTCGAGGTCAAGCAGGGCGAGACGCCGGCGCGCGTGGTGGTCGCCTGCCGCACGCCGGTCGTCGAGGGCATGGTGGTCAACACCGAGGCGCCGAAAGCCCACGAGGCGCGCCGCCAATGTCTGGAGTTCCTGCTCAAGAACCACCCGCTCGACTGCCCGATCTGCGACAAGGCCGGCGAGTGCGACCTGCAGGACTACTCCTTCGCCGAGGGCCAAGGCGAGGGGCGCTCGGTCGAGCCGCGGCGCAAGCTGGAGAAGCGCAAGTCGCTGGGCGACGTGATCGTGCTCGACCAGGAGCGCTGCATCCTGTGCAGCCGCTGCGTGCGCTTCTTCGAGGAGGTCACCAAGAAGCCCCAGCTCACCGTGGCGGGCCTGGGCTCGCGCTCGGTGATCTCGACCTTCGCCGACCGCCCGCTGGAGGGCAATTATCAGGGCAACGTGGCCGACATCTGCCCCGTCGGCGCGCTGACGCTGCAGTCCTTCCGCTTCCAGGCGCGCGTGTGGAACCTGACCAAGGCGCCCTCGACCTGCGGCGAGTGCTCGCGCGGCTGCTCGATCACGGTCGAGGTGCTACGCCGCCAAGAGGTGAAGCGCCTGCGCCCGCGCCCGAACCCGGCCGTGAACCAGTTCTGGATGTGCGACCACGGGCGCTTCTCGTTCGAGCGCTTCAACGCGCCCGGCCGCCTGGCGGGCGCGCTGCTGCGCGGCCGGACCGGGCTCGAGGCGATCGATCCCGCCGACGCGCTGGACGAGATCGCGGATCTCGTGCGCATGCACGGCGCGCCGCTGGTCGTGGCCTCGCCCTGGCTCACCCAGGAAGAGGGCGAGCGCCTGCGCGTGCTGGGTGGTGCAAACCACTTCCTGTCGCCGGCGCCGAACACGCTCAAGGACGACCTGCTGCACACCGGCGACCCGTGCCCGAACCGCCGCGGCCTCGGCGCGCTGGGCTTCGCGCCCCTCGCCCCCGCCGAGGCCCTCGAGCGGCTGCGCGCGGCACCGCTGGCCCTGCTGGTGGGCGAGCGCGCGGTTGAGCTGCTCGGCGCCGCGGCGCTGGCCACGCTGCCGAGCACGCTGCGGCTGGTGGTGCTCGACACGCACCCGCTCGACGCGCCGGCCGCGTGCATCGAGATCGGCGTCCCGGATGCGAGCGAGCGCACCGGCACCTGGCTCAACCTCGACGGGCACGCGGGCACGCTCGGCATCGCGCGCTCGGCGCCTGCGGGTGTCGCCCCGCTGACGCGCACGCTGGACGAGCTCGTGCGCCGCACTCGAGGAGCGCTGGCGCGATGAGCCCGCTCCTGGTGACGATCCTCAAGGTGCTGCTGATCTACGGCGGCGTGATCACGCTCGCGGCCGGCATGACGCTGGCCGAGCGCAAGGTCTCGGCCTGGATCCAGTGGCGCATCGGCCCCAATCGTGTGGGCCCCTTCGGCACGCTGCAGCCGCTGGCCGACGGCATCAAGTTCATCTTCAAGGAAGAACTGATCCCCGACGGCGCCAACAAGTTCCTGTTCCGCCTGGCGCCCGTGCTGGCCGCCGCGCCGGCGATGATGGCCATCGCCGTGATCCCCTTCGCGGGCGAGATCACGCTGTTCGGCGTGCACACCACGCTGTCGATCGCCGACATCCCGATCTCGGCCCTGTACGTGGTCGCGGTCAGCGGTCTGGGCGTGTACGGCGTGATCCTGGGCGGCTGGAGCTCGAACTCGAAGTACTCCTTGCTGGGCGGGCTACGCGCCTCGGCGCAGATGGTCAGCTACGAGCTCTCGCTGATCCTGGCCATCCTCTCGATCGTGGTCCTGTCGGGCAGCCTGGATCTGCGCGCGATCGTGGCCGCGCAGGCGGGCGGGATCCAGGACTGGAACCTGTGGCGCCAGCCGCTGGCCTTCGGACTGTTCGTGATCGCGACCTTCGCCGAGACGAACCGCCACCCCTTCGACTTCGCCGAGTGCGAGCCCGAGCTGGTGGGCGGCTTCCACACCGAGTACTCGTCGATGAAGTTCGCGCTGTTCTTCCTGGGCGAGTACGTGGCCATGATCGTCATGGCCTCGATGACGGCCACGCTCTTCCTGGGTGGGCCCGAGGTGCCCTTCTGGCACGGCGCGCCCTGGTTCGTGCAGCTGTTCGCGTTCCTGGCCAAGACGAGCGTGTTCCTGTTCCTGTTCTTGTGGGTGCGCTGGACCCTGCCGCGCTTCCGCTTCGACCAGCTCATGCGTCTGGGCTGGAAGGTGATGCTGCCGCTGTCCTTGGCCAACGTGTTCCTCACCGGCCTGGTGGTTTCGTTCTTCTGAGAGCCCAATGGTCATCGTCAAGCGCAAGGAACTGTCCCTGGCCGAACGGCTGTACCTGCCCGAGGTCTTCCGCGCGCTGTCGATCACCTTCCGCGCGATCTTCAAGAAGAAGGTCACGCGCCAGTACCCCGAGGAGCGCCTGGTCACGACCGCGGTCACGCGCGGCCAACCGCGCCTGGTGCTGCTGGACGACAACCAGCACCTGGCCTGCGTCTCGTGCGGCCTGTGCGAGATCGCCTGCCCGGCCTACGCGATCACGATCGACGGCGCCGAGACCGAGCGCTGCATCGAGCGCGAGCCCAAGCGCTTCGAGATCGACATGCTGCGCTGCATCCTGTGCGGCTTCTGCGAGGAGGCCTGCCCCAAGGACGCGATCTTCATGTCCGACGAGCTGGAGCTCGCCGACTTCTCGCGCGCCGCGCTGATCTACGACATCGAGAAGCTCAAACGCCCGCGCGCCGCGCTGCAGCCGCGCATCGATTACTTCTACGGAGCCAACGACCGGTGGCGGAAACGCTCTTCTACCTCCTAGGCGCGCTGGCTCTCGCCTTCGCTGTCGGCGTCGTGCGCGCACGCATGCCGCTGTTCAGCGTGTTGAGCCTGCTCGGGTCGTTCTTCTGCCTGTCGGGGATCTACCTCCTGCTGGGCTTCCCGTTCCTGGCCGCGACGCAGCTGCTCGTCTACGCCGGCGCGATCATGGTGCTGTTCCTGTTCGTGATCATGCTCTTGAACCTGGGTGACGAGGCCCAGCTCGAGCGCCACGCAGGCCTGTCGCTCTCTGGGCGGCGCTTGTTCGTGGGCGGCACGGCGGCGGCGCTGCTCGGCATCGTCGGCCTGGCCGCGGCGCAGATGAACACGACCTTCGTGGCGGGAGAGGTGCCACAGGGACGCGCGCTGGACGATCTGCCCACGCTGGCGGGCCTCTTGTTCACGCGCTACATGCTGCCCTTCGAGGCCGCCTCGCTGCTCTTGCTGGCCACGATGGTCGGCGTGATCGTGCTGGCCAAGCGCCAGCGCGGAACGAGCGCCGTCGAGGCCGAGGCCGAGGCGCCTGCGCTCCCCGCCCCGCCGCTCTCGAGCGGAGCCCCGCGATGAACGTGCCCACCGACCATGTGCTGGCTTTGGCGGCCGTGCTGTTCGCGCTCGGCGTGCTGGGCTTCCTGGTGCGCAAGAACGTGATCATCGTGCTGGCCTCGATCGAGCTCATGCTCAACGCCGCCAACCTCTCCTTCCTGGCGGCGAGCCGGCACTGGTCGCAGGACGCGCTGGCCGCGACGCACCAGCCCAGCGCGGGCCCGATCTTCGCAATCTTCGTGATCCTGGTGGCCGCGGCCGAGGCCGCGGTGGGCCTGGCGCTGGTGATCGCGCTCTACCGCCTGAAGCAGACCGTGGCGCTCGACGGCGTGGCCGAGTTGAAAGGCTGATCGCGATGCTGTGGCTCCTGCTGTTCACGCCCCTCGTCGGCTGCGCGCTGTGCGCCGCACTGCACTTCGCCGCGCTGCGCGCGCGCCGCGCCGGAAGCTCGGAGCAGGCTCCACGCACGCTGGCGGGGGTCATCGCGTGCGCGGCCATGGCACTGGCGCTGGCGCTCTCGCTGCACTGCTGGTGGACGCTCGCACAGGGCGCCCAGGAACTGGAGCTCGAGAGCTCGGTGTGGAACTGGATCGACGCCGGCAGCTTCCACGTCGAGCTCTCGCTGGTGGTCGATCACCTGTCGAGCGTGATGCTGCTGGTCATCACCGGGGTGGGCTTCCTGATCCATGTGTACTCGCTCGGGTACATGAAGCACGACCCGGGCTTCGCCAAGTTCTTCGCGTACCTGAACCTGTTCGTGTTCGCGATGCTGATCCTGGTGCTCTCCTCCAGCCTGCTCGGGCTGTTCGTGGGCTGGGAGGGCGTGGGCCTGTGCTCGTTCCTGTTGATCGGCTTCTGGTATGAGAAGGGCTGGCCGGCCGAGGCCGCGCAGAAGGCCTTCGTCGTCAACCGCGTGGGTGACGCGTGCTTCCTCTTGGGCAGCTTCCTCCTGTTGCGCCTGTTCGGGACGCTGGACCTGTCGGACATCGCGGGCGCGAACTTCCACCAGCTCGACGGGCGCAGCGCCGAGATCACTTTGGCGGCCCTGCTCCTGTTCGGCGGCGCGTGCGGCAAGTCGGCGCAGTTCCCGCTGTTCACCTGGCTGCCCGACGCCATGGCCGGACCCACGCCGGTCTCGGCTCTGATCCACGCGGCGACGATGGTCACGGCCGGCGTGTACCTCGTGCTGCGGCTCAATCCGCTGTTCGCGGCGGCGCCCACGGTGCTGTTCGTGATCGGCGTGGTGGGCGCGCTCACCGCGCTGATCGGCGCGAGCACCGCGCTCCTGCAGCGCGACATCAAGAAGGTGCTGGCCTACTCGACCGTCAGCCAGCTCGGCTACATGTTCCTCGGGCTCTCGGCGGGAGCGTGGGCGGCGGCGCTGTTCCACCTGGTGACGCACGCCTTCTTCAAGGGCCTGCTGTTCCTCGGCTCGGGCTCCGTGATCCACGGCATGCACGACGAGCAGGACATGTACAAGATGGGCGGGCTGCGCAAAGAGATGCCGCGCACCTTCCTGACCTTCTTCGCCGGCGCGGCGGCGCTGTCGGGCCTGCCGCTCTTGTCGGGCTTCTTCTCCAAGGACGAGATCCTGGACAAGAACTTCGCCCTGGGCGGCTTCCACTGGCTGCTGTGGGGTGTGGGCATCGCCAGCGCGGCGCTGACGGCGTTCTACACCTGGAGGATGGTGGCGCTGACGTTCTTCGGAAACGCGCGCTACGACCACCACCACGTGCACCCGCACGAGTCGCCGGCGGTGATGACGGTGCCGTTGATGATCCTCGCGCTGCTGTCCCTCGTGGGCGGCGCGCTCAACCTGCCGCACGTCCTGCAGGACATGGGTCTGCTCGAGCGCTGGTTGGAGCCGGTCACGCGCGCGGGCGACGAGCTCTTGGCCCGCGGCGCCGAGCACGGGGTCGCGCCGCACCACCTGGCCGACTCGTCCGAATGGCTGCTCCTGGGCTTCGGCGCCGCGCTGGCGCTGTTCTTCGCGCATCGCGGCTACCACGCCTACAAGCACGGGCCCGAGCGCGACGAGACGCTGCGCGCGGGCGCGCCCGAGCTGGCGCGCTTCCTCGAGGGCGCCTGGCAGATCGATCGCGCGTACCACGAGCGCATCGTGCTGCCGCTGCGCAGCGGCTCCGAGGTGCTCTCGCGGCGCATCGACCAGGGCGGGATCGACGCGGCGGTGAACGGCGCGGGGCGCCTGACCGCGCTGCTCGGCGGGAGGCTGCGCGTGCTCAACGACGGGCAGGTCAAGCACTACGCGCTGTGGATGGGCGCCGGCGCGGCCGCGCTCTCGCTCTTGTGGGTGGTGCTGTGATGCTCGCGCTGCTGACCTTCCTGCCGCTCGCCGGCGCGCTCCTGATCGCGTTTCTGCCGAAGCAGAGCGAGTCGTTGCTGCGCCTGGTGGCCCTGGCCGTGACCGTGGTCACGGCGGGGCTGGGCATCGCGCTCTACCTCGACTTCGACCCGGCCAAGCTGGGCTTCCAGCACGAGTTCACCCAGCCCTGGTTCAGCCTCGACGGCTACGACGCACCGATCCCGATCGCGTTCCACGTCGGCCTCGACGGCATCTCGCTGTTGCTGGTGGCGCTGACGGTCGTGCTCATGCCGCTGGTCGTGCTCAGCGCCTACGGCCACGTGCACGAGCGCGTGAAGGAGTTCCTGGTGTGGCTGCTGGTGATGGAGACCGGCATGCTGGGTGTGTTCGTGGCGCTCGACGTGGTGCTGTTCTACTTCTTCTGGGAGGTCAGCCTGGTGCCGCTGTACTTCCTGGTCGGCATCTGGGGCGGCGAGCGGCGCATCTACGCCACGATCAAGTTCTTCCTGTATACCGTCGCGGGTTCCTTGGTGATGCTGGTCGGCGTCCTCGCGCTGCTGTGGAACTGCGGCAGCGCGAGCCTGCCGGAGCTGTTCACGCTGGTGGCGCAGCGCCTCGATCCGCTCACGCAGACCTGGATCTTCGGCGCCTTCGCGCTGGCCTTCGCGATCAAGGTGCCGCTCTTGCCGTTCCACACCTGGCTCGCCGACGCGCACACCGAGGCGCCCACCTCGGGCTCGGTGCTCTTGGCCGGCGTGCTGCTGAAGATGGGCACCTACGGTCTGTTGCGCTTCGGCATCCAGCTCTTCCCGGGCGTGGCCATCGACGCCGCGCCGCTGTTCCTGGCGCTGGGCGCGATCGGCATCGTCTACGGGGCGCTCCTCGCCCTGGCGCAGCAGGACCTGAAGCGCCTGATCGCCTGCTCCTCGGTCAGCCACCTTGGCTTCGTGGTGCTCGGCCTGTTCGCGCTCACCGGGCCGGCCATGCGCGGCGCGCTGCTGCAGATGATCAACCACGGGCTCTCGACGGGCCTGCTCTTCTTGCTGGTGGGCATGGTCTACGAGCGCACGCACACGCGTGACCTCGCGCGCTACGGCGGCATCGCCAAGGTCATGCCGGTCTTCGCGCTGTTCTTCGTGTTCACGGTGCTGTCGAGCGCCGGCCTGCCGGGCCTGAACGGCTTCGTGGGCGAGTACCTGATCCTGGCCGGCACGTTCCAGGTCTCGCCGCTGTGGGCCGCGCTCAGCGTCACCGGCGTGATCTTCGGCGCGGTGTACCTGTTGATGGCCACGCGGCGCGTCTTGTTCGGGCCGATCACGAACCCGGAGAACGAGCACCTGGTGGATCTGGGCGCGCGCGAGATCGGCCTGATGCTGCCGCTGGTGGCGCTGGTGATCTGGATCGGCGTGCAGCCCAACGCCTTGCTGTCGAAGTGCGCTCCGGCTCTGGAGCGCGTGATCGAGCGTGTCGAGGGCGCGCGCCTCGCGTCCGCCTCGGCGGCCGCGCCCGCCGAGGAGATCCGATGAGCACGCAGGTGAGCACTCAGGCCAGCGCGGAGTTGTTCCAGAGCCTGTCCACGCCCGAGGCGCGCATGGCGCTCGCACCGCTCCTGGCGTTGGCCGTGGGCGTGGTGCTGCACCTCGTGTGCGACGTGGTCGAGGCCCTCAAGCCGGCGCGCGCGCTGGTCTTCGTGGGCGCGATCGGCGCGGGCGTCGCGGCCGAACTGCGCGTGCTGCTCGGCTCTCCCCCGCCCGGCCTGGTGTTCGACGGGACCTTCGTCGCCGACCGCTCGACGGCCTTGTTCGGACTGATCTTCCTGATCGCGGCGCTGCTCGCCTGGCTGGTCAGCAACGGCTACTACCGCGAAAACCGCCCGTTCAAGCCCGAGCACGACGCGCTGCTCTTGACCACGCCGGTCGGGATGATGCTGATGGTCGGCGCGCGCGATCTCGTGGTGTTCTTCGTGGGCCTCGAGCTCCTGTCGCTGCCGCTGTACGCGCTGTGCGCCTTCCGCCGCATGCGCGCCGAGAGCGTCGAGGCCGGGATCAAGTACTTCCTGCTGGGCTCGTTCTCCAGCGCGCTGTTCCTGTACGGCGCGGCGCTCTTGTACGCGGCCACCGGCACGCTGTCGCTGGGTGAGCTCGCCGGGGCCGAGCTCGGCACGCCGCTGGCCCTGGCGGGCCTGGCGCTGATCGCCGCGAGCCTGTTCTTCAAGGTCTCGGTGTTCCCCTTCCACCTGTGGGCGCCGGACGTGTACCAGGGCAGCCCAACGCCGGTCACGGCACTGATGGCGACCGGCACGAAGGCGGCGGCCTTCGGCTTCCTGATCGTGCAGCTCACGCCGCTCCTGCCGCTCGGCGGACGGAGCCTCGTGGCCGTCCTCGCGCTCGTGACGATGGCGCTCGGCAACCTGGGCGCGCTGGTGCAGAAGGACCTGAAGCGCATGCTCGCCTATTCGAGCGTGGCGCACGCGGGCACGCTGCTCCTCCTCGTGGCGGCCGGGATGGGCGCGCCGGATCGACACGGCGCGCTGCAAGCCGCGTTCTTCTACCTCGGCGGCTACCTGTTCACAGCCATGGGCGCCTTCGGGCTGATCGCGCTGCTCGAGTCCGACGGCGCGCGCTTCACCCAGCTCGATTCCTTGCGCGGATTGAGCCGCACGCGGCCGGTCATCGCGGCGCTCTTGGCGCTGTTCCTGCTCTCGCTGGGCGGCATCCCGGCGACCGCCGGGTTCCTGGGCAAGTGGTTCGTGTTCGCGGTGCTGGTGCGCCAGGACATGCTGCTCGTGGCGGTGCTCGGCGCGTTGCTCTCGACCGTGGCTCTGGCCTACTACCTGCGCGTGATCGTGACCCTGTACATGCAGCCCGCGCTCGAGGGGCACGAACCGCCGCGCACGAATCGCCTGAGTGCGAGCGTGGTCGGCGCGGTGTGCGCCGCGTTCGTGCTGGCGATGGGCCTCTTCCCCGCGCTGTTCCTGGGCCTGCTCGGCGGCTGAGGGCGGATCAGACGCCGTAGTACTCGGCCGCGTCGGCGCGGCGCTGGGCGAGGTAGTCGGCGCTGGAGAGCGGCTTGCCGCTGGCGCGCTCGACCAGCTCGGTCGCCGAGTAGAAGCTGCCGTGGCGGTGCACGTGCTCGCGCAGCCACTCCAGCAGCGGACGGAACTCGCCGCGCTCGAACAGCAGATCCAGGTCGCCGAGTTCACGCCGCGCGGCGGCGAACAGCTGGGCCGCGATCAGGTTGCCGAGCGTGTAGGTCGGGAAGTAGCCGAAGGCCCCCATCGACCAGTGGATGTCCTGCAGCACGCCCGCGTTCGCGTCGCCCGCGCGCAGACCGAGTGTCGCGGCGTAGGCCTCGTCCCAGGCCGTGGGCAGCTCGGCGACCTCGAGCTCGCCGGCGAACAGCGCGCGCTCGAGCTCGAAGCGCACGCACACGTGCAGGTCGTAGGTGCCCTGGTCGGCCTCGACGCGGATCAGGCTGGGCTCGCAGCTGTGCAACAGCGGCAGCAGCGTCTCGTGCGTCAGCGCGCGCGCGCCGGGGCAAGTCTCCTGGAAGCGCGGCAAGGCCCAGCGCCAGAAGGAGGCGCTGCGCCCGACCATGTTCTCCCACAGCCGCGACTGCGACTCGTGCACGCCCAGCGAGACCGCGTCGCCCAGCGGCGTGCGCTGCCAGGCGGCAGGCAGGCCCTGTTCGTACAGGCCGTGGCCGGCCTCGTGCAGGATGCCGAACAGCGCCGGACGGAAGTCGTGCTCGTCGCAGCGCCAGGTCAGGCGCACGTCGTCCGGGCCGAAGCCGCTGCAGAAGGGGTGCGGGGCCTCGTCCAGGCGCCCGCGCTCGAAGTCGAAGCCGAAGCGCTCAGCGACGTCGCGCGCGAAGGCGAGCTGCGCGGCGCGCGGAAACGAGCCGCTGGCGGCGCGTGCGGCCGGACGGCGCGCGGAATGCGCGGCCGCAGCCACCAGCGGCGCGAGCTCGCGGCGCAGATCGCCGAGCCAGCGCGCAACATCGGCCGCGCGCGCGCCGGGTTCGTACTCGTCGAGCAGCACGTCGTAGGGCGCGTCGCCCGGCCGCGACAGGAGCCCGGCCTCCTCGCGCGCCAAGGCCACGAGTCGCTCCAGCGCCGGACGGAAGAGCGCGAAGTCACGCGCGGCGCGCGCCGCCGCCCAGGCCTCGTGGCCCTGCGCCGCGGCCTCGGCTTTCGCGCGCGCCAAGCGCTCGGAGAGGCGCGTCACGCGGTGCAGGATGCGGCGCGCCTCGCGCACCTCGGCCGCCAGCGCGCTACCCGGCTCGGCGCGTTCCGCGCAGCGCTCGACGGTCTCGCCGAGTTCGGGCGCGACCAGCTTGGCGTGGCGCACTCCGGCCAGCGTGGCCATGAGCTGCGCGCGCGCCGCGCCGCCGCGTCGCGGCATGTGCGTCTCTTGATCCCAGGAGAGCAGGCTCGAGACGTGCGAGAGGTCGGCGATCTCGCCCCACAGGGCGTGGAGCCGCGCGACGGGATCGCTCACCGGAAGGGAGCTCTCAACTGCGCTCGTCGATCGCGGCGTAGGAGCGCTTCTTGTGCCCCATGTAGACCTGGCGCGGGCGGCCGATGCGCGTCTCGGGGTCCTTGCGCATCTCCAGCCAGTGCGCGATCCAGCCCGGCAAGCGTCCGATCGTGAACATGACCGTGAACATGTTCACGGGGATGCCGATCGCCTGATAGATGACGCCCGAGTAGAAGTCGACGTTGGGGTAGAGCTTGCGCTTGACGAAGTACTCGTCCTGCAGCGCGATCTCCTCCAGGCGCATGGCGATCTCGAGCAGCTTGCTGGAGGCACCCACGCGCTCGATCACTTCCTTGCAGCTCTGCTTGAGGATCGCCGCGCGCGGGTCGTAGCTCTTGTACACGCGGTGGCCGAAGCCCATCAGGCGCGTGGTGTCGTCCTTGTCCTTGGCCTTGCGCAGGAAGACCTCGGCACTGCCCTCCTCGAGCGCGATGCGCTCGAGCATCTCGATCACCTTCTGGTTCGCGCCGCCGTGCAGCGGGCCCCACAGCGCGCTGATGCCCGAGGCGATCGTGGCGTACAGCGAGGACTGCGAGCTGCCCACCAAGCGCACCGTGCTAGTCGAGCAGTTCTGCTCGTGATCCGCGTGCAGGATCAGCAACAGATCGATGGCCTTCGCGACCACCGGATCCACGTAGTACGGTTCGCACGGCGTGGCGAACATCATGTACAGGAAGTTCGAGCAGTAATCGAGGTCGTTGCGCGGGTACATCGGCGGCTGGCCGATGGAGTGCTTGTAGGCGTAGGCCGCGATGGTCGGCATCTTCGCCAGCAGGCGCACGATCGCGCGGAAGACGCGGTCCTCGGTGTCGGCTTCCTTGTAGAAGGTCGAGAGCGCAGCCACGGCCGCGGCGGCGACGGGCATCGGGTGCGCGCTCTTCGGCATGAAGTCGAAGAAGCGCCGGAAGTCCTCGTGCAGCATCGTGTGCCGCGTGAGTTCACGCGTGTAGCTGGTCAGCTTCTCGCGCGTCGGCAGCTCGCCGTACAGCAGCAGCCACACGACCTCCAAGAACGAGCTCTTCTCGGCCAGCTCCTCGATCGGGTAACCGCGGTAGCGCAGGATGCCCTGCTCCCCGTCGATGAAGCAGATCGACGAGCGGCACGCGCCGGTGTTGCCGTAGCCCGAGTCGAGCGTGATCAGGCCCGAGTCCTGACGCAGGCGCGTGATGTCCACCGCGCGCTCGTTCTCGGTGCCTTCCACGACAGGCAAGGTGTAGGACTTGCCGTCGTAGGTGAGCGTGGCCGTCTTGGGCGCCGTGCTCGCGCTCGGGGAGGCACCCTTGCGCTTCTCTTCGATCCCGGGCTCCGCCATGGTGCGCACAATCTAGCGGCGGGCGGTGCCGCGAACAACGCTCGCCGTAGGAGCGGTTTTCAGCGCCCGCCGAGCAACGCTTCGAGGCGCTCGAGTCCCGTGCGCACGTTGGCCTCGGGCGGGCCGAACGAGAAGCGCATCCAGGAACGGAACGGCGACTCGCCCGAGCGCTGCTGGCGCGGGTTGACGTCGAAGAAGCGCCCGGGAACGGTCAGGACCTTGCGCTCCAGCGCGCGACGGAAGAAGACCTCCGCGTCGTCGAAGGGCGCCGGCAGGTCGGCGAGGCTGGCCCACACGTAGAAGGTGCCCTCGCTGGGGAAGGGGCAGCGGATGCCCATGCGCGCCAAGCGCTCGAGCATCAGGTTGCGCTTCTGCGAGAACACCCGGCGCAGGGCCGTGGTCTCCCGGTCAGCGCGCGCGGGCGCCAGGACCGCGACCGCGGCGCGCTGCACGGGCTGGCTCGGGCCGCCATCGATGGCGCTGGCGGCGCGGGTCAGAGCATCGACCATGGCCCGCGGGCCGAGCGCCCAGCCGACGCGCCAGCCGGGGTAGCGGAAGCTCTTGGTCAGGCCGTCCACCAGCAGCACGGGATCCTGGTCCACGTCCTCGACGAAGGCCGCGGCCGAGACGGGCCCCGCGCCGGGGCGCTCGTCCGCGTAGACGAAGTGTGAATAGAACTCGTCCAGGAGGAGCGTCAGGCGCCGCGTGCGCGCCAGCTCGACGTAGGCCTCCAGCTCCTCGTCGCGAATCACCCGTCCGCTCGGGTTGCAGGGATTGGAGAGCAGGAACGCGTCGAGCGCGTGGCGCTCCACCTCGCGCGCCAGGCGCGTGGGCGAGACGCGGAAGCCGTCGGATTCGCTGGTGAGCAGGGCCTGGGCCGAGATGCGGTCCAGGTGGTAGGCGATCATGTCCTCGTAGGCGGTGTAGTCCGGCACCTGGTAGCCGAGCCGGATCGACCCCAGCGCGGCGAACAGACGTGAGAGCACCAGACGTCCGCCGGCGGCCACGGTCACGTTGTCGGGGCCGTACTGGGAGCGCTTCCCGGAGCGGTACAGGCGGTTGTAGTGCTGCGCAATCGCGGTGCGCAGCTCGAGGGTACCGTTGACCGGCCCGTAGGCGTGGTCGCACGGCTCGACGCGGAAGTCGGTGAAGCGCGGCGGCGCGCCCTCCATCTCGCCCACCTCGGGCTGGCCCTGACCGAGGTTGCACCAGTCGGGATGTCCGTTGCTGAAGCCGAGCTTCATGGCCTCGGCCACCACGTAGATGACCCCCATGTAGGGGATCGGACGCATGGCGCCGAGGGCGGCGGAGTGCAGGGTGCTCTGGGGCATGGGGACTAGTGTGGGAGCACGAAGTCGAGCTCGAAGAAGCGGTAGCGTGCCTCGTGCATGCCGATGCGCCGGTAGACGTCCTGGGCGCTCTGGTTCTGGTGCTCGACGTACAGACGGAGTCCGCACACCTCGGGGTTGGTCTGGGCGCGCTCGAGCACGTGCTGGTACAGCGCGCGGAAGACGCCCGCGCGGCGCGCGGCGGGCACGACGAAGACGCTCTGGATCCACCAGAAAACGCCGTTTCGCCAATCGCTCCACTCGTCCGTGATCAGGAGCCCGCCCAGCGGCTCCTCGCCGCGCAGGGCGAGGTAGTAGGTGCCCTTGCTCGGGTCGTTGAAGACCGCCTCGACGCCGGCGCGCAGACGCTCGGGGTCCAGCGCGCGTCCCTCCGACTCCTCGGCCAGGGCACGATTGAACTCGACCAACGTGGCGATCTCGCGCGGGTAGGCCGCACGGATTCGCAGGGGGCTCGGCGCCATCGGACGCGCAGTCTAGAGGGCTCGCGCCGGGCTTGTCTAACCTCCGCCGTCTACTCGGGATCGAACTCGATGGCGAGGCCCGTGCTGGCCTCGCTCATGCGCTGCAGGCGGATGAGGCGCCCGTGGAAGGTGCGCTTGCCCGAGGGCTCCACGACCTCCAGCGTCACCCGGATCGGCTCGTCGGTGAAGAACAGCAAGCCGGCGCGCGAGATGTTGTCGGTCTGGCCCGAGAGCGAGCTCGTCTCTAAGCGGATGGAGACGGGCGCTTCGAGCGCCTTGCGGTCGCTGCGGCGCTGGTCGGCGGTTCCGGTGGTGCCGGTGTTTCCGGTGGCTTCGCGGTCCTTCATCGGGGCGGTTCCTTGGCGAGGGGTCCCGGCTTCTTCGTCCGGAAGCGCCGAGAACTTGATCGGGGAGGTCAGCCTGTCCACGCACGCTGCCCCAAGGGTTGGACAGCAGACAGTACGCCCTGCCCTGGGGGCGCTCCAGCCCCTGGCATGGGCTTCGCGCTTCGCGAGTGGAACGTCGAGCGCGCGAGTGCGCGCTCCCTTGAAGGTGAGGTCCCCCATGAAGGCTCTGTTCTCCTCGCTCCTGATCGGCGCTCTGCTCGTCCTCGCGGCGCCGGATGCGTCGGCCCAGCGCCTCGGCGCGAGCCGCTACGGCGGAACGCATCGCAGCAGCTACGTCTCGAGCCGCGTCTGGGCTCCAGGCCACTACGAGACGATCAGCGTGCGCGTGTGGATCCCGGGGCCGTGCCAGCGCGTGTGGGTCGCGCCGGTCCACGAGTGGCGCCTCGGACGCTGCGGCTTTGAATACGTGTGCGTGAGCGCCGGCTACTGGCGCAGCGTGCAGCTCCCCGGCCACTTAGAGGACCACTGCACCCAGGTGTGGCGCCCCGGACGCTGGATCGCGCGCGGCAGCTGCAACTAGTGGTGTGATTCACGCACAGAAGCCTTTATCCCGGCCCGCCTGCGCCCGCCGCGGCGTTGCGCCTTCTCCGAGACTTGCACCAAAGTCGCGTCGGCGGCGCGCCTTGCGGCGAACGCAGGCAACCTCGGGATTAAGGCCCCTCTGCGTGAACCCCACACCACTAGCACAAGCAAGCGCATCGAGCTCGAGGAGCCGGGCAGGGGGTTTGGGCTCCTCGTGACGGCCCCGCGGCACCTCGGCCGCGGGGCCTCCTTGTTTTCAGGGAGAGCTACGCCTCGAGCGCGTCCTCGAGCACGTCCCGGCGCGCATCGAAGCTCGGCAAGCGCACCTCGCGCGCGATCTCGGCGTCGAGCGCGAAGCGCGGCGCGAGGCCGACGAGCTCGGAGGAGCGCACAGCGACGCCGGCCTCGCGCGCCAGACGTTCGACGAGCGCGAACACGGCCCGCAGGCCCGTCCGGCGCGGCGCGCAGAGGTTGACGCTGACCTGCACGCAGCCCTGCTGTTCGAGCGCCAAGCCCAGCGCGCGCACGCCCGGCAGCCCGCCATCCTTCTCGCGCACGGCGCGCGCGATCGCCTTCGCCAGGGCGAGGTCACGGCTCGCGAGGTTCACGTTGAAGGCCACCAGAAATTCGCGCGCGCCGATGGCGATCGCCCCGGCGCTGGGATGCAGGCGCGCCGGTCCAGCGTCGGGTCGCCGCGCAGGGTCGCGCTCGAGCGCCTCGCGCAGGCCCTCGAAGCCGCCGCGCCGCACCTCGGGCAGGGCCACGCGCTCAGGGACCAGCGCCGCCGCACCGTAGAAATAGACCGGCAGGGCGAACTCGCGGCCGACGCGCTCGCCGAGCTCGTGGGCGGCGCGCACGCAGGCGGGCAGGTCGCCCTCGACCAGCGGCACGAAGGGACACACGTCCGTCGCCCCCAGGCGCGGATGGACGCCCGCGTGGCGCCGCAGATCGATGCGCTCGGTCGCGCAGAGGATGGCCGCGCGCGCCGCCTCGACCGTGGCTAGCGGTTCGCCGGCGAAGGTCGCCACCGCGCGGTTGTGATCCGGATCGGAGTGCCAGCCGAGGAGCTTCACCCCCGCGACCGCGGTGATCGCCGCGCGCAAGGCCGCGCCGACCGCGGGGTCGCGGCCGTCGCTGAAGTTCGGGACGCACTCGATCACGCGTCGCGCGGGCCGCGCTCCGACGGCCCGTTCACGACCACGACTCGTCCGCGCGCGATCACGGCGCGCACGGCGTTGCGGCCGAGCTCGTACACGAGGTGCTTGTGGTTGGGGTGGTCGAGCACGATCACGTCAGCGCGTTTCCCCGACTCCAGCGTGCCGAGCTCGTGCCCGCGCCCCAGCGAGCAGGCGGCGTTGAGCGTGCCCGCCGTCAGGCACTCGGCCGCGCTCAGGCGATAACGCAGCGCGCCCCAGGCCAAGGCCTCGGGCATGCTCTGCAGGTAGCAGGAGCCTGGGTTGAAGTCGGTCGAGAGCGCTGGCGCCAGGCCGGCTTCGATCATGCGCCGCGCGGGCGCCTCGCGCTCCTGACGCAAGAACAGCGGCACGACCGGGCATAGCACCGGCACCACGCCCGCGCGCGCCAGGGCCTGGATGCCGCGCGGGCTGACGTGCTCCAGGTGATCCGCGCTGGCCGCGCCGAGCTCGGCGGCCAGCTCGGCGCCGCCCAGATCGGTGAGCTGGTCGGCGTGCATGCGCAGGCCCAGGCCGAGCTCGCGCGCGCGCGCGAACAGCCGGCGTGTGTCGGCCAGATCGAAGGTGTGCGCCTCGGTGAAGGCGTCGCAGTAGCGCGCCAACCCGCGCTCGGCCACGCGCGGCAGCATCTCCTCGCATACGAGCTCCACGTACGCCGCGCGCTGGCCTTTGTATTCGGCCGGGACGTCGTGCGCGCCGAGAAAGGTCGGCACGCATTCGACGACCTGGCGACGATTCGCCTCGGCGATGACCTCGAGGCACTTCAGTTCGTCCTCCAGGGTGAGCCCGTAGCCGCTCTTGGCCTCGATCGTGGTCGTGCCGAGGGCCAAGAAGCGCTCCAGGCGCAGCAGCAAGAGCTCCAGCAACTGCTCGCGCGTCGCGGCGCGCACGCCGCGGACGCTGGACAGGATCCCGCCGCCCGCCTGGGCGATCTCGAGGTAGGTTTGGCCGCGCGTGCGCAGCTCGAACTCCTCCTCGCGCGTGCCGGCGAACACCGGATGGGTGTGCGCATCGACGAAGCCCGGCACGAGCGTCCCACCGCGCGCATCCAGGACCCGCAGTGCCTTGAAGCGCTGGACGAGTTCGGGTTCGGCGCCGACGGCGAGGATGCGCCCGGCGTGTATGGCCAGCGCGCCCCGCGCCACGACCTGGATCGCGCCCAGTTCGGCGCCGCCGCGCGGCCGCACTCCCGTCGGCGTCGCCAGCTCCGCGGCGCCGACCACCAGCAGGTCGATCGTTTCAGGTGCGGCCAAGCCGTCGAAGCTTAGCAGCGCGTGGCGTCGCTCAGGCGACCAACTCGGGCGCGGCGGGCATCGAGCCGCGCGACATCGCCTCGCGGATGCGGCGCGCGATGCGCTTGCGCGAGCGGAAGACGATCATCTTCATGTTCGAACGCCCGACCGAAAGCACGCGTCCAGCTTCCTGATAGGAGAGGCCCTCGACCTCGACCAGGTGCAGGGTGCGCCGGTCGCGCTGGCTGAGTTCCTTCCAGGCCTGGGCGTAGTACCAAAGGAGCAGAACCCATGCCTGCCGCAGGCGCTGGGACTCATCCTCGTCCTGGATCGCCTGGATCGGCCCGCGGCCGTGGTCCTCCAGTTCGCCGGCTTCTTCCAGATCGTGCCGGATCATCCGCGCGCGGATCATTGTCGCGCGTCGCACGACGTTGCCAGCGATCGTGCGCACCCAGACGCGGAAGCTGCCGCCGTGGTCTTCGCGGAAGGCACCGGGGTAGCGATAGACGTTGACGAAGGTGTCCTGCAGCAGCTCGGCCGGATCGAGGTGCGAGAGCTCGCGTCCGAGCAGGCTCCGGATCCACAGCAGAACGCCCGGGCCGGTGCAGCCATAGAGCGCCTCGAAGACCTGCGGATCCCGGCCATCCCGGAACAAGCCCATCAGTGCCGTCCCGATCCGGTTTTCGTAGCCCTCGCGGTCTTCCGCAGAGCCGGGCTCCGGAGCGATCGAGCGCTGGCGGAGCTCGCCAGCCACCTTGGGCCACTGCAAGACGAGGGGGCGGGTCGTCTGAAGTTGCAGGGCGAGGGTGGGCATGCCCTTCCATTACACGGGCCGTTCCACCGCGTCGGAGCGGACGCAATATCAGCAAGAGGTTGAAGAGAATGAGCTTATGGCACCTCCGGTGGGCTGTGCGCTTGCGCCCCTCTGGGCCAGCGTTCGCCGCTGAGGCAGCACGCGTGCGGTCTAGCACATTGCTGGCGGATCGCGGGAGGGTCCCGAGCGACTTCGCTCATGCGGCCCGGGAGACCCAGGGGCCCAAGCGCTAAGATGGAGGAGGGCGGCTCCCGTCCACTCCGCTGTGCTCCTACTCGCTCCCGTACTGCTCGCCACTCTCCCGCGTCCCTTTGCCATCGACGCGGACGGCTTGGTCTTGTTGGCGGCCGGCGCCCTGGGCCTGACCACGCTCTTCGGGGTGCTGCGCTCGGCGCTGCTGCACTCGGTGCCGAGCCGGGTGCTCGAGCTGGTGCGCGGCGAGGGCAAACGCAAACGCATGCGCCCGCTCCTGGAGCGCGCCGAGTCGCTGGCCACCAGCGCCAGCGTCTACTGGATCACGGCCCAAATCTTGTTCGTCGTCTTCGCCTGGGTACTGGTCGGCGAGCTGCTCGGCGGCGAGGGCCTGTCCTCCAGCTCCATGGGGCTCTCGCTCGTGATCACTGTGCCGCTACTGGTGATCGCCGGGGAGTCGCTGCCCTCCGCGCTACGCGGCGAGCGCTCCGACCGTTTCCTGGCCCGCACCTTGCCGGCTTTCGACCTGCTGCAGCGGCCCCTGGCGGCCTTGGTGATGGGGCTCGAGTTCACCAAGCGCGTGCTTCTGCTCGTGCTGCGCGTGGAGGAACGCCCCTCCTCGACGCGCGAGATCGTCGAGGGCCTGCGGGCTGTGATCGAGAGCTCCGAGCGCGAGGAGGATCTGGCGGAGAGCGAGCGCGAGATCATCGAGAACGCGCTGGGCTTCCACGACGTGGACGTGGCCCGCGTCATGACGCCGCGCACCGAGATCCAGGCCGTGGAGCTGTCCGACGGGCCGCCCGAGGTCGTGCGCCTGATCGGCGAGACCGGCCACAGCCGCATCCCGGTCTACGACAAGAACCTCGACCGCATCGTGGGCGTGGCCTACGCGCAGGAGATCCTGCAGGCGATCGGGCGCGGCGAACTCTCGAACCGCGACCTCGGCTCGTTGCTGCGGCCTGTGTTGTTCGTACCCGAGACCAAGCTCGCCTCGGAACTCCTGGCCGAGTTCCGCCGCAAGCAGCAGAAGATCGCCGTGGTGCTGGACGAGTACGGCGGCACGGCCGGCCTGGTCACGATGGGCGACATCGTCACCGAGCTGGTGGGCGACATGCCGGGCGAGCTGGGGCGCGACGAGCCGGAACCGATCACGCGCCTGACCGACGGCCGGATCCTGGTGCGCGGCACGACGCGCGTCACGGAGGTCAACGAAGAGCTCGGCCTCGAGCTGCCCGAGCAAGAGGACTTCGAGACCCTGGCGGGCTTCGTGCTGGCCGAGCTCGGCCGCTTCCCGAAGAAGGGCGAGGGCTTCGAGAAGGACGGCGTCAGCTTCGTGGTCACCGAGGCCAGCGACCGGCGCGTGCTGGCGCTCGAGCTGCGCCTCGGCGCTGCGGCAAGCGCGGGCGCGTGAAACCCGCCGCCCGACGGCCGATCCCCCTCGCGCAGCCGGCGCTGCTCCTGCGGCGCTTCCCGTTCGGCGAGTCGTCGCTGGTGCTGCACGTGCTCACGCCGGGCGCCGGCCGCGTGGCGCTGCTGGCCAAGGGCGCCTACCGGCCGAGCTCGGGCTACTTTGCCGTCTTCGACCTGTTCGACACCCTGTCCGTGCGCTGGAGCGCGCGCGCGGGTCAGGAACTCGGCCTCGTCACGCGCGCCGAGCTCGTGACCCGCCGGCCGGGCCTGGCCAGCGACCTGACGCGCTACCGCGCGGCGCTGGGGCTGCTGGAGCTCGCACACCTCTCCGCACGTGAGCAGCACGAGGAGCGCGGGCTCTTCGCCTGGCTGGAGGGCGCGCTGGACGAGCTGCAGCGCGCCGTGGTCGATCCACGCCTGGTGGCCCTGGCGGCGGACCTGGCCCTGCTACGCGAGCACGGCCTCGCTCCGGCCCTGTCGGCCTGCGCAAGCTGCGGCGCGCGTCCCGCCGAGCGCGAACGCAGCGTGCCCTTCTCGGCCGCGCTGGGCGGCAGGCTGTGCCTCGCCTGCGCCAGCGCCGAGCGCGCGCGCGGGCGCGCCGTCGAGCCGATCCCCTTGAACGCCCTGCGTGTGGCGGAGAGCCTGATGGGCGCCACCCCCGCCATGCTCGCCCACACGCACATCGAAGCCGGCCTGCTCGAGCGGGTGCGTGCCTTCGTCGAGCGCTTCCTCGAATACCATCTCGAGACGCGGCTGCGCAGCCGCCGCAGCCCGCAGGCACCGCTCCGATGAGGAACTCCGCTCCCTGGCTCGCCCTCGCCTTCCTGGCCTTGGGCTGTCGCTCGCAACCGTTCGGCGAGATCCAGCGCAGCGACGCGCCGCGCCACGTCGAACAGGCCGAAGCCGAGCTGAAGGCGGGGCAAACGCAGCTCGCGCTGGAGCACCTGAGCGCGGTCAACGCGGTCTCCGGACTCGACCCCGACCTGCGCGCGCGCGAGCAGAGCCTGCTCGACGAGGCCGCACGCAAGCTCTTCGAGGAGCTCGCCGATGCGGATTCCGACGCGCTCGAGGAGCTGTTCGATTCCGAGTTGCCCGAGCGCGTGCGCGCGCAGGCCGGCGTGCTGTGCGCTCAACGGCTGCTGGCCGAGGAAAGCCGCATCCTTGCCTACCGCATGGTGAAGAAGGTCGACGAGGCCCTGCCGGGGCACTCCGAGTGGGTGCTGGCGGGCGCGGTGGTGGCCGAGGCCGGCCTGTCGCTGATCCGCGACGATCGGCGCTACAAGCTGCTGTTCCACTACCGGCCGCGCGGAACGCAGGCGCTCGAGTACCTGGTGCTGAACTACCCGAAGAACCCGCGCTGCCCGGAGGCCTACTTCGAGCTCTCGCGCGTGTACGAGGAGGACGGCGACCTCGACGAAGCCATCCAGCGCACCGAGGACCTGCTGCTGTACCACGCCGAGAGCGTGTACGCGACCGCGGCCAGCGCGCGGCTCCCCTACCTGCGCCTCCTGCGCGTGGGTCGCGACGACTACGACCGCAGCGAACTCCTGCGCGCGCACGTCGAGCTGGAGGATTGGCTCCGGCGCAATCCCGGGCACGAGCTCGCGGCCTGGGCCACGGACCTAGTGCGCGAGTGCGATACACGCCTGGTGCGCAGCGATCTGTACCTGGCGCACTTCTACGAGCGCACCGAGACTCCCTTCGGCATCCGCCTGCACGCCGCGCGCGCGCGCGAGCTGGCGCTGCAGACCGGGCTCGAAGCCGAGGCCGAGGAGGCCAGCGCGATCCTGGCCGGTCTGCCGGTCGAAACCCCGGCGCCGACGGCGGACGGGGGCCGATGAGGCGCTTCTCGGCGCTGGGCGCGCTGCTCCTCGGCGCCTGCGGCTGGCACGCCGGCCTGACCGTGCCGGAGGGTGCGCACTCGGTCGCAGTCGAGGCCGCGCGGCGCAGCGGCGAGGTGCTGGAGCGCGGTCTCGAACCCGAGCTGACCGCCGCGCTCTCGCAGGCCGTCGTCGACTGGGTGGAATTGCCTCTGGCGGCCACCGGCCAGGCCGATCTGGTGGTGCGCGCCGAGCTGCTCGAGTTCCGCCGCCGCGGCGGCGTGCGCAACAGCCAGAACGAGTTGCTCGAAACGGCGGTCTTCGTGAGGGCGCGCGCCGTGCTCTATGACCGCCGCAAGGGTCGCGTACTGGGCGAGCCCGTCGTGGCCCAGGAATGGAGCGGCTACGCGCTCGATGACCAGGCCAACGAGTCGGGGGCGCGCGCGCGCGCCATGCGCCACGTGGCCGACTCGCTCGTGCTCGCGCTGTTCGAGCCGGGCGCCGCCAGCCGCGCCACACCCGCGAGCGGCGACGGCCCCCGGCCCTGACACGGCGACCGGCCGCCGCCGGCCTTCGGCGACGAGCGTGCGGCTTGCACTCGGAGACGGACGACCTTTGCCCTAAGATGGCGGCTCCCCGACCTGCAGGCGCGGTCCACGGCAGACGATAAGAGGCCCATGTCCGAACAGCCCACCTCCGATCCCGACAAGAGCCGGCGCTCGCGCTCGTTCGGGTCCTTCCTGATCGTCCTGGTCGTGCTGCTGCTCGTGCTCGCCGTGGTGGGCAACGACCCGTTCGAGACCAAGGTCGACCTGTCGCAGGACCAGTTCCAGTGGTTGCTGAACAAGGGCGACATCCTGACGCAGGAATACAAGGGCACGGAGGCGGGCACGAACCTGATCCGCGGCAAGTGCCGGCTGGCCGACACGCAGGGCGGCGACGCGGTGACCTACGAGGTGCGCTACGCGAGCCTGGGAGAGCGCGAGGAGCGCTTCCGCGAGCTGATGAGCCGCGACTACGTCACGACCAGCGCGGCCGCCTTCCGCAATGGAATCGAGCAGGGCCAGTACGTGCCGCTCGAGGCGCGCTCCCTGGCAGCCAAGAAGCGCAGCAAGCTCCTGCCCGACAAGGGCGCCGAGAAGCGCATCGTGCCGCAGACCAAGATCGAGTACGAGAACCGCCTGCTGGTCAAGGCCAACGCCGCGCGCCTCGACGGCGAGCCCGTGAGCGGGCAACGGGTGGTGACCAACCCGGCGCGCACGGGCACCGTGAACCTCGACGTGATCCTGGAGCCGGGGGACGACCTCGCCGGGCTGGAAGCGCTCCTGATAGCGCGCGGCATCCCGCTCGAGCGCCAGGACTTCGACCTGTCCGAGAAGGGCGACGGCGGCACGCGCTGGGAACCCACCAGCAACACCCTCACCAACCTGCTGCTCATCCTCGGCCCCTGGCTGCTCTTGTTCGTGGTGTTCCTGATCTTCATGCGCCAGATGCGCTCGCAGGGTGGCGCCGGCGGCGTGATGTCCTTCGGGCGTTCGCGCGCGAAGCTCTACTCGAAGGAGAACCACACCAACGTCACGTTCGACGACGTGGCCGGCGCGGACGAGGCCAAAGACGAGGTGCGCGAGCTGGTCGAGTTCCTCAAGAACCCCGGACGCTTCACGCGCATCGGTGGACGGATTCCGCGCGGCGTGCTGCTGGTCGGGTCGCCCGGCTGCGGCAAGACGCTGCTCGCCAAGGCCATCGCCGGCGAGGCCGAGGTGCCCTTCTTCTCGATCTCGGGCTCGGACTTCGTGGAGATGTTCGTGGGCGTCGGCGCCTCGCGCGTGCGCGACCTTTTCAAGCAGGCGCGCGAGAACTCGCCCTGCATCATCTTCCTCGACGAGATCGACGCCGTCGGTCGCCGCCGCGGCAGCGGTATGGGCGGCGGGCACGACGAGCGCGAGCAGACGCTCAACGCGATCCTGGTGGAGATGGACGGCTTCGGCACCGACGAGGGCATCATCGTCGTGGCCGCCACGAACCGCCCGGACGTGCTCGACCCGGCGCTGCTGCGCCCCGGGCGCTTCGACCGCGAGGTCACGATCGACCTGCCCGACATAGAGGGCCGACGGGCGATCCTGGGCGTGCACCTGAAACGCGTGAAGGTCGCGGGTGACGCGGACGTGCAGACCCTGGCGCGTTCGACGCCGGGCTACTCGGGCGCGGACCTGGCCGCGATCATCAACGAAGCCGCAATCATGGCCGTGCTGGCCAAGCGCGACGCGGTGTCCATGAACGACCTCGAGGAGGCGCGCGACAAGGTGCGCTACGGGCGCCAGAAGAAGTCGCGCAAGATCGAGGAACAGGATCGCAAGATCACGGCCTTCCACGAGGCCGGTCACGCGGTGGTGGCGGCCAAGCTGCCCGAGACCGATCCGCCGCACAAGGTGACGATCGTGCCGCGCGGGCGCGCCCTGGGCTCGACGATGATCCTGCCCGAACGCGAGAGCTACCACATGCAGCGCGCCAAGCTGCACGGGCAGATGGCCATGCTCTTCGGCGGGCGCGTGGCCGAGGCCCTGTTCTGCGGCGACATCTCGGCCGGAGCCTCGGACGACATCCGCCGCGCGACGGATCTGGCGCGCGCGATGGTCACCGAGCTCGGCATGAGCGAGAAGGTCGGCCCGATCAACTACGCCGAGCGCCAGGGCTCGGACTTCCTCGGCACCGAGCTGGGGCGCGGCAAGATCCACAGCGAGGAGACCGCGCGCGAGATCGACCAGGAGGTCATGCGCTTCCTGAACGAGGCCTACCGGCGCGCCGAGAGCATCCTGCGCAACCAGGCGCGCGAGGTGGACGAGATCGCCAAGGCGCTGCTGCTGTACGAAACCGTCAACGGCGAGGAGATCGCGCGCATCCTGGCCGGTGGCAACGCGGCCAGCCTGCGCCCGAGCGAGAGCAGCGAGCCCAAGGACGCGCCCAAGAAGACGGGCACGAGCGAGCGCCGCAGCAACGAGGGTCTGGGCCAGGGCTTGGCGGGCGAGCCGGGGCTCTCGCCGGCGTAAGCCGCTCCGTGCACTTCCCGGCCGGCAGCGCGGCACGGCTCGCCGACGACTATCTGGGCGAGTTCGCCTGTGCCCTGGAAGCGCGCCTCGTGTGCCATGGCCGTCGTCCGCGCTCGAACGCCGAGCGCGTCGAGCTCACCTTCGCTCCGGCGGCCGTCCCCGCGAGTGAGCTGGCGCTGCTCGCGTCGGCTCCGGCCAGCGAGCTCGCGCTGCTCGGCGCGCAGCGCGCGCGCCTGTGGATCCCGGCGGCCGAGCTGCGCGCCCTGGCGTCGCGCTCCCCCACCGCGCGTGGACTCGCGAGCGCCCTCGACGCCGCCCTCTGGGCGCCCGGTGCTCCGGCGGTGATGGGCATCGTCAACGTGACGCCCGACAGCTTCTCCGACGGCGGTCAGCAGCTCGATCCCGCGCGCGCCATCGCCCACGGGCGCGAGCTCCTGGCGCAGGGCGCCGACTGGCTCGACGTCGGCGGCGAATCCACGCGCCCGGGCGCGCAGGCCGTGGCGGCCGAGGTCGAGTGCGAGCGCGTCGTGCCGGTGGTGGCCGCGCTGGCTGCGGCCGGCGCCGGCGTATCGATCGACACCACCAAGGCCCGCGTGGCGCGCGCCGCCCTCGAGCAGGGCGCGCAGGTGGTCAACGACGTCAGCGCCGGGCGCTTCGATCCCGAGCTCCTTGCGCTGGTGGCCGAACGCGGCGCTGGGTTGATCCTGATGCACATGCAAGGCACGCCGCAGGACATGCAGCGCGCGCCGCACTATGCCGACGTCGTGGACGAGGTCGCGCGACACCTGCGCGCGCGCGCGCGGGCCGCATGGCTTGCGGGTATCTCGCCTGCTAGGATCGCCCTCGATCCGGGCTTCGGCTTCGGCAAGGACCTCGAGCACAACCTGGCACTCATGCGCGCGCTTCCCGAGCTGCGTTCCCTGGGCTTCCCGCTGTGCCTCGGCGTCTCGCGCAAGAGCTTCCTGGGACGCCTCTCGGGCGAGCGCGAGCCCGCCCGGCGCGGCAGCGAGACCCTGGCCATGCTGGTGCTGGGCGCCGAGCTCGGGGCCGAGCTACACCGTGTGCACGAGGTCGCTCCAGCGCGCGCGGCCTTGAGCGTGGTCCAGGCCTTGGTCGATCGAGGAGCTGGCTGACCATGCGCTACTTCCTCTGGGGCCTGCAGATCCTGATCCTGGCGGTCGGGATCCACCTGTTCCTGCGCTTCGTGCGCACCACGCGCGGCAACCGCCTGATCCGCGGGCTGTTCCTGTCGGTGATGGTCGGCGTGGTGGGCCTGTGGGGCCTCTCGCGCTGGCTCAAGCTGGAGGAGCTCGAGCACCTGCTGAAGAGCTCGACCGGCTTCATCGTGGTGGGCTTCGTGGTCATCTTCCAGTCGGAGCTGCGGCGTGGCATCGCGCAGCTCGGCGAGCACTCGATCCTGGGCCTGGTGCCCAAGGCCGGCGGCGGGGTGGCGCGCGAGGTGGTCGAGGCCGCGCGCGCGCTGGCCGCGATCCGGCGCGGGGCGCTGATCGTGTTCGAGCGCGAGACCTCGCTCTCGTCCGTGCTGGAAACCGGCACGCCGATCGACGCCGAGGTCAAGGCCTCGCTGCTGGAGACGCTGTTCCATCCCGAGACCCCGCTGCACGACGGCGCGGTCGTGATCCGCAAGGAGCGCGTCGCCGCCGCCGGTTGCATCCTGCCGCTGTCGGAGGGCGCGCTGCCCTCGGCCACGATGGGCACGCGCCACCGCGCCGGCCTGGGACAATCCGAGGAGTCCGACGCGGTGGTGCTGATCGTCTCCGAGGAGACCGGCTCCATCTCGCTGGCCAAGGATGGGACGCTGCGCACCGACGTCGCGCCCGAGGAGCTGGAGCGCGAGCTCGGGCGGCTCTTGCTGGGCCGGCGCAGTCCGACCGGCGAGGCGGCCGGACTGGCGCTGCCGCTGTGGCGCGCGCTGCGCCGCGACCTGGTGTGGCTGCCGGGCTCGCTGCTGCTGGCGGTGGTGATCTTCTTCATCGCCCACCAGGGGCTGCAGGAGTCGCGCGAGTTCCATGTGCGCTTCGTCGATGGCCAGAAGCGCCGCGACAAGGAGCCGCGCGCCGAGGAGGTGCTGGTGCTGCTGGCCAACGACCAGGACCAGCTGTCCGAGAGCCGCGACCTCGTCGCGGTGGAGGTGACCGGCACGCGGCGCCAGCTCGAGAGCCTGCAGGGCGCCGTGCGCGGCGTGCTGCGCATCGACCAGGCGGCCTGGGAGGGCGGGCAGATCTCGACGCGCGACATCCGCTGGGAAGACGAGGGCGGCCTGGAGTACTCGTGGAAGGCCGGCGCACCGCCCGCGCTGTACGCCGAGCACTACGACACGTGTTCCTTCAGCCTGGTGCCGAAGGACCTGGAGATCGACGTGCACGGCATGAACCCGCGCCTACAGCTCCTGCGCGAGAACTTGCGCTTCGAACCCAGCGCCTCGGTGCAGGTCCACGGTCCAGCCAAGGAGCTGGAGAAGCTGAAGAAATCGGCCGTCACCCTGGCGCCGATCCTGGCCGGGCTGGAGGACCGCGACGAGTTGCGCCGGCGCGTCGACCTGCACCCCGCGCTGCGCGACCGCCAGCTGTCGCTCGTGAATGACGTCTACGCCGTCGTTCCGATCGTGCCCGTGGCGCGCGAGATCGGCACGCTGGCGATCGACATCGCGCTGGTCAGCCTGGATCCGGGGCGCGCGGCGGAGCTCGAACGCTGGACTCTGCCGCCGCACGCGCAGAGCGCGCGCTTCGCGATCACGACCCTGGGGCTGATCCCGCAGGACGCGGACCCCGCCGCACCGGCGATGATCGAGCGCTTCGGCCTGCTGCGGCGCTTCGTGGAGCAGAACCTGCGCGTGTTCGTGGACGTGGCCGAGCTCGCTCCCGACGGCGAGGGCCGTTCTGCGCGCGTGCGCTGGACCTGGCGCCAGGCGTGGAGCGCCTCGAGCGAGGCGCAGCGCGCGGGCCTGGGGCGCGGCGAGCACGAGCAGCTCGACGTGCTGCTCGTGTCCGACGCCGAGGTGCTGCTCGAACCGCGCGCCGCGCGCAGCGCGAGCAACGCGCCGGGCGCGAGCGGCGAGCGCTGAACTCCGCCGCGCTCCTGGGCGCGAGTCGCGCGCGAGCGCCGACGGAGCCCGAACCCGCGCTTGTCCGCGCCGTGTCGATCGGGGACACTGGGTGCCCTTGAAGCACGAGCGCCTCTTCGGTACTGACGGGATCCGCGGCCGCTTCGGTGAAGGCTGGCTGACCGTCGACGCGGTCTCGGCCCTCGGACGCGCGGTGGGCGTGGTGCTCGGGCGCGGCCGCAGCGGCATGCGCGCGCTGGTTGGACACGACGGCCGGCGCTCGGGCCCGGCGCTGGAAGCCGCCGTCGCACGCGGGCTGGGCCAGAGCGGCGCGAGCGTGACCAGCGCCGGCCTGATCACGACCCCCGGCCTGGCCGTGCTCGCGCGCCTGAAGGGCTTCGATCTGGCGCTGATGGTCTCGGCCTCGCACAACCCGGCCGAGGACAACGGCATCAAGGTCTTCAGCGGCGCCGCGGACAAGCTGCCGGACGCGACCGAGGACGAGATCGAGGCCGAGCTGCGCGCGCGGCCCGAGGCGCTCCCCCGGGGCGCCCTGCCCGAGGCCGATCCGACGCTCGAGAACGCCTACCTGGCGCACTTGATGGAGGCCGTCGCCGGGCTGAAGCTCGACGGGCTCTCGATCGTGCTCGACTGCGCCAACGGCGGCGGCAGCCGCGTCGCGCCGCGCATCCTGGGCCGCCTGGGGGCGCATGTGGTCTCGCTGGCCTGTGCGCCGGACGGCGACAACATCAACCAGGGATGCGGCTCGACCCACCCCGCGGGCCTGCAGGAGGCCGTGCGACTCCATTCCGCCGACCTGGGCATCGCCTTGGACGGCGACGGCGACCGCTGCCTCTTGGTGGACGAGCACGGCGCGCTGGTGAACGGCGATGGGCTCCTGACCCTGCTGGCGCGCGAGCGCATGCAGCACGGGACGCTGCCCGGCGCGCGCATCGTGGCCACGGTCATGTCGAACCGCGGCCTGCACCGTGCCCTGCGCGAGGTCGGCGTGCAGGTCACCACCGTGGGCGTCGGCGACCGGCGCGTGGTCGAGGCCCTGCGCGCCGAAAAGCTGGCCCTGGGCGGCGAGCAGTCCGGGCACATCGTCTTCGGCGCCGACAACTTCTACGTCGGCGACGGCACCTACACCGCGCTGCGCGTGCTGCAGGTCCTGCGCCGCCAGAAGGTGCCCCTCTCCGAGCTGGCGCGCGCCTTCCGCGCCTTCCCGCAGGTGCTGATCAACGTCCCCGTGGAGCGCAAGCCGAACCTCTCCGACGTGCCGCGCGTGATGGACGAGGTGCGGCGCATCGAGAGCGAGCTGGGCGAGGACGGGCGCGTGCTGCTGCGCTATTCCGGCACCGAACCCCTGGCGCGCGTGATGGTCGAGGGCCCGGACGAGGGCCACGTCCGCAGCCGCGCCCAGCAGCTCGCCAACTGCATCGCCCGCGAGATCGGGGCCTAGCCGCTGTTGAAAAAGGTCCCTGCTACGGCTTCGCGCTTTTCGCCGGTGCGTCGTCAGGCTCGACGTGCGGTATCAATCCAGGCCGTGCTCGGCGGCCAGGAAGGCCGCTTCCGCCGTCTCTGCGTCGCGTTCCTGGCCCTGACGAAAAGCGCTGTGCCTCGCGACGGGACTTTTTCAACAGCGGCTAGCCCGACCCCGTGACGGCGCTCGACCTCGCCCTGGAGACGTCGCGGCGCGAGGCCTCGTTGGCCTTGGCCCTGGGCGCTGCGGTATGGGGTGAGGAACTCGACGGCCGTAGCCACGCCAGCGACCTCGTGCCGCGCTTGGAGGTGCTCCTGGCTCAATCCGGGGTCGAGCGCGTGGCCGGGGCGCACGCCTTCCACGCCGTGTTCGTGGGCCTCGGCCCGGGCAGCTACACCGGCCTGCGCGTGGGCATCGCCACCGCCCAGGCCCTGGCGCGCGGGACCGGAGCGCTGCTCTACGGCCTGTGCTCCTTCGAGGCTCTGGCCTTCGCCGAACTTGCGCCCGGCGAGAGCGCGAGCGTGGTCTTCGACGCGCGCGCCGGGCGCTTCTATCACGCGCGCTACGAGCGCACGGCGCAGGGCCTGGAGGTCCTCGCGCCGCCGGCGGCCCTGCGCGCGGCCGAGCTCGCCGAGTGCTGCGCGCAAGGCGGGCGGATCCTCGGCCACCCGGGCCTGGCCGAAGCGGCTGGCCTCGCGGCTGGAAGCGCGGCGCGCATCGAGTGCACGGCGCGTCCGAGCGCGCGCGCCCTGCTCGCCCTGGGGCGCGCGCGGGTCGCCGCTGGAACGCTGCGCGCGGCGCAGGCGCTCGAGCCGCTGTACCTGCTCGAGTTCGGCGGCGCGTCCGTCGCGCGCCCGCAGGAGCGTTGAACGGCACGACCCCATCGCTATGTTCTGAGCGCGTGGATTCCTCGCGAGCTTGGGCCGAAATCGATCTCGATGCCCTGGCCCGCAACCTGGGGTTGGTGCGGCGCCTGGTCGGCTCCTCGGTCGCGGTGCTCTTGGTCGCCAAGGCCGATGCCTATGGTCACGGTGCGGCCGCGATCGCGCACCACGCGCTGCGCGCGGGCGCGCAGGCGTTGTGCGTCACCACTTGCAACGAGGCCCTGGAGCTGCGCCGTGTCGGCGTGCGCGCGCGCATCGTGGTGCTCGGGCCGGTGCTGGGCGACGAAGCCCTGCCCGCCCTGCGCCAGGGCGTCGAGGTGGCCGTGCCCTCGCTGGAGCTGTTCCGCGCGCTGGCGAAGACCGCGCGCGGCGCCGCGACCAAGGCGCGCATCCACCTCAAGGTCGACACCGGCATGAACCGCTTGGGCATGACCAGCGAAGAGGCGCTGAGCGCGCTCGAGGAGCTGCGCTCGGGCCCCTTCCTGGTGCTCTCGGGCTTGATGACGCACATCGCCGCCACCGACGGCGCGCGTTCCGAGAGCGCGCGCCGCCAGGCGCAGGACTTCGGCGCGCTGGTGGCGCGCGCGCGCGAGCTGGGGCTGTTCGACGGGCCGAGCGGGCGCGCGTGGGTGCACCTGGCCAACTCCGCCTGCGTGCTCTCGGGCCTCGCGCCGCTGTACGACGCCGTGCGCGTCGGCGCGGCGGCCTACGGCATCGCCCCCGACCCGCGTTTGTTCCATCCCGAGCTCGCCCCGGTCATGTCCGTGCGCACGCGCATCGTGCACGTGCAGGAGGTCAAGAAGGGCGAGAGCGTGGGCTACGGCGGCACCTGGAACGCCACGCGCGCCTCGCGCATCGCCGTGCTGCCGGTGGGCTACGACGACGGCGTCGATTGGCGCCTCGGCAACCAGGGCGAGGTGCTGGTGCGCGGCCGGCGCGTGCCGATGGTCGGACGCATCTCGATGGACTACACCACCATCGACGTCACCGACGTGCCCGGCGTGGGCGTGGGCGAGAAGGTGACCTTGATCGGCGCCGACGGCGGCGCGCGCATACGCGCGGAGGAGATCGCCGCGCGCACCGGGACCGTGCCCTACGCCGTCACCTGCTCGATCGGCAAGCGCGTGGAGCGCGTGTTCATCGGCGGCGGCGTGACCCCCGCCGCGCTGGAGCCGTCCCTGCGCGCGCTCCCGAGCTAGCCCATGCTCACCTGGTCGCGGCGCTTCCTGGTGGGCGTGGCCGCCCTCCTGCTGCTCGTCATGGCGAGCCTGGTGTTCGTCGAGCAGAGCGGCTTGCTCACGCGCTGGGTGCGTGAGCGCCTGGCGCGCGAGCTGGGTGCAGCAGGCGCACGCCTGACGCTCGTGCGTGCGGAGCTCACCTGGTTCGAGCCCGGGCTCGAGCTCTCCGGGTTGGCCTTCGCCTCACCCGACGAGGCGGGCGCCGACGAACTCTTGCTGGAGCGCGTACACGTCGTGCTCGAACCGCGGCTCGACGGTCTGCGCGCGCTGCGCATCCAGGGCGGACACCTGCTGCTGGGCCCGCGCCTCCTGGCCGACCTGCAGACGCTGGTGGGCCCGCATCTGCGGACGAGCGCGGACGCCGCTCCGCCGCCCGTGTCCGTGAGCGCTCTGGAGCTGAGCCTGGAGCTCGCCGACCGCTCGCGCTTCCAGCTCGGACGCGTGGAACTGTGCGCACGCCCACTGGGCCCGGGTCGGCTCGAGCTCGCCGGACGGCTGGCTCCCTCGCTGGGCGGCGTGTTCGACGCCGAGCAGCCGATCCGCCTCAGCGGAGAGGTCAGCGACGAAAGCGTGCGCCTGTGGGCCGCGGCGCGCGAGCTCGAGCTGGCCACGCGCAGCCTGCCGGGCGTGGCCCAGGCCGCGCGGCTGCCGCTCGAAGAGGGCAGCGTGCAGCTCTCGCTCGACGCCTCCTTCGAGCTCAGCCGCAGGGCCGCGGTGCCCTCGCACGGACACCTGCGCGCGTCACTGCAGGACGGGCGCGCACGACTGAGTGACGGCTTGCCGCCCATCGACGCCTTCGCGGCCGAGCTCGAGGCGGACTTCGCGCCCGGTCCGGGGCTGGACGTGGAGGCGCGCGCGGCCTGGGCCGCGTGGGCGACGCTGAGCGCGCGCGCGGGCGAGACGCCGCTCGAGCTCGCGGCCGAGCTCGGTCGCGAAGTGCCGAACGGTGCCTGGCTGCGGGCCTGGGGCCAGGCGGCGCACGTCTCGATCGAGCGCGCGGACCTGGCGGCCGTGGGCCTCGAGCACTCGCTCGCCTACGTGCGCGAGATGCTCGACCCGCACGGACACGTCGATATGGCGGGGACGCTCACGCTCGGCCGCGACGCGCAGGGCTGGACACGCGACCTCGCGCTGGCTGTGCGCGCCCAGGGCGAGGTGTCGCTGACCTACGCGGGCTACCCCGGCGATCCGCGCGGCGGGCTCGCCCTGCCGCTGACCGGGGTGCGCGGCGAGCTCCTGCTGGGCGACGACAGCACGCGCCCGTACCCGCTGCGACTGTCGGTGCGCGACATCAGCGCGCAGCACGGCAGCGGCACGCTCCAGGGCTGGACGCAAGTCCTGGCGCCGCCTCATCCCGGTCCTCTCGCTCTGCCCGAGTTCGACCTCGTGCTCTCGACGCCCTCGCTGGCGATCTCGCCCGCGCTCAGCGCAGCGCTGCAAGGGAACCAGCACCTGGAGTGGATCGTGCCTTCCTTCGCCCCCGAAGGTGGAACCCTGGCTGGCGACTTCCGCCTGCGCACCGGGCCCGAACTCGGCGGCACCAGCGGCGCGGGGACGTTCCAGGTGCACGGTACGTCGTTGCGCTGGAGCGAGATGCCGGTGCAGATGGACGGCGTGAACGGCGAACTCGCCCTGCGCTGGGCGCGCGAGGTCGCACACCGGCGCGACGATCCGCTGCTGAAGAAGCGCGCCTTCGGCGTGGCCTACTCCTTCGACAATCGCGGCGCGGAGGGCGTCGGGGCGCAGGCGCGCGTGCACGGCTGGGTGCGCGAGGAAGCGCTGCCGCCGGTGTTCGAGCACGGCTACGTCGCGCCCCTCCTGCAGGAGCTCGCCATCGACATCGACGCGCTGCGCCTGAAGGGCCGCGACTTCGACGTCCTCGCCAGCCGCTTCCCCACGCTGCAGCGCGAGGTCGCCGACTACGGCGCGGTCGGACGCATGCACGTGCGCTTTCGCGGCGCGCACCCCAGCGTGAGCGCACCCTTCGCCACGGCGGTCGAGGGCACGCCACTCGAGGTCCACGTGCAGCCGCAGTTCTTCCAGCGCCAGGTGCGCGACCTCCACGGCCGCATCCTGATCCAGACCGCCGAGCAGGGCGAGGAGGTGCGCAGTTCTTCACAGCTGTGTCTGGCGGGTTCATGGCCGAGCGGCGTGGAGCTGTTCGCGCGCGGCGCGATCCCTGAGGTCGGTCCGGCGCGCGTGCACGTCTACGGCGCCGGGATCGACGCCACCAACACCAGCTTCAAGGGCGCGCTCGTCACGACCTTGGCCAGCGGCGGCACGGGTCAGGGCATCGACCTCTCCAGCTGGACCTTGGCCGGCCCGGTGGACTTCGCGCTGGAGACCGAGTTCGATCCGGCCAGCCCCGCGCCGCCGAAGAATCGCTACCGCATCCAGTTGCGCCACAACGACCTCAGCGCGCGCGAATTCCAGCTGCATGACCTGCACGGGACGCTCACGCAGCAGGACGAGATCCTGACCAGCCCGCGCGTGCGCGCGACCCTGGCGGGACATCCGTTGGAGCTCACCGACGTGCTCACCTTCCCGCTCGCGGCATTGGCGCGCGTGAGCGCGGCCGATCCCTGGCTGGCGCGCGAGGGCTTCTGGAGCGACGCCAACGGCCGCGCGCTGCAGGCCGAGCTCTCGACGCGCAACCTGCCGCTCGACGCCGACCACCTGGCCGGCATCTTGAGCCCGAGCGCGCTGGAAGCGTTGCGCTCCAATCCCAGCTGGCGCGGCGCGCTGGACGTGCTCGGCGCGCGCCTGCTGGTGACCTCGGAGGCCGACAAGCGCGGCAAGGTCGCGCTGCGCGGCGCGATGCGCGCGCACGACCTCGAGCTGAGCCTGGGCCTGCCGATCCGCATCGCCGAGGCGAAGATCGCGCTCGAGGAGCTGCTGCAGGAGTCGAACCGCACGCGCGGCTGGGCGCGCATCGACGGGCTGCAAGCGACGATCGCGGAGCGCGAACTCAACGACGCCAGCATGATCGCCGGCTACGTCGACGGGCGCCTGACGATCGACAACCTCTCGGGCGACTTCGAGGGCGGACGTCTGGAGTCGCTGGGCGGCGTGCAGGGCGGCGCGAGCAAGGCCCTGGGCGTGGACCTCTCGGAGCCCTACCGCTTCGACGTCGGCCTGCGTCTCGAGCGCGTGAGCGTGGCGGGCCTGCTGCGCGGCGTGTTCCAGTCCAGCATCGCCGACGAGGGCTTCCTGGACGCCGCGCTGCAGCTCTCGGGCACGCCGGGCGAAGTCCTGGCCCTGGTCGGACGCGGCTCGCTGTCGCTGGACGACGGCGCGCTGTGGTCGATCCCGGTGATGCGCGAGCTGTTCCTGCAGCTCGGCTTCGACCGCACCGGGCTGTTCGATCGCCTGCGTTCGCGCTTCGAGTTGCGCGACGGACGCATCCAGGTCTCGCACCTCGAGATCCGCAGCGCGCTGCTCGATCTCGTCGGCCAGGGCTGGCAGGACCTCGACGGGCGCCTGGCTTACGACCTCGAGGTGCGCTACGGGCTGCTCGAGCACTTCGGTGTGCTCAGCCGCATCCTCTACTGGCTCAACAACAACCTGTGGCGCGTGGCCGTGCGCGGCGACTTCGAGCGCCCGGAGGTCACGATCCGCAACTCGATCCTGGAGTGGATCCGCTCCTTCGACGACGACCCCGAGCGCAGGTTGCCGCTGCCGCACTTCTCGGCGCTCGGTCCGCGCTTCTGAGCGTGGCAGACGGGCCACGGACGGACGCGATCCAGCGCACTCTTCGCGCAGAACGGTTGAGGCGCGAGGCGCGAATCCCGAGACTGCGGCCATGACCCGTCCCGAGCTCTACGCGGTGGTGATGGCCGGCGGTTCCGGCACGCGCTTCTGGCCCGCCAGCCGGCGCGCGCGACCGAAGCAGTTCCTGCCCGTGTGGGGCGGACGGCCGATGATCGCCGAGACCTGCGCGCGGCTGGCGGGGCTCGTGCCCTGGGAGCGCATCCTGGTGGTCACGGCCGAGAGCCAGACGGAGCTCGTGCGCGCCGCGCTGCCGGAGCTCCCGCGCGCCAACATCCTGGCCGAGCCCGCGGCGCGCAACACGGCGCCGTGCGTGGCCTTCGCGGCCGAGGAAGTCGCCAAGCGCGCGCGCGACGCGGTGCAGGTCGTGCTGCCCTCGGACCACGTCATCCATCCGACCTCGGCCTTCCAGGCCACGCTCGTGGCCGCGGCCGAGGAGGCGGCGGCCGCGGACGCGCTGGTGATCTTCGGCGTGAAGCCCGACCACCCGGCGACCGGCTACGGGTACATCGAGGCCGGCGCACAGACGGAGAAGCGCGGCGCGATCCCGGTGCACGCGGTGGCGCGCTTCGTCGAGAAGCCGCCGCGCGCGCGCGCCGAGGAGTTCCTGGCCAGCGGGCGCCACTTCTGGAACTCGGGCATGTTCGTGTGGCGCACGAGCGCGATCCAGGCCGCGTTGCGCGCGCACGCGCCGCAGATCGCGCAAGGCTTCGCCCGCGTGCGCGCAGGCGAAGCGCTCGCCCGCGTCTATCCCGAGCTGCCCAGCGTGGCCATCGACGTGGCCGTGCTGGAGAAGGCCGCCAACGTGCGCATGCTGCCCATCGACTACTCCTGGAGCGACGTGGGCTCGTGGGCCGCCTTGCCCGAGCTCCACCCTCGCGATCCGGACGGCAACTTCCCCGTGCTGGCCCAGGACGCGCGCCTGATCGCCGAGGACTCCAGCGGGTGCCTGGCCTACGCCGAGGGCGACGAGATCATCGCCCTGGTGGGTGTGAAGGACCTGGTGGTCGTGCGCGCCGGCAACGCCACGCTGGTGTGTCCGCGCGAGCGCGCCCAGGACGTGAAGCGCATCGTCGAGCGCCTGGCACGCGATGGCGAGCGCTACCTCTGAGCGCGCGCATGGGCGGCGTCCTCTCCATCGACTACGGCGACAAGAAGTGCGGCTTCGCCTCGGCGGACGCGCTGCGCATCGCCTGCGAGCCGCTGGGCGTGCTACGCCACGAAGGCGACGCCGAGACGCTGCTCGCGCACATCGAACGGCTCCTGGCCGAGCGCAACGTGACCACGCTCGTGGTCGGCCTGCCGCTGCACATGGACGGCCGCCCCGGACGGCGCGTGGAGGTCGTGCAGACCTTCGTCGCGCGTCTGCGTGCGCGCTTCCCGAACCTCGAGGTGCACGAGTGGGATGAGCGCCTGACCACCAAGGAAGCCGAGTCGCGTCTGCGCGAGGCGGGCCGCCGGGGCAAGGGCATCAAGGCCGAGCGCGACGCCTGGAGCGCGCTGGTCCTGCTCGAGGACTGGCTGGCGTCCCACTGACGCTGCGGCGCGACTTCCGCTATGCTCGTGCGCGCGTGAGAGGTCTGGGCGGCCGCTCTTCGCCCTTCAAACGGCGGAGGGAGGAAAGTCCGGGCTCCTCGGGTCAGGGTGGTTGCCAACGGCAACCGGTCGTGAGACCAGGGAAAGTGCCACAGAAAACAGACCGCCCGCGAGGGACGAGTGCCCGAGCGGGTAAGGGTGAAACGGTGCGGTAAGAGCGCACCGCGGTCCTGGTGACAGGGCTGGCAGGGCAAACCCCACCCGGAGAAAGACCAAATAGGGGGGCGCTGACGAGACCCGCGCCGATCGCCCCCGGGTAGGTCGTTCGAGGTCGGACGCGAGTCCGATCCCAGAGAAATGGTCGCCACCCTTCGCAAGAAGGGGACAGAACCCGGCTTACAGGGCCTCTCACGCACTCCCTCGAACGCTCGCCTGGGCACGCCTGCGTACCGTGGGTCGCGAGCTCGACTACTACCGGTTGGGGCTCTCCCCTCAAGACCCAACTAGGCCTTGACAGGTTGGGGACTTCGGCGAGAATGCCCCGCTCGTTTTGAGCCGGCCACGGGGCCCGCTGAGAGTGTCCGGACGCCCTCGAATAGGGGTGCGCCGGGTCTGAAGCCACCATGGAATTCGTCTTCGTCGCGCCCCGCGAGGCGCTCTTCCCTTCCTGCTATCCGCAGGGGTTCCACCCCTTTCGGACGGGCGCGGAGGCCAGCGAGATGCTGGAACGCCTCGGGCAGCACGGCTTCTTCGTGCAGCGCGAGCGCGCCGAGCGCACGCCGGCCTGGAAGCAGCCCATCCCCTACTGCGTGGTCGCGAGCGAGGAGGGCATCCTGCTGATGAAGCGGCGCGCGAAGGGCGGCGAGGCGCGCCTGTTCGACAAGCTCACGATCGGCGTCGGCGGACACATCAACCCGATCGATCACGCCGATGGCGCGGAGCTCGTGCGCAACGCCGCGCGGCGCGAAATGAGCGAAGAACTCGTGCTGCTCGGCGAGCCCGAGCTCCGTCTCGCCGGTTTCCTCAACGATGATTCCAACCCCGTGGGTGCCGTGCACCTCGGATTGGTCTTCGCCGCGATCGCGACAGGGTCCGTACGCATTCGCGAGGAAGACGTGCTAGAAGGGCGGATGGTCGAAAGCGAGGAGCTGCGCGCGAGTCTCGCACGCGGAGACAACTTCGAGACCTGGTCCGCCACCTTGATCGCTCACCTCGACGAGCTCGCGCTCGTACGACACCCCGCCACCACCTGAGTATCGACCCACCTCGACATGACCACCAGCACCAAGAAGAACCGCGTCGATCCGGAGCGCATCTACGACATGCTGCTGAGCGCGCGCACCGCCGAGGTGTGCACCGTGCACTTCAAGGATGGACGCGTGATGCGCGGGGCCCTGGTCTTCAACCAGTTCAAGGGCACCGGGCGTCTGATCAACGTCGACGAGGAGATCTCGATCGACTTCCGCGTGGACGAGCTGCGCGACTTGAAGTTCTAGCCGCGACCCAGCGCTACCGTACACGGGCCTCGCCTTCCTCGCGGAGGGCGGGGCCCGCGCGTTTCGGGGGTCTTAGAGCCTGAGCAAGAATCCCGCGCCAGCCGAGAGCCAGCCAGACGCGGCGTGGCTAGTGTTCCTTCCCCGAAGTAGCGCCAACAAGGCACCGTGATGGATCGTCGCTGGCAAGGCGCGCCGACGACGCGTATTCGCTGCAATACTCGGAGGAGGCGCAACGCCGCCAACGGCGATTCAGTGCGGCGGATTGTTGGCGCTACTTCGGGGAAGGGACACTAGGCGCGACGACGAGGCGTATTGGCGCAGGAATACTCCGAGGAGTCGCAACCATGGATTCCCGCTGGGCCGTAGGCGCAGCGAGGCGCTCCTGCCGATCGCCGAGCAGGGAAGCCCCACGGCGCGTCTGGCTGAGCTCGCAGGCGGCGCGGGATTCTCGCTCAGGCTCTCATGTCTCGCCGTGGGACCCGGGGTAGGGTGGCATCCCCGGCTCGAGGTCGACGTGTACGGCGTCGGCCACGCGGTTGATGTAGTTGAAGTAGCCGATGACCTGGATCGCATCGTGAATGGCCGCGTCGTCGAGGCCGAGCTCACGCAAGGGCGCGAGGTCCGCGCGCTGCATCAACGCCGGCGCCAGCGTCAGCTTCTGCGCGTAGGCGCACAGCGCCGCATCCACGGCCGAGAGTTCGGCCGTGCGCCAATCCTGCGCCAGGCGCGCGAGCCAGTCCTCGCGCGCGCGCTCGTCCATCGCGCCCACCTCGGCACGGAGGTCGGCCAGGTGGGCGTAGATTCAGTAGTGGCAATCGTTGGCGCGGCTCACCACCACCGCCAGCATCTCGCGCTGGCGGCGCGAGAGCGCGCTCGAACCGAACATGATGCGCTGGTAGAGCTGCAGCGCCGACTCCTGCACCGGCGGCGTCAAGCTCATCGCGCGCACGATGTGGAACACCTTGCCCGCGCGCCGCACGGCGGCGGCGTAGATCTTCTTCACCAGCCCGTGGGCTTCCTCGGGCGCGATGGTGCGGATCCACATGGTTCGTCGCGCCGGCCGGTCTAGTGTCCTGACCCCGAAGTTCGCAGGCAGATTCCGCCACCATCCTCTGGCTCGCCAGGCGCGACGACGAGCGCGTACCCAGAGTGATACGCCGAGGAGGAGCAACGCGGCCAGGCGCAGGAGGGGGGCGGAAGGTGCATGCGAACTTCGGGGTCAGGACACTAGCGCGCGCTGCGCTCGAGGAGTTCCTCGATCACGCGGCGTTCTGCGGCCGTGCGCGTGCGCGGATAGTACGCCGCCAGGGCCCGCCGCGCGCCCTCGTCGCCGAAGTTCGCCAGCGCCTTCACCGTCGCCAGGCGCAGGTGGAACGATTCCTCGTCCAGGAAGGGAACCAGGAAGCGCCCCGTCGCGGGCCGTTCGCGATTCAAGCCGCCGAGGCACTCGACGGCCACCGCGCGAGCCGTGGGCGCGAGCGCGGGATCGGCGGCCCAGCGGCGCAGCTCGGCCGGCACGCGCGCGTCGCTGAGCTCGGCCAGGTGCCGCAACAAACGGCCGGCGAGCACGTCGTGGGGTGAATCGAGCTCCAGCCCCGCGCGCACGAAGTCGAAGCCGCGCGCCGGCGCAGCGCAGCACAGCAAGGCCGCCGCGGCGGCCATCGTCTGGTAGCTGAAGCCAGCGCCGAAGGCCTCCTCGGCCACCAGCGCCAGCCGTTCGTCGGGCCCGAAGGCGCGCAGGGCGTACAGCGCGGCGCTGCGCACGCGCGCTTCCCCGTCCTCGAGCGCCGCGCGCTCCAGGGCCGCGCGCGCCTCGTCGCCGCGCGCCAGGCCGAGGGCCGCGGCCGCGTCGGCGCGCACCCAGGCCGAGTCGTCCTGCTCCAGGCGCGCCACCAGCGCCGCACGCAGGCGTTCACGCTCGGGATCGTCGGCGCGCGCGCCCGAAGCCGCCCTGCCGAGCACCAGCGCGGACTCGCGCCGCGCATTGACGTCCTCGCAGGCCTCCGCGATCGCCAGCCACTCTTCGAGCGGCTTGTCCTCGTCGACGCGCTTCGGGATCCAGCCGTGGGCGTCGAAGCGCACGAAACGCGGCTCCTCGGCGCAGGGGAACTCGAAGCGTTCGCGGCGCTCGTCGAGCTCGACGCGCACGAAGCGCGAACCCGCGCGCGTCCCGAGCTCGATCTCGACCGGCAGCGCGAACACCGCCGGCGTGCCGTCTTCGGGCTCCTGCACCTGCTCGACGTTGAGCTCGACCGCGCGCGCGTCCGCGTCCCAGTTCCAGTCCAGCGCGAACTCGGGGAAGCCCGGCCGCGCCAGCCACTGCTCGAAGAAGAGCACCAGATCACGGCTCGTGGCGCGCTCGAAGGCGCGCTGCAAGTCGGCGGTGACGACGCCGCGGCCGCGGTTCTCGGAGACATACAGCCGCACGCCGGCCTGAAAGCCCTCGTCGCCGAGCACGAAGCGCAACAGGTGCAGCCGCGCTGCCGCGCCCTGGTACGCACGCGTGTCGAACACGTCGTCGGGCTCCTTCCAGCGCGACCACACCGTCGGCCGGCGTGCGCCGCCGACGTCCTGGTTCAGGTAGGCCTCCTGGGTCTCGCGCACCTCGGCGCGGAAGTCGTCCACGCCGCGCGAGTGCTCGAGGTACAGCAGCGTGCAGTAGGTGGCGAAGCCCTCGTTCAGCCACAGGTGCGACCAGTCGGCGCAGGTCAAGAAGTCGCCGAACCACTGGTGCGCCGCCTCGTGCGCCAGCAGGTAGAACGGCGCCTGGTCGCGGCGCAGCTCGACGTCGCCGAGCAGGAGCGGCGTGAGCGTGGTGGCGGAGAGGTTCTCCATGCCGCCCCACGGAAAGTTGTCGACCGCCGCCTGGCTGTACTTCGGATACGGGTAGGCGACGCCGCTGTATTCGGCCAGGAAGTCGAGGATGTCGGCGCTCTCGGCGAAGGTCGGCGCGATCCAGTCGGCAAAGCGCGGTTCGGCCAGGAAGAGCAGCGGCACCTCGCCCGCGCGCGCCTCCGCGCGCGTGAACTCCCCCGCCACCAGGCTGGTCAGGTAGGACGGATGCGGAAAATCGCAGCGCCAGGTCTCCGTGCGCCGCCCGTTCTGCTCGACCACGTCGCTGCGCTCGCCGGGGGCCACGGAGCTCCACGCCGCGGGCATCGTCAGCGTGAGCTCGGCCGTGGCCCGCTCGTCCGGCTCGTCGAAGCACGGGAACCAGCCGCGGCTGCCCTGGGTCTGGCCGTGGCTGAAGACCAGCGTCGGTCCGCTGCCGTCCGCGCGCTGGCCGGCGAACCACAGCCCGCGCTCGGGTCGGCCGCCGTAGCGGATGGCGAGCTCGGTCTCGGCCTGCGCGGCGAGCGGCGCGGCGAGCTCGAGCGTGAGCTCGCCCGCCGAGCGCGTGAACGACAGCACGCGCCCGCGCTCGTCGCGCGCGTCCTGCACCTCCAGGCCCACGAGATCCAAGCGCACGGTGTCGAGCGCCTGCTCCAGCGCCCGCAGGCGCACCCGGCAGCAGGCCTGGATCGAGCGCGTCTCGGGCAGGAGCTCGAGCTCGATGCGGTAGGCGAGGACGTCGAACTCGCGCGCACGCGGTGCGTGCTCGGAGAGGGTCGCGAAGCGCCGCCCACCGCCCGGCGCGCCGCAGGCGAGCGACAGCAGGGCGAGCGTGAGCGCGAGCAGGAGGGAGCGCGGCTTCAACGGGGCGCGGATGCTACCCGAGGACCGCACGCGCACTGCAACCCGGGGCCGCCTGCAGAGTATCCTCCCGCGCGCCATGGACTTCCTGCTGGAGTGCCTCGGGTTCCCGCCCAGCACCGACCTCGCCGCGCTGGCCGCTCGCGTGCGGAGCGAGGGCGAGACGGTGGCCCTGCGCGGCCCGAAGGGCGAGCACCGGCGCCTGGCCCTGCCCGGCGGACTCGAGGTGCGTCTCGATCGCGAGGAAGGCGCCGAGCACGACTCGCTGTGGCCCTACTACGAGTCTCCGCGACGCCTGCGCGTGGCGCTCGAAAGCCTGCGCAGCCTGCCCGACTCGCCCTTCGACGTGCTGCTGAGCGGGCGCGCGAATCCGCCGCTTCCGGAGGACCCCTGGCGCGAGGGCACCGGCGACGAGTACGCGCTGGTCACCTACCTGTGCGACGCACGCCGCCTGCCGCGCAACCTGCCGCGCGGACACGTGCTGGCGCTGAGCCTGGCCGGCTTCGCGCTCGACGTCAGCTACGTGGGCCCGAACCTCGGGCCGCAGAGCCGCTACCTGCGCGACGAGCCGGGCGGGTCGACGCTGCTGCCGCTCCTGGGCTCCGACAAGCCCGGCGGCTGCATGGAGCTCTCGCTGGTCGTGCGCGCCATCCACCACTTCGAGAACCCGGTCACGCACGAGCCCATCGAGCGCATCGAAGCCGACGCGCCGGGGCGCCCGCTGGATCTCTTCCTGAGCCGCTGGCAGCTCGAGGGAAGCGGCCTGCAGGCGCCGCGCCCCGGCGGGCGCATCGAGGGCGCATTCCTGTTCAACGGCCGCATCGCGGGTGGACTGCCCGTGCCCGCGCGGCGCCGCTGAGCGCGCGGCGCTACACTCCGTCGATGACCGCCCTCGCCACGCTGCTCGCCGTCACGCTCCACGCCGCCACGCTCCACACGCCCGTGCTCCACACGCGCGTGCTCCAGGAGCCGAAGCCCGCCGCGCCGGCGAGCGCGGAGCACTGGATCCAGCTCTTCAACGGCAAGGACCTCGACGGCTGGACGCCGAAGATCGCCGGCCACGAGCTGGGCGACAACTACGCCAACACCTTCCGCGTCGCCAACGGCGTGCTGCAGGTCGCCTACGACGGCTACAGCGACTTCGGCGGGCGCTTCGGGCACCTCTTCTACAAGGAGTCGTTCTCCGACTACCGCCTGCGCGTCGAGTACCGCTTCACCGGCGCGCAGGTCCCCGGCGGGCCGGACTGGGGGTTCCGCAACAGCGGCGTGATGATCCACGGCCAGACGCCCGCGACGATGCTGAAGACGCAGGACTTCCCGGTCTCGATCGAGGTGCAGCTCCTGGGCGGCGACGGCAGCACGCCGCGCTCGACCGCCAACCTGTGCACGCCCGGCACCAACGTGGTCATGAGCGGCGAGCTGGTCACGCGCCACTGCACCGACTCGAACTCGGAGACCTTCCACGGCGACCAGTGGGTCACGGTCGAGGTCGAGGTGCGCGGCAGCGCACTGGTGCGCCACCTGGTGAACGGCAAGAGCGTGCTCGAGTACTCCGCGCCGCAGCTCGACGAGAACGACGCCGACGCACGCCGTCTGCTGGCCGCCGGCGCGCCCAAGCTGCTCGACCACGGCACGCTCTCGCTGCAGTCCGAGAGCCACCCGGTCGAGTTCCGCAAGGTCGAGCTCCTGCGCCTGGAGCCGAGCGCGCCGCGCTGAGAGCGTGAGCAAGAATCCCGCGCCGCTCCGGCGCGGGTGTTCTTGCTCACTCTCGAACCCCCTGGGCGCGAGTCCCTCGCGCCCCCAAGGCCTCGAAGCTCGCTTGGGGTGGATTGTTGCTCACACTCTGAGCCTCTCTACTCGCCGCAGGCGGGCCTGGTGAGGAAAGAACAAGCACCGGTTTGTCAGGCCCGAGTCGGGCGAGCCTTTCTGAACCGTTTGTTCTTTGGAAGCCCAGCCGCGCCGAGCGCACTGCTGCCTACGCCGCCGCGCGCTACCCACTTCGGCCCCCTGACCGCTCGCGGCGCGCGCCCCGAGACTGGAGCTGGATCCTTCGGGATCCAGGAAGGCTGTGCCATGCAGGCGATGACCCGCGACGAGGTGATCCAGGCGTTGCGCACGCGCTTGATGTCGTTCGTGGACGAGGAGGTCTCGATCTGCGAGGCCGCCGCGCGCCACGGTTTCTTCTGCCACGGCTTCGCGCGGTGGACGTTCGGCGAGCTGCGTACTCGCCACCCGACGATCGTGCGCTCGCGCCGGCGCATCACGCCCGCCGAGTTGCGCGAGCTCGCCAACCGCTGGCAGCTCGCGCGCCAGACGGCGCGCGGCACCGAGTTCGCCTGCGACACGCAGATGTGCGAGGGCGCGCTGCGCACATGCCACGGCTGGAACGAGTTCACGACCGAGGAGCTGGCGCACTTCCTCGAGGAACTCGGCGACGCGGCAGTCGAGAGCGGGCCGCCCGCGAAGAGTGCGCCCGGCTGAGCGCGGGAAAGACCCCAGGTCGGGCGGCCTCGGCGTGAGCTCCGCTCGCCCCTACAGCTGGGCGTGGCTGGCCGGACGTGCCCCTACGCGCGTGCCGTCACGATCCACGCGGCACCGGGGATAACTACGCCGCGGGCGGTGACGTACGGAGCGAGCGCTGCGCGCAGCGCGGTGGCAAAACGCGCGCGCAGCTCCGGCGGCGCGCCCTTCAGCGCTGCGGCGGCCGGGCCCGAGACCAGCAGGAACGACACGGCCTCGTCGAGCGTGCGCGAACCGCCGACGTTCTGTGGTTCGTCCACGGGCTCGAGCGCGACGTCGGCCCAGCCCGCGGCGTCGAGCGCGCGGTGGATGCGGTCCGGGTCGTCGAGGCCGAACGGCCCGGGCGCTCCGGGCACCGCGGGCGGCGGCGGCGGATCGACGTGGCGCAGCACCGCCTGCAGCGGCACGCTCATCCACGGGTTCTTCTCGAGCGCCTGCCAGCACACGAACCCGAGCCGTCCGCCGGGGACGAGCGCGCGGCGCAGGTTCGTGAACGCGGCGCTGAAGTCGGCGAAGAACATCACCCCGAAGCGCGAGGCGACGCAGTCGAAGCTGCGGGCCGTGAAGGCGTGTGTTTGCGCGTCGGCGCGCACGAAGGAGACGTTTGCGACGCCCGTCGCGCGAATGCGCGCCCGCGCGAGCATCGGCTCCGAGACGTCCGCGCCCGTCACGGTTCCGCCCGGACCCACGTGCTGCGCGATGGCGAGCGTGCTGTCTCCGCAACCGCAGCCCACGTCGAGGACCCGCGCGCCGCGCGCGACATCGAGACGCGCGAGCATCCGCTCGCCGAGCCCGCGCAGTTGCGCGTCGAGACGCTCCTGCTGCTCCACCCACTTCGGGCCCGCAGTGGCGTTCCAGTACTCGATCTGTTCCTGGTTGGCGGTGCTCATGGGATGCCGATGACTGCGCCGTTAGCGTAGCGGCCCAGCTGGCGGCCCAGAGCCGACGTTGTGGCGGAAACTCTCCCGGAGCGCGAGGAATCCGCGTTCTCGGGCCCGTGGAGCTCGATTCTGCGTGAACCGCTTTCGCCAGCGGGGGTACGGCTCTCTGAATCCGCGCGGCGCCAGGCGAACGATGCCGACTTCGCCAGCGCGGTGCCGACGTACGCCGCGACAGCGTGGCACCACAATGCCCTGGCAGAGCAGCCGAAAAACCTCGACGCGCTCCTGGCGGAGGTGTGGGAGCGAGGCTCCCCGCCAGAAGCGCTCCTCCCCACCGTGTACTACGCTGTCCCTGTCGGCGGCGTGGCTCACCTCAGCGGACGGTAGGGCCGCACAACCAAATCGAATCATGAACATCCAAAAGCTCAACAAGGCCTGCTACACCATCTGCATCGTCTGCATCGTGCTTGGGATCGTCCTCTCCCTCGCGATGATCTGGGGTGAGCTGAGTGACGATGGGGTCGTCTTGAAATCCTGGCTCACAATCGGAGTCTTCTTTCTTGGCTCGGCACTCACCTTGAGCGTGAACAGCCGAACCAGCTCCCAATGAAAGCACGCTCCCAAACCTCGCCGCGCACCTCGAGCGTCCGTTTTCGATCACGGTGCCCTCGCACGCGACACCTTCGTCAACGCCGGGATGCCGAAGCTCGAGCGCACGCGGGGCCTTGCCGGGTTCGCTCGTGGGCTCTCTCGGCGCGCCGTAGTTTGCTCAAAGCGGGGTGACCTCGGCGCGCTCAGGCGCGCCGACAACGGAACAAGTGCAGGGCGCTCAGTGGCAGAGGTTCCGGAGGACCGAAACGCCTCCAGCCCCCGTGGTCACGAGGTCTCGCACGCCGTCGCCGTCCAGATCGCCGATCGCCAGGCCCTCCTTCACGTACGACCCAGTGTCGTCGTGACTGCCGATGACGCCGAACGTCCGCTCGGGCGCGAACGTCGCCCCCCGGCTCAGGAGAACCGAGACGTTGCCGTCGCCGTGGTTCCGTACGGCGAGATCCGGCTTGCCATCGCCGTTCAGGTCCTCGATCGCCACGGACAGCGGGCGCTCGCCCACCGCAAGCGTCACGAGCGTGGCGAAGGTTCCGTTGCCCAGGTTGAGCAGCACGGAGACGTCGTCGCTGCCGTAGTTCGCGAGCACGAGGTCAGCCCCGCCGTCCCCGTTCAGATCGGCGCTCGCGACGGAGAAGGGCTGCGTCCCGACGCCATAGAGCACCTGCGACCCGAACGAGCCGGTGCCCGAGTTGAACAGCAGCGAGGCAGCGTTGCTGCCCGTGTTCGCGAGCGCGAGGTCCAGGTCTCCGTCCCGGTCCAGATCGGCCATGGTCACCGCCTCCACCAGGCCCGCGGCAAAGGGGACTTGCGCGGCGAACGTGCCCGTGCCCGAGTTGCGGAGCACCGACACGCTCGCGCCGCCGATGTTCGCGACGGCCAGATCGCGGTCCCCGTCCCCATCCAGGTCGCCGATCGCGACGGAGCGCGGGCTCGATCCGGTGGCGTAGGCCACGGAAGGAGGGAAGGTGCCGTCGCCCAGGTTGCGGAGCACCGAGACGCTGTTCCCTGTGCGGTTGGCGACGGCGAAGTCGCGATCCCCGTCGCCGTCCAGATCGTCCATCGCCAGGGAGACCGGGGCCGTGCCCGTGGCGTAGAGCGAGGCGCTGGCCAGGTGCCCGGCTCCGACGTTCTCGAGCACCGCCACGCTGCCGCCCTGGAAGCCCTCGAGGGCGGCGGCCACGTCGCGGTCGCCGTCCCCGTCCAGATCGCCGAGCACCACTTCGTGCGGCGTCGGGCCCGTCCAGTACGCGGCGCAGGTGTTGAAGGTCCCGTCGCCTCGATTCAGCGTCACCGCGACGTTCGCGTCCCCGGCATGGGTGGTGACCAGATCGGGCGCCCCATCTCCGTTCACATCGGAGATGGCCACGCCATCCGGGCTCCAACGCGTCGTGTACCACGTCGGACCCGAGAAGGTGCCGCTGCCCTGGTTCTCGAGGATCCCGATGCCGTAGAAGAAGTAGTGCGGGCTCGCGACGGCGAGGTCCAGATCCCCGTCCCCATCCGTGTCTCCGATGGCGACCGAGGTGGCCGTGACTCCTGCCGAGTAGATCGCGGGGCTGGCGAACGTCCCATTGCCCGCGTTCCGGTACACCCAGACCTCGCCGTCAGGACTCGTGGCGGCCGCGACCAGGTCGCGGTCACCGTCCCCGTCCAGGTCGCCGCTCTCGATCTTCGACGCGAAGGTGACGGGCAGGTAGTTCAGGGGACCGAACGACCCGTTCCCCTGGTTCATCAGCACGCACAGGTAGGCGTTCTGATCCGCGCCCAGAACCGCGACGTCGGGATAGGTGTCCCCGTTCAGATCGTCGAGCACCAAGTCAGAGGCTTGAGAGGGTCCAGGAAAGGTGACCCGCGGAGCGAACGTTCCGCCGCCTTGGTTCAGGTACACCACGACCTTGCTCTGCCCCGCGTCCGTGCCGACCACGTCGCGGTCGCCGTCGAGATCCACGTCCCCGATCGTGAGGCCGCCGAGCGCCAACCCACCTGGATAGAAGACCGGCGCACCGAACGTGCCGTTGCCGGAGTTGAAGAGCACGGCCAGGGAGGCCGAGGTGTCGCCGCCCGCGAGGTCGAGATCTCCGTCCCCATCGAGGTCGCCGAGCGCTCCGACGCTGGTGCCCGCGTGGATCTCGGACAAAGCGAAGGCGCCGTTGCCCCGGTTGCGCAGGACGTTCAGGCCACCGGCGACCGAAACGACGAGGTCTTGATCGCCGTCGCCGTCCACGTCGCCATGGACGGAATTCCCCGCCGTCCCGCTCGTTTCGACCTGCGGGCTCGGGAACCGGGGCGCGGGACAGACCGCGCGCAAGCGCGGAGCGAGCGCGGCGGCCTGCGGCGCAGCGGCGGCCGAGGCGTTCAAGGAGATGACGAAGAGCGCGACCACCGCGACGCGCAGGGCTCGGGGACCACGAACTCCGCGGAAGGAAAAGGCCGAAGAAGAGAACCGCATGGCGTCACCGCTTCCGCAAAAGACCGTTTCGTCGCGCCACCGTCATCAGTGGCGACACTCAGCGTCTACTGAACCCGGAAGCGGACTGTAGCACCGGTCCGCGCCGGGGGGTTGGCGAGTGGGAGGATCCTACCTGTCTGCGTCCGGCGCTGACGCTCCGGAACCCGTGAGCCACATCATCCCGTGGAATCCACGCCGGACGCGAGGAGCCGCGGAGGCGGAGATCACGACTCGAACGGTGCGTCCTTCAGGCCGCTGGGCGCCACGTAGAGGTGGCGATTCTCGGTGTCGATGATGAGGTTGCAGCGCTTCAGCAGCCCGCCGCCGAGGAGGCGCACGTGCTGCGAGCCGAGCGCGCCCTCGAAAATGCCGACCGGCACGTCGGTGAAGGTCAACGCGCCCAGGCGCAGGCTCGGCAGGCGCACCTTGCGGGTCTTGACCGGATTGCCGTAGGAGTCCCTCAGCACGCTCTCGCTGATCGTCACGAGCTTCTCGTCCAGCCCGTGCGTGCGGAGAAACGGCTCGTCGAGCAAGGCCGTGCCGCCGAAGCCGGTGTGGAGCATGAACTCGGTGGTGTACTGGCCTTCGCCGACGCCGAGTTCGCCCGTCACGAACAGGAGTCCCTGCCGACAGGTGAGGTCGAGACGCTCGAAGCGTGGATCGATCGCGGGCAGCGTCGCGTGGATCACCAGTTGACGCGCGTCGAAGTCGATCTCGACGACCTTCCCGGCGAAGAGACTCGGCCCGAACTTCCCGTCGGTGCCCCGCCCCGAGTTGTCGTCCTCGGTGATGTCGAGGTCGCGCCAGACCTGAGCGCCGATCTGCAGCGTGTTGCCGGTGCTGTGTCGCGCCTGCGTCGTCCCACCCCAGCTCTGGACGGCGATCGACTCGTCGGCGGTGAAGCGAGACAGCCGTGCGATGGCCTCCTTCGTCATCGACACGGAATCGACGGCGGTGTGGAACATCAGCTCCACGGAGTCGGTCCCGTTCAGGGTGGCACGGATCGAGAGGTTGTCCGCCGCGGTCAGCGTGAACGGGATCCGCACGGCGGCGGGTGTCGCCTCGGAGCGTGTCCGCCCATCGACCCCCGTGCAGGCCACCAGGGCACAGAGCAGGGGGATGCACTCCAACCGAACTCGGTCCGGCTCGCGGAACGCGCCGCGCACGGGCGCATCCACCCGGGACTGCTGTTGGCGATTCATGTCGTCGGCCTCCACCCTGCCAGGTGCAACGGCTTCGTCTTCGAGCCAGCCTATCCGCGTGTCCGGCCCGAAACCCAGGATGAGGTCCCTTGATCGTGAGACGCTCGTCGAGCGCAGGGGATCGTCGAAGCCGCCGTCATGCCGGCGGCGAGTCGCCGCAGCATTCGACGCGAGCTCTGGACAAAAGAGTTGCATGGGAACTCTCCGAAGGCCCTCCACCGACGAGCGCGAACTCGAGCCCTGCGTGAAGGGCGCGCACGACGCGGATGTCAGGGTTCTCGCGGCTACCACCTTCGAGGCCTTGCGGCTTCGACGACGACGGACCCCGTGCGGCGCCGTGCAACCGAGTCCGAGCCAGGAGCTAAATCTAGTCCGTCCCCAGGTCTTCCCGCCGCATCTCCAGCCTTCCATGCTCTCCGCGATGCTCCACTCGTTCCGGTTCCTCTCCCTCGCCGCCGCTCTCCTGGTCTTCGGCGCTTGCGCCGCTCCCGCGCCGTACGGACGCGAGGTCCTCAACGACGTCTGCCCGCGCTCCGGCAAGCCCGTCGCCTCTGACTCGCTCACGACCTACCGCGGCTTCACGGTCGGCTTCTGCAACCCCCACTGCCGCGACGACTTCGCCGCACACCCGGAGGATTGCGCCGCCGACCGAGCCTGCTTCGATCGGCTCATCGGCGAGAGCGTGCCACGGCGGGAGTAGGCGGCGTCGGGCGCGCGGAGGCCGATTCTTGGCGTTGGTGCATGAATCGGACCGGGCCTGCAGATCCCCACGCCCCGAGTGCCTCAGGTCCGGATCGCGACCGAGTTCGGCCTACCAAGCTCGGTCATCCGGTTCAGTACGTTGCTGGCGAGGGCCGCCTCGGTCTCCTGCGATTTCGAATGCCGAGCACGGAGCCGCCCGCCGGTGATCGACTTGTACCGGAAGAAGGCGTTCTCAAACGGTGCCTTGGCGGTGGTAGCCGGACTCCTTCCTCCACCGTCGGCCTCCGATCTTCTTCACCCTCCTGGTCGTTCGGTCACGAGCGCGCGCCCAGGCGAAGAGCGCTTCAGGTGATAGCCAGACGCTGAGGTCACCTCGTCGGACCAGTGCGCGGTCGAACGCGCACCAGTTCGTGGCGCGGCACTTGGTCTTGAACGTCGGGTGGATGCGGGACCTCATTGGCTCCAATGTCACCGACCACCCAGAGGTCGCTGCCAGATCACGCAAGAGCGGCCCTGCGGCCGCCCCGGGGGCCGATTCATGCACCAACGCCGCGGATCGCTGGCCTGGGCGCGGGGTGGTCACGTAGCCTGCGAGGATCTGGGGGGAAGCCGGAATCCGCCCCGAGCCCTCATCCCATGCGCCTCGGACATCTCGCCATCGCAGTCCTCGTCTTGGTCTCGTGCCGGAGCGAGAGCGCCACTGCGGCGTGTGGATCCGATGTCGAGCCGCAGAGCAACTCGATTCCGCCGGCGATGCCTGATCGCGTTCCCGAGCGCTACGCGTTCTTGTACGACTGGCGGGCGGCCGAGGGCATTACGAAGGAGGAGCTGGCCGCCGCACTCCCTTACAAGCGGATCGAACTGGAACGCTCCGGGTGCTTCGGCACTTGCACGGCGTTCCTACTGCAGCTCGCTCGCGATGGAAGAGCCACCTGGGAGGGCAGGGCCTATTCGGAACCAGGCGGGACCTGCGCTGGAACGGTCGGGCTCGTCGAATTCGCGCGCATCTGCTGGTTCATCGAGAAGCTCGACCTCGAACGTGTGGCCGGCAACTACATGGCCGCGTGGACCGATGACCAGACGACCACCATCCGTCTCGTCAAGCCTGGTGGAGAGGTCATCGAGTTCCAGGACTATGGACGCCAATCCCCCATCGAGATCCTGGCTCTGGCCGATCTGCTCGAACTCGTAGCTCGTCGGAACGGATGGGCGCGGAAAGTAGAGGGGGAAGTTTCCATCGACGCCGTCGTTCTCGACGTGAATCGCGAGCTCGAGCACGTCGTCCTCGACAAGGGGCTCCGCGACGGGATGAGGATCGGCTACCTCTTCGTCGTCTACCTCGATTCGGAGTTCAAGGGGATGGTCCGCGTCGAGGAGGTGCTGGAAACGACATGCTCCGCCCGGATCATCAACGAGAAGCGTTCGATCTCCAGCGGAGACTCGGCCAGCATGAATCTGTAGGGGCGGCCACTCTCCCCGGAGGAGCGAAGCTCACCATCTCCCCTCGGATCCGCTGTCAACCACCCGGCGGTCAACCACACCCCACGCTCTCTCCGGAACACAGAGAGTTCGCGGCTCCGGTCCACTTGGGGTCCAGGCCGAACAATCGTGATTCGGCCTGGGGGACCCACACATGCCGCGGCAACGTAGAGCAGCCTCAGCGCGGCGTGAACTGGCCCAAGTCGCCACCGCACGCGCGCTTGCGGCACACAGTGGCTCCCCCCCACTCAGCGGGGCCACAGGTGGCGACCTGAGCGCGCGGGCGGAATTGCCCGCTGGTTAGGGCACGCGCGCACGGTCCGCGGACGAGGCTCCCGCCGCCTGCTACGCTGCGCCGCTCGGTATGGTCCTGGAAGGAAGCGGAGCGCACGCTGCGGCGCGCACGGGTGCGCAGAGGGCGGTCCACGGCGCGGCGATCTTCCTGGGCGCGTTCCTCACGTTCGCGGTGCAGCTGGTGCTCGCCAAGGCGCTGCTGCCTTGGTTCGGCGGGGCTCCGGCGGTGTGGACCACGTGCATGCTGTTCTTCCAGGCGCTGCTGCTGGCGGGTTACGCCTATGCGCACGGCGCGGTGCGCTTCCTCGGGCCGCGCGCGCAGGGTGCGCTGCACCTCGCGCTGCTGGCGCTGGCGCTCTTGTGCCTGCCGATCGTGCCGGCGGCGCCGAGCGGCGCGCCCGGCGCCACGCCGGTGAGCGCGATCCTGCTCGTGCTCGGCGGCACGGTGGGCTTGCCCTGTCTCGTGCTGAGCGCGAGCTCGCCGCTCTACGCGGCCTGGTACGCGCGCGCCAGCGGCGGCGCGCCGCCCTATCGGCTGTACGCGCTCTCCAACGCGGGCTCGCTGCTGGCGCTGCTCGCCTATCCGTTGCTGGTCGAACCCTGGCTGACCACGCGGACTCAGGAGCTCGCCTGGTCGGTCGCCTTCGGGGCCTTCGCGCTGCTCTCGGCGGGCTGCGTGCGCAGCGCGTGGCGCGCGCCGAGGCTGGCACCGCTCGCGCAGGAAGGAAGCGACGCGCCTGCTCCGCGAGCGCGAGAGCGCGCGCTGTGGCTCGGGCTGCCGCTGTGCGCGACGGTGCTCTTGCTGGCCGTCACCAACCACCTGTGCCAGGAGGTCGCGGTCGTGCCGCTCCTGTGGGTCGTGCCGCTGGCGCTGTACCTCTTGTCATTCGTGCTGCCGTTCGCGAGCGAGCGCGGGTACCGCCGCGCGTGGTGTCTGCCGATCCTGATCCTGACCCTGGTCGCGCTCGCGCAGGCCACGACGATGGGCGCGCGCGTGGGCATCCTGTTGGCGCTGCCGGTGTACGGCGGCGGGCTGTTCGTCGCGTGCCTGTTCTGCCACGGCGAGCTCGCCGCGCACCGCCCGGCGGCGCGCCACCTGACGGCCTACTACCTGTGCATCGCCGGCGGCGGCGCGCTGGGCGGCGTGTTCGTCAGCCTGCTCGCGCCACTCCTGTTCCGCGGCTTCGACGAGCTCTACGTCGGTCTCCTGCTGTGCGCCGCTCTCGCCAGCGCGCTCGCCTTCCGCGATCCCGCGTATCGGCGCCCGCGCGGGCCGTGGCATCCCTCCTTGGTGGCGTTGTTCGTGGTCACGGGCGTGCTCGCGCTGCTGCTCGGCTCGCGCCTGGCGCAGCGCTCGCGGCCCGGGCTGCGCGAGCTACGCGACTTCTATGGGACGCTGAAGCTCGAGGACTTCCCGGCCCCGGACGGCGCGGGTTCGATCCGCCGGCTGACGCACGGCGCCACGTACCACGGGTTGCAGTTCCTCGCGCCCGAGCGGCGCGCGCAGCCGACCACATACTATGGGCGCGACAGCGGCATCGGGCTCCTGCTGAGCGAGCTCGCCACCGCTCCGCCGTTGCGCGTCGGCATCATCGGCCTCGGCGCGGGCACCCTGGCCGCCTACGGGCGCGCGGACGACGCGTACCGCTTCTACGAGCTCTCCCCGCGCGTGATCGAGGTCGCGCACGAGGCGTTCACCTTCCTGGCCGATTCGAAGGCCGCGCTCGAGGTCGTGCCGGGCGACGCGCGCCTGGCGCTGCAGCGCGAGGAGCCGCAGCGCTTCGACGTCCTGGTGCTCGACGCCTTCAGCAGCGACGCGATCCCCGTGCACCTGCTGACGCGCGAGGCCTTCGCGCTCTACGCGCGACACCTGGCGCCGGGCGGCGTGCTGGCGTTGCACGTGACCACGCGCCGCCTCGATCTCGGTCCGTTGATCCAGAGCCTCGTGCAGGGCTCGGGGCAGCTCGCCTTCGAGATCCTCAGCCCGGCCGACGAACCGTCCGGCACCCTGGCCGCGCGCTGGATCCTGCTGAGCAGTGAGCGCGCGTGGTTCGAGCGTCCGAGCCTCCTGGCCGCGGGCCACGCGCTGGATCCGGCCGCATTGGCGCGGCCGTGGACCGACGACTACAGCAACCTGCTGCAGGTCCTGAAGTGAGCGCGCCCGCCGACGCTGGCAGCGCTTACGCAGAGAAGCCACCCGCCGCGCGCGCTCCACTCTAGCCCGGATTATTCATGAGGCCTCGGCTGCAACGTCGCGACTGGCTGCATCTGCAGCGCTTTGCTCCCTGCGAGGCCTCAACGGCCTGCAGAGAGGCCGTCTCCGGTGCTCTCGGTCGCAAATCGATGCATCTGCAGCCATTCGCGACGTTTCGCTCGAGGCCTCATGAATAACCCGGGCTAGAATGGGCGCTGCCGCAGCACTCTGCGACGCGCGCAGCGCTCGCTCCAGCGCCCGGAGGTTCACCGTGTCGAACTCGTTGCCTCGGGTCCTCGTCCTCGCCGCCGCCTGCGTTCTCGCCGACGAGCTGAGCGCGCAGGTCGTAACCCAGTTCCCCGTGCCCACCGCGCAGAGCCGCCCCTACACGATCGCGGCCGGCGCCGACGGCAACCTGTGGTTCACCGAGTCGAACGGCAACAAGCTCGGCCGCATCACCCCCACTGGCGTGATCACCGAGTTCCCCGTGCCCACCGCGCAGAGCGGCCCCTACGGCATCGCCATCGGCGGCAACGGCGACGTGTGGTTCACCGAGCGCTTCGGCAACAAGATCGGGCGCTATACACCGTCCACCGGGACGTTCCGCGAGTTCCGCATCCCCACGCCCTTCGCGCAGCCGTGGGAGATCGCGCTCGCGCCGAACGGCGACCTGTGGTTCACCGAGGAGGACGTGAACCAGATCGGGCGCATCACGCCGAGCGGCGTCATCCGCGAGTTCGTCCCGCCCAGCGGCTCCTTCCCCACCGGCATCACCGCCGGCCAGGACGGGCGCATGTGGTTCACCCAGGAGATCGGCGACCAGATCGGACGCGCCGAGCCCGGCGGCGCGATGACGATGTTCACGATCCCGAGCGTGCAGGTCCTGCCCTGGGACATCACGCCCGGGCTCGACGGTGGGCTGTGGTTCAGCGAGCTCTCCGGGCGCGCCGTGGGGCGCATCTCGACCAGCGGGCAGATCGTCGAGCTGCCCGTGCCCGGCGCCTTCTCCGGGATCGCCGGCATGTGCGCAGGCCCTGACGGGCGGCTGTGGTTCACCGAGAACGACACGCACCACGTCGCGGCCATGGACGCGGGCGGCACGGTGCAGCCGATCCTGCCGACGGGCCAGCGCCCGCTGTGCATCGTCCTCGGTCCCGACGGCAACCTGTGGTTCACCGAAGCCGACGCCAACGCGATCGGGCGCGTCGAGCTGGCCACGGGCGACACGGCCCACGTGCTGGTGCTCGACGCCGGCTTCGCGCCGCGCGTGCGCACCGCGCGCCTCGGCCAGCGCGTGCAGTGGACCTTCCTCGGCCCGAACGCGCACTCCGTGCTCGACGCCTCTGGCCTCGGCCTGTTCGACTCGGGCGCGCGCAGCTTCGTGTCCACCTTCGTGCTGCTCGGCCGCTCGGCGGGCACCTTCGTGGTCCACGACGCGGCCGGCATCACGCCGGATGGCGCGGTCACGATCCCGGTGCGGCTGCCCGGCGCGGCCTTCGTCGGCGTGCCGTTCCCGGTCGTGTGGTCGCTCGTCCCCGCGCCGAGCGGGAGCACGTTCGACGTCCAGGTGCGCGCGCCGGGCGCCGGCGCGTTCCAGAACCTGAGCAGCGGCGCGCCCCCGAGCGCGAGCTTCACGGCCACTAGCCCGGGCGTGTACGAGTTCCGCGCCCGGATCCGCGCGCCGGGCAGCAACCTGGCGACGCTGTTCTCGCTGCCCGCGCGCGTGCTGGTGCAGTGAGCCCGCGCGGGCCGGCGCACCGCGCTCGCTGCCCGTGGCCTACTTCGACCCGGGCGGCTTCCTGCCCTGCGCCAGCCAGGCGGCCAAGGCCTGGGCCACGATCTGGTTGCCGCGCGGGCTGAGGTGGCTGTCGAGGTAGAGCGCGTCCACGCCACCGGCCTCGCGCGCGGCCACGGCCAGCGGCGGCGTCAGGTCGAGCACGGCGAGGTGGCGCGCCGCGAGCGCGTCGAGCAGCGACGACCAGTAGCGCTCGTCGCGCTCCACGAAACCGGCGAGGTCGCCACCCGAGGGGAACACGAGCACCACGAGCTGCTCCGCGCGCAGCCCCTGAGCCACGCCGCGAAACGCTTCCAGCAACGCCAGCGTGGTGCGGAAGGGCTCGCCCTCGATGTCGCGCCACAGCCGCTCCGGATCGCGCTCGGCGTAGGCGCGCTGCGCGCCTGCCAGGCGCGCCAGCAGCGACCAGCGCAGCCGGGCCGGCACGTACGCATCGGCCCAGCGCTCGTGCTCGGCGAGCCGCGCCCGCACCGTGCCCGCGCGCACCGCGCCCACGAACTCCTCGCGCGTGGCGAAGGGTTGGGCCACGAACTCGAGGCCATCGGCGCCCAGCACGTAGCGCGGCTTGGCCGCCGGCTGCGAGCGCGGATACCACAGCGGCCGATAGCGGTTCACGTTGCGCCCGATGTTCTCGAGCATCAGGCCCACGATCAACGCGTCCGCCGGCCCGTGGGCCTCGCGCGACACGCGCAGCAGCGCCTGATCCGTGCCGTAGCCGCCCACGCCGTAGTTGAGCACCTCCAGCGACGGCACCAGCGCTTCGAGCTGCGCCGGCCAGGCCTCGCCATCGGCCACCTCCTCGGCGAAGGTGAAGGACTCGCCGCAGACGATCACGCGCTCCACACCGGGCGGCGGCACGGCCTCGTACTCGCGCGTCCCGCGCAGGCCCTGCGCGTTGATGTGCACGCGCCCGTCGGGCGAGACGTAGCCGGGCGCGGTGCTCCAGCCCAGCACCGAGTCGAAGCGACTGTAGCCCAGCGGCGGCGTGCCCGCCGCGAGTTCGCGTTCGCTGCGCTCCAGCCATTCGCGCTGCTCGCTCGCTTCGCCGAAGGGCGGCAGCGGGCGCCACAAGAAGCGCGCGGCGAAGACGCGCAGCCCCAGCTCGGCCGCCAGCAGGACGCCCAGCACGCAGGCCAGCGGCACGAGCACCCGCCTGCGCACGCTCATCGTCGCGCCAGGGCGGCGAAGGCCGCCACCAGCTCGCGCTCCTCGCCCGGGTGCAACGTGCGCGGATCGAGCAGCAGCGCGTCGTCGTGCACGCGCGCGAAGACGCACGGCTCGCCGGCGCGTAGCGCGGCCGCCAGCTCGCCGGCCGAGTGCGTGCGCGAACGCACCCGGACGGCAAAGCTGTCGAGGAAGATCCCCGGAGCGCTGCCGCTGCCGGGCTGCGAGTGCTCGGGCACGACCTCGGCCGTCAAGCCGGCCAGCGCCCCGAGCTCGCGCGCGAGTTGCTCGGCCACGGGCCGCAGCGCGCTCGCCTGCAGGCACAGCATGCGCCGCGCGGGAAGCTCGTGCGCGCGCCCGGCGAGGTACAGCGCCAGCGTGGCCTCGAGCCCCGCGATGGTGACCTTGTCGAGGCGCAGCGCACGGTACAGCGGGTTCTTGCGCAGCGCGGCGATGCGCGCCTGCTGGCCCACGATCAGCCCGGCCTGCGGGCCGCCCAGCAGCTTGTCGCCCGAGAAGCACACCACGTCCATGCCGCTCGCCACCGCCGCGCGCACCTCGGGTTCGTCGCCCAGCATGTCGAGCGGCGGCGTGCCCTCGCGCTCGATGCGTCCCGAGCCGAGGTCGTAGGCGCTGGGGATGCCGCGCCGCGCACCGAGCGCGGCCAGCGCGGCGGCGCCGACCTCCTCGGTGAAGCCCACCAGGCGGTAGTTCGAGGTGTGCACCTTGATCAAGAGGCCAGTCGCCGCGCCGCAGGCCTGCTCGTAGTCGGCGAGGCGCGTGCGGTTGGTCGTACCCACCTCGACCAGCTGGGTGTTGGCGCGCTCCATCACGTCGGGCATGCGGAACGAGCCGCCGATCTCGACCAGCTCGCCGCGCGAGAGGATCGTCTCCCGGCGCGCGCCGAAGGTGTTCAGGATCAGGAGCGTGGCCGCGGCGTTGTTGTTGACCGCGATGCCCGCTTCGCTTCCGGTGAGGCGCGCGAGCTGCAGCCCCAGACGCTCGTCGCGCTGGTTGCGCTCGCCGCTCAGACGGTCGACCTCGAGGTTGCAGTAGCCCTGGGCCGCGCGCTGCATCGCCGCGGCCGCCTCCGGGTGCACGCTGGCGCGCCCGAGTCCCGTGTGCAGCACGACGCCGGTGGCGTTGATCACGCGCACCAGGCCGGCGCGCTGCTCTTCCATCACGCGCGCGGCCAGGGCGAGCGCGAGCTCGCCGCGCGCCAAACGCTGCTCGAGCCCGGCGGCGTCCAGCGCGCCGGCCGCGATCTCGGCGCGCCAGCGCGCCAAGAGCTCGCCCACGAAGCCCACCAACAGGCCGCGCGGCGTGCGCTGCGCGAGCTCGCGCACCGCCGGCGAGCTCAGCACCTCCTCCACCGCGGGCAGCAGCCGGTAGGGATTCGCGGCTTCCTTCTTCATGCGCACAGTCTCGCCAGCGCGCGCCCCGGACGCCACGGCCTCGTCGTCTGTTCCTACCCACGTCGTTCCTACCCCACCGCCACGGCGCCGCGCAGTACACTCCTCGCGCTCCCGCATGCTGTTCCGCTCGGCGCTCTTCGTCTTCTGCTTCCGGCCGCACGCGGACTGCGTGGGCCTGGACGAGAAGGGGCCTTCATCCGAGGCCATTCGCGCGGTCTCGCTCGAGACCTCCATGCATCCGGTGGGCTGAGAGCATGCCCGCGCCGCGCTCCTTCCTCGACTCGGCCACGATCGTGCTGTTCGCGCTGGCGCTGCTGGCGCCGGCGGCGGACCAGTGCCTGCGGCCGGACAAGGAGCGCGACTGCGAGGAGCACGAGCTGCGCACCCCCGAGCCGCGTCCGTCCTTCCCCGCGCGCCTCGCGGAGGTCGCGAGCTTCCCGCGCCGCTACGAGAGCCACTACCTGGATACCTTCGGCCTGCGCGACGTGCTGCTGCGCTGGAATGGCATCGAGAAATGGCTCGGCTGCGAGGTCTTGACCGCGAGCAACTGGGAGGCGGGTCGCGAGGGCTGGTGCTTCTACGGGGGCGGCGACTCACGCGCTGTGCACCGCGGCTTGAAGCCGTTCAGCACGGCCGAGCTGGATGGCTGGGTCAAGCGCCTGCGCGAACGCCGTGACCTCCTCGCTCGGCGCGGAGTGCGCTACCTGTTCGTGATCTGTCCGAACAAGGAGACGATCTATCCTGAATTCGTGTCGCCCAGCTGGGCGCCGCTCGGGCCGACGCGCATGGAGCAACTCGTGCAGCGCCTCGAACGCGAGGGCGACCTGCCGTTCCTCGACTTGCGCCCGGCGCTGCTGGAGGCGAAGGAGGAGGATCGGCCGGGTGACTGGCTCTACCCCCCGCTCGGCACGCACTGGAACGGGCGTGGCACCTATGCCGCCTATGCCGCGCTCATCGCGCGCCTGCAGCCGGCCTTTCCCGCGCTGACGCCGGTGCGGCGTGAGGACTGCGAGCGCATCGAGTCCAAGGGCCGAGGGGACGGGATCGCGAGCCAGCTGTACATCGACGACCTCGTGCACGAGCACGTCTATTCGCTCCACCCGGCCGCGGGCAAGCAATACCGGGAGCTCGCGCGCTCTTCGCGCACCGACGGTGCGCGCGTGGTCACGCAGAAGGAGGGCAACGCGCCACGCCTCTTGTGGGTGCACGACTCCTTCGGCCCCTATCTCCAGCCACTCGTGTGCGAGAGCTTCGCCTTCGTTCATTCCCATTGGAGCCAGCTGCTCTTGCTCGATGACGTGGACGCGGCCAAGCCCGACCTGGTGCTCGAGACCTACGTCGAGCGCACTTTGGCCTTCCAGGAGCCCTACATGCCCATCCAGTCCGGCGTGTCCGTCTGGGTGACGCAATTCGAGGGCTCGAAGGACGTCCTGTGGCGCGAGGCCGCGGACGGCTCGTTCCCGCCCGCGCAGGGCCTGGGCGGGACGACGCTCGAGCGCCGCGACGGGCGGCTCCAGCTCGCGCGCCACGGCCCGCGCGACGGGCTGCTCCTGCCGGCACTGGAAGCGACGGTGGACGCGCCCGTGCTGCTGCGCCTGGCCGCAACGTGCGCGGTCCCCACCGATGTAGATGTGTTCGTCCGCAGCGCGGGGAGCGCGCAGTTCCTGACGCGCGACAGCGTCAGCCTGGCGCTCGCAACGGGTGAGTCCAGCGCGGTGGTGCGCCTGCCCTTCGTGGGCTCGCCCTTCGAAACCCTGCTGCGGCCACGCGCGCTAGCCAGCGCGCTCACGATCGACGCCCTCGAGCTGCGCCGCGGCGTGGCGCCGGCGCGCTGAGCCCAGCTGGGCCGAGCCAGCGGGTCGATGCGCGACGGAGCTCGCGCGCGTATCCTCTGCGCGCACCCGTGGCCCTCGCAACCCGACTCGCGCCGAACTGGCGCCTGAAGACCCCGCCGGCCGAGGCCGTGCGCGCGCTCGAGGGCCGCGGCTTCTCGCGCCTGATCGCGACGCTGCTGGTCGCGCGCGGCCACACCGACCCGGCGCGCGCCGAGGCGCATCTGCGCGCCAGCCCGATGGGCCTGCACGATCCGCTGCTGCTGCCCGGCATGGCCGCGGCGACCGAGCGCATCGCGCTGGCGCTCGAGCGGCGTGAGACGATCCTGGTGCACGGCGACTACGACGTGGACGGCGTCACCGGCACGGCGCTGTTGATGCGCCTGTTCCGGTTGCTCGACGCGCGCGCGGTGTGGCACATCCCCAACCGCCTGGTCCACGGCTACTCCTTCGGCGCGCACTCACTGGAGCGCGCCGCGGCCGAGAACGCCAAGGTCGTGATCAGCGTGGACAACGGCACCTCGGCCCACGCAGTGATCGCGGCGCTCAAGGAGCGCGGCGTGGACACGATCGTCACCGACCACCACGAAGCGCCGGAGGGGCCGCTGCCCGACGCCACCGCGATCGTCAACCCGAAGCTCCCCGGCTCGCTGTACCCGATGCGCGAGCTGTGCGGCGGCGCGGTCGCCTTCAAGCTCGCCTGGGGCTTGTGCCAGCACCTCTTCGGCACGCGCAAGGTCTCGGCCGAGCTCAAGCTCTTCCTCGAGGAGGCCACGACCTACGTGGCCATCGCCACGGTGTGCGACGTGGTGCCGCTGGTGGACGAGAACCGCGTCTTCGCGCGCTTCGGACTCAAGGCGCTGGAGAGCACCAAGAACCCGGGCCTCGCCGCGCTGCTCGAGATCGCGGGTCTGTCCGGGCGCACGCTCACGGCCGAGGACGTCGGCTTCCAGATCGGACCGCGCCTGAACGCCAGCGGGCGTCTGGGCAGCGCCGAGCGCGCGGTCGAGCTGCTGCTGGCGACCGACGCCGTCAGCGCGAAGCGCTACGCGCTCGAGCTCGACGGCTTGAATCAGCAGCGCAAGGAGATCGAGGGACGCGTGCTGCTCGAGGCACGCGCCGCGGCGCGCGAGCTCGCCGATCCCGACGAGCATCCCGTGCTCGTGCTGGCCGGCCAGGGCTGGCACCAGGGCGTGGTCGGGATCGTGGCCGCGCGCCTGACCGAGGAGTTCGCCAGGCCCGCGGTGGTGATCGGCCTCGACGGCGCCAGCGGACGCGGCAGCGCGCGCACGGTCGGGAACTTCAACGTGCTCGACGCGATCGCCGGCGCGGCCGCGCACCTCGAGCGCTTCGGCGGCCACGAGCAGGCCGCGGGCCTCGAGATCCGTGCCGAGAACGTGGGCGCCGCGCGCGCCGCCATCTGCGCGCGCGCGCGAGAGATGCTGGCCGGCGCGGCGCACCCCGACAGCGTGCTGGAGATCGACTGCGAGCTCGCCTTCGAGCACATGACGAGCTGGCAGATGAAGGAGCTCGACCGCCTGGCGCCCTTCGGCGCGCACAACGAGGCGCCCGTGTTCCTGGCGCGCGAGGTGTACCTGGCCGAGCCGGCGCGCGCGATCGGCAGCGAGAAGACGCACCTCTTGCTGCAGCTGCGCAAGGGGAACCACGTGCTGAAGGCGCTGGCCTTCGGCGCGGCCTCACGGATGGACGAGCTCGTCCTCGGGGCACCGCTCGACGCCGTGTTCACGCCCAAGTGGAACACCTTCCGCGGCAAGACGGCGCTGGAGGTCGAGCTGCTCGACTTCCGCCCGCACGCGCGCGCTTGACGGAGCCGGCTCGTGCCCCCCGGGATAGGCTCCCGGTGAGGTCGTACTCGCCGGGAGCTCGTCGTGCGCCTCAGCGCACCGTGACCTCGAGGACCTCCGTCGTCGCCAGCTCTCCGCACGGCGCGCCGGGATCGCAGTAGCCGGCCTGGAGGTGGACCTTCACCCCCGCCATGCTCGCGGGCACGGGCCCGAAGGGGATCGACTTCTGGCCTTGTCCCGGAACGCCGCCGGAACCGGAGAGTCGGTGCGCGAGGACCACGCTCGGATTGGAGAGCACGGTGCTGGCGCAGCGATAGGGCTGGACAGCGCCCGTGAGGCTCAGCAGCAAGTAACCGTGGACGCCCGAGGCTCCGTTGAAGAGCTCGACCGTCCCAGCGCTGCCGACGGCGGGGCAGGAGATCGAGATCGCGGGCACGCGCCCACCCGAGCCGGGAATCCCGTTGCCGTGATGGAGGACCTGCCCTGGACAGGCCGAGGCGGGCGAAAACTGGTCGAAGGCGATGCCTTTGGATGAGCCGCCGCCGGTGAAGTCGATGCGGATGGAGTGGATCGGCTGACCGACGTCGAAGGCCCAGAACGAAGCATCCCCGTTGCCGCCCGAGCCGCTGCTCGGGGTGAGCACGAGCGGCGCGGCGACGTCTACTTCGTTCTCGTCGCGGGCGTGGATCGTGAACTCCTCCTGGTTGTCGATGTCCAGGATGTACCCGCTGGCCTGCAGCACAGGGACCGAATAGCGCAGGACGAGCGGCTGGAGCTGAGGCGCTTACCCGCCGCAGGCGGGCCTGGTCAGGAAAGAACAGGCACCGGCTCGTCAACGGCACGAGTCGGACGAGGCTTTCTGAACGGCTTGTTCTTTGGAAGGCATCGCTCCGCCCTGCTCGCTCCAGGCGCTTCCCTCCAGCACTCTGGTTCGACGCTGTGCAAGTGTCGGCCCTGCGCAACCGGAGCGAGCCGCGCGCTCGCGCCCGCAGTTACCCGAGCAGCTCGTCGTGCTGCGAACTTGTGATCAACAGCACGCACCCGCCACGCGTGGACTGCACGGCGTGGTCGGAGTCCTTGTCCATGCGTTGGTAGTCACCGGCGTGCAGTTGGGTCGCGTCGCCGACGCTCAGGTCGCCCTGGATCACGAAGCACTCCTCGACGCCGCCGTGGCGGTGCGCGGGGTAGCTCGCGCCGGCGTCCATGCGCACCAGCATCGTCACGCGATCGGCGGGTTCGTCCACGAACAGGCGCCGCACACGGATGCCGGGGATGTCGGTGGGCTCGAAGGCGGAGTCGTCGCCGTTGACCACGCAGGCGGTGACGGCGGGATCGGCCTGCCAGCGCTTCCAGGGTTGCGCGCTGCTTGCGCTCGGCGGTGGAGCGCTGGAGGGCGTGCTCACGCGCGCGCGGATCGCGGGCCACAGGTCGCGCTTGGGCTTGGCGCGCGGGCCGGTCTCGGCCAGGCCGGCGGCGGCCTCGCGCAGCGAGCGCACCTCGGCCCAGAAGGCGAGGTCGCCGCGGTGCTCGCGCTCGAGCGCTTCCATCTCGGGCGCGCCGAGGGCCGAGAGCGCATACAGCGCGGCCAGCTCGAGCGCGTCCTGATCGAGTCGTTCTCGGCCCGCAAGCGGCCGCGGAGCGGTGCTCATGCGAATTCTCCTTCCGGAGCCAGCGCGTGACGCAGGGCGGCGAGCCCGGCGCGGATGCGCGTCTTGACCGTGCCGAGGGGCTGGCCGAAGACCTCGGCCACCTCGCTGTAGGACTGACCGCCGAAGAAGGCGGCGCGCAAGAGGCGCTCCTGCTCGCGCGGCAAGGCGCGCAAGGCGGCATCGACCTTGGCCGCGGTCTCGCCGCTGGCGGCGCTCGTCAGCGGACCCGGCGCGTCGAGCGCGAACTCGACGGCGTCGTCGAGCGGCACGCGGCGCACCTCCTCGCGCCGGCGCGTGCGCAGGTGTTCGAGCGCCGTGCTGCGCGTCATGGTCAGGACCCAGGCCAGGACTTTTCCGCGCTCGGGGTCGAAGGTCGCGGCGCGCGTCCACAGGCGCTGGAAAAGCTCCACCGTGGCCTCCTCGGCCGCCTTCTCGTCGCGCAGGATGCGCTGCGCGAGGCCGTAGACCGGCTCCTCGAAGGCGCGGTAGAGCTCCTCGAGCGCCGCCTCGCTGCCGCCTGCGGCGCGCCGCACGAGGCCGATCAGGTGGCCCTCCGAGGGGGCCAGCCGGGTGGACGGAGAGAGCATGACTGCGCTGTGACTATGACACGAAGGCGCCGAGCGGATTGCGCGGAGTGCAGAAAAACAATCCGCGCGGGAATCGTCCACTCCGGCGAATCCGCTGCGGGCGGCGGGCCGTAGCTCGCACACGGAACGCACTCTCCTCCGCTTCCCACCGCATCCATCCATGAACGCACAACTCACCCTCCAGCTCTCCTGCCTCGCGGCCCTCGGGCTCGCGCTGTTGCCCAGCGGCCCGGCGCTCCCGCCTGTCTCGAGCCACCGCGAGGCGCCCTTCGTCACCGAACACCCCAAGGTGGACGCGACCGACTTCTATCTCTTCCGCAGCTACGAGTCCGGCCGCCAGGGCTTCGTCACCGCGATCGCGAACTACCAGCCGCTGCAGTCGCCCTATGGCGGCCCGAACTACTTCTTCATGGATCCCGAGGCGCTGTACGAGATCCACCTGGACACGAACGGCGACGCGCTCGAGGACCTGACCTTCCAGTTCCGCTTCCAGAACCAGTTCCAGCAGGCCACGCTCGAGATCGGGCCCAAGGGCAACACCAAGACCGTGCCCGTGCCGCTGCTCGCCGTCGGTCCGGTGAGCTCGGCCACGGACGCCGAGCTGAACCTGCGCGAGAGCTACTCGCTCACGGTCGTCTCCGGCGATCGTCGCACGGGCACCGCGCTGCCGGTGACGAACCACGCCGACGGCGCGACGAGCTTCACCAAGCCGCTCGACAACGCCGGCAACAAGACCATCGCCGACTACGCCGCCTACGCGGGTCAGTTCGTGTACGACATCGACATCCCCGGCGTCGGCCAGGGGCGCGTGTTCGTCGGCCAGCGCAAGGATCCGTTCGTGGTCAACCTGGGCGAGGTGTTCGACCTCGTGAACCTGGACCCGGTCGGCGCCCCCGACGCGAAGGCGGACGTGCTCAGCGATGCCAACGTGACCTCGCTGATCCTCGAGCTGCCGATCGCCGGCGTGGTCGTGGATAGCTCCGTGATCGGTGGCTGGACCTCGGCCAGCCTGCGCCAGGCGCGCGTGCTGAATCCCCATCCTTCCGGCCACGACTCGGCCTCGGTCGAGGGCGGCGCCTGGAGCCAGGTCTCGCGCCTCGGCTCGCCGCTCGTGAACGAGCTCGTCATCGGTCTGCCCGACAAGGACCGCTTCAACGCCAGCGAGCCCAAGGACGACACGCAGTTCCTGACCTACGTCACGAACCCGACCGTGCCGGCGCTGCTGGAAGCGCTGTTCGGCGTCACCGCGCCGACGCTCTTCCCGCGCACCGACCTGGTGCAAGCCTTCCTGACCGGCGTGGACGGGCTGAACGTCGATGGTGGCACGGGCGAGATGCTGCGTCTGAACACCACCATCCTGCCGCGCGCCAAGGGCGCCCAGGATCGCCTGGGGGTGCTGGCCAATGACTTGGCGGGCTTCCCCAACGGGCGGCGCCCGGGCGACGACGTGGTCGACGCGGTCTTGCGCGTGGCCATGGGCGTGCTGCTCTCGCCGGCGGATGCGCCGAGCGGCCAGCTGCCCTACACCGACGGCGCGTTCCTCGACGACTCGTTCTTCGACGACACGTTCCCCTACCTCAGGACGCCGCTGGCGGGCTCGCCCAACCTCGAACCCGTGGCCGCCGCCAAGTGAAGGAGTCTTCCATGCGAGCTTCCCGACTCCTGCGCGGCGCGCTGCTCCTGGCGCCGCTCTGCCTCGCCGCGTGCAACAACGGCGACAGCAGCGGCAACACCGGCTTCGACCCGCTGGTCACGAACCTGATCCAGGACCAAACGACCGAGACCGGCGCGCCGGTCGAGACCGAGGGCAAGACCTTCGTGTTCCCGACCGCCGACACGGCCTTCGACGACGTCCTGCCGCCCGACACCGGCGCCGTGGTCGATTGAGCCCCCCCCGTCTCCGCGGTCGAGCACGCTCGGCCGCGGAGACGACTCCCCTCTCAGAGCTCCCATGAAGATCTCCCCCGCCGCCGTGCTGCTCGCGCTGTTCGCGAGCGCGCTCCCGCTCTCCGCCCACGACCACTGGCTCGCGCCCACGCACTTCCGCGGCGCGCCCGGCGAGCGCCTCGACCTCACCCTGTGCGTCGGCCATCCGAGCCAGTACGAGCTGCAGATCCGCGACCCGCGCCGCAGCGTGCGCTTCGAGAGCGTCGGACCGAAGGGCGCCAAGCCCGTGCCCGGCGTGGACGGCAAGTCGCCGGCCGGGATCTTCCGCCCCGCCGACGCGGGCCTGTACTGGATCACCTACCAGTCCGACCACGCCTTCGTGGAGATCGCGCCCGAGAAGTACGCGCAGTACCTGAAGGACGAGGGCCTCGAGGAGGTCCTTCATGAGCGCGAGCAGCGCGGCGAGAACGCGCTCCCCGGCCGCGACAGCTACGCGCGCTTCGACAAGGCGCTGCTGTGCATCGGCGACGTCGCCACCGACGGCTTCGAGCGCGCGCTCGGCCTGCCGATCGAGCTCGTGGCCGAGACCAACCCGTTCACCTGGGAGCGCCAGCAAGAACTCGTGCTGCGCCTCGAGCTCGACGGAAAGCCGCGCGCCGGCCAGCAGGTCAAGCTCATGCGCCTCGCCGCCCCGTTCACGATCCTGCTCGCACGCACCGACGAGCGGGGCCGCGCGCGCTTCACGCCCGAACTCGGCGGCGGCTGGGTCGCCTCGACCGTGCACCAGCGCCGCGCCACCCCGGAACAGAAGCTCGAGGGCGACTGGGAAGGCCTGTGGGCCTCGCTGTCGTTCGAGCTCGGCGCGAGCGCGCCGGTCGTCGCTCACTGAGGCCAGCGCACCTCGGTCGTCTCGCCGGCGCGGATCTCGCATTCGAGTTCGCGCGCGTCGGCTCCTCTGCCGACCTCGAAGCGCACCTTGCCCGCGGGTACATGGCGATACAAGCGCGAGCCGCGCGCTTCGTCGAGCTCCGGATAGTTCACCTCGATGCGGAGGTCGCCCGCGCCCTCCCAGCGCAGCGACGGGCCCTCGAACCACAGCGGCTGTTCCTCATCCCGCGGCAGCAGCAACAGCGAGCCGGTCGGCGCGTCGAGCTTCCAGGCTTGATGCTCCCGTAGGAGCGCGACGCGATCGACGACCAGCCACTCCTCGTCCTTGGAGCTACTCAGCGGAAGCTCGAGCCGCAGGCGGAACTCCCCCGCCTCGGAAACACCGAGGCGAAAGGTGCCCGCGGAATCGATCTCCGCGGCGGAGTCGAACTCCGATTCGTTGCCGTGGTCGAGGAATACCCGCAGGTCTCGACCCCCGTGGTAGCCGAAGGGCGGCGGGCGCAGTGCGGGCGCGATTCCGTCCAGCCGGATCCAGCCTTCCAGGAGACATGCGGGAGCCTGCGTGAGATCGATCTCCAGGCGCTGTGTCTGCCCGGGGAGCACGTCGACATGCCACACGTGCTCGTATCCGAGCCACTCCGGACCGCCGCTCGGACCGTCGGCGATTGAAACCCAGCGCTCGCTCGAGTCGTGCGGACCCGAACCGAAGCTGACGCTCTGGGCGACGGTGATGCGACACGCCCCCGGGGGGAGATCGGGCAGGCTGAAGGAGCCATCGCTTCTCAGCGTGCGTTCTCCCGGAGCTCCGCTGGCTGACAGCCAGATCTCCTCCGGTACGTGTCCGTTCGGGAGCTGGACGCGCCCTTCGATCCTGCCCGGCGGCGTGGTGAGTTCGATGCGCAAGTTCTCCACGTCCTGCTCGCCGTCCAGCTGCAGCCCTCCGATTCGTCCTTCGCCCTGCGGCACCACGAAGGCGCGCAACACGTAGCGGCCGGCCTGGCGATAGCGCAGCTCGAACTTGCCGTCGGCATCACTCGAAGCGCCGAAGCCGTAGCCGTTCCGTTTGTCGCCCTCCGCGTCCAGCACGACCGACGCCCCGGCGATCGGCACGCCGTCGTGCACGACCATGCCGGCGACGCGCGCGAACGCGTGCACAGGCAACACCAGGTCATCGCCTACCTGCGCAGGATCGAAGGGGCCGAAGGTCGCGGCCTCGTATCCGTACGGACTGAGCGCGACGAAGAAGGGCACGGGCGAGCGCACCCAGCGAGTGTGGTCTCCACCCGCGACGCCGCCCGGGTAGTCCTGCACCTGGAAGCCTGCGAGCTGCCAGTAGAAGGTTGCCTGACCCAACACGACCGGCTGTTCGTTCTGGTCGCGGACCTCCAGCGCGAGGTCGCTCGGCGGGCCGAGCTCGAGTTCGAGCCCGTGCGCCCCCGCCTCGACTCCGACCAGCGCGCTCGGTGACACGTCGTGTCGATACACGTACGCGAGCAGGTCGCCGCGCACGCGCGGATCGCCGATGGCGAGCTCGAAGCGCCCGTCGCGCCCGGTCGTTCCGTGTGCATCGCGCATGCGCCCGCGATCGTTCCAGACGAACTTCAAGTACGCGCCGCGGCGCGGCAGCTGGTCTGGACCGAAGACGATGCCAGAGATCGTCGCCCCCGGCCGAGCAGACGCCTCGACCTTGGGCGAGGCCAGCTCGGGGTTTGCAGCCGTCGCGACGGGCGAGCGAGCCTGCATCGCGCCTCCGTCTTGCAGCCAGAGCTCGGGCTCCACCTCCGGTGCACTCGTTTGCGGCTGCGAGCTGGGCTCACCACGCTCGCCCGGTCGAGTCCGATCGAGCCGCCACCAAGCAGCAAGCGCTAGCAGCACGACACCGCACACGATCCAGACCCTCGCTCGCATCTCGCTCTCCTCGACGACGATACCACCGCGCGCCGCAACTTCCCTTACCCAACCCCGACCGCGCGCTAGGACGGCTCCGCACGAACGCCGCTAACATCTCGCAATGTTCTCCGTCGCCCTCGCGTCCGTGCTCGTGCCGCTCGCCGCTCCCTCCTCCGGACCCGGCGATTGGCCGCAGTGGCGTGGCGCCGATGGCGACGGACTCTCGCACGGTGTCGCCTGGGCGCCCGAGGGCACGACGCGCTGGACGGCGGAGATCGGTCTGGGGTACTCGGCAGCCTCGGTGAGTGGCGGGCGCGTGGTGGCGTTCGGCTTCGACGCGCAGCGCTCGCTCGACGTTCTACGCGCGTTCGAGCTCGAGACGGGCAAGGAGCTGTGGAAGCAGGAGTGGCCCGGCGAGCTGCGCGCGAACCAGCACGAGGGCGGGACGCTCTCGACGCCGGCGATCGCGGGCGAGAACGTCTACACGAGCACGAGCTCGGGCACCCTGCTGTGTCATCGACTGAGCGACGGCACGCTCGTCTGGAAGCACGACCTCGCCGCCGAGCACGAGCTTGATCCCGGCTACTACGGCTTCGCGGGCTCACCGCTGCTCGTGGACGGGCGCGTGTTCGTGAGCTGCGATCGCACGCTGGCGTTCGACGCAGAGAGCGGCGCGCTCGCGTGGAAGAGCGAGCCTGGCGAGGCGCTGTACTCGACGCCCGCGCGCTTCGAGCTCGCCGGCGAGCCGGCCGTGGCGGTGTTCGGCCAGCGCGGGCTCGATCTGTTCGCGCGCGCCGACGGCGCGCCGCGCGGCTCGTTCCCGTTCCACAAGGACGAGCGTCTGGTGAACGCGGCCACGCCGGTCGTGGTCGGCAAGCACTTGTTCCTCTCCAGCGCCTACGAGCACGGCTGCGCGCTGGTCGACTTCACCAGCGGGCCGGCGCACGCGCTGTGGGAGAACAAGCTCATGCGCAACAAGATGGCCGGCTGCGTGCAGCTCGAGGGCGGCCTCTTCGGCTTCGACGAGTCGGTGCTGAAGTGCCTGGACCTCGAGGGCCAGGAGCGCTGGCGCCTGCGCGGCCTCGGCAGCGGCGCGATTTCGGGCGGCGACGGCAAGCTCGCGATCCTCAGCTCGGGCGGCGAGCTCGTCGTGGCGAAGGCGAGCGTGGACGCGTTCCAGGAGCTGTCGCGCAGCGCGCTGTTCGAGGAGGGCGTGTGCTGGACGCCGCCCACTATCGCTGGCGGACGGATCCTGGCGCGCAACAACCGCGGGACGCTGGTGTGCCGTGATCACCGCGGCGGCGGCAAGGCGAGCGCGCCGGCGAGCGCCCAGGCGACCGTCGCGGAGCTCCCCGAGGCCTCCACGCTCGTCGCCGCGCACCTCGCCGCGCTCGGCGGCGCCGAAGCGCTCGCGAAGCACCCGACGCTCCACGTGCAGGGCACCTACGAGCAACGCTCGGTCGGCTTCGTGCCCGCGCCCTACGAGCTCTGGTACGCCGCGCCCGACAAGCGCCGCGTGGACATCCAGCTCCCGCCGCCGCTCGACGAGATGTTCGCCAAGGACGGCGTGCCGGGGCACATCTCGCGCGTCCACGACGGTTCGGCGACCTTCGAGCTGAACGCCTACCGCGGCGACAAGCTCTACACGCCCGGTGAGGAGCGCGAAGAGGGCGCGGCCGCGCGCCTGACGGCGCTCGCGGACTGGAACGCGCTCTACGCCGAGCTCACGACCGACGCACGCGTCGAGTTCGACGAGCGTCCGTGCTGGCGCGTGACGGCCACGCTGCGCTCCGGCGGCGCGCGCACGCTGTACTTCGACGTCGCCACAGGCCTGCTCGCCGGGCGCGAGGCCGAGAACGAGGCGCTGGCGATCTACCGCAACTACCGCTCGTTCGACGGGCTCCTGCTGCCGACCTACCAGCGCGTCTTCCGCCCCGATGGCGGCATCGAGGAGCTCTTCAAGATCGGCACGGTGGACTTCACCGCGCCTCCGCAGACGACCTTCGCGCGCGGCGAGAAGGTGCCGGCGCTGCTGGCGGAGCGCACGGCGGGCCCGCGCTAGTGGTGTGATTCACGCACAGAGGCCTTTATCCCGAGGTCGCCTGTGTTCGCCGCAAGGCGCGCCGCCGACGCGACTTCGGTGCAAGTCTCGGAGAAGGCGCAACGCCGCGGCGGGCGCAGGCGGCCCGGGATAGAGGCCTCTGTGCGTGAATCACAGCACTAGTGTCCTTCGGCCGCGAAGCGCGTCACGCCGGCGCGGAAGCGCGCGCGCACGCGGGCGACCTGCACGAGCGCGACCACGGCGAGACCGAGCGCGAGCCCCCACCACAGGCCGCGCGCGCCCCAGCCGAGGCGCAGGCCGAGCCAGGCGCTCACCGGGATCGCCACGCCCCAGAAGCCGACGACGTGCACGAGCAGCGGCACGCGCGTGTCGGCCATGCCGCGCAGACAGCCCATGGCCACGCCCTGCACGCCGTCGAAGACCTGGAACAGCGCGGCGATCGGCAGCAGCGTCACGGCGACCACGAGCACGCCCTGGATGTCCGTGAAGATGCGCGCCAGCGTCATCGGCGCGAGCGTGAAGGCCGCGGCGCTGAGCAGCATCACGGAGGCGCCCAGCGTGAGCGCCGCCTGCGCCGCGCGTTTCGCCGCCGCAGGCTCGCCGCGGCCGATGGCGTTGCCCACGCGCACCGAGGCCGCCATCGAGAGCGCGAGCGGGATCATGAACGAGGCCGAAACCAGGGACATCACGACTTGATTTGCGGCCAGCTCGCGCGCGCCGAGCTGCCCCATGAAGACCGCCACGCAGCTGAAGGCGCCGATCTCCAGGCCGAACGAGAGTCCGATCGGGACGCCCACGTGCAGCATGCGTGCGAAGGCGCTCGCGCTCCACAAGCCGCGCCGCAGCGGCCACAGGCGCGCGAAGTGCACCTCACCCGCCAGCAGCGGCAGCGCGAGCGCCAGCGTCCAGCGCGCGATCACCGTGGCCCACGCGCAGCCGGCCGAGCCCAGGGCCGGCGCGCCCAGGTGGCCGCGGATCAGCATCCAGTCGAGGAACGCGTTGAGCCCGTTCGCGAACAGGATCACGAACACCAGCGCGCGCAGGCGGTGCGTGGCCTGCAGCGTCTGGCGCTGCGCCACGAACAGCAGAAACCCCGGCACGCCCAGGATCGAGATGTGCACGAAGCGCGCGGCCAGCGGGATCACGGCCTCGGGCTGGTGCAGCGCGCGCAGCAGCGGCTCGATGAACAGCAGCAGCGCCCCGACCACGGCCGAGAGCACGAGCGCGAGCACCACCCCGCGCTGCAGCGCGCGCGCCACGGCCTCGTCCTCGCCCGCGCCGTGGGCCTGCGAGACGATCGGGTCGAGCGCGGTCAGGGTGCCCATGGCGATGCCCAGCACGGCGAACGACAGCGAGTGCCCGAGCGCCACGGCGCCGAACTCGAGCGCGGACACGCGCCCCATGAAGGCCGCATCCACCGCGCCCATCGCGTACAGGCCGAGCTGCACAAGCACCATCGGCCCGGCGAGGCGCAGCTGGGCGCGGAGCTCGGGGCGCAGCGGGTGCGGTTCGGCGCTCATCCAGAGAGCGTAGTCGAGCGCGGCGCGCGGAACGATGCCGCCGCGCTTGTTCGCGCGGCGCGCGGGCCGGACAATTGCGCGCAATGCTCGTCCGCGGAACCGCCCACGTCCTGCTGGCCTTCGACCTCGGCTTCGAGATCGACCTGGCCAAGGCCGAGCAGCGCCTGGGTGCCGGCGCGCGCGCGGGCTCGTTCAAGCACAAGGGCGCGCCGCGCCCGGAGGCGGCGACCTTCGGTAGGCCGCTGCGCCTGACGACGCGCGTGCAACCGCCGGCGCTCGACGGGCGCAGGCCGGCCGAGGAGCTGGAGATCTCGCTGTACACCTTCGGCGCGGTGTGCCTGACGTACTCCCTGGCGCTGGAGCAGGAGCTCGAGACCCTGGTCGCGACCAGCGAGCTCTTGTACGACAACGCCGCGCTGCTCGAGCACGGCCGCGGCCAGGCGCGCGCGCTGCTCGAGCACCTGGGCGACGCGGTGCGCGAGCCGTTGCTGGCCGAAGAGGTCGAGGACTACGTCGTCTACGGCCTGCAGGCGCCGGACGGCGCGGCGGCCGAGCTGGAGAACGAGCAGCGCGAGCTGCTGGCGCGCGTGCTGCGCGCCGAACGCGGGGCGCTGTCGCTGCACGAGGTCGAGAACGCGCTCGACGGGCGCACGGCCTACGGGCCCGACGAGCTGGTGCTGGTGGACTGGTTCGCGGCGCTCTTGATCGGCGCGGACATGGAGGACGAGCGCCGCGTGCTGGAGCTGACCACGGTCGAGCTGGTCGAGCTGCGCTTCCTCGACGGGCGCCTCGAGCGGCGCCTGGAGGAAGCCTACGGCCTGTTGCGCGACGCGCGCCGCGCGCGCTTCGCCTTCGCGCTGCGCAAGCAGGAGATCGAGCGCCTGGCGCGCTTCCAGGCCGACAGCGCGATCCTGCACGAGAACTTCGACAACGCGCTGAAGCTCCTCGGCGACGACTACCTCGCGCGGCTCTACGAGATCGCCTCCGAACGCTTCCACTTCGGCGCCTGGGACGCGGCCATCGAGCGCAAGCTGGGCACGCTGGAGAGCATCTACGCCAAGCTCTCGGACCAGTCGGCGCGGCGGCGTGCGGAGTTCCTGGAGTGGATCATCATCCTGCTGTTCATCCTCGACATCTTCCTGCTCTTCTTCGAGCGCGCGCCGTGAGCGCGCCGCGCGCTCACTCGTGGCACTGCAGGCAGACGTTGCCGTAGGTGTCGATGGCGCCCGCGCGGTCGAAGCTCGGCGCGCGGACTCTCGCGGCCCCGTCGTGGAACGCGAGCTCGTCGCCGCTCCGCCCGAGCGACAGCGCGGCACGCTCGCCGCTCGCCAGCGCGAGTTCGCGAACGCCCTCGCCGGCGCGCGCGCTGAGGCGGTAGGCGCCGGGCGCCAGCGCAAAGACGACGTCGTCGGCGCCGACCCACACGCGCGTGACGGCCTCGGGCAACACGTGCCACAGTGTCATCTCGACGCGCTGCGCGCCGCGCAGGGCGAGCAGGGCGGGCGGCGCGAAGCGCACCTCGCCGAGCTCCGTAGCGGTGCCCGGCTCGAGCTCCAAGGGCCCGAGCGCCTGCACGCCGTAGCGCGTCGCGAGCTCGAGGCGATAGCTCCCCGGCGCGAGGCCGCCGGCGTGATAGCGCCCGTCGCCCGCCGTGAAGTCGAGCCCCGCGCCGCGGCCCGAGGTGAGCTGCCACAGGCGCGGCTCGGCGTCGGCGAGCGGCGTGCCCTCGGGATCGAGCACCGCCAGCGCGAGCGAGGCGGTCGCGAGCTCGCGCGCGCCGAGCACGAGCTCGCCCAGCTCCCCCGCCCAGCGCTGGGGCACGACGCGCAGCGGGAGGTCGGCGGCGCCGCCGCGGTGCAAGAGCAGCGCGAAGGGTCCCGCGGGCCAGCGCTCGAACGCGAACGCGCCATTCGCATCGGTCGTCACCACGTCGCTGAGAGCCTGGCTCGCATCCGCCTCGAACAGCTCGACCGTCCAGTGGAAGAGCGCCGCCCCGCCGACGTCGACCAGGCGTCCGCCGAAGCGCGGCATCAGCGCGAGGTGCGCGTGCCACTCGAGCGCATCGCCAGCGACCAACTCGAGCGTGGTCGTGTCGCGCGCCCCGTCCGCGTCCTCGGCGCGGAGTTCGAACGTCCCTGCCGCCAGCGGCCCGAGCCGAAAGCGTCCGTCCTCGGCGGAGAGCTCCTGCGTCTGCGCGTGGTCGGCGGAGCGCGCGCTCACGAGCGCTGCGCTCACGGGCCGTCCGCGCGCGTCGAGCACGCGGCCGCTGACGAAGCAGGGAGGCGGCGCGCTCTGCACGGCGAATGAACGTCGCGAAACGAAGCCGATGCCCGAGCTGGAGCCGAAGAACGAACCCGACTCGATGCGCACGCCCGACGCCGCGACGGAGAAGGCACGACCGTCGTCCTCGTAGCTGACCAGGCCGTTCGCGCGCGGGCAACGGAGCACCGCGGCGCGCTCCTCGAAGAAGCCCTGGTCGCGCGCGTCCTCGGCCAGGCCGTGTGCGTTCCCCAGCCACGACGGAGCGCGGTCGCCAGCCGTCGGCGCCTCTCCGGAGCGGCGCCAGCGCGGGCCCAGCGTGAGTGCGACCTCCAGCGGCACGCCCGCCGTGAGCGCCAGCGACCACAGCCCGCTCCACTCGCCCTCCGCCTCGGCCGCGAACTCCAGCGCGAGCTGCGCAGTCCGCCCGCGCAGCGCGACGTGCACTCGACCCTGCGTGTCGGTCGTGCCCGCGCGCCGCAGCTCGCCGCCGCGCGGAGCCAGGAGGACGCGCGCGCCCGGGCTCGGCCGCTGGCCCTCGTCGCGGACCGCCACCTCGAGCTCGAAGTCGTACTGGAGCTCGCGCGCCGCGACGCCGAGGGTCGCGGGCGCCGCCGCCGGGAGTCGCGCGCGCGCGGCCTCGGCGGGGAGCCGTCCGTCGTCCGCCGGTGCGTCCAGCGCTCCGGCCGCGGCGAGCGCGCTCGGGGCCGAGCTCCCGCGAGCCGCCGGCTCGACGGCGCCGCTGCCGCGCGGGTCCCCCCGCCGCCCGCCCACCAGCCACAGGAGGGCGAGCAGCGCGCCGCACCCCCCGATCAGGACCAGCCAGCGCCGCATGACTCGGTGCACTCTACCCACCGCGGGCAGCAACGCGGAGCGCAGGACATCCGCGCTCGAGCGAGTTAGAGCGGCGTGCGCACTCCCGCCGCCCTTCTTGCTCAACTCCGCACACCATCCAGGTGCATGTCGCGGCCCGGCGTCATTCATGCAGCGCGGTGAGCTCCGCGCTCGGATTCAGCGCTGCTCGTACTCCGTGCGCTTCTCGCGCACGAGGCGCGGCAGCTCGTCGAGCTCGTCCGGGTCGACGGGATCCGACCCGTAGGAGTGCGAGACGTGCGCGCAGCGCCGCACCGCGCAAGACAGCGAGCACGACGGGCGCGGGAAGATCGGCACGCGTTCCACGCACGCGAGCCGTGCGCGCAGGCGCTCGAGCGCGGCGGTGTCGGACTCCGCGACGCCATGGACGTGACCGTTCTCTCCGAAATGGAGACTCCAGGAGTAGAACTCCGTGCCCGGCTCGGCGTCCTCCGCGTCCTGCGGAGGAAAGCACTCGAACCAGGCTCGTAGCTGCTGCTCCCACGAGGATCCGCCCTTCGCGGCCCAGCACGCGTCGACGAGCATGTGGTCGCTCGCGAAATGCAGCTCGAGGCTCGCAGTCGGGTTGTCGCGCCACTCGCCAGCGTCGGGCGACTGCTGGAACCAGGCCAGCGATTCGAGCGCGAGGCGCGACAGGTCGAGCTCGCCGAAGCGCGCGTGGGGGCCGGCGCTCCAGTCGCGCGAGTGGTCGATGTCGAGGTCTGGGTAGTCGTCGGGGGGAGTCTGGGGCGACGCGCAGCTCGCCTGGAAGCCGAAATCGGAGTGTGCGCCGACCCGCGCGCAGCCGAGGATGGCGACGAGGCACAGCGCGAGCACGCTCACGGTTCGGATCGTTCGACTCCGAGGCGTGGACCTGCGCGCGGTGGACACGGAGGCAAGATACCTCGGCATGGCGCGGCCTCGGTGCGTGCTGCCTTGGCGCGGGGCGACCTCGCTCGACATGGGCTTCCTACTCACGCCGAGAAGAACGGGTCGGTCGGAAACGCCCTGGGTGAAAGCCAAAAAAATCCGCCGCCGGGCCCGTCCTTCGGCGCCATTCCGAGGAACCGGCAAGTTTGGGCGGCAACTGCTTGCCTAGACGCGCTCGCTTGCCTGATCTTCTCGGCCCCCCCGCGCGGCCGGGGCGCCATGCGAGACCTGAAGCACTTCGAGATCCAGCGCCAGCCGGACGACGAGACCTGCGGCCCGACCTGTCTGCACGCGGTGTATCGCTACTTCGGCGAGGAGCTGCCGCTGGAGCGCCTGGTGGCCGAGATCCCGATGCTCGACGAGGGCGGCGGCACGCTGGAGGTCATGCTGGGCATCCACGCCCTGCGCCGCGGCTACCGCGCCACGCTGCACACCTTCAACCTGCGCGTCTTCGATCCGACCTGGTTCAACGATCGCCACTCGCTGGCCGAGCGCCTCGAGTCGCAGCTGCGGCTGCGCAAGCACCCCAAGATCCGCCTGGCCTCGCGCGGCTACCTGGACTTCCTGCACCTCGGCGGACGCATCCGCTTCGGCGACCTGACGGCCTCCACGCTGCGCGCGCCGCTCAAACGCCAGCTGCCGGTCCTGACCGGGCTCTCGGCCACGTACCTGTACCGCTCGATGCGCGAGCTGCCCGAGACCAACGTGGAAGACGACCTGCGCGGCGACCCGGTCGGACACTTCGTGGTGCTGTGCGGCTACGACGGGGCCCAGCGCGCGGTGACGGTGGCCGATCCGCTGGAGCACCCGCACACCGGCTCGACGCGCTACTCCGTGCCCATCGTGCGCGTGGTGGGCTCGATCCTGCTCGGCGTCCTGACCTACGACGCTTCGTTCCTGGTGATCGAGCCGCGCGCGCGGCGGGAGAGTTCGCGATGACGACGGTCGTGGCGGTCAGCGGTCTCTCCGACTGGGCGCTCGACGTGCCCGGGGTGGAGGTCGTGCTGGCCAAGGACTACCTCTCGCTGCCGCGCTGGAGCGAGCTCGAGGGCGTGCGCGTGTTCAACCTGTGCCGGCGCTACCGCTACCAGAGCGAGGGCTACTACGTGTCGCTGCTGGCCATGGCGCGGCGTCACACGGCCATCCCCAACCTGACCACGCTGCTGGAGATGCGCTCGCGCACGATGGTGCGCGCGGTGGACGACGAGCTCGAGGAGTCGATCCAGCGCACGCTGAAGAAGATCCAGTCGGACGAGTTCGTGCTCTCGATCTACTTCGGCGAGAACCTGGCCAAGCGCTACGCGCCGCTGGCGCAGCGGCTGTTCAACATGTTCCCGGCCCCGCTCCTGCGCGCGACCTTCGCGCGCACGCAGGGGCGCTGGCGCCTGCAGCGCATCGAGCCCATCCCCGCGCGCGCCATTCCCGACGCGCACCTCGCCTTCGTGCGCGCCGCGGCCGAGCGTTACTTCGCGCGCCCGCGCTACCAGGTGCGCCGGCGGCGGCCGGCGCGCTTCCACCTGGCCATGCTGACCGACCCCAAGGAGCCCTTCCCGCCCTCCAACCCGGGCGCGCTGGGGCGTTTCACGCGCGCGGCCGAGAAGGTCGGCTTCGGCGTCGAGACCATCGGGCGCGACGACTTCAGCCGCCTGCCCGAGTTCGACGCGCTGTTCATCCGCACCACCACCAACGTCAACCACTACACCTTCCGCTTCGCGCAGCGCGCGCAGGCCGAGGGCCTGGCGGTGATCGACGATCCGCAGTCGATCATCCGCTGCGGCAACAAGGTGTACCTGGCCGAGGCCATGGTGCAGGCCGAGATCCCGACCCCGCGCACGGTCGTGGGCAACCGCTTCAACCTGGCCGAGATCGTGAAGGAGGTCGGCCTGCCGTGCGTGCTCAAGTACCCTGACAGCGCCTTCTCGCAGGGCGTGCACAAGTGCGCCAGCGAGGAGGAAATGACGGAGAAGGCCAGCGGCATCCTGGAGGCCTCGGACCTGTTCGTGGCCCAGGAGTTCATGCCCACCGAGTTCGACTGGCGCGTGGGCGTATTCGAGGACGAGCCGCTGTACGCCTGCCGCTACCACATGGTGGACAAGCACTGGCAGATCGTGCGCCACCACGGGCAGAACGCCGAGTACGGCAAGATCGAGCCCGTGCCGCTGGACCTCGTGCCCAGCGGCGTGGTGCGTACGGCGTTGCGCGCGGCGCGCTGCGTGGGCCACGGCCTGTACGGCGTGGACCTGAAGCGCATCGGGCGCCAGACCTTCGTCATGGAGGTCAACGACAACCCCAACATCGACCGCAGCTACGAGGACGCGGTGCTGGGCGACGAGCTGTACCGACGCATCATGCAGGGCCTGTGGCAGCGCGTGCTCGCGCTCAAGAACGGCGGCGGGCGTGGCTGAGAGCGCGCCGCTGCGGCTGTTCGAGGGCCTGGGCCTCGAGCTCGAGCTGATGATCGTTGACCGCGCGTCGCTGGACGTGCGTCCGATCGCCGAGCGCGTCTTGTTCGCCGCCAGCGGCGATCAGAGCGGCGACCACGACAACGGGCGCATCTCCTGGTCGAACGAGCTCGTGCGCCACGTGATCGAGCTCAAGACGAGCCGCCCCGAACGCGGCCCGCAGGGCCTGCAGGACGCCTTCCAGGAGAACGCGCGCGCGATCGAGGCCCTGCTCGAGCCGCATGGCGCGCGCCTGATGCCGACCGGCATGCACCCGTGGATGGACCCGGCGCGCGAGACCGAGCTTTGGCCCTTCGAGTACGCCGAGATCTACCGCACCTACGACCGCCTGTTCGACTGCCGGCGCCACGGCTGGGCCAACCTGCAGAGCGTGCACCTGAACCTGTCCTTCGGCGACGAGCAGGAGTTCGCGCGCCTGCACGCCGCGGTGCGCCTGGTGCTGCCGCTGGTGCCGGCGCTCGCCGCCAGCACGCCGGTGTTCGAGGGCCAGCCGGCTGCGCACCTCGACCAGCGTCTGGAGGTGTACCGCACGAACTCGGCGCTGGTCCCGCGCATGACCGGCGCGGTGATCCCCGAGCCGTTGTTCACGCCGGCAGACTATCGGCGCGAGATCCTCGAGCCGCTGCAGCGCGACGTGGCCGCGCTCGAGCCCACCGGCATCCTCGAGGGTGAGTGGCTCAACGCGCGCGGCGCGATCGCGCGCTTCGACCGCGCTGCGATCGAGATCCGCCTGATCGACACGCAGGAGTGCCCGCGCGCCGACGTGGCCGTGGCCTGGGCCGTGCGCTGCGTGGTCGCGGCGCTGTGCAGCGAGCGCTGGAGCGCGAGCGCGACGCAGCGCGCCTTCGCCAGCGCGCCGCTGGCCGCGCTGCTCGGCGAGGCAATCCGCAACGGACCGGAAGCGCGCGTCGTCGATCCAGCCTACGCGCGCGCGCTGGGCTGGGAACGCGCCGCCTTGCCGACGCTGGGCGAGCTGTGGCAGGCGTTGTTCGCCAGCGCCGTCGCGAGCGCAGCCGAGAGCGACGCGGCGCTGCTCGCGCCAGTGCGCGCGATCCTCGAGCACGGCACGCTGGCGCAGCGCATCCGCGTTGCGCTCGGCCCGGGGCCCGCGCGCAGGCAGCTCGCCGACGTCTACCGCGAGCTGTGCGACTGCCTGACGGCGGGCCGCTCGTTCCGCGCCGGCTGAGCGGCGCGCACGGGCCACGTGGCCCCGCCCGACGCGGCTGACGCGGGGACGGACCCAGCCTGCGCCGCACCTTCTCGCCGGCGGCGCGACGCGCGCGCGCGTCGGCCTTCCGGGGCGTGGTTTCGCGCTTTCGACTCGCCCGGCTCCCCCCCGGAGGCGCGCCCGGCGCGGCGGGCCCTCGACGACCTCGGGTTTCTTTTCCAGGCTCCTGGGCATGCCCAAGATCGACGCAGTCGTCTTCGCGTGCGAGCACGCGTCCAAGCGCGTGCCGCTGCGCTATCGCCGGCTGTTCGCGCGCCGCACGGCCCTGCTGGACTCGCACCGCGGCTGGGATCCGGGCGCGCTGGAGCTCGCGCGCGCGCTGGCGCGGCAGCTCGGCCGCCCGCTGTTCCGCGGCGTGGTCACGCGGCTCCTGGTGGACCTGAACCGCTCGCTGCAATCGCCGACGCTGTTCTCGGAGTACGCGCTGCGGCTGGAGGAGAAGGAGCGTCTGGTGTTGCTGGCGCGCTACTGGCAGCCCTATCGCCACGCCGTGCGTCATTGCCTGGAGGAAGAGCTCGCCGGCGGCGGACGCGTGCTGCACTTCAGCGTGCACAGCTTCACGCCCAAGCTGCGCAGCGAGACGCGCCGCACCGACATCGGACTCCTCTTCGATCCGGCACGCCCGGCGGAGGCGCGCTTCTGTCGGGCCCTGCGCGCGGCGCTGCAGGGCGAGTTCCCCGAGCTGCGCATCGACATGAACGAGCCCTACTCGGGCGTGTCCGACGGCTTGACCACCACGCTGCGCGCGGAGTTCCCGAAGAACCGCTACCTGGGCGTCGAGTTCGAGGTCAACCAGCGCTACGCGCGCGGCGAACCGGCGCGCTGGCGCGAGCTTCAGCGCGGCATCGCCCGCGCGCTGGCGGCGGCGCTGTAGCGCCAGCCTGGGCAGCGCTACGAGCTGCCCACGCGGCGCCGCACCGGCTCGTCCAGGGTCGTGCGCACGGCCTCGAGCAAGGCGCGCAGCGTGAAGGGCTTGGCCAGCAGGCGGTAGCGGCCGACCTCGACGCCGTGGTGGCCCATCACCGCCTCGGCGTAGCCGGACATGAGCAGCACGGGGAGCTGCGGATGCTGGAGCGCGAGGTCGTCGAGGAAGTCGCGCACCGAGCGCCCGGGCATGACCACGTCGCTCAGCACCAGCTGGAAGCCCTGCGGCGCCGCGCGCAGGCACTCGGCGGCCTCGTTCGCGGAACCGGCGGCGACCACGCGATAGCCGGCGCGCGTGAGCAGGCGCTGGGCGAGCACGCGCACCTGCGGCTCGTCCTCGAGCAGCAGGATCGTCTCGTCGCCGCCGCGCGGCGCGCGCTGGGGCGACAGCTCCTCGACGCGCTCGGGCACGCCCTCGGCCAGCGGTAGGGCGAGATGGAAGGTCGTGCCGCGACCGAGCTCGCTCTCCACGCGGATCTCGCCGCCGTTCTGCTTGACGATGCCGTAGACGGAGGAGAGCCCCAGGCCGTTGCCCTGCGGCTTGGTGGTGTAGTACGGCTCGAAGATCCGCCCGAGGGCCTCGGGCGCGATGCCGCAGCCGGTGTCGGCGACCTCCAGCAGGACGAAGCCCCCCGCCGGCAGCCAGCTCGATTCCCCCGCCGCGAGGCGCGCCACGCGCGTGCGTAGGGTGAGCACGCCGCTGCCCGCGATCGCGTCGCGCGCGTTCGCGACCAGGTTGAGCACGGCCAGCTCGACCTGCGCCGGATCGGCGTGCAGCACGGCCGCGGGTGCGCCGGGCAAGAGCTCCAGGCGCACGTTCTCGCCCGCCAGGCGTGCCAGCAGGCGGTACAGGTCGGCCAGGTGCTCGTCGAGCACGAAGTGCCGCGGACGCTGCGCCTGGCGACCCGAGAAGGTCAACAGGTCGCGCACCAGCTCGGCCGCCCGCGCCGCGGCGCGCGCGATCGGCACCAGGTCCTCGCGCTCGGGATGCCCCTCGTCCTTGCTCTGCAGCAGCATCTCGGTGTGGCCGCTGATCGCCGTCAGCAGATTGTTGAAGTCGTGGGCCACGCCGCCCGCCAGGCGCCCCACGGCTTCCATGTGCAGGCCTTGCTGACGCTGGCGCTCGCTCTCCGTCAGAGCCGCGGCCATGCGCTTGAGCATGCGCCGCTCGTCCTCGAAGAACCAGAACAGGAGCCCGAGCGCGAGCAGGAGCTGCAGGAACAGGTCGGCCGCGCGCGGCACCGCCACGGCGCTCAGGTGGGCGACGCCCGCGAGCTGCTCCGCGGGACCGACCGCGAGGTAGGCGCCGACGCGCACGGCTCCCACCAGCGCCAGCAACGCCGCCACCGACCAGCGCGCGAGCGCCAGCTCCTGGCGAGCCGCGCGCCCCACGACCACGGCGGCGCCGAGGAACACCAGGCCGAGCAGCGGCCCGCGCAGCCACTCGCGCGCGTGGAAGGCCGTCGCCGCGGGAAGCGGGAGCAGCGCGAGCACCGCCAGGCCGCCGCAGGCGAGCACGAACGCGCCGAAGGCGAGTCGCTGGCGGCGCGCCCAGCTGCGGCCAGAGGCGAGGATCCAGGAGCCGCTGAGCAAGAGGATCGGCTGGACGCACAGGGCGAACAGGGCCGTGGCGGAAGCCAGCTCGCGCAGCGGACCCGCGCCGCTCTGCGAGGCGAGCAGGACTGCGCCGGTCTGCAGCGCCATCGCGAGCCACGACAGCGCCCAGTGGGCCAGGAACTCGCGGCGATACACGCGCTGCAGCCCCAGGAGGACCAACGCCATCACGACGGCGGCGACGGCGTGAACCGCGTACAGGGCGCTGGCGAGCTGGCTGGTCTCGGCTGGAGAAGCGATGCACATGGGTCCCTCCCTAGCCCGGGTCATTCATGAGGCCTCGAGCGAAACGTCGCGAATGGCTGCAGGTGCAGCGATGAGCGAGCGAGGGCCCGGAGACGACCTCTTTGCAGGTCGTTGAGGACCCGCAGCGAGCGAAGCGCTGCAGATGCAGCCAGTCGCGACGTTGCAGCCGAGGGCTCATGAATGATCCGGGCCAGACGCCTCGTACGCTAGCGCCTGCACTCGCCGAGCGCCAACCCTCCCGCCGCAGCGCGCACGAAATCCCTCGCCTGGTACGCGCCTCGTGCTGCGCTCGACCGCCCCGTCTCCCCGCCAGCTCGCAGGCCGTCGAAGGAGTCCCGGCGAGCACCACGACTGCGAAGCGCGAAGCCGCAGCAGCTCTTTCGGACGGCCAGCGGCTAGCAGCCCGTTGAAAAAGGTCCCTGCTGCGGCTTCGCGCCTTTCGCCATGGCGTCGTCACGCTCGTCGAGTCGTGCTCAGCGGCCAGGAAGGCCGCTTCCGCCGCCTCTCTGTCGCGTTCCTAGCCCTGACGAAAGGCGCTGTGCCTCGCGACGGGACTTTTTCAACGGGCTGCTAGCCGTTCCTCCGCGGAGGCCGTGCGAAGCGCCTGGCATCTCGTCGAGTCTGTGAGCGATGATGTGACGCGAGATGAGCGCGCTCCCCCACGTCGTCATCCTCGGCGGCGGCTTCGGCGGGCTGCAGGTCGCGCTCGGCCTGGCGCATGCACGGGTACGCGTGACGCTGGTGGATCAGAACAACCACCACCTGTTCCAACCGCTGCTCTATCAAGTGGCGACCGCCGGGCTCGCCATCACGGACATCGCCGTGCCGCTGCGGCACATCGTGCGCAAGCAGGCGAACACCACCGTGCTGATGGCGCAGGTGCAGTCGATCGACGTGGCGCGACGCGTGGTCGTGCTGGCGGACGGCGAGCTCGCCTACGATCGGCTGGTGCTGGCGACCGGCGCGGTCGCGACGTGGTTCGGGCACGACGAGTGGGCGCAGCACGCGCTGGCGCTGAAGGACAGCCGCGACGCGCTCGAGATCCGCAGCCGCATCCTGCTCGCCTTCGAGGCGGCCGAACGCACGACGGACGAGGCCGAGCGCGCGCGCCTCTTGACCTTCGTGGTCATCGGCGGTGGACCGACGGGCGTCGAGCTCGCCGGGGCGCTGGCCGAGATCGCGCGCGTGACGCTGGCCAAGGACTTCCGCCGCTTCGCCCCGGGCTCGGCGCGCATCGTGCTCGTCGAGGCGGGGCCGCGCGTGCTGGCGGCGCTGCCGGAGAAGCTCTCCGAGAGTGCCACGGCCACGCTCGCGCGCATGGGCGTCGTGACGCGCGTCGGCAGCGTGGTCACGCGCATCGACGAACGCGGCGTCGAGCTGGGGAGCGAGCGCATCCCCTCGGCGACCGTGTTGTGGGCCGCGGGCGTGCGCGCCTCGCCGCTCACGCCATCGCTCGGCGCGCCGCTCGACCACGCGGGACGCGTGCTGGTCGCTGCCGACCTCACCGTCCCGGGCCATCCCGAGATCCAGGTCATCGGCGACGCGGCCGCCGTGCCTTGGCGTGATGGCATGGTTCCCGGCATGTGCCCCGGCGCGATGCAGATGGGGCGCCACGCGGCGCTCAACCTCTTGCGCGCCTTGGGCGGCGCGAACGCGCTGCCCTTCGTCTACCGCGACAAGGGCCAGCTCTCGACCATCGGCCGCTCCTCGGCCGTGGCCGTGCTGGGCAAGCTGCGCTGCACCGGCTTCGTGGCCTGGGTGCTGTGGGTCTTCGTGCACATCTTCTATCTGATCGGTTTCCGCAACCGCTTCGTGGTGCTGTTCGAGTGGGCCTGGCTGTACCTGACGCGCCAGCGCGGAGCGCGCGTGATCCTCGGGCGGCGGCCGTGAGCGCGCTCACTCCGCGCGCCAGGCATAGCGCAGCTTCCCGCGCAGCTTCTTGACCGCGTGCTCGACCCGCTGCGCCTCGGAGCGCGTCTTGTACGGGCCGTAGGTCTTCCTCACGCGCCACGGACGGCCCGCGCGCGTCGAGCGCGCGCCGCGGGGAAGCTTCCCGTTGTGCTGCTTCAGGCGAAGGGCGAGGTCGAGCGCGATGCCAACGTAGGTGCGCGCGGCGCGCCTCGAATGCAGCACATAGACAGTCCAGGACACGCGCGGAGCGTAGCGCGCGGGCCTGCACACTTCCTTGCTAGACTCCGCGCCCTCTCCTCCCACCGAATCCACCGAGCCATGGCCAAGAAGAATCCCTCCCACGCCGACGCCCACCTGATCCTCGAGCTCTACGACCTGCGCCGCGAGGCGGTCATGCGTGAGTCGCGCAAGACCATCGGCGCCTGGTTCCCGAAGGACTTCGCCGACGTGGTCGCGATCACCAAGGGCGACGACCCGAAGAACGCGGCCTGGCGCCAGGTGTCGAGCTACTTCGAGATGGCCTACGGCTTCGCGCGCCACGGCATCGTGCCGGCCGACTTCCTGGTCGAGAATGCGGGCGAGGGCCTGTTCCTGTACGCCAAGATCGAGCCGCACCTGAGGGCCTTCCGCAAGCAGTTCTCGCCGACGGCCTTCAAAAACTCCGAGTGGCTGGTCAAGAAGAGCCCGGTGGCGCAGGAGCGCATGAAGCTGTGGCGCAAGCGCATCGCGGCGATGGCGGCGGACAAGAAGGGCTGAGCGCGTAGAGGGCCGTGGCGCGGCTCGTCTGCGGTGCGGCAACTCCAGCACGCGGACGTGCGTCCGAACTCTGGTGAGCTCGAGCTCGTGCTGACGCCGCGGCGGTGACGGACGCGCTCACGTTGCCGACTGCGCCTGCGCCGCGTCCAGGCGGCGCGACTTCGACACGGGCATGCGCTCGAGCGCGCGCCACAGGAAGCGCACCCCGAAGGCTCCGGCGAGCACGCCGCCGGCCAGCAGCAGCACGTGCTGCGACAGCGCCCAGTGCAGCAGCCCGAGCGCGCCCAAAGCCAGGAACATCGTCAGCACCAGTCCGACGTTGTCCATCGAGTTCTTCTTCGCCGGGTGCGTGAAGGGCACGCCCAGCGACCAGACGCGCGCGTAGCCGAGCGCGATCAGCGCCGAGAGCTCGGCCGCCAGCAGCACGCTCAGGATCGCGCCCGGGCCCACGAAGCAGAGCTGCACGGCGAGGACGGACAAGAGGCTCGCGCCGTACCACACGGCGAGCAGGCCCTTCGTGGCGCCGCGCACGAGCTCGGCCTCGCTCTCCAGCGGGCTGGCCACGAAGATCCAGCGCGCCTCGGGCGTGGGCGAGCCCTGGCACATCTCCAGCAGGTTGGGGAGCACCAGCGCGACCATGCCGCTCGACATGCACAGGTACAGGCTCGGACTGTCGAGCCCGCGCTGGAGACTGACACCCAGGCCGATCCACATGGCCTGGAAGCTGACGAACTGCGGCAGTGTCGCGCGCAAGACGTGGGCCTCGCGGAACGAGAGCGCCACGGCGAACTCGAAGCCGGCGCGTTGCTCGCGCGAGCGCGTCAGGCGCGCGGCGAGCCGCGTGACGAGCCCTTGCGGCCAGGTGCGCGGGTGCTTGCGCGTGAACTCCAGGCTGCCGTCCAGGCCGGCGATGTAGGAGCGCGAGGCGAGCCGCAGCGTGGCGAGCAGCGCCAGCGCGGGCAGCGCCACGGTGAAGGCGAGCGCGATCCAGTGCACTCGATCGACGACGCCGGTCGTGAGCTCGTAGACGCGCGCGAACTGCAGCGGCGGCCAGCAGGCGCGCAGGAACTCGTTCTCGCCCAGGCGCTGCCACAGGTGCTCGGGCACGAGCCGCGGCGCCACCTGGAGGCCGCCCATGAGCACGACCGCGCTGCCGATCTGGGCCCACAACGAGACGCGCTGGAAGTGCGCCGGCCCGACGACGCGCAGCAGCACGGCCAGGAAAAGCGTGACCCCGCCCAGCGCCGTGAGCGTGCAGGCCAGCGACAGCAGCGGAAAGACGAACAGCGTCGCCAGCACCGGCTGACGGAACACGGCCAGCATCACGTTGCCGAGCGTGAAGCTCGCCGCCAGCACGAACAGGTACGCGAACACCTGCACCAGGCGCACGGCGAACAGCGTGCGGTCCGGCACCGGGTGCGGGGCGAGCACGCGCACGTCGGTCGGATCGACGAGCATCCCCGCCAGCGCCTGCACCAGATAGAAGAGCAGCAGGAAGAACAGCGCCGACTGCGAGCCGACCAGCCACAGCGCTCGATCGTCCTGCGCCAGCGCCATCACGCCGGTGCCCATCCCGATCAGCCAGGTGACGAGCAGCACGACCACGATCCCGGCCACGCCCCAGCCGCTGGTGCTCTCGCCGCTCGGGCGCAGGTCCATCACCACGCGCGCGCGCAGGAGCTCGCGGAAGATCGGGTAGTCCACGCCGAAGGCGCGCAGCGGTCGCTGCAGCTGATCGACGAGGCGCAGGATGAGCCCCAGGAAGAGCCCGCCCTCCTCCTTCGTGCGCCACGGATCGGCAGGCAACTTCGCCATCAGCTCGTGCGCAGCGCCTCGAGCAGCGCCTGCGCCTTCTCGGCCTGGCCGCCCTCGCTGGTGAGCTGCGCGAAGATGCGTTCGAGCGAGCCGCCGCCCTGGGCCTGCTGCAGCTCCTCGAAGGTGCCCAGCGCCACCAGCTTGCCGCCGTCGAGGATCGCGATGCGATCGCACACGCGCTCGACCACGTCCATCACGTGCGAGCAGTAAAAGACCGTCTTGCCGCTCTGCGCCAGGGCGTGGATCAGTTCCTTGACCAGGATCGTGGCGTTGACGTCGAGGCCGGAGAGCGGCTCGTCGAGCACCACCAGCTCGGGATCGTGCAGCAGGGCCGAGGTCAGCAGCACCTTCTGGCGCATGCCCTTCGAGAGCGTGGCGATGCGCGCGCCCAGGCGCTCGCTGAGCTCGAACAGCTCGAGGAAGCGCTCGGAGCGGCGCTTCGTCAACCCGTCGTCGAGCGCGTGCAGGCGCCCAACCAGGAGCAGGAACTCGGCCACGGTGAGCTGCTCGAACAGGATCGCGTTCTCGGGCACGTAGCCGATCTTGCGCTTGACCGCCAAGGCGTCGGCGCGCGGGTCGAGGCCGAGCACGCGCACGTCGCCCTCGAAGTCCGGCAACAGACCGCACAGGATCTTGACCGTGGTCGACTTGCCGGCGCCGTTCGGGCCGATGTAGCCGAGGATCGTGCCGCGCTCGACGGCGAGGTCGATGCCGTCCAGCACCACGCGCGAGCCGTAGCTCTTGCGCAGCCCCTTCAGTTCGAGCGCGAGTTCCCCCATCGCGCGTCAGGATAGCGGGAATCGGCGTGAAGCGCGGCCACGGGCCTTGCCAGGAAGCGCGCTTCCGGCTGCAATCCTGCCATGCTCGCGCTCCTCGCTGCGTTCATGCTCGCGCTCCAGGCCCCCGCGCCGCAGGCCGCATCCTCCGCTCCGACACACCTCGCGCTCGCCGCCAGCCCGGCGATCGACCTCTACTTCCACATCCGCAGCGTGGCCGCCTCGGGCGGCAAGACGACGGTCGCGACGTTCTCCGCGGCGGTGGACGCGGCGCGCGAGCTCGACAAGATTCTGGGCGGCTCGTTCCTGGCGTGGGGTCCGCTCGAGAGCCTCCTGCCCGGCTGCCAGAGCGCGAGCGACATCCAGGAGGCGTTCGCCAGCGCGCCGCTCACGCTCGAGCTCCGTCCCGGCACCAGCGTGCCGCTGCGCGAGGGCGCGCTGAAGCTCGCCGCGGCGTTGGTCGCGGCCGAACCGGCCTTCCAGGAGCCGTGGAAGCGCCGCGAGCCGCGCATCCAGGAGGCGCGCGCGCGCTGGGACACAAGCGTCGCGCCGAAGGAGCGCGAGCTGCTCGAGTTCCACCTGCACGCGCTGGCCATGCCCGATCCGCACCTCTCGATCCCGGTGACGCTGGTGCTCGAGGCACCCTTCCCCGGCGCGGTCACGCACCTCGGGGCGGACGGCAAGGGCGTGTGCTTCGTGGCCGTGGGCAACGCGCCGGGCTCGCAGCTCTTCGAGACGATCCTGCACGAGGCCACGCACGCGCTCGACGTCGCCTCGGGCAACGACTCTGCGCTGGGCGAGCTGCGCTTCCTGTTGCTGGCGAACGGCGTCGGCCAGAACGACAAGCTGCTGCGCGATCTGCCGCACACGCTCATGTTCGTGCAGTCAGCCGAGTCCATCCGCCGCGTGATCGATCCCGCGCACCAGGACTACGGCGAGGTCGCCAAGCTCTATGCGCGCATGGGTCCCAACGCCGAGCTCGTGCGCGGCTTCTGGCGCGAGCGGCTGGACGGAAGGACGAAGAGCACCGAGGCACTCGAGCAGATCGTCGCCAACGTCCTACCCGCTTCGAAGTGAGCGCGGTCGCGAGCGCTCGTCGGTAGACTCCCGACTCGCCTCGTCCACTCCCTGCCCGGAGACCCCGCATGCCCGCCCTCGACCGCCGCGCGCTCCTCACGCTCTCCACCGCGGCCCTCGCTGGCGCCGCGCTCGCCTGCCAGAGCGCGCCCGGCTCCGCCGCCGCGCGTCCCGCGAAGAAGCGCAAGCTGCGCAAGGCGCTGGGCATCGGCATGATCGGGGCGGGCGAGACGCTGCGCGACAAGTTCCTGCTGGCGCGCGACTGCGGCTTCGCCGGCGTCGAGATGGACGGACCGTCGGGGAACAAGCTCGAGGACGTGCTCGCCGCGCGCGACGCCAGCGGCCTCGCGATCCCCAGCGTGGTGGACTCCGAGCACTGGTCCCACAGCCTCGGCGATCCGGATCCCGCCGAGCGCGCCAAGGGCCGCGCCGGCCTCGAGGCCGCGCTGCGCGACGCGCATGCTTACGGTGCGTCGAGCGTGCTGCTCGTGCCCGCCGTGGTGGACAAGAATCGCAGCTACGACGTCGCCTGGACGCACTCGATCGCCGAGATCCGCGCCACCGCGCCGCTGGCGCGCGAGCTGGGCGTGAAGATCGCCATCGAGAACGTGTGGAACAACTTCATCCTCACCCCGACCGAGGCGAACCGCTACCTCGACGAGATCACCAGCGACGGGATCGCCAGCGACGTCGTCGGCTGGCACCTCGACCTCGGCAACCTGCTCATCTACGGCTGGCCCGAACAGTGGGTGCGCATCCTCGGCCCGCGCATCCAGAAGCTCCACATCAAGGAGTTCAGCCGCAAGAAGATGGACGACCTCGGCCGCTGGAAGGGCTTCGACGTCGAGCTCGGCGAGGGCGACAACGACTGGCCCGCGATCATGCGCGCGCTCGACGAGGTCGGTTACGACGGCTGGGGCATCGCCGAGGTCGACGGCGGTGATGCGGTGCGCCTGAAGGACGTGAGCGCGCGGATGGACCGCTGCTTCGCGGGGTGAGGCGGTAGGATCGCGTACGGCCCATGAGGAAGGTCGTGCTGCTGATCGTGCTCCTGGGATGCGCTCTGGGAGCTCTCGTGCTCTGGCTTGCGCGCAACTCGCGGAAGGAGGCAGTGCCTGGCGCGCCGCAGGTGGTCGAGCCGGTCGCACCGCCCGGGCGGCGCGCGCTCGACGTGCCGGGGTCGGCGGGTGAGCTCGCGAAGGTCGCGGCGAGGCAGCCGCGTGCGAGCGAGGCGCCGAGCGTCGAGCCACCGGCGCGCGCACTCGAGCTCGGTGGCCGGATCGTGGTCATCGACGCGTCCGAGGTGGAGCACGCGCACGAGAGCGGCTTCCTCGCCTTCACGCTCCAGAGCGGAGAGTCGCGCAGCCACCACGAGATCGTGGTCCAAGACGGGCAGTGGAGCGCCGCGGGCGCACGCGCGGCGCCCGACGCGGAGGTCGAGATGCTGCGCGCCGGCGTTTGCGTGCTCGGCGGACGGAGGGCTGTGCCCGAGCCGCGCGCCGCGCTCGCCGTTCCCGCCGACGGCCGCGTCGATTTGCGCCTGCGCTGGCTCCCGGCGCCGCGGCTGCACGTGCGCGCGCGCGACACGGGCCGCGAGCTCGAGGAGGTGTTCTTGTGCGAGCTGCCAGCGGTCGCGCTGGGCTCGGCGGAGGACGGGGAGCGCCCGGGTGCGGAGCTGCTGCTCACGGCGCACGCCGTGGGGCCGTCGCCGGTGCAGCTCGAGGAATCACGCGATCCGCTCGCGCCACGCGTCCTGTTCGCGCGTGGCGAGGGCCATGCGTGGGGACGAATATTGATCGATGAGGAGGAGGCGGAGCCCACGTTGCTGCTGGATCCGGCGGGCGAGCTGGAGCTCGTGGTCCAGGGGGAACCGGAGAAGCGCTGGGCGCAGATCGAGCTCGTGTCGGCCGCGCAACGAGACGGGCGGAGCTACCGCTACGTGACGCTCGGCGAGAGGGAGACCCTCGTGCTCCAGGACCTACCCGCCGGACGCTATACGGCGCAGGCGCGTAGCCAGGGTTGGCCTCTCGGATCCATCGATGTCGAGGTCCTCGCGGGTGAGCGCGTCACTGCGATCCTGGAGGTGGGGCTTCCGTCGACTCGACTCGTGCCCCTCGAAGGAATCCTGGAGCTGCCTGAGGAGTGGAACGAGGTGGGAGACAGGGACACGGCCGGGCTCGCCTTCGGGCTGACGGACCGCAGAAACAACGGAGCAAGTTTCTCAATATCGAGCTCGTTCCGGATCCTGCGCTCGGAGATGGTGTCGGAGGAAGGAGCTCGCCGGCTTCACTGGGCGGCTCCGGCAGTGCGCCCCGGTCGATACCGCGTCGATCTGCTCCGGTTCCAATTCACCACTGACCTCGACACTGGCCCCGATGGCACGCGAACCGCCCTCATCTCCGTACCAGGGCTTGACCAGGTCGCTGTGCGGTGCGTGGACGAGCAGGGGAGCGAGGTCACGAGCGAAGGCATCGGGTTCGCGTCCCTCACTCCGCGCAACTTCGGGTCGTGGTACTGCGCCGGATACCAAGGTCGGTACTCCAATCCCCAGCGCTTCGAGGTCCACCAGGGCCCGACGCTGCTCTTCACCCGAGCGAATCTGTACGAGCAAGCGGTCCGTGTGCTCGACGTGGGCCCGGGCACCAACGAAGTCGTGTTCTACCTGCGCGCTCGCTAGGAACCCGCGCCCCTGGAGGCGCGCTGAGCGGCGGTGGACCGGTGACGACGCCGGCGGGCGAGGGAGCGACTAGAATCGGCGCCGCATGAGGGAGGCTTCACTCGCGTGGTTGGCGTCCGTGCGCCGGGACGCTGCGTGCCTCGGGTCGCTGGTGACGGCGGAGGGAGCGAGCGCGTGAGCGCGGAGCCTGCACGGAGCCGGCCGGCGCTCGTGCTCGCGCTCGGGGTGCTGCTGCTCGGCGGCCTGGCGCTGCTGCTCGTCGAGCGGCCGCGCTCCGGGGCGCGCGCGCGCGGCGGAGAGCGCGCGCCGGACGAGGGCGCCGGCGAGGCCGCGCTCGCCGCGCCGCCCATGGTGGGTGTCGGCGCGCGCGAATCGGCCAGCACCTCCTCGGTGGCGGCCGATTTCGTTCCCGAACCCGCGCCGCCGCCCTTCGTGATCCAGGGCACCGTGGTGGCGCACGATCCGGCCGGCGTCGCGCGCGGGTTCGAGAGCGGCGAGCTCGAGCTGCGCGTGGAGGTCCTCGGCGGCGGCGGCGGCACGTATCCGCTCGAGGTGCGCGAAGGGCGCTGGGCGCTCGAGTTGTCCGGCTCGCGCTTCGGGCGGCTGGACGGGACGCTGGAGATCTTGAGCTGCACGCTCGGCGGGCGCGCCGCGGAGCCGCTGGCCGAGTTCGCGGACGAGCTCCCGTTCCCCGCGAGCGGCTCGCTCGCGCTCGAGGTGCGCTGGCTGCCCGAGCTCCTGCTGCACGTGCGCGCGCGCGACACGGGGCGCGAGCTCGAGGCCGTCTTCCTCTACGAATCGCAGGCGCGCTACGCATCCGGCCGCTTCCACCCGGGTGCGATCGGCGAGGAGGAAGGCAGCGAAGTCGGCCCGTCGCCCGTGCACATCGCCGCCGCGGAGCGCGCCTGGCGGTTCGCGCGCGTCTTCTACGCGCGCAGTCCGGGCTACGCCTGGGGGCGCGTCGAGCTCCTGCCGCTCGCGGGCGGCGAGGTCGAGCTCGTGCTCGAGCGCGCGAGCGAGCTCACGCTCACCATCGTGGCCGCCGCGCGCGATCCCGCGACGCGCGTGCGCCTGTTCCAGGCAGGCGAGCATCCCGACTCCGACCGGCCAGACGACTACCTCGACGAGCGGCTCGACGAGGCGAGCTCGTTCCGCGTGCAGGACCTGCCGCCCGGCGCGTACGTCGCCGAGGCGCGCCTCGGGCGCGAATCGTCGGTCCTCCTCGGCGCGACGCGCGTCGAGATCGTCGCGGGACGGCGCGCCGAGGCCGTGCTCGAGCTCGCGCCGCCGCCGAGTGCAGCTCGCGTGCCGCTCGAGGGCACGCTCGTCCTGCCGGCGGACTGGGACCTCGCGCGCTTCACCCTGTCCTTCGAGCGCGAAGGCACGGGTAAGGCGCGCCGGCTGGGGGATTCCGAGCTCACGCCCGAGCTCGGCGCGCCCGACCGCTTCCGCTGGCGATTCCCGGACGTGCCGCCCGGTCGCTATCGCGTGAGCCTGTTCGAGCTCGGCTTCGTAGCGTTGGTCGACACCGGTCCGACCGGCACGCGCGAAGCGCTCGTCGTCGTGCCGCCGCCGTGCGAGGTGCGCGTGCGCTGCGTGGACGCGCACGATGGCTCCGTCGTGCGCGCCGCGAAGGTGCGCTGGTCCTGGAAGCCCCTGAGCTACGGAACAGAGGGCTCGTTCGACGAGGCGCAGGACGCCTGGCTGCTCCGTGCGCCGCGCGGCTGGACCCAGCTCCAGGCCCACGACCGAGACCACGAGTTCGCCACGCAACGCGTCGAGCTCCGCCCGGGCACGAACGAGTTCACGCTGCGGATGAACCGCTACCTGCGCCTCGTCCTCACCCTGCGCGACGGCGCGGAGCTCGTCGCGTGGCGGCCGTCGCGCCTCGCGAGGCTCGAGACGCTCGATGGCCAGGAGGCGGGCTACGGCGAGCTCGAGCTCTGCGTCACCGCGCCGGGGGATTACGTGCTCGTCGTCCCCAATCAGCCCGGCTACGAGCCGGTGCCGCCGCGCACCCTGCGCATCGAGCGCGACGGGGCCATCGACGTGGCGCTCGTGCGCAAGCCCTGAACGAGCTCGTCTCGCCCGCTGCGCGGCGGCGCGCGGACGGGACCCGGGTAGAATCGGCGCTGATGAGGAGGGTCGCGCTCGCCTTCGGTCTGCTCGCGCTCGTCGTCCTGGCGGCGTTCTTGCTGCGGCTCGACGGCGGGCGGCGCGGCGCCAACGCGGCCGCTCCCGAGAGCGCGCCGAGCGTGCGCGAAGACCCGCCGGCCGAGCTCGCGCCGGCAGCAGCGCAGCAGATCGAGACGCGCGTGCTCGCGACCGAGCCCGCCGTGGTGACGCCGCGGGTGCTGCCGGAGTCCGAGCCGACGGCCGCGAGTGGCGGGGCCGAGACGCTGCCGCTCGCGGGCACGATCGTCGTGCTCGACGAGCAAGGCGCGGAGCATCGCGCCGAGGACGGCAGCTTTTCCTTCGTGCTGTGGACCGGGGACTCGGGCTCGTGGCACGAGGTCGAGGTTCACGGTGGCGCCTGGAGCACTGCACTCCCGCGCGAGCCCACGGTCCAGGCTCTCGGCGTGACGGACGTGGAGCTCGGCGGACGACGGGCCGTGTGCGGCGAGGACACCTCGGAGCGCATCGCGCTGCCGGAGGACGGCTGGCTCGCGCTCTCGGCGCGCTGGCCGAGCGCATCACTGCTCTCCGTCCGCGATCGCGAGAGCGGGCGCGAGCTCGCCCCGGTGTTCCTCACCGAGGTCAGCGGCTGGCCGGAATCGCAGTGCGGACATCCGGGGCCGGCGGCCGCGAGCGAGCGCGACCTCGGGCCGTCGCCGGTGACGCTGCCGCCCGGCGATTCGTCGCTCGGCACGCGCACCTGTTACGCGCGCAGCCCGGGCTACGCCTGGGGCCGCATCGAGATCGACGAGCAGCGCGGCGGCGAGCGCATCCTGCTGCTGGAGCGCGCGGGCGAGCTCGAGGTCGAGCTGCTCGGTACCGTCGGCGCTGCGGGCACGAGGCTGCGCCTCTTCGGCAGCGAGCACGCGCCGGCGTTCGAGGCGGAGGTGCACGCCGCCGGCCGGGTCCTCGTCGAGGCGCTCCCCGTCGGCCCGTACCGCGTCAAGGCCGAGATCGGCGACTACTGGCGCGATCCGCTGGTGCTGGCCGAAGCCGAGGCGGAGGTCGTGGCCGGTGGACGCGCGCGCGTGAGCCTGACCCTGAAGGAGCTGGAGCCGCGCCGCAAGGTGCCGTTCGAGGGCACGCTCGTGTTGCCCGCCGCCTGGGAGCTCGGCGAGTTCGAGCTGGCTTTCGAGCTCCTGGACACGCCACTCGACGGCGGCGACGGACGCTTCTCGCTCGCCAGCTCGGCGATGGAGCCGGAGGGCGATCCGCCCGCGGCCTATCGCTGGTCGGCGCCGGCGGTGCAGCCGGGTCGCTACGAGGTGGAGCTCGACGAGCTCGCCTTTCACGCCGTGCTCACCGTCGGCGACGCGGGCTTGCGCGACGCGCGCGTGGTCGTGCCGCCGCCGTGCGAGGTGCTCGTGCGTTGCATCGAGGACGACACCGGTGTCGAGGTGACGAGCGAGAGCGTGAGCTGGTACTGCGCCATGCCCGAGGGTCTGTACGGCTGGTCGCACGAGAGGGCGGAGTGGGACGAGGCCCTGCGGCGCTGGCGCATCCGCGCGCCGCAGGGCGAGGTCGTCGTCGGCGTGTACGGGAGCACCTATGCGCACGCTTCCGAGACCGTCCAGGCGCGAGCGGGCACGAACGAGGTCGAGCTGCGCCTCGCGCGTCCGACCGGGCTGCGCGTCGTCCTGCGCGACGGCACGACCGAGATCCCCTGGGCCGACGGCGCCTTTCCCGAGCTCGAGCCTCTCGAGGGTCAGCCAGACTTCCGCTCTTCGAGCAGCGGCGGTGGCACGATCACGCTGCACAAGAAGGAGGCCGGCCGCTACCGGCTCGAGGTCCCTGTGGTCCCCGGCTACGAACCCGTGCCCGCGGTCGAGGTGACGCTCACGAAGGGCGTGGTGACGGAGCACGTGGTCGAACTCGTGCGCAAGCCGTGAGCTGAGCGCGCGAGCGACGCGGCTCTTCTTCCGCGCGCCGCGCTCGTTATCCTCCTGCGCTCGATGGACCTCGGAGCGTTGCCCGAACTCGCCAGCGGCTTCGTGTCGCTGCTCTTGCTGCCGACGCTGGGCGTGGTCGGCCTGTTGAACAAGCGCGCGATCCCGGTGCTGGCCTGGACGCTGGTGGCGTGGCTCGTGTTCGGGGCGCTGGCGCTGTGGTCGCACCACACCTGGATCTGGAGCGAGAATCGCTTCCTGCACGGCTGGGCGCTGGGCCTCGGACTCGGTTCGGCGGTGCTGTTCATCGCGGCGCTGAACCAGAACCGCAAGGTGAAGCCGTGGATCCGCCTGGGCCTCGCGCTGCTGACGGTGGCGGTGTTCGCGCGTTCGTTGCTCGAGTTCGTGCAGCGCTACACTTGAGCGCGATGCGCTCCAGCCTGCTCGTCGCGTTCGCCCTCGCTCTCGTGGCCGGCGCCGCTTCGCTGCGCAGCGCGGAGCCGCGCTGGTACCGGGGCTGCACGCACGTGCACACGCTGTGGAGCGACGCCGACGGCGCGCCGGAGCTCGTCACCGACTGGTATCGCCAGCACGGCTACCAGTTCCTGGTGCTCTCCGACCACAACGTGATGCAGACGGGCGAGACCTGGTTCGCGATCGACGCGGCGGACGACCCGCGCCTGACGAGCGCGCACGTGGCCGAGCTGCGCGCGCGCTTCGGGGACGACGCCGTGAGCGTGCGCGAGCGCGAGGGCCAGCAGGAGATGCGCCTGTGGACGCTGGACCAGCTGCGCGCGCGCTTCGAGAAGCCGCAGGAGTTCCTGCTGATCCCCGGCGAGGAGATCAGCGACGGTCCGCCCACGCGTCCGGTGCACGTCAACGGCCTCAACCTCGCCGAATCGATCCCGCCGCAGGGCGGTGCCAGCGCGCGCGAGATGGCCGAGCGCGATCTGGCGGCGATCGTGGCCCAGGGTGAACGCCTGCAGCGCCCCGTGCTCGGCCACCTGAACCACCCGAACTTCCGCTGGGCGCTCACCCCCGACGACGTGGCCGAGCTGCGCAGCGAGCGCTTCTTCGAGGTCTACAACGGCCACCCGGGCACGAACGGCCACGGCGACGCGACGCACCCGGGCAACGAGGAGCTGTGGGACCGCGCCAACGCGCGCCGGGTGTACGAGCTCGACCTGCCGCTCTTGTACGCGCTCGCCACCGACGACGCCCACGATCACCACGTGGACGGTCCGACCAAGAGCAACCGCGGCCGCGGCTGGATCCAGGTGCGCGCGGGCGAGCTGTCCGCCGGAGCGCTGATCGAGGCCATGCGCGCGGGCGAGTTCTACGCCTCGAGCGGGGTCGAGCTCGCCGACGTGCACTTCGACGGCAAGACGCTGACGGTGGACATCGCGCAGGAGCCCGGCGTGAGCTACCAGACGCGCTTCATCGGCTGCGAGCTGCTCGACGGCGCGGTGCAGAGCGGCGTGCTGTTCCTCGAGACGGACGCCGACCCGGCGCGCTACCCGCTCAGCGGCCGCGAGGGCTACGTGCGCGCCACGGTCACGTCTTCGCGCGCGCAGCCCAACCCGGCCGCCGTCGGCGACGCCGAGCGCGCCTGGACGCAGCCCGTGCGCGGCGAGTGACTCAGACCAGGTACGGCGTGATCGTGCGCTTGGTCAGCTGCCCCATGACGTGCTCGGGGAAGCCGAAGAAGCCGCGGCGCTTGTACTCGTTGAAGTAGACGACGAGCTCGTCCCGCGTGTGCGCGCCGCCGTTGTCGCCGAACTTGGTCACGAAGGGGATGAAGTCGGGATACAGCGCCTGCGTGCCCTCGCGGCCCCACGGTCCGTGCACGGTGGTCTTGGTGAAGTTGCCGATCATCAGGTCGTCGAAAATCTCGTACTCGACGCAGGTCATCAGCGAGGCGCGCGGCGTGGCAAAGGTCAGGCCGAGCGGATGAGCGCGCTCGATCTCGATGCGGTGGTCCTTGCCGCCCACGCGGAAGGTGATCCAGCCCAGGAAGCTCTTCAGGTGCTCGAAGCGCGCGAAGTACTTCTGGATCTTCTCGACATCGGCGGGCTGGAGCTCGTCCGCCCAGTTGTCGCCGAATTGCTCGGGCGGCACCAGCAGGTTCGGCCGCGCGGGCGGGTCGATCGAGCGCACCTCGTCGCGCTTGAAGTCGTAGCGACAGAAGATCGGCAGGAGCTCGAGGCCCGGGGTCTGGAAGCGCGTCTTGTAGACCTCGGGCGGCGTGGCGCACTCGTTGGCCCAGGCGCTGTCGGTGCGCTGGTAGCGGTGCTGCGACGAGAACGGCACGTAACCGCGGATGCCGAAGGTCTGCAGCACGAGCTCGAGCCCGTCCAGGAACGGCTCGTGCTTCATCGCCGGCGGCGGCAGGCGCCGGCCCTGCTCGTCGTAGAAGTGGACCATGTCGGCGTCGCCGTAGCCGGTCAGCGCCAACAGGTAGCTGTCCTTGTACTGGCGCACGATCGAGCGCACGAACTCGCCGCCGCCGTTGTCGCTGGCATCGTTCGAGTCGACCAGCAGGCGTCCGCCGAGGTCGACCAGCAGCGTGGCGTCCTGGTTGTAGTCGCCCAGCGAGAGGACCCTGATGCGCGGCGAGAGCGCGGTCCACACGCCGTCCTTCAGCACGCGCACCTTGTAGCCCATCTCGCGCAGCTCGCGCGCGATGCGCCCCCCACCGTGCACGCCGAAGTGGTCCGGCAGCAGGATCTCCTTGTCCTTGAGCTCGGCCAGCGACTCCTGGCTTAGGTGATCGGGATGGCCGTGCGAGATCCACAGGAACTTGCAGGCCTTCACGTGCGCGAGCTGCTCGGGCGGGATCTCGTGCGAGGTCGTCCAGCTCCCGAAGTAGGCCGAGCCCTTGATCCACGGGTCGGTGGCCAGCACCGGGCCGCCGTCGTGGCAGATCAGACACGCGTTGCCTATCGTTTCGAAGCCGAGGTCCATGCGCGAACGATACCCGGAGTTCGCGCGCGTTCGCGAGCCTGCTGCGCACTCGCGCGCCCTGGGCTACGCCGAAGTCCGCAGGTAGCTACTTCTGCGCAGCGGGGATGTGCAGGCTCGCCGGCCCGGCGTTCGCCCATTCCTGCAGCGGGCGGTTGAAGAGCCCGGTGACGATCGTGAACACGGCCAGGACGGCGATGATGCCCGTCAGCACGGGCTGCAGCACGCGAGGCTTGTCCTCGACTGTCGTAAGGAACAACGCCTTGGCCACGCGGAAGTAGTAGAAGAGCGAGACGACGCTGTTGAGCGCCGCGACCACCGCGAGCCAGGCGTAGCCGGCGTCCACGCTCTCGTAGAAGAGCAGGTACTTGCCGTAGAAGCCGACCGTGGGCGGCAGACCGGTGAGGCTCACCAGCATCACCACCATCGCGCACGAGACCAGCGGGTAGCGCCAGCCGAGGCCCTTCAAGCTGTCCACGTCCTCCGAGCCGGTCACGCCCTCGAAGAACAGCAGGAACCCGAAGGCCCCGAGGTTCATGAGGTAGTAGGCGGCGAGGTAGAAGATCGAGGCCGAGAAGCCGGCGCTCGTCATCACCGCCACGCCCATCAGCGCGTAGCCGGCGTGCGCGATCGAGGAGTAGGCCAGCAGGCGCTTCAGGTTCGTCTGGCGCAGCGCGCTGAGGTTGCCCAGCGTCATCGTGATCGCGGCGAGCAGCGCCAGGAGCAGCCCGATGCGCTGCGCGTAGGCCGAGACCGCCACCTCGACGCCCTCGGCCATGAACAGCGCGCCGATGAAGCGCAGCAGAGCGGCGAAGCCGGCGGCCTTGGAGGCGACCGCCAGGAAGGTCGTGACCGGCGTGGGCGCGCCCTCGTACACGTCCGGCGTCCAGAAGTGGAACGGGACGACCGAGATCTTGTAGGCGAAGCCCGCCAGGACGAGCACCACCGCGATCGCGACCGGCACCGGGCTGGCGGTGAACTGCGCGGCGAGGCTGATGCTCGAGCCATCGGCGGCGTTCCGGCCCATCGCCGCGAGGTCGATCGTGCCGGTCAGGCCGTAGAGCAGCGAGATGCCGTACAGCATCACGCCCGCGGACAAGCCGCCGAAGACGATGTACTTCAGCGCGGCCTCGGCCGAGCGCTTCGAACCCTTGTGGAAGCCGGCCAGCGCGTAGCTGGCCAGCGAGAGGAGCTCGAGCCCGAGCATGAGCAGCACGAGGTTGTTCGTGCTGACCATGAAGAAGATGCCGATCGCCGCGCCGATCAGGAGGAAGAAGTACTCGCCCACGCCGTGCTTCTTCTCGCGCCGGTCGGAGAGCACGAACAGCGTCACGACCGCCAGCGCGCCCACGGTGAAGAGCTTGAAGAACGTGCCGAAGCGGTCGATCACGACCATGCCGAAGGCGGTCGAGGTCGGCGCGTGCCACTGCTGCACCAGCAGCCAGCCCGTGCCCACCAGGCCGAACAAGGTGAGATAGCCGAGCTTGCGCGAGTCGCGGCCGCGCAGGACCAGGTCCCACACGAGCACGATCAGCGCCAGCGCGGTGAGCAGGAGCTCGGGCGCGAGGCGCGGCAGGTCGGCGAGATAGGGGCTGAGTTCGCTCACGTCAGCCGCCCATCGTGGCCATCCACTGGTCGATCGAGGCGCGCATGACGTCCGTCAGGAAGAACGGGAAGATGCCCAGCGCCACGCACAGGAACAGGAACGGTGCCTGACACAGGAGCTCGCGCGGGGTCATGTCCTTGTAGCCGGCGTACTTCGGATTCAGCTTGCCCAGGAACACGCGCTGCATCGCGTAGAGCAGGAAGGCGGCCGTGATGACGATGCCGATCACCGAGATCAGCACCAGCGTCTTCATGCCCGGCAGCGCCGACTCGTAGGCGCCGAGCAGGGTCATGGCCTCGGCCACGAACCCCGCGAGCCCCGGGAGCCCGAGCGCGGCGAAGAAGCCCAGCGTGGTCAGCGCCCAGTACTTGGGCATGATCTGGGAGAGGCCGCCGAAGCCGTTCAGGTCGCGGTGGTGCGCGCGGTCGTAGATCACGCCGACCACGAGGAACAGCACGGCGGCGGAGGTGCCGTGGTTGAACATCTGCAGCGCGGCGCCGGTCGTGCCCCAGGTGGTCATGGCCGCGAGGCCGAGCAGCACGTAGCCCATGTGGCTCACCGAGCTGTAGGCGACCATGCGCTTGAAGTCGGTCTGACCGAGCGCGACGAAGGCACCGTAGACGATCGAGACGACCCCGATCACGCCCAGGACGTAGGCGAACTCGTGGAACGCGCTCGGCACGATCGGGAAGCAGGCCCGGATCATTCCGTAGCCGCCGAGCTTCAAGAGGATGCCGGCCAGGATCACCGAGATCGGCGTGGGCGCCTCGACGTGGGCGTCGGGCAGCCAGGTGTGGAAGGGCACGATCGGGACCTTGATCGCGAAGCCGATGAACAGGAACCAGAAGACCCAGGTCGTGAACTGCATCCCCAGCAGCGTGCCGCCGAAGGGCAGGTGCGCGCCGGTGAGCAGCCCGGCCTTGGCCTTGGCCATCATCTCGGGGATCGAGAACGGCGCCTGCATGCCCTCGATGCCGCCCATGTCGATGCGCAGGGCGACGACCGCGACCAGCATCAGCACCGAGCCGGCCAGGGTGTAGAGGAAGAACTTGATCGCCGCGTACTCGCGCCGCGGGCCGCCCCAGATGCCGATGAGGAAGTACATCGGCAGCAGCATCACTTCCCAGAACACGTAGAAGAGGAAGTAGTCCTGCGAGACGAACACCCCGTTGATGCCGACCTCGAGCAGCATGAGCAGCGCGTAGTAGGCCTTCTGCGACTTCTCGATGCCGAAGCTGGCCGGCACACCGATGAAGAGCAGCAGCGTGGACAGCCACACCAGCGGCAGCGAGAGCCCGTCGATGCCGATGTAGTACTGCGCTTGGATGCCCGAGATCCAGTCCACGCGCTCGACGAACTGCAGCTCGCCGGTGGTCTTGCTGAACAGCCCGAAGTAGAGCCATGTGGCCAGCAGGAACGGGATGCCCGTGGCGATCAGCGCGATCGTCTTCACCAGGGCGGTGTTCGTGCTGGGCACGAAGAAGATCAGCCCCATCCCGATGAGCGGGAGGAAGGTGATCCACGAGAGGAGGTGCTCGGTCATGGCAGGGGTGAGCGTTGCTTCAGGCGAGGATGAGCCAGGCGGCGGTCAGGACCGCGCCACCCACGGCGAAGGCGGCGTACTGCTGGATGCGGCCGGTCTGCACGAGGCGGAAGGCGGCGCCGAAGACCTGCGAGGCCAGGGCCACGGCGTTGACCGCGCCGTCGATCACGATCTTGTCGAACAGAGCCGCGAAGACGCCGAGGAACTTGTTCAGCGCGCCGACGGTCTTGACCAGGCCGTCGATGACGTTCTCGTCGATCCACTTCTGGAAGTAGGTCAGCTTCCAGGTGAGCTTCAGCACGGTCGCATCGACGAGCTCGTCGATGTAGTACTTGCGGCGCACGGCGGTGTAGGCCTGGCCGAGGAAGGCGACGATGCGGCCGGGAATCCCGGGCCACACGAGGTAGAAGAGGATCGCCAGGAGGATGCCCGTGCCCGCGACGATGCTGGACACGATCAGCGCGTCCAGGTGCGCGGCGTGCTCGAGGTGCTCGAAGTGCTCCACCGCCGCCTCGCCCACGGGCTCGGGCGCGCACCAGCTGGCGATCTCCTCGCCATAGAGGGTGGTCGGCGTGACGAGCTTCTCGAACCACGGGTGCGCGTTGAAGACGTTCTGCGGCTCGGTCAGCCAGAAGTGACCGCCGAAGATCCCCAGCAGGCCGAGGATCATCAGCGCGACGGTCATGACCAGCGGGGACTCGTGGGGCTCGTGCGCGTGGTGCTCAGCGTGGCCGCCGTGCTCGTCGTGCTTCTCCGCGTGCACGACATGCGCCACCTTGGGCGCCGGAGCGTGCTTGGCGTGTCCGTGCGCCGCGTGTCCGTGCGCCGCGTGTCCGTGCGCCGCGTGTCCGTGCGCCGCGTGGCCGTGCGCCGCGTGGCCGTGCTCGTCGCCGTGGGCGTGCCCGTGGTCCTGCGCGTGAGCGTGGCCGTGATCGTCGTGAGCGCCGTGAGCCGCGCCGTGGTCGTCGTGGGCCGCGTGCTCGTTCGGATCCGGGCCCTCGACGCCCTCCGCGGCGAGCATGGCCGAGAAGCGGTGCTGCTTCTGGTTGCCGCGATACTCCCCGTAGAAGGTCAGGAAGATCAGGCGGAACATGTAGAAGGCCGTCAGCGCCGCCGCAAGCGAGAGCGCGAGCAGCGCGTACAGCGACCAGCCATCGAAGGTCCGGCGGTCGAGGATCTTCAGGAAGCCGGCCTTGATGACCTCGTCCTTCGAGAAGAACCCGGCGAAGTACGGCACGCCCGCGATCGCCAGCGTGCAGATCAGCATGCACGCGAAGGTGATCGGCATCTTCTTGCGCAGCCCGCCCATCAGGCGCATGTCCTGCACGTGGTGGCAGCCGTGGATCACCGAGCCGGCCGAGAGGAACAGGCAGGCCTTGAAGAAGGCGTGCGTGGTCATGTGGAACATGCCCGCCACGACGCCGCCCAGGCCGACGGCGGCGACCATGAAGCCGAGCTGCGAGATGGTCGAGTAGGCCAGCACCGCCTTGAGGTCGTAGCAGGTCGTGCCGATCGTCGCCGCGAACAGCGCCGTCGTCGCCCCGACCACCGTGACCACGCTCAGCACCGTCGGCGAGAGCAGCGGATACATACGCCCGAGCAGGAACACGCCGGCCGCGACCATCGTCGCCGCGTGGATCATGGCCGACACGGGCGTCGGGCCGGCCATCGCGTCCGGCAGCCAGATGTGCAGCGGGAACTGCGCCGACTTGCCGACCGTCCCGCCGAAGACGCACAGGCCGGCCCAGGTGAGCCAGGTCGGGAACTCGCCGCCGTTGGCCGCGACCGTCTCCTTGGCGGCCGCCCACAGCTCGGTGAAGCGCAGGGTGTGGAACTTGTCCCACAGGATGAAGATGCCCACGAACAGCAGCACGTCGCCGACGCGCGTGGTCAGGAAGGCCTTCTTGCAGGCCCACGTCGCCCAGCGGTGGAAGAACGGCTGGCCCGGGTCGTGGGAGAAGTGGCCGATGAGCAGGTAGCTCATCGCACCCATCAGCTCCCAGAAGATGAACAACACCAGCAGGTTGTCCGCCAGCACCAGACCGAGCATCGCGAACGTGAACAGGCTGATGTTCGCGAAGAAGATCGAGTAGCGCTTGTCGCCGTGCACGTACCCGATCGAGAAGAGGTGCACGCAGAAGGACACGATCCCGACCACAGCCAGCATGGCCGCGCCCAGCGGGTCGTAGAGCACGCCCATGACCAGGTTCTGGGCGGCGGGCACGGTGCCCGTGCTGTACAGCCAGCCGAACTCGAGCCCGGCCTCGGAGGAGTGGTGGAAGAAGCGCTCGCCCGCATAGGCGGCGTGCAGGCCCTTCGCGCCCAGGTACACCGTCAGGCACATCACCACGAACATGCCCAGCGTCAGCAGCTTGTCCCCGTGGGGCAGGCGCTTGCGCAGGAAGATCTGCAGCACGTAGCCGACCAGCGGGATCGCCGGGACGGCCAGCAGCAGCTTGAAGTCGGTGGCGGGATCGAAGGCGAGAGACATCATCACTCGCGCAGGAGGTCGGCTTCGCTCGGTTTGATCGAGTCGAAGAGGTAGAAGACGTTGAGCACGATGGCCAGCGCCACGGCGGCCTCGGCCGCGGCCAGGATGATCGTGAAGATCGCGAACATCTGCCCGTCGAGCTTCATCGAGCCGAAGCGGTTGAAGGCCACGAAGTTGATGTTCGCGGCGTTCAGGATCATCTCGATCCCCATCAGGATGTAGATGACGTTGCGGCGCACGAGGATCGCGATCAGGCCGAGCGCGAAGAGCGCGCCCGAGACCGCCACGTAGGCTCCCAGTCCCATCAGCCGGCCTTCTCTTCGGGTTGCAGGTCGGAGGGCTTGCGACGCGCGATGTAGACCGCCGCGACCAGCGCCACGGTCAGGACGATGGCGGCGAGCTCGAAGGCCACCACGTAGCCGAGCTCGGTGCCGGCGCTGGTCTGGTAGGGACCGGCAGCCAGGAAGCCCACGCCGATGCGCTCGGCCGAGCCGCTGGCGGCGACGTTGCCGTCGAGCGGCGCACCGCGCACGAACCAGTGGGCCGTGTCGGTGATTTTCAGGCCCAGGTACAGCGCGCCCGCGCCGACGAACAGCGCGCCCGCCGCCAGGCGCGAGAGCTTGCGCTCGTTCAGGTCGGGCGGCGTGAGCATGACCGCGAACAGCAGCAGCGCCAGGATCCCGCCGACGTAGATCAGGATCTGCGCCATGGCCAGGAAGTCGGCCTCGAGCAGCACGAACAGCCCGGCGACGCCGGTGAAGGTCGCCATCAGCGCGAAGGCGCTGCGCACGACCGAGCGCTCCCAGATGCACATCACCGCTCCGCCGAGAGTCATGAACGCGAACAGCGCGAAGGCCACGCCGCTCCAGCCGGCCTTGGCCAGACCGACACCCAGCGCGCACAGCCCCAGCAGGGCCAGCGCGCCGTAGAAGATCCGCTGCAGGGCCGGCTCTTTCATGGGCTCGTCCAAGAATGAGTTCGCAGTTTCGGCGAGCCATCATCGCCGATGGCAAGGCGCGGCGACGCAGGCAACCTGCATGGTTTCCGAGGAGCCGCAACGCAGCCAGCGACGACGAGGGCCGGCGCAACTGCGAACTGATTCTTGGACGGGCCCATGGACTCAGTTCTGGCCCGCGGCTTCCTTGCCCTCGGCCTCGGCCTTCAGCGCGGCCTTGGCGGCTTCCTTGGCCTTCTTGGCCTCTTCCTTGGCCTTCTTCTTCTGCTCGGCCTCGAGCATGCGCGTCTTGGCGTCGCGCGACATGCCGCGGTAGGAGAGCAGGTCGTGCACGAACTCGCTGCGGTCGTAGCTGACGAACGCGAACTCGGTGCCCATGTGGATGCAGTCCTTGGGGCACGGGTACACGCACAGCTCGCAGAACATGCACTTCTGGTAGTCGAGCGTGAACGTGATCCACTCGAGCTCCTTGCCGTGCCGCACCGCGTCCATCTCGATGCAGTCGATCGGGCAGGCGCGCGCGCAGGCCAGGCACTCGATGCACTTCTCCTGCTCGAGGTAGTGGATCCCGCGATAGCGGTTGGGGATCGGCAGGCGCTCGTCCGGGTACTGCACCGTGATCGGCTTCTGCAGCAGGTACTTCCCGGTGATGCGCATGCCCACCAGAGTGGTCTTGAGCGTGTCGTAGACGTTCCTGAAGTACTTCGTCGTGGCGGTCATCCGTTCCTCCAGGGCAAGAAGCCCTTGACGAATACTTCCCACAGGCCGGCGCCGAGCACGCACACCAGGGCCAACGGGGTCAGGTACTTGTAGCCGAGCGTCATGACCTGGTCGATGCGCACGCGCGGCAGCGTCCAGCGCAACCACATCATCAGGAACACGCCGGCGAAGCCCTTGACGACGATGGTCAAGGCCGAGGTCAGCGTGAGCAGGATCGCGCCGAGCGACCAGGCCTCGGCCTGCACGCCGACGGTCAGACCGAACTGGTGGCGCACCAGCCAGGTCAGCGGGCTCTCGAAGCCGCCGAAGAAGAAGAACGCGCCCACGGCGGAGTACAGGAACATCGCCGCGTACTCCTCCATGAAGAAGAAGCTCCAGCGGATGCCCGAGTATTCGGTCATGAAGCCGGCCACGAGCTCGGACTCGGCTTCGGGCAGGTCGAAGGGCGCGCGCTTGGTCTCGGCCAGGATGGCGATGAAGAACAGCACGAAGGCCGGCAGCATGAACGGGTTGACCCAGGGCCAGATGTACCAGTTCATGCCCATCCAACCGGCCTGGTCGTTGCTCACCTCGATCAGGTTGAACGAGCCGGCGACCATGATCGGCACGAGCAGCGAGATGCCGAGCGGGATCTCGTAGGCGATCACCTGCGCGGCCTCGCGCATCGAGCCGTACAGCGACCACTTCGAGTTCGAGCTCCAGCCGGCCATGACCACGCCGATGGTGGTGGTCGAGGTCATCGCCAGGATGAAGAAGATCCCCAGGTCGATGTCGGCGAAGTAGAAGTTCGGCGCGAGCGGGAAGACCGCCATCGCCGCCAGCACGCTGGCCAGCACGATCGCCGGCGCGATCACGTACAGCACGCGGTCGGCGCCCTTGGGCACCAGATCTTCCTTGAGCAAGAGCTTCACGCCGTCCGCCAGCGGCTGCAGCCAGCCGTGCCAGCCCGCGCGCATCGGACCGTAGCGGCACTGGATGTGGCCCGAGACCTTGCGCTCCATCCAGGTGCCGAACATGGCGATGACCGAGACGATCGCGACGGTGATGCCCACGCCGATGCCGATCGTCGCCGCGACCACGGCCCAGGCCGGTACGGCCGCGGGCGCGACTTGCTCCAGCAGCCCCTGGATCGGGTTCGTGCCCGACTGGGGCGCGCCCGCGAACAGCACGGCGGCGAGCATCAGCGATCCGTCTCCCCCACCACGATGTCGGTCGAGCCGATGATGGCGATCGAGTCGGCGATCAGCGCGCCGGGCAGGAGCTCCTCCAGCACGGCCAGGTTGGTGAACGAGGGCCCGCGCACGCGGCAGCGCACGGCGACCTTGCCACCGTCGGAGACGACGTAGTGGCCGAGCTCGCCGCGCGGGTTCTCGATGCCCACGTAGGCTTCGCCGGCCGGCACGCGCAGGGTCTTGGGGATCTCGGCGATGACCGGGCCGGGCGCGATCGAGTCCAGGCACCAGCGCACGATCTTGATCGACTCGATCATCTCCATCACGCGCACGTAGGCGCGGTCCCAGCAATCGCCCAGCGTGCCGCGCTCGCCCTTGCCGAGCGGGATCTGGAAGCAACCGGACTTCCAGATCTCGGCGTAGAGCTCGTAGGGCATGTCGCGGCGCAGGTCCCAGTCGACGCCGCTGCCGCGCAACATCGGACCGGTGAGGCCGAAATCGAGCGCCATGGCCTTCGGGATCACGCCGATGTTGGCGGTGCGCTGCACGAAGATGTGGTTGACCATCAGGAGGTCGACGTACTCCTGCCACTTCTCCTCGAAGGTGTCGCAGAAGCGCTCGACCTCGCTCAGCCAGCCCGGGGGCGCGTCGTTGAACACGCCGCCGATGCGGATGTAGCTGTAGGTCAGGCGCGCGCCGCAGATCTTCTCGAAGAGCGCCATCATCCACTCGCGCTCCCGGAACATGTACAGGAAGGGCGTGATGGCGCCGAGGTCGAGCCCGTAGGTGCCGAAGGCGACCAGGTGCGAGCCGATGCGATTCAGCTCGGCACAGATCGTGCGGATCATCAGCGCGCGCCGCGGGATCTCGATCCCCATGAGCTTCTCGACCGCCATCGAGTAGCCCAAGTTGTTGTTCATCGCCGCCAGGTAGTCATAGCGGTCGGTGTACGGCAGGTACTGCAGCCACTCGACGTTCTCGCCGATCTTCTCGGCGCAGCGATGCAGGTAGCCGAGGTGCGGCTGGGCGCCGGTGCAGATCTCGCCGTCGGCGCGAATCAGGATGCGCATCACCCCGTGCGTGGCGGGGTGCTGCGGGCCCATGTTGACCTCCATGTCCTGCGTGCGCACGTCGAGCATGAACTCGCGTTCGCCCGTTCCCGCGGCGGCCGTCGGCAGGGTGGTGCTCTGGGACATGGCTACTTGCAGGAGATCCCGTGGTACTCGTCGGGGAAGACGTAGTCCTTGCGCAGCGGGAAGCCGAGCCAGTCCTCGGGCAGCAGGATGTGGCGCGGATCGGGGTGTCCGGCGAAGGTGATGCCGAACATCTCGCCACACTCGCGCTCGTGCCACTGCGCGCCGCGGTGGACGGTGACGCTGGTGGGCATCGTCGCCGCAGCTTTGGACAGGGCGCACTTCACCGTCAGGCGCTGGCGGTAGGCCAGCGAGAGCAGGTGCACCAGCACCCACAGGTTCGGATCGTCCTTGGACGGGTCGGCGGCGGTGAGGTCGATCAGGATGTCGAACGCCAGGCGCTCGTCGTCGCGACAGACCTCGAGGAACGCCGGCAAGCGCTGCGGGTCCACGAGCACGAACGGATCGCCCGCGCGGCCCTTGTCCTTCTTGTCCGCCGGATCGGCTCCGCGCGGCTCGTCGTGGCCGAGCAAGCCCGGCGCACCGATGGCGCGCAAGCGGTCGAGGATCCCCCGGAACTCCATGCTGCTATGCCGTGCGCGCCGGGCGGCGGACGACGGAGGACTGCTGGATCTTCTGCTGCAGCTTCATCAGGCCCTCGAGCAGGGCCTCGGGGCGCGGCGGACAGCCGGCCACGTACACGTCCACCGGCACGACGCGGTCGACGCCCTTCACGACCGTGTAGCCGTACTTGTAATAGGGCCCGCCGCCGGTGGCGCACGCGCCCATCGCGATCACGTACTTCGGCCCGGGCATCTGGTCGTAGAGGCGCTTGATGCGCTCGGCCATCTTGAAGTTGACCGTACCCGCCACGATCATCAGATCCGACTGGCGCGGCGAGGCGCGGAAGGCGCCGGCACCGAAGCGGTCGATGTCGTGGTGCGCGCAGCCGACCGCCATCATCTCGATCGCGCAGCAGGCCAGACCGAACGTCATCGGCCAGATGCTGGACATGCGGCACCAGTTCAGGAGCCAGTCCACCTTCGTGGTCAGCACGTTCTCTTCGAACTGACGCTCGAGCAGTCCCATCAGGCGGCCTCTTCGGTGTCCGGGGCGGGTTTGGGCTCGGCGGCCTTCTGGGCCTCCTGCGCGGCCTCGATCTCCTTGACCTGCGGCAGGTTGATCTTCGCGCGCAGCTCCGGGGGCTGGTAGGTCGAGTGGCGGTAGGAGAGCACCCAGTCGAGATCGCCCTTGGCCCAGACGTAGGCGAGGCCGAGGAACAGGATCACGATGAACAGCACGCCCTCGAGCAGCACGAAGGCCCCGATCCCGGCACCCTTGGCCGCGCCCTGGTTCGCCACCGCGTCGCCCAGAACCAGCGCCCACGGGAACAGGAACGCGATCTCGACGGCGAAGATGACGTAGACCAGCGCCACCGTGTAGTAGCGGATGTCGAACTGGATCCAGGCGTCGCCGATCGTCTCCTCGCCGCACTCGTAGGTCTCGAGCCCCACGTCGGTCTTGCGCTTGGGGCGCAGGACCGAGGCCAGGATGAGGTTCGCGAAGACGAAAACGAACCCGACCGCGGCGAAGACGAGGGCGTTCAGGTAGTCGAAGTACATCCGGTCCGCAGGGGTAGGCGGGAGGATTTCAGCGCCAGGAGGGGCGTGAGTGAAGCGTGGCGTTGGGGAGCGAAGACTCGCCGTGTTCGGCGCGCGCGGCCTTCGAGTTCAGGGGGCGATAGGATAGCGGCCAAGCAAGCGAATCCCACCCTCACGTGTGACCGCGGGTCGAGGCGGGCGGTCCTAGGCGCATGAAACCGTCCGCCACCACCTGCATCGGAATCGCCTGCGCCCTGCTGGTCGGAGCGCTCCTCGCCTGGAACGACTCCCACCCCGCGGCCTCGGCCGAGCCCTTGCCCCTGCGCTGGGCGCGGACCGCCGCCCAGCACCCCCTGCGCACGGGACTCGCCCTCGCGCTCCTCGCCTGGGCCCTACGCCCAGCACGGAACTACCCACCGGACTCGAACAGCCAGTAGAGGGTAGAACGGCTCGTTGTTGGAGGGGTTTGAAGCTAGGATAGGAGGCCTGGCATTGTGGGCTGCAATTGACCAGGCCCCCTGGGGCGGTTCCCCGCCCTTTTCACTTTGGCTCCCTTCGCCTCCCAATGATCTCACGTCTCCAAGAGGAGATCGTCCTCGGCCCTATTGATTACGTCCGCCTCGGACGCGCTGTGATCGTCCGCCCGACGATCGGGACCCTGCGGGCGAATCGCTTCCCGAGTCAGGCGATCGTGGTGACGGCCGTGGCGCGCAAGCTCATCGAGCTCGTTCGTGCCGCCGACAAGATCCAGGCCCTGGTGGTAGAAGCGGGCAACGAAGGCCCCACAAAGCACCCGGAGTTCCACCAGATCTGCGAGAACGTGCGCCAGCTCCTGGACAAGCACTTCCCGAAGGCGCTGATGTGTCTGGTGGCGGATGCGACCCCGCTGGACTCTCCCAACCTGCGCCACGCGCTGACCTTCTTCGATCAGACTATCCTGCGCCTTGACGCCGGTACGCAGAAGACCTGGGCAGCCCTCACCGGCTCCAACCCCAAGCAGTTCAAGGGCGTGGTGGAGAGCCTCGGGCGCCTCGGCGCCGAGCGACTGATCGTCCAGACGCGCTTCGTGCGCGGTGAAGTGGACAACAGCAACGAGACCGAGGTGAAGGCCTGGATCACCAAGCTGACCGAGATCCGCCCCGCCGGAGTGCACATCAGCACCCCGGCCAAAGCCAAGGGCAAGAAGGAGATGCCGATCTCCAAGAGCCGCATGAGCCAGATCGCCGAGCTCGTGACGACCAAGACGGGCATCCCGGTCGAGGTCCTGGCGGCGGGCTAGCGCGAGTGACGAGCGCGGTCCTCGCCTCGTTCTCTGGAGTCGGCAAGCGGTACGGCGAGCGTTTGGCGCTCGCCGAATTCACGCTGCAGGTCTCCGCGGGAGAAGTCGTCGGGCTCCTGGGCACGAACGGCGCCGGGAAGACCACCGCGCTGAGGATCCTGTGCGGGCTCCTCGAACCCGACGCGGGCCGTGTGGAGATCGCCGGAGCGGACGTCCATCGGGCCCCCATCGAGGCGCGCAGGAATCTTGGTTACGTACCAGATGGGGCTCCTTTGTACTCCAATTTGACCCCAAGAGAGCACCTCGACCTCGTCGGCCGCCTGCACGGCCTCGATGACCGGCGGATCACTTTGGAGGGCGAGCGGCTGATGGGCGCGCTCGAGCTCGCAGGGCGCCTGGACGATCCCGTGAGCGGCTTCTCGCGCGGCATGCGCCAGAAGGTCGCCATCGCCTGCGCCTTGCTGCCCCGGCCCCCGCTGCTGGTGCTCGACGAGCCGCTGACCGGGCTCGATACATCAACCGCGATGGTCATCCAGGCGCTGATGCGCGGCTGGGCCGATCGAGGTGGCGGGGTGATCGTGACCTCGCACCTCCTGGAGGTGGTGGAGCGCGTCTGCGATCGCATGGCGATCCTGCACCAGGGGCGGCTGCTCGCGCTGGGAAGCATGCAGGAGCTGCGCTCTCAGGCCGGCGGAGGAAGCTCCCTCGAAGAGGTCTTCCGGGTGTTGACTCATTCCGAGGATCCGCGTCAAGTTGCCGCCCGGATCCTGGGCTCTTGACCGCCAGGCCCGTCAGGGCTTCGTCCCGATGGGTACCTTCTCGCCGCGCTCGTCCACGGCGACCATGGTGGCTTCGGCCTCAGTCACGAAGACCTCGGCGCCGGAGGAGAAGCGGCGCTCGGCCCAGACGCGGATCTTCACCCGGATCGAGGTGTGCCCGATGCGCACGGTCTCCGTGAAGAACGAGACGCAGTCGCCGACCTGCACGGGCGCACGGAAGATCACGCCGTCGAGCGCCACGGTGACCAGCCGTCCGGGGTGATGGCGATGGGCTTCCACCGCCGCGGCCAAGTCGATCTCGGACAGGATCACCCCGCCGAAGATCGTCCCGAAGGCGTTCGTGTCGCGCGGCATCATCACGCGCCGGATCGAGGGGATCTGGCGGCGAGGAAAGGCGTGTTCCGGCTCGGCGGGATGCAGCGGGGTCTTGGGCTTCTTCTTCATCGGGCCTCGAGGGCCTGGGCAGCGTAGCGGTGCACCGCCTGCTCCACGAGGGGCGTCTTGCCGCGGAAGAAGTGATCGGCCGCGGGGATCTCCACCAGCTCGAGGCGTGCCGGCAGGACGGGCAACCCCCGACCTAGGTCGGCCGCGGTTCCGAAGCCGTCCGCGCCCGCCAAGAGGATCAGCCCGGGCTGCCGCAATCGCGCCAGGAACCCGGGGTCGTACAGGGCGCAGGGGAAGGCGATCAGGAGCACGCGCTCGATCGTCTGGTCGCGCAGGGCGAGCTCGGACACGACGCGCGAGCCGAAGGAATAGCCCGCCACCCACAGCGGCAGCTCCGGATGACGCCGAGTCAGCAGCGCCGTCGCGGCCGCCGCGTCTTCGACCTCCTGCACTCCGTCGTGCTCGCCCTCGGAGCCCTCGACCCCGCGGAAGTTGAAGCGCAAGGTCACGAAGCCGAGTTCGCGCAGGGCCCGCGCCACCCGCACGACGATCGTGTTGCGCAGCGTGCCGCCGTGCAACGGGTGCGGGTGGCAGACGATCGCGGTGCCTCGCGGCGCGTCCTGGGGTTCCTCGAGCTCCCCGATCAGCTTCCCGACCGGGCCGGCGATCTCGACCTGCACGGGGCGCACTCTACTTCGGCCTCGGCAGAAGGCCTTCCAAAGAACAAGTCGTTCAGCGCGTGCGACGCCAGCAGCCCAAACGCAGCGCGGAGACGCGCACAGCGCGGAGCGCCACGGAGGAAGAACGGGGAGCGGGGCGGAGGACCTGCGGAGCGTCGGATTCCAGCAGGCTGCACCGCGGAGGCCCATGCTCAATCCTGCTCCGCGAGTCTCCGCGCTCTCTGCGTCTCCGCGCTGCGCTTTCCGCCACTCCAGGAGTCTTGCTCGTCGTGCAGGCGGCCGACGAATAGAAGCTCAGCGGACCTGGGCAGCCTGTTCTTTCCTGACCAGGCACGCCTGCGGCGGGTAAGCGGCTCAGTAGAGGATCGTGAAGCCCCGCTCCTGGCGCGCGAACACCGCGGGCCGGCTCTTCCCAGCGGCCTCGGGGGCCTGCCCTCGGCCGGCGGGAGCGCGTCCGTCGCGGTACGAGACCTGCCAGCCGATCGTGGCCGGGGCGTCCTTGTCGGTGAGCTTGCCCTCCTTCGCGGGTTGTTCGAGCCACGCCACGATGACCTCGATCGCGCTGGTCGCGCCCGCCGGGTGGGAGCGCCAGAAGGCGTGCTCCTCGTCCTTGATGTCCAGGAGCGAGTCGACCTTGTTCAGGTTCCGGCGGATCTTGCACCAGGAGACGCGTCCGCGGGTGTCCCAGGTCAAGAGGGTCGTGTCGGGGTCCTGGAAGAGGTCCCCGCTCGAGCGCGGATCGCCCTGTAGCTTGGAGTTTTCCACGCGCGAGCTCTTGAAACTCTGGCCTTGGTCCTCGGAGCACAGCAAGCAGACCTCGCGGTTCGTGCTCGCCTTGTCGGGCTGGGCCTTGAAGCGGTTGCGGTAGAGCACATAGATCGCGCCGCTGATCTCATCCACGTGCGCGGACAGGCCGCTCTGGTCCGAGACGTCGAACTTGTCACGGTCGATCACGACGGGCGCCGAGAAGGTCTTCCCGTCGACGGACCGGCGCACATATACGGCCTTCCAGGACTCGCCACCGTCGTCTGCGGCCGGCCCGGTGGCGATGGAGAACAGGAGGATCTGGCCGGAAGCCTCGACAGTGAGTGCGGTGACGGCGCTCTGGCCGGGCATCGAGCCCAGCTCCACGACCTGGAGCTCGCTCGCCCCCGGCGTAGGCTCGCAGGCATAGAACAGCGATGGCGTCTCCCCGGCGGAGGTCCAGGCGATGTGCGCGCGGCCATCCGGCCCGACGTCGATCGCGCTCGTGGGCGGCCCGTCCTTCAGCGTGATCGAGCCCGGCGTCGGGTTCACGCGCACGCCCTTCGAGAAGTTCTTGGCCTCGTCCGTCGAGCGCGTGAGGAAGAGGTCTCCCGGTGCACCCTCGCTCGGTTGCTGCGGTTCGCCCTTCTCCTCGCCCTCCTTGTCCGCCGGCTTCGCCTTGAAGTAGAGGACGTCGAGCAGCTCCTTCTCACGCGCCAGCTGCGGCCGGATGCCGCCGTCCGGGACACGGGCGTACTGGACGAAGTCGTCGGGGAGCTGGATGAGTGGCTCGAGCTTCCCTCTCTTGCCCTGCGGGTTCCGTGCCGGCCCAGGTTCCTGACCCGTCCCTGCCCAAACAAGACCCACGAGAAAGAGAAGAGAAGGCTGCAGCATGGGCCGAGAGTACGCGGGGGTTGGAGGCTGGGTGAGGGGAAAGCTCTTCGGCGCCCCCAGACTATCACCCTCCGCGCAGAGTCCCGTTCCGGCCCTGCGGGACCTATGCTGCGCTCGTCACCAGCCTGAAAAATCCCATGAGCCCCGCCCACGAACCCGACCTCGTCTCGAAAGGCCCTGCTTCGAAAGGCGACGAGTGGATCGTCGAGGCCGATGCGCGCACCTTCGAGCGCGACGTCCTCGCGCGATCTCTGAAGCTGCCCGTGCTGCTCGACTTCTGGGCGACCTGGTGCGGGCCCTGCAAGACGCTCGTGCCGGAGCTCGAGAAGCGTGCGCGCGAGGGTGCCGGCCGCTTCCTGCTGGCCAAGATCGACATCGACAAGAACCCCGAGCTGGCCCAGGCCTTCCGCGTCCAGGCGGTGCCGACGGTGCTGGCGATCGTCGAGGGACGGCTGGCCGACGGCTTCCAGGGCGCGGTGGCGCCGGAAGAGCTCGATGCCTTCCTGGCGCGCGTCGCGCCGGGCAGCGCGGGGCCCTCGCGCGAAGACCAGCACGTCGAGCGCGCGCTCGCCCTGGCCGAGGACGGCGAGCTCGAGCCGGCCATCGGACAGCTGCGCGAGGTCCTGCGCGGCGCGCCGGAGCACAGCGGCGCGCGCCTGGCCCTGGCCGGGCTCCTGATCCAGGCCAAGAAGGGGCCCGAAGCACGGCTAGTGCTCGAAAAGCTCGTGGGCGACGCGGCCAGCGCCGAGCGCGTGAAGGCCCTGCGCGCGCAGCTCGACTTCGCCGAGGGCGCGGGCGACCTGACCAGCCTCGAAGAGACCGTGCGCACGAACCCCGGCGACCTCGGCGCGCGCATCGAACTCGCCAAGGCCTACATCGCCGCCATGGACCACGCGCGCGGACTGGAGCAACTTCTTGAGGTCGTGCGCGCCGACTTCGGCGAGCTGCGCGTCGAGGCCAAGAAGACCATGCTCGAGGTCTTCGACATGCTCGGGCTCGAGGACAAGCTCGCCAACGAGTACCGCTTCAAGCTGTCGCTGGAGCTCTTCTCCTAGCCGTCCGTGCTGCGCCGCACCTGGATCCTATTCGGCGCGCGCCTGGCGATGGCGCGCCGCGGCGGCGGGCCGATCCCGGCGCTCTTGTTCCTGAGCGCGCTGGCGGCGGGGCTGGCGCTCCTGGTGCGCGACCTCTTGCCCGCGTTCCCCTACGCGTTCTTCGCGCTCGCGACCGGAGCCCTGGTGCTCGGCCCACCGCTGCTCTCGGACCTGGGCGCAATCCTGCGCCAGGATCCGGGCCTCGAATGGCTCGCCGCGCTGCCGGCGCGAGCGACGGAGCGCACCCTCGCGCGCGTCCTGCACCTCGGACTGCTCCTCGCCGCCCTGGTCGGCGCCTGGTGTGCGCCCTTCGCGCTGCTGGCGCCGGAGGCCTTCGGCCTCGCCGCGCGCCTGGGGCTGCCCGCGCTCGCGCTGGCCCAGGGGCTCGGGCTCGCCGCGCTCCTGATCTGGGCCCAGCAGCTGTTCCTGGCGCGCGCTCAGGCGCTGTTCGTGTTGTTCGAAACGGCGCTCTTCGCGGGGCTCGTGATCGCGCTGCTGGCCTTGCTGGGCCGACTGCCCGAGCTCGCGCGCCTCACGCCGGATGCGGCCGCGATCGCCTGGCTGCCGCCGGCCTGGTTCGCGACCGCCGTGGTGCGCGGCGGCGGAGCGCTCGTCGTACCCGCTATCGTCTGCCTGGCGAGCGTGGGGGCCCTGCTCGCCGTGCCCGCCTCCGAGCAGCGCCCCGGGGTCCGCCGCGGCGCGTTCGAGCGCGCGCTCGAGCCCCTGCGGCGTCTGGCGCGGCGCCTGTGGGTACGTGAAGAGGAGCGCGGTGCCTTCGAGCTCGTCTTCGCCGCCCTGCCCCGCGAGCGCGAGGTCGCCCTGCGCACGCTGCCGATGCTGGGCATCCCGCTCGCCTTCCTGCTGCTCGGCGCGAGCGGAGCGCAGGCCCCCGGCGACGCCTGGCGCGGCGACGTGCTGGCGCTGCTCCTGTTCACGGTCGGCATCTACCTGCCGCTGCTCCTGACCCATGTTCCCCTGAGCGAGACGCCCGAGGCGGCGTGGATCCTGCGGCTTGCCCCGCGCACGAGCGAGGCGCTGGTTCGCGGGACGATCAAGGCCCTGTTCGTGCGCTGGCTCCTGCCGCTCTACCTCGGGCTGCTGATCCTCGGCCTGGCGCTTGGCCAGGGAGGGTTGATCGCGCGCCTGTGGCTTCCGGCCACCCTGCTCGGGCTGCTGCTGCTGCGCGCGCTCTACCCACGCTGCGTGCGCGGCCTGCCGCTCTCCAAGGCGCCGGACGAGCTGCGGGTCGAGATCGACTGGGCCGGCCTGCTCTCTACCCTGGCGGTGGCGCTGACGCTGCTCGCCGTGCTGGCCAACCGCTTCCTGAGTTGGCCGATGGGCCTCGCCTTCGCCCTCCTCCTGGCCGTCGCCGAGCGCGTTCTCAGCGCTCGTCCCTCCGCACGGGGGTAGCCAGGCGGGGTATCGTTCGCCCTAGGAGTGTCTTCGTCCCCTGGGAGGTGTTCCCCTTCCGCGCGCGAGGACTAGTGATCACCGCGGACCATAGCCTCACCCCGCTGCCGAGCCGGAAACCATCCATCGATGGCCGCATCCGGCCCGACCCGATAGGGTATTCGTAGGGGAAAGCCCCTCCACTCGGATCAGGAGTATGCGCCCCATGCCTCGCGCGAAAGCGATTCTCGGCCTCGCCGTCACCGGCCTCCTCCCCTCGTTCGCCTCGGCCCAGACGCCGACAACGCTGGTTCAAGAAGGCGACACCATCATCGGGATCGGGGCCGTGACAGGGCTAACGAACGTGGCGATGACAGACGGCAAGATGTGGATCACGCTGACCGACACCAACCTGGCGGACAGCAACACCGACGGCTGCATCCTGCGCAACGGCTTCGTGACCCTGCGCGAGGGCGCGCTCTTGTTCTCCCCGCCGAACTCCTCGCTGGATGACTGGGGCTCGATCGCGCTCACCAATCGCGGCGACCTGGGCATGATCCTCAAGGTCAAGGTCGGGTCCAGCACCTTCGACGGCGCCTTCTGGAACCTGCTGCCCGTGGCGCTGAAGGACCAGGTCGTCGTCGCGCCGCCCCTCGGCCCGAACTCCACCTGGGTGAAGATGGATGTGATCAAGATGAACGCCAGGAACGACATGCTCGTGCTGGGCGAGATCCAGAACACGGCGGTCACGGGCACGAAGGAGGACGTGCTCATGCGCTACCGCCTCGACAACTTGGGCAACATCCTGGAGACGACGGTGCTGTGGACGAAAGGCATGGACGTGCCCTCCTTCGGGACGACGGTCAATGGGTTGGGCAGCAGCGACCACGTGCTCGCGCTCAACGACCGCGGGGACTACTTCACGGTCGTCTTCGGGCAGGGCGTCACGGGGCTGATGATCAACTCGGACCTGAAGGTGGCCCAGGAAGGCGACCCGGCTCCTGTGCCCGGCCGCGACTGGAACACCCTGAGCCTACCCAAGGTCGCCCTCAACGACCGCGGAAGCTTCGTCTACTCCGGGGCGCTCTTGCCGAGGTTCACGAACGATCCGACGTACCTGATCGCCAAGGGCAACATGGACGACGTCGCGGGGCAGCAGAAGTTCGCCCAGGCAGGCGACATCCTGCCCGCGTTCTCCGCGGTTCCGCTGGGCAACGGATCCGCTGCCCCCATCCTCCTCGGGAACAACGGCGACATCTTCTGGCGCGCCCAGACCGCGAGCACGTCCGAAGACGCGTTCATGCGCAACTTCGAGCCGGTCATCCAGCTCAACAGGACGATCGTCCTGGGCAACCTGGTCACCCGAATCGAGCAGGGCGAGAACGCCCTCGCCATCAGCCCTAACGGTCGCTTCCTGGCCGCCCGCGTCGATCTGCAGGTGGTCGGTTCGGCCGTGCTGATGGTCGACTTCGGACTCGTGCTCGAGCTGCTGAGCTGCAACCCGAACCCGGGCACCCTGAGCCTCGTTTCCGGCCAAGCCACGATCGGCAAGCAGATGACTCTGGCCATGGACGATGCCCAGATCGCCGGCGCGCTGCCCAGGCTGCTGTTCTCGACCCAGCAACGCTTCGCCTCACCCGGTTCCGCCTGCGGCGCCACGACGCCCTACGGCGAGCTGATGATCTCGACGTCGAACCTGCTCGCAAGCCTGCCACTGGCTCCCTGGGACGGGACGAATGCCTCCATCCTCCCGCTCAACATCCCTAACTCGTCCAGCTTGGTGGACCTGAAGCTCTTCGTCCAGGGCTACTTCCGCGACGCGACCCACGCCGCGGGCGAGGACATCCGCCTGACCAACGCGCTGCAAATCGAGATCGGCGCGCCGTAGTCGCGCTGGTGTTCACGACGCTACTCGGCGGGCCCGCGAGGGTCCGCTTTCGTTTTCGACGGGCTAGTGTCCCTTCCCCGAAGTAGCGCCAACAATCCGCCGCACTGAATCGCCGCTGGCGGCGTTGCGCCTCCTCCCTAGTATTGCAGCGAATACGCGTCGTCGGCGCGCCTTGCCAGCGACGATCCATCACCGCGCCTTGTTGGCGCTA
>SIAI01000077.1 GCA_009691855.1 Planctomycetota bacterium | reverse complement strand
GAGACTCGCGGAGAAGGAAAGAGCATGGGCCTCCGGTGTTCAGCCGGCTGGAATCCGATGATCCGGAGGTCTTCCGCCCCTCTCCCCGTTCTTCCTCCGTGTCGCTCCGCGCTCTCCGCGTCTCCGCGGTGCGTTTGGCTTGCTGGCGTAGACGCGCTGAACGACTTGTTCTTTGGAAGCGCTGCGCGCGCCGAGCCCTACTTCCCCTGCTCCACCCCCTGCGGAGTCGGATTCACGATCACGCTCGAGCAACGCTCGCGTGCCAGATACGTCTGCGCCAGCTCGGTCAGCTGCTCGGCCGTGATCGACTCGTAATACGCGACCTGTTTCCGCGCCTCGTCGAGCACCGCGGGCCGCTTCTGCGCTTCGGCCATCACGTTCAGCCACCAGCCATTCTCGCGGCGCGCGTCGCGCAGGCGCTTGAGAATCGGCTCGCGCAGGCGCGCGACCTCCTCGGCCTTCACGCCGTCCTTGGCGAGCGCGTCGGTGACCGCCAGGCACGCCTCCTTCAGCGTCTCGACGCCGGCCGGCTCGGTCATCGCTTGCAGCAACAAGAGGCCGACGCCGGGGAACGTGCGGCTCTGTTGCAGGCCCGCGCTCGGCGAGTACGCGGCGCCCAGGCGCTCGCGCACCTCGAGCCGCAGGCGCTCGCGCAGGACCTCGGTCAGGCAGCCGAAGCGCCAGGTGCGCTCGACGTCGCTCTCGTCGGGGATCGGGAAGGCGACCAGCAGCAGCGACTTCTGTACCTGCGTCTCGATCGCGTGAACCTGGTGCACGCCCGACTTCGGCGTCGGGGCCTTGCGCTGCTCGTCGTAGGGACGCAGCGCGCGGCGCGTCGGCAGGCGTCCAAAGGTCGCGGCCACGGCCGCGCGCACGGCCTCCGGATCCAGGTCGCCCACGAAGGAGAGCTCGAGCGGCGCCTCGGCCAGGAACGGCGCGAGCCAGGTGCGCACGGCGGGGAGCTGCACGGCTTCGAGCTTCGCTTGCGCGAAGAAGGTGAAGCGCTCGTCGCCGTCGAACAGCGCCGACATGAATTCGCGCACCACCGGCCCTTGGTGCTGGTGGCGCATGCTCTCGTACATCAGCGGCAGCTCGCGCTTCACGCGCACGATGCCGTCCTCGCGCCAGCCGGCGTCCAGCAGGTAGGCGCACACGACCGCGCACTGCAGCAGCAGGTCCGCGGCGGTGGTCGCGCCGCCGAAGGAGAACGAGTCGATCCCGGCCGAGAACGAGAGCGCGACCTCCTTGCCGGCCAGGATGCGACGCAGCTCGTCCAGCGTGTGCTGGCCCAGGCCGCCGTCCGTGAACACGCGCTCGGCCATCCAGCCCAGCGGCTGCTCGGCCGCGCCCAGGCTCAGGCGGCCCTCGCCCAGCACCGCGCGGAACAGGATCTGTTTCTCCTTGAAGTCGGTGCGCTTGACGTTGACGCGCACGCCGTTGTCGAGGCGAAACTGCCCGAATTCGAGGTCGGCCACGGGTGCGAACTCCGTGGAATGCGCGGGCACGGCGTCGACTACCGGCAGGTACGCGAACTCGGCCACCTCGATCGCGGCACCCTTCTCGACCTCGACCGCGTTGCTCGCGCCCCAGGCCTCGTCGAGCGCCTGGGCCGGCGTCGGACCGAGGTCGAGCTGCCCCAGGGTCGTGATCGCGAGCGTGCCTTTCTCCCAGGCTTGCACCAGGGCCTGCTGGCAGGCCTCGACGGTCAGCGCGTCGAGCGTGGGCTGCAGCACGTCGAGCAGGGTCTTGGCCGCGATGGGCACGGTGCACTCCTCGGCCGCGGAGAGGACCGAGGCCACCAGGCTCGGGCTCCCCTGCGTGGCCTCGCGCTCGACGGCTTCGTGCAGGCTGCGCAACAGGTTGGCGCGCACCTCGTCCAGCTCGGCCTGCTGGAAGCCGTGTTGCAGCGCGCGGCGCAGCTCCTGCTCGCCCGCCGCCAGGGCCTCTTTCCATTTTTCTGGCGCGCAGTTGACGCTCAGCTCCTCGCCGTCGAGCACCTGCAACGCCTCGGCCGAGCCCAGGCTGGCCGAGAGGAACGGCGCATCGGCCTGCTTGACGCGCTCCTCGAAGCGCAGATCGACGATGCCGCGCGCGACCATCAGCGGCAGCTCCGCGCGCCAGCGCGCCGCGCTCACGGGGCGCTCGACCCACGGCACCAGGCTGGTCACGCGCAGCGAAACGCTGGGCACCTCGGGCTCGTGCAGCGACAGGCGCTGGGCGAGCCTCGAGACCGTGCCGCGCGGCGGTTCCTTCGGCAGCGGCGCGGCGGGGCGCGGCACGGACTCGAAGTGCTTGGCGAACAGCGGCACGGGGTCGAGCTCGCCGATGTCCCCCACCAGCACCAGCGTCAGGTTCTCGGGCCGGTACCACTGGCGATAGAAGGCGCGCACCGACTCGCTGGTGAAGGCGGAGCGCGTCGTCTGCACGCCGATGGGGATGCGCTCGTCCAGACGCGTCTCGCCCAGCAGCGTCTGCAGCTGGCGCACGAACAGGCGGTAGCCGGGCGAATCGCGCTCGCGCTCCTCGCTGTCGATCACGGCCTTCTCCTTGTCGATCTCTTCCTCGGCCAGCGTCAGGCCGAAGGCGAAGTCGCGCAGCACGCCCAGGCCCTCGTCGAGCCGCGCGGCGTCCGAGTTGGGCAGGTCGAGCTCGTACACCGTCTCGCCGAAGTCGGTGTGCGCATTCAGGTCGGCGCCGAAGGACATGCCCTGGCGCTGGAACCATTCCACCAGCGTGCCGGCCGGAAAGTGTTCCGAGCCGTTGAAGGCCATGTGCTCGAGGAAGTGCGCCATGCCGCGCTCGGAATCCTCTTCGCCCAGGCTGCCGGCGTTGACGTGCAGGCGCAGGTAGCTGCGGAACTTCGGCTCGCCGTTCTTGGCCCAGACCCAGCGCACGCCGTTGGCGAAGTGCCCGAAGTGCAGGCGTGGATCGACCGCCAGGTCCGAGTGCTCGTGCTCCCAGGCCCGGGTCGCGGCGAGCTCTTGGGCTGCGAAGCGCGGGGCAAAGAGGAGGCCGAGAAGCAGCAGGCCGGAGCAGCGTGTGGACATGCGTAGACGTGGGCGAGGCGCGGGGTAAGAGCACCTCCCAATACCTGGCGAGCCCTGTGGGTGCTCCGAGGTCGCGTCCGCCAGGCGCGGCGACGAAGCGTATGCGCAGCAAGACTCGGAGGAGCCGCAACGACGCGGGCGCGAGCCGCGGAGCGGCCACGGGGCTCGCTGGGTTTTGGGACGTGCTCCAAGCGCGCCAGGGTAGCGGCGCGACCAGGCCAGGCCTCGCATCGTTTCGCCTCTGCGCGCTCGAGGGGTATATTTCTCCCGTCCTCTGCCGACACGCCCCAGGACGCCGGAACCTGTGCCTGCCGCTTTCTCGACGTTCCTGAAGGGCCAACGGTCGCGCGCGCGCGACGTCGCGCTGCTCGTGCTGGCGCTGCTCGCTTGCGTGCAAGCCTTCCGCGTCTTCCAGGGCTACGTCTTCGAGGACGCCTACATCACCTATCGCTACGCGGACAACCTCGCCGCCGGGCGCGGGTTCGTGTTCAACCCGGGCGAGCGCGTGTTCGGCACGACCACGCCGCTGTACACGCTCGTCCTGGCGGGCCTGGCGCGGCTCGGGCTCGACATCCCCACCGCCGGCGCCTTCCTCGGCGGGCTGTGCGTCGCCGGTACGGCCCTGGCCGGCGCCTGGATCCTGCGCCGCGGCGGGCGGCCGGAGCTCGGCCTCGTCTACGCGCTCGCCGTGCTGTGGGGCGCGGGCGGGACGTACTTCTTGACGGGCATGGAGACGAGCTTCTTCTGCCTCCTGCTGCACGCGGCGCTGGTCGCGGCCTGGCTGCGCCGGCCGTGGTGGACGGGCGTGCTGCTCGGCCTCGCCTGCTTGACGCGCTACGACGCGGTCGTCTTCGCCGCGCCGCTGCTGGCGCTCGTATGGAAGCGCGAGGGCCGGCTGCCGTGGCGCAGCGCGCTGGTGGCCGGCGGCCTGCTCGCGCCCTGGCTGCTCTTCGCCTGGATCTACTTCGGCTCGCCGCTGCCCAACACGCTCGGCGCCAAGGCCGGTCAGCACACCATCCCCGAGTACCTGGCCAGCGCCGGCAGCCTGCTGGCGCGCGATTTCTTCGCGCCGCTCTTGGCGGCCTACATCCAGCCGCTCTCGCGCGCCTTTCCCGTGGCGGCGCTGGGGCTCTTGCTCACGCCGGTCCCGTTCCGGCTCGCCGCGCTGTGGCGCCGTGATCCGCTGCTCTTGCAGTTCGTCCTGTACCCCGTGGCGCTGCTCGGCGGCTACGCCTGCATAGGTCCGGGCGCGTCGGGTTGGCACCTCTTGCCGGCGGGGTTGTTCCTGCTGCTGGCCGCGCTGGCCGCGTGGGGCGAGCTGGCCGAGGCGCGCCTCGCGCGCGCATCCTCCTGGCCGGCGACGGCGTTGCTGGCGGCGAGCTTCGTGTTCCTGCCGCCCGGCCTCGCGCTGTACGCGGCCAACGGGCGCGCGCTGCCGAGCTACGCGCCGCGCGCGGACGCCTACGCCGAGCTCGCCGGCTGGATGACGCAGCGCGGCCTGACGGACCTGTGCGTCTTCATCGACGAGCCGGGCTACTTCACCTTCCTCTCGAAGTGTCGCGTGGTGGACGGCTATGGCCTGGTGACGCGCGGAGTGTTGCGCGGAGCCGCCCTGAGCGAGCGCGTCGATCCACATCAGGTCGAGGCGCTGGCCGGCGTCGGACATCTCGACGGCTACGAGCCCGTGCTGCGCTACCCACGCAGTTTGGAGCTGCGCCGGAACGTGTTCGCAGCGCGGCTCGAGACGCTGGCGGCCGACTGGCTCGTGCCGACGCACGAGCGGGGCGCGAACGATCTCCTGCCGTTCGACTTCGAGCAGCACTCGCGGGTGGGCTGGAACGGACCGCTCGAGTACACCGCCAAGCGCGGCGCGGGCCAGTACCTGAGCACGGCCCCGGAGGTGACCGGCGAGCGCGCCGCGAGCGTCCTCAGCCCGCCGTTCGCGCTCGACTTCGACGAGCTGCGCCTGCGCTTCGGCGTCCAACCCGCGCGAGCGAAGCTCATGAACCTGAGCGTCGAGCTCGTCGTCGGCGGCCTGCCCGTGCTCTCCATCGACGAGCACGACCTCGCCCCCGGCACGGAGATCGAGGCGCGTCTGCCGGTCCACGCCTGGCGCGGGCGCACGGCGCGCCTGCGCTTCGCCGATCTCTCGCCGCACGGCTGGCTGGAGGCCGACGACGTGCGCGGCGTGCAGCACCGCGACGAACTCGCCTTCGACGACTTCGAGGCCGAGGTCTATGACGCGCGCTGGAGCTCGACCTTCGGTCCCGCGCCCGTCCCCTGGCGCACGGTCGTCGAGGAGCTCGGCCTCGCCTGCGTGCAAGGCCACGGCTCGGCCCTGAGCCTGGGCCGCGCCGGAGCGCAGGCGCTCGTCAGCCGTCCGTTCCGCGTCGAGCGCGGCATCCTCGCCGGCCTGGTCTTCGACTGCGGCGGCGCCGAAACGCGCGTCGAGCTGCGCGTCGATGGCGCGGTCGTGCGCTCGATGAGCGGGCGGAACTCGCGCGCGCTGCGCGGCCTGCTCTTCGACCTCGAGGAGTTCCGTGGGCGCGAGGCGGTGCTGGCGGTGATCGACGACGATCCGCGGCCGGGCTTCGGGATCGGCGTGGACGCGCTCGTGCTCTACGACGAGTGAGCGCGCCGGGACCGCCCGGCCGGGGCCTGGCGGTCCGAGAGTCGCGCCGCACATTCTCGAGCGCCCTCCCGTGCTCATGACGTCCTCGTGAGGCGGGTGCCCTTGTCGTGGTGTCGCCGGCTACCGAACCGGCCAGAATGGCGCCGCCAAGGGACTTCGTCCACCTGGGTTAGGGATCTGGCCTCCACTGCACCACCGGAGGCCAAGAACACCCCTCGAAGACCCCTCCGAGGCTCGAGCCCACTACCCACACGGCCGACGAGGGCCGCCGATCGCCCTGCAGGACGGGCACCGCCCGGAAGGTCATGCGCTTGGACTTCCTATGCCCCAGTTTGCCCAGCGCGGCCACGGCGAAGGAGCGTCCGATCGTCGCGAGCGAACCCTTGTCGCGGTAGACGAACGGGAGCGGCGCTTCGCCGTGCGTCGCACGCACGACGTTGAGCGCCGCGTGTCGGCCCATCTGCAGCGCACCCGGACACATGCCGGGCACCGTGCCATCGCGCCATGGAACTGCGGCGGCGTCGCCGATCACCATGATCTCTGCGTGACCGGGTACGGAGAGATCGGGCGCGACGCGCACGCGTCCGCCGCGATCGAGCTCGGCGCCGAGCGAGTGCGTGAGCGGCGAGGCACGCACGCCAGCGGCCCACAGGACGGTCGCGGACGGGATGCGCTCATCCGCGAGCTCGACTCCGCTCGCGTCGATGTTCGTCACCGGCTTGCCGGTCACGACGCGCACGCCCATGCCCTCGAGGCGCTGCGTCGCGCTCTCTGCGAGCTCGGCCGGAAACGCGCCGAGCACGCGCGGCCCACCCTCGACGAGCACGACGCGCGTCGAGCCCGGCTCGAAGCGGCGAAAGTCCTTGGCCAACGTCACGTGCGCGATCTCGACCAGCGCGCCCGCGAGCTCGACGCCGGTCGGTCCGCCGCCGATGACCACGAAGGTGAGCAGGCGCGCACGCTCGGCCTCGTCGTCCGTGCGCTCGGCAGCCTCGAACGCCAGCAGGATCCGGCTGCGGATCTCGAGCGCGTCGCGGCAGTCTTTCAGCGCGAGCGCGTGCTCGGCCCACTCCTCGTGCCCGAACCAGGTTCCGACCGCGCCGGTGGCGACGATCAAATGGTCATACGCGAGCTCGCCGTCCTCGAGCACCACCGCTCTACGCGCGACGTCGAGCTCCTTCACGCGCGCGAGCAGTACGGTCGTGTTCGCCTGCGCGCGCACGATGTGCCGCAGCGGCACGGCGATGTCCGTCACCGCGAGCCCCGCCGTCGCCACCTGATAGAGCAACGGCTGGAACAGGTGATGGTTGTTCTGGTCGACGAGCGTGACACGCACCGGCGCATGCGCAAGCCCGCGCGCGGCCTGCAGGCCGCCGAAGCCGCCGCCGAGGATCACGACGTGCGGGGCGCTCATCGCATCAGCGCAGGTTCTCGAGCGCTTCCTGGACGGCGCGCTCGGGGACCTCGACGACGAACACTTGCTCGGGATCCACGTCGAGCACGTCGATCGTCTGCAGCCGCTCCAGGTTGAGCTCCCGGCTCGGCTCCAGCCCCCGCGCCTTGCGCACTGTGATCTGATAGGAGACGGAATAGCGGCCGGGCTCGCCGATCTGGACCACGTACTCACCGCGCTCGTCGAACGCCTCGGCTCGGTGAACGGGCGACTGCGCGATGCCCACGCCCTCCAGGCGCACCAGCGGGAGGAGGAGCTCGCGCTCGCGCTCCAGCGCAATCGGACGGGCGAGGCGCAGGCGCACGGAGAGCAGCGGTTTCATCTCGACCGTCGTGAGTTCGTGCGCGTCGCGCACCCACGTCACGCGGCAGTCCCGCGTTCTCAAGCACAGGTCGGCTCGCTCCTTCTCGAGCTCGAGGACGACATGGTCCTGCGGAAAGGCGACGCCAGCCGCGCGCTCGTTGGCCGCGCGGTCTGGATAGAACACGTCGATCAAGACGCCCTGTGCAGGTTTCCCGCTCGGGTCGACGACCTGGAACTCGAGCCTCCGCAAGGAAGAAGAAGCGGGCGCAGAAGACGCGCCCCGGCTGCAGGCCACGAGCGGCAGGACGAGCAGGATGGTCGTCAGGGGGGACATGCGCGCGACGGATCCTATCCGCAGGCGACACGGCGTTCCCGATCCGAGCTCGCCCGTGAGCTCGACCCCACGCTCGTGTATCAGTAGGCGTTCAGCGCTCGTCGGCGGTGGCCTGCCCGTGCTCTCCATCGACGAGCACGACCTCGCCCCCGGCACGGAGATCGAGGCGCGTCTGCCGGTCCACGCCTGGCGCGGGCGCACGGCGCGCCTGCGCTTCGCCGATCTCTCGCCGCACGGCTGGCTGGAGGCCGACGATGTGCGCGGCGTGCAGCACCGCGACGAACTCGCCTTCGACGACTTCGAGGCCGAGGCCTATGACGCGCGCTGGAGCTCGACCTTCGGGCCCGCGCCCGTCCCCTGGCGCACGGTCGTCGAGCAGCTCGGCCTCGCCTGCGTGCAGGGCCGCGGCTCGGCCCTGAGCCTGGGCCGCGCCGGGACCCAGGCGCTCGTCAGCCGTCCGTTCCGCGTCGAGCACGGCATTCTCGCCGGCCTGGTCTTCGACTGCGGCGGCGCCGACACGCGCGTCGAGCTGCGCGTGGACGGCGCGGTCGTGCGCTCGATGAGCGGGCGGAACTCGCGCGCGCTGCGCGGCCTGCTCTTCGACCTCGAGGAGTTTCGCGGGCGCGAGGCGGTGCTGGCGGTGATCGACGACGATCCGCGGCCGGGCTTCGGGATCGGCGTGGACGCGCTCGTGCTCTACGACGAGTGAGCGCGCCAGGACCGCCCGGCCGGGGCCTGGCGGTCCGAGAGGCTCGCGCTACGGCGCCGAACGATCCGGCGCGCTGCCGGGTGGGTTCGGGTTCGCGCGCGCCTTGCCGCCGGTGGGCAGGTTGCACTCGTCCGGGAAGCCGTTGAAGTCGGCGTCGAGCGAGCGCCCGCTGGCGATGTCGTCGGCGTCGAGGATGCCGTTGTGGTTGCAATCGGCGAGCGCCGGGCAGTCCACGCGCGCGACGTGGAAGTCGTCGAACCCGGCCTCGGTCACCGAGTCGCTCGGGTTGTCCACGACGCTGAAGCGCACGCGCACCTGGTTGGTCGGCGCGACGAAGTCTTGGAGCGCGAACGAGTGCGCGACCCAGGCGCCCGAGGGCGCGCCGGGCACGCTCTCGACCGGCGTCCAGCTCGCGCCGTCGTTGTTCGAGGCCTCGACCGTCATGGCGTCGGTGACGCCGTTGAAGCTCACCATCCAGCGCGCATAGGAGATCTCGCACGCGCTCGCGCCGGACAGGTCGATCAGCGGAGAGGTGAGGCGCGTCGGCCCGCCGTCCACGTCGGTGTCGCCCGCGCCGTTCTGGGTCAGATAGCACAGACCACTGCCGCCGTTCGCCGTGGCCGGATCGCCGCGCGCGCCGCCGCCGTTGGGCGTGGCGCGCTGCCACGCGCCGGTCGCGAGCGAGACGTTGGCGACGGTCCAGCCCTGGTCGGTCTGGAAGGTGTCGTCGAACACGGTCGTCAGCGAGTACACCAGCGCCTGGTAGGTCGAGACCGGCGCGTCGCTCGGGCTGGCGGCCGTGCCGCTGGCGAAGCCCTCGGCGCTGAACCAGTACTCGGGCGTCGCGCTGCACACGGCCGGCGGCAGCGTCCCCTGGTAGAGGTCGCCGCCCAGCGGCGTCATCGTCAAGGCCAGGAACGAGCCGCCGTCGTAGCGCACGTGCAGCGTCGGCGAGCCGCCGATCACGCTGTCGTTCACGCCGACGATGCGCGCGGTCACGTTCGTGGCCGCGCCCGGCGCGAGCACGGCCGGGAGCGCGCTCGGGAACGAGATCGAGAGGTGCGGCTCGGGCGTGAGCACGTGCGAGGAGGCCAGCGAGAAGATCTGCGGGCCCTCGGGCACGTCGAAGCCGGCGACTTCGATCGTCCACACGCCGGGCGTGGGCGCGGCGACGAGCACCTGCTCCAGGTTGTCGAGGTGGTTCGGCGCGCTCTGCACCGCGAGCGCCGAGGGGTTGAGCGGGTCCAGCGTCCACACGTGGTGCTGCACGTTCGACGGGTCGCGCACCACCAGGTCGAGGTCGTTCACCAAGGAACCGAGCACGCTGGGCGTGCCCGCGGCATCGTCCCAGGCCAGCGTCAGGCGCAGCTCGGGCGCGCCCGGCGCGACGGTCACGCTGAAGCTCGCCGTGTCGCCCGTCTCGAGCACGCTCTCCTCGGTGAACTGTCCGAGGCGCATGAAGTCGACGGCGCTCTGCGCGCGCACCGAGCCGTAGCCGAACTGGTAGTCGGGCCCGGCGTTGCCGCGCTCGAAGGCGGTCTGCGCCAGCAGCACCTTGAGCGTCGAGTTGCGCGGATCGGGCGCGCCGAACTGCGCGCGGTAGTCCTGCAGCAAGAGCGCCGAGATCCCGCACACCGTGGGCGAGGCCATCGAAGTGCCGCAGAAGACGGTGTAGGCCGTGTCGCTCGAGGCCGCGGCCGAGGTCACGCCGCCGTCGCCGCCCGCCTGGCAGCCGGGCGCGCTGATGTCGGGCTTCAGACGCCCGTCGTCGGTCGGACCCCAGCTCGAGAACGTGGTCATCGAGTCGTCGTTCGAGTTCAGCGCGCCGACGGTGATGTGGTTCTTGGCCGTCGCGGGTGGCGCGACGCTGTAGTAGGAGCCGAAGCCCTCGACGTTGCAGCGCGTGCCCCCGCGCTCGTTGCCGTTGGCCCACACCACGCGGTAGGGCGAGCCCAAGGAGCCGCGCACGACCGCGTCGATCAGCGCGTCGGTCACGCCGTACACGCCCTGGATCGCGCAGTCGAAGCCGTTCGACTCGGTGTTCGTGCCGATCGAGTTGTTGGCGATGTCCGCGCCCAGCGCGAGCGCCGCGCCGTAGTCGCTCTCCAGATCGCCGGGGTTGGTGAACAGGAACGTGCCCGTGCCGTCGTACTGGAAGCCGTAGGACTCGATCGTGACGCCGGGCGCCATGCCCTTGAACGTGCCGGCCGAGGCCGCGCCGCTGCCGCCGATCGTGGCCGAAACGTGCGTGGCGTGGTCGATCAGGCCCGAGCCGTCGCGCGAGCTCAGGCGCCCGCCGAAGTCCTGGTGCGTCGCGCGCGCCGTGCCGCCGTCGTAGACCAGCACGCTGACGCCGCTGCCGCTGAGGTTGTAGGGCGCGGTCTGCAGCGCGTTGACCTGGATCAGCGCGCGGTTCGAGTCGTTGGCGGGCAGCGCGTTCGAGTCGAGCTGCGGCAGCGCCGGCTCGACCCAGGCGACGACGTCGGCCGCGACGAGCTCGTCCACGCGGCTGCGCGGCAGCAGCGCCACCAGACCATTCACGCTCTCCAGCGCGTCGAAGGTGCTGCCGCCGAGCGCGCGCAGGAGGGCGTCGCCGCGCTCCAGCGACTCACCCGCGTGCAGCAGCACGTACAGCGCGACCAGCGGGTCCGTGCTTGGCGCGCGTCCATCGCGCACGATCGTCCAGGCGGGCGTCTCGCCGGCCGCCAGCGTGGGGTGCAGCTTCCAGGCGCGTTCCAGCTCGCGCACGTCGAGGAGCTCGGCCGCGCGCAGCACCACGCGCGCATCCAGCCGCCGCGGCTCGACGCGCGCGAAGAACGCCCCCGCGCCGAGCGCGCGCCCGAGCTCGACCCCCGCCGCCGCCAGCAAGTCGCGCTGGTGCGACCCCGGCGAGCGCTCGAAACGCACCAGCACGTGCCGCGCGCCGCCCTGCTGCAACCGTCGCTCGAGCTCGGCCGGCGCGAGCCGCTGCGCCGGACGCGCGAGCACGCTACCCGAGCGCCAGCGCAGCTCCTGAGCCGCCGCCGGAGCAGCGAGGACCGAGACGAACACGAAAACCGAGCCCAGGACGCGCGTGCCGAGTCGAGACATGGAGACCTCCGGGTAGATGGCGAGGGGGCCGACAGGATAAGGCGCCGCGCGTGCGCCGGCGCAACAGATCCTGCGACAGATCCACGGACATCACGCCCCTTGCTGAGCGCGCGACCAGCGCTGGCTAGTGTCCTGCCCCAGAAGTTCGTCGTCAGATTCCGCCGGCATTCGCCGACTGGCTAGCTTAGCTAGGCGCGACGACGACGGCGTATCCAAGGCGCTACGCTGAGGAGGAGCAACGACGCCAGACGGTGAAGGACGGCGGAAGGTGACGACGAACTTCTGGGTCAGGATACTAGGGCAGACGGATCTCCGCCGTGCCGCCCGCCTCGACGTGCACGGAGAAGTCCGTCTTGAAGAAGGCGCGCCACTCGTAGCGGAAGCCGTTGCCCTGCGGGATTTTGTCGTGCGCTGCGTCCTTGGCGTGGAGCGCGAGCGTGGCCTGGTAGCGGCCGGCGGGCACGAGTTCGCAGCGCAGACGACGACCATCTTCGAGCGCGGCGCCGCTCGTCTTCAGGCCGTCGCCGCTGAACTGGATCGCGAAGGGCCTCGCGTTCGGCGCGCTCGCGTCCTCCGGCACGAGCTCGAGCGTGCCCGAGCCATCGCGCTCGAGCCGGACCGAACTCGGGAACTCGACCTGCAGCCCGCCGACCTCGAAGCGCACGGTCGCGTTCACGTCTCGGTCGAGCGCGAGCGTGAGGACGGCGGTGGGATGCTGGAGCCGCAGCCGCTCGCTCGCGATCTCGACGCGCGCGTCGCCGAGCGCCGGCGCCCAGCCGGCGACGCGGCCCTGTGCGTCGGTCGTGCCGAGCTCGATTCGATGCTCGAGATCGGTCACCGGGAGGAGCGTGACCTCGAGGCCCTCCGGCGCCGGACCGGTGAGCTCGATCGTGAGCGCGACGTTGCACGTGCCTCGGTCCCGTGCGTCGAGCACGACCTCGCGCGTCTCGCCGGCAGCGAGCGTCACGCGCTCGGCCGCGCCCACTGCAAGCGCTCCCGGAACCTCGCCGATGTCCAGTGAGTGTTCGCCCGCCGACAGACCCTCGAAGCGGAAGCGGCCGCCGGCGTCGGTCGTCTGCGTCACGCCCGCGAGCCAGTCGTCGAGGCAGACAACCAGTCCGGCTGCGGTGCGTCCGGGCGGCACCAGGACCTGACCGAGAATCGTCGCGCCGGGGAGCAGGAGCAGGTCGCCGAGATCCTCGTCGCCTTGCGCACCGATCTTCACCGGCGCGCGCTCGACGGATTCACCGTGCGCGGAGCGGACGACGAGCCGATAGGTCCCGGGATCGAGCGCGTCGAAGCGGAAGCGGCCGTCGGCGCCGGTCGAGGTCGCGAGCGCCGAGTCGCTGCTCGACTGGAACGCGAGATCCGCCCCGGAACCACCCGCCGACGACTTGCTCGGTCTCATCGAGCCCGCCTCGAGTCGCACGCTGGCTCCGTCGCATGGCGAACCCGCGCTCAGCGCGCGTCCGAGGAGCGAGCCGCCGCGCTTCATGTGGACGACCTGGCGCGCGGAACTCTCGGACTCGTGGCGCACGTCGCCGCTGTCGCGCACGTAGCCCGGTGCGATCACCGTGTAGCGGTCGAGCCCCGGGCGCGCCGCGAGCTCCAGCTCGCCGTCAGGATGAACGCGGGGTTGCGGGTGAGCTCGGTAGTCCGTCCAGCCGTTGTGCACGGCCGCGGAGCCCTGGTCGCGCTCGATCTCGATCCCGAAGTCCTCGATGCTCGCGCCGCTGGACGCATCGACGACGACGAACAAGGTCCGCGCCTTTGCCGAGCGCTTCAACGCGATCTGCAGGTCGTGCGTGCCGGGCGCGTAGTGCGTCTCGCGGTCCTCCAGTCCGAATGTGTCGTAGCCGTCGAGCTCGACCTCGAGCGTGTACGCTTCGTCCTGCGGCAGGTGGACCGTGAAGCTGCCGTCGGCGCCGCTCTTCGCGCCCGCGCCGGCCCCGTTGCCCGAGCCCGGCCAGCCCCACAGCTTGGCGCCGGCGAGGCCGCAACCCTGCTCGTCGACGATTGCGCCGCTCACGGTCGGCGCGACCGCCAGGGCAAAGTCGACGCCCTCCGTCACGCGGCCGACCTCGACCAGGAAGGGCTTCTTGAACTCGGACAGGTAGCCCTTGCACTCGGCGTTCACTCCGAAGGTGCCGGGCTTGACGTGCGCGATGAGATAGCCGCCGCCCGCGTCGGAATCGCTCTCTCGCTCCAGCGTCGTCACGCGATCGTTCGCGACGCGCAGGTTCGCGTTCTCCAGCGGACTGCCGGCCGCGTCGCGCACCGTCCCCCGCAGCGCTCCCGTTGCGACCAGGCGGAAGACGCCGAGGTCGTTGTCGCCGGCGTGCAGCGGCGCGCGCGCGTCCGAGTCCCGCCCGCCGAACTCCTCGCGCGCCGAGTCGTGGAACGGATCGGGCTCGATCGAGAGCGAGACCCGCTCGGCCGTGGGCACCGGCGTGACGAGCCGGAACGAGCCGTCGAGCTCGCTCGTGACCTCCCAGCCGCGCATGTCGTACTTGCCGGGCAAGCGCGGGACGTCGACACCCGCAGTCCACACCTTGTACGCCGCCAGGCGAACGCTCACGCGCGCGAGCCCGCGGTCGTTCTCGTCTACGACGCGGCCGAAGAGGGCGCACTCGGCGCGCGCCGGCGCGGCGGCGGGCGCAGTCGCCGGCGCCACGGAGCGACGCGCATCGTCGAGCGGCGCGGCCGCGGGCTCGATCTGCGCCGGCGGGGTCGCCGGCTCGGCGCGCTCGCTCGGCGGGACCGGAGAGCTCGCCGCCGCCTTCGAAACGAACCCGTCGCGCCCGTCGCCGGCGCGATACACGAGCACCGCGAGCAAGACCAGTGCGAGCAAGAGGACCACGGCGGCGAGTTGGCGCATGAACACTCCTCCGGTCATCCTAGCAGCCCGTTGAAAAAGGTCCCTGCTGCGGCTTCGCCCCTTTCGCCATGGCGTCGTCACGCTCGTCGAGTCGTGCTCAGCGGCCAGGAAGGCCGCTTCCGCCGCCTCTCTGTCGCGTTCCTAGCCCTGACGAAAGGCGCTGTGCCTCGCGACGGGACTTTTTCAACGGGC
>SIAI01000076.1 GCA_009691855.1 Planctomycetota bacterium | reverse complement strand
GCCCGGAGTTCAGCCCCGCAACCTGGCCCTCGACCGCCTGGCGCGGGCGATTGCGCACCTGTTCCTGCTGCGCTTCCAGCAACTGCTCGAGCAGGTCGGCCACGTCCTCCGCCGCCGCGAACTCCAGCGGGATCAGGTCGAACACCGGCAGCGCCTGCGTGGTCTCGGCCGAGTACTGGTCCACCAGCTGCAGCAATTTGCCCAGCGAGGCGATGTAGCTGCCAAAGCCCTGCATGATCAGCGAATGCTCGCCGGCCGGCACGATCTGCTGCGAACCGGAGACGTCGACCAGCAGCTGGCGCAGCTGCGTCTGCAGCTGGCGCGTGTCGATGTTCTTGAAGTTGAGGACCGTGATGATCAGCGCCGCGGGTTGGTCCTTGTAGTCCTCGAGGTCGGTGGGCATCACGTAGGTCGGGCTCTTGCCGAGGGCGCTGCCGCCGCCGGTGCGCCCGCCCGCCTGCTGCGTGATGCTCTGGATCAGGATGACCTTGATCTGCGGCGGACCGACCTCGAGACACACGAAGTCATTGATGAAGAGCTGGATCTGGAAGAAGTCGTAGAACTCGCTCTTGGGGATGCGCTTCGTGCCCAGCATCACCACCTTGGCGGTCTTGAGCGCGCCCTCGGTGGTCGAGTCGTAGGTGAAGTTGAAGCCCGTCGACTCCTGGCACAGCTTCACGAAATCGAGCAGCGGCAGCTGTTCGCCGACCGCCTCGGAGAAATTCAGGATGTAGGAGTCGTCCTGCGCCTGGATCACCGGCACGCGCTGGGTAGCCTGCGCGCTGGCGAGCGGGGTGAGGGCGAGGAGCGCGCCGAGCAGTGCTTTCATGGGCGACGGGTCGTTGTCCAACCCGTTGTAGATCACCGGGTTAGGTCGAGAGACGAGAGGGTCGGGAGCGGGCGACGCAGAGGCTAGGGGCCCCATGCGGCGGTGTCAAACCATCGTCCGCGGCCGCTGCTGACGCTTGGGAGCGGGCGAACTTCCCCTCGGTCCTCGATCAGTGCCCCGGGGACTCGAGCAACGCTCGCAGGCGCTCCGCGTCGTAGCGCTCGGCCCGGATCACTCCGCGCGCACCCTTCTCGTCGCGCAACGGATTCAGGTAGCGCCAGACGATCCTTCCCGCGCGCGTGACCTCGAAGGCCTCGCCGCTGTTCGAGTTGCCGACCAGCACATCGCCGTTGGGCAGGGCCTGCACCGTACCTCGTCCGGAGGTGTAGAAGGCCTGCGGAACCTCGGCACGGTACTGCCAGACGATCTCGCCGCGCAGCGGGTCGAGCTCCACCACCCGCGACCACCCGCGCGGCTCGTAGCCATTGTCGAGCAACAGAATGTGGCCGTCGGCCAGGATCGAGGCGTCGTGCGGGCCCTCGAGCTCGCCTGCTCCCCAAGCCCACACGCAACGCCCCAGGGCCAGGTCGAACAACCCGACCGCGTCCAGGTAGCGCAGGGTGACCAGCACGCGCCCCACCTGGAACAGGGGATTGCGAGCCGCGAGCGTCGGATCTTCGATCCAGAACACGGTGTTGGCGTGGATCGGATCGATGTTGTAGCCCGCGGCCAGGTTCTCGAGCCCGGGGGGACGCTTGACCTGGAGCACGCGCGGCGCGGCCTGCAAGAAGTCGTAGAGCGAGTGCTCCTCCAGGACCTTGCCCTCGCCCGAGACCAGAGTCAGCAGGTTGTCCACGCAACGGCGCTCCGGATCGATCGCCGGGATGACCCGGAAGGCGCGCGTCAGCACCAGGATGCGCTTGTCGGGGAGCTCGATCCCGTCGTGATGCACCTCGAGCGGCAGGCGCCAGAGGAGCTTCCCGGCGAAGGTCAGGCGGCTCAGGAAGTCGGCCTTGGGCGCGACGCACAGCACGTCGCCGTTGCGCAGGATCTCGGCCCGCGACCAGCGCGTGTCGGCGATCTCGGGATCCACCCACGAGCGCAGCTCGTTGCCGTCCATGTCGATCAGCGTCGCGCGGCTGTTGGGCAGGCTGGTGACCAGCGTGTAGCCCGGCGAGGCGAGCCCGCGCTCGTGCAGCACCACGCCCGAGCGAGTCTCGGCGTCCGGCGCGCCGAAATCGACGTAGCCGAGGTGCGCCAGGTCCTCGAGGGTGCTCAGGTCGTCGGTGGGCGGCACGGCACCGTGCTGGAGCTCTTGATTCGGCGTCACGAGCGTCTCGTCCGCGCAGGCGGCCAGCGGGAGCGCGAGCAAGAAGAGGAGCGACGGGCGCGACATGCATCTCATCGTAGCCGAGGGCGCGGAACCCTCGCGCCAGGTCGTACTCTCTTGGTGTCCCGGCGCACGAGTGGCGCGCACCATCCGCCGCGCTGGAGCGACGCTGGCGGCGTTGCGCGTCCTCCGAGTATTGCGGCGAATACGCGGCGGCGGCGCGCCTTGCCAGCCGCGCTCCATCACAGCGCCCTGTTCGTGCTACTCGTGAGACGGGACACTAGCTGTTCAACGAACTGGCGAGAGGGGAGACTGAAGGCGTGGATTCGCCTGCACCGACGAGCGCGCGCCCGCGGCGCTGGATACGCCGCCTGCTGATCGCCCTGGGCCTGGTGGTCGCGCTGATCGCGCTCGCGCCGCTGTTCCTCGGCCCCTTCCTGCGCGGCTTCGTGGTCGGACAGCTCGAAGAGCGCCTGGGCGTGAAGGCAACCGTGCAGGGCGTGTCCTTCGCCTGGCCGGCGCGCCTGCGCGTGTATGGGGTCGAGCTCGCCGACGCGGAAGGTGCACCGCTGGCTTCGCTGGACGAGCTGCAGGCGTCGCTGGCGCTGCTGCCGCTCCTCGGCGGAGCGCTGCACGCCGAGGTCGAACTCGTCTACCCCGAGCTGCACCTCGCGCGCAGCGCGGACGGACCCTGGAACTGGGAGCGCTCGCTGGCCAAGCTCGCCGCGAGCGCGAACGCGAACGCGAAGAGCCCTGCGCCAGCGGACGAGGGCAGCCTGCCCGAGCTGGAGCTGCACCTGAATGTCCGCGACGGACACGTGGTCGTGCACGCAGCGCACGGCGAGACCACGCTGGGCGACATCGCGCTGAACCTCGACGTGCACGGACTCGAGCAGCCCGCGCCCTATCGCCTGTCGCTGGCGCTGCGCGGGCCCGATGGTGCGGGCGGACCCCATGGTGCCGGCGGGCGCTTAGCGCTCGAGGGCTCGTTCACGGCCGCGCCGCGCGGCCGCCTCGAGGTGCTGGACTGCGCCGGCGAGGCACGCCTGACGCTCGCGGCCCTCGATCTGGTGGCCTTGGGTCCTGCATTGTCCGCGCTGGCCGCGGTCGAGGATCTGCACGGTGTGCTCGAGGGCAAGGCCGAGTTCACCCTGGCCGCGGGCCTGGCGCTGAGCGGCGCGCTCGACGTGGGCCTGAGCGAGTTCGCCCTGCGCGGTCCGCGCACGCCGGACGAGCCGGCGCGCATCGCGCGCATCACCCTGCGCGGGAGCGCGACGCAGCAGGGCGACGGCGCGGGCACGCAGGAGCTGTCGCTGACGGCCGACGAGTTCCTCAGCCTCGTCTACCACGGCCGCTCGCAGCTGCCGGCCAGCGGCGCGGGCGAGGTCGGCGGCCAGCTCGCGCTCACGGCCGACCTGGGGCGCGTGTCCGCGCTCGCCCGCGGATGGGTGCCCATCCAAGAGGGCGTGGTCGTCGCCGGGCGCGTGCAGCACGAGCTCGAGTTCGGCGCGTCGCTACGCGGGCGCACGCCGCTGAGCGCGCACCTCACGCTGCAGGGCGGCATCGACGGCCTGGCCGCGCGCGACGGCCAAGGCCTGGCCCTCGACCTCGCCGGTCTGGCGCAGATCGCCGTGGCGCTGGAGGCCAGTGCGGATCTCGAGCACGGCACGCTGTCGGTGAAGAAGGCGACGCTGAACGCCGGTCCGGTGTCGTTCGCGGGCGAGCTGGAGGCCGCCGATCTCGCCTTCGGTCCAACGCCGGCCGCCAGGCCGACGCTGCGCTCGGGCAAGCTGCACCTGGAAGCGGATCTGGAACACCTGCGCGGCACCCTGGCGCAGGTGCTCGAGCTCTCCGCGCTCTCCTTCGGCGGCCGCCTGAGCGCCGACGCCACGCTGGAGGGCGGCAGCGACGCGCTGGCCTTGCACGGCACGCTCGACGGCCGCGCGCTGAACATGGCGGGGGCGAAGCTCGCCGAGCTGCGCGGCGACATCGACGCGCGGCGCACGAGCGACGGCGGCCTGTCGGGAACGGGCACGCTGCACCTCGGCGCCTTCGAGCTCGCGCTGGCCGAGCAAAAACAGCTCTCCTTGCCGAGCTCGACCGTGCAGCTCGCGCTGCGCGAGAGCACGGGCGGCCGCGGCGAACACTCGCTGGGCTTCGAGACCCAGGACGGAGCGCTCGAGCTGGTCTTGAACGCGCGCAGCGAACGCACGGCCGATGAGCTCACGCTGCGCACCACTTTGCGGCTCGACGCGCGCGTGGCCCAGCTGGCCGAGCTCGCCGCGCCCTTCGCGCCGGTGCAGCCGGGCTTGAGCGGCAACCTGCACGGCGAGGGCGACCTGCACGCCACGCTGCGCGCGCTCATGCCGACGCAGGCTGGCGGCAAGCTCGCGTTCACGCTCACGGACCTCGCGCTGCGCGACGCGGCCGGCAAGACACAGGCGCTCACGGCCCTGGCCCAGACCACGCTGGGGCTGGAGGCCGAGCTGAACGCCGCGACGGGCGTGGGCGAGCTACGCTCGTTCTCGCTGGGCGCGGGCGGCCTGAAGTGCAGCGCTTCCGGACGCGTCACGGGTCTGACGTTGGGCACGCCACCGGCCGCGCTGAAACCCGAGCTGGAGCAGGGCCACGTCGAGCTCGAGGCCGATCTCGCGCGCCTGGGCCAGGAGCTCGCGCGCGTGCTGGACCTCGGCTGGAGCGTGGGCGGCGGCAAGCTCAGCTCGCGCGCCGAGCTGTCCACGCGCGGCGGGCGCATCGAGGCCAAGGGCGACCTGGCCGCAGCGCGCATCGTGCTGGAGCGCGCGGACGGCGCGCCGCTCACGCAGAGCGACGTCGCCCTCGACTTCGACCTCGGCTACGACGCGAACCTGGGCTCGCTGCACGTGCGCGCCGCGCATGCGCGCTCGCAGACGGCCAGCCTGGCGCTGAGCGGCACGCTGAACGAGCTCGGCGATCCGACGCGCGCGCGCGGCACGCTGCAGCTCGAGCTCGAGGGCACGCTGGAGCGCCTGCTCGGCGACCTGGACCTCGAGCCGCCCGCGGCCGGTCGGCACACCGCGGGCGCGTTGCACGCGAAGCTGACGCTGGATGGCAACGGCGGCACCTTCCACGCCGACGCGCAGGGCGGCGTCGAGCATTTCCGCCTGGAGCTCGCGCCCACCACCGCGGGCGAGGCGCCGCTGGTGATCGAGGAGCCCGCGATCACGCTCGACTGTCAGGCACGGGTCGCGCTGGCCGCGCTCGACGTGGAGCTCGAGAAGCTCACCCTGACCTCGGGCCTGGCGCGCGGCGGCGTCCAGGGACGGGTGCGCAACCTGCGCGCACTCGGCACCGGTCCCGACGCCGACGTGCGCTTCGAGAAGCTCAGCGGCGAGTTCGCCTACGTGCCCGAGCGTCTGGGCGCGCTGCTGGCGCCGTTCCTGCCGGGCAAGCTCACCGGTACCGAGGAGCAGCGCGTGACCTTCACGCTCGACGGCCGCGTGCGCGACTTCTCGCTGGCGGCGCTGCTGGCCGGCTCGCAGGCGCGCATCGAGCTCGGCCTCGGACGCTTCGAACGCCCCGAGATCCAGCTGGGTGGCAACGTCGTGGTGGAATCCAGGGACGAGAAGCTGCTGCTGCGCGGCGATCTGGCGGCCAACGGCGGGACGCTGAAGCTCGACGGCACGCTCGATCTCTCCGCCGAGAAGCCGCGCTCCAAGCTGACGGTGACGGCCAGGGAGCTACGCGCGAACTCGGGCCTGGCGCCGCTGCTCGCGCTCGTGCACCCGATCTTCGCCGGTGCACCGGGCTCGCTCGACGGCCTGATCGCGCTGAACCTCGACCTCACCTACGACGGCGCGCTGACGCTGGAAGGGCTGCAGGCCGGCTGGGCCAAGCTGCCCAAGGAACCGCTCAACGGCACGGGACGCCTGGAGCTCTCCGCAGCCTCGTTGAAGGGTTCGCCGCTGCTCGCACGCCTCGCCGAGTTCGGCGTCGACACGCAGAAGACGCTCGACGTGCGCCCGATCGAGTTCACGATCCAGAAGGGCCGCGTGCGCTACGCCAAGCCCTGGACCTGGAACCTGGCCGGGACCGAGACGAGCTTCAGCGGCTCGCTGGGCCTCGACCAGAGTCTCGACCTCGCCTGGAACGTGCCCATCACCGACAAGCTGATCGAGCACTGGGGCTTCCTGTCCGCGCTGAAGGGCGAGACGCTCTCGATCCCGCTGCGCGGCACGGTGAGCGCGCCCAAGCTCGAGGCCGACGCGCTGCTCAAGGATCTGGCGGCCAAGGCCGCCAAGAAAGAACTCGAGGGGCGGCTGGGCCTGGGCGGCGGGGTGAAGGGCGAGGACCCGGCCGAGCTCCTGACACGCGCCGACGAGCTGTGGAAGATGGGTCAGAAGAGCGCGGCCGCCGCGCTCTACGTGCGCCTGAAGGACGACTTCAAGCTGACCCTGACCTACGCGCTCAACAAGGACCGCATCAAGGACCGCGCGAAGTACAAGGAACCGCCGAAGTAGCCGCAGCTATCCGGCCAGCACCGCGCGCACGCCGTCGATCCCGAACTGCACAGCCAGGGCCGCGAGCAGCAGCCCGCTCACGCGCGTGATCACGTTGACGCCGGTGATGCCCAGCAGTTTCATCAGCCGCCCGGCGCCGAGGAAGCAGCCCAGCGTCAGCGCCAACACGAGCAAGAGCTCGCCGAGCACCACCGCCGAGCCCGCGACGTCGCCGGCCGCGGCGCTCATCAGCAGCACGACCGAGGTCATCGCCCCCGGCCCCGCCACCAGCGGGATGGCCAGCGGGAAGACCGAGATGTCGGCGCGCTGACCGCTCTCCTCTTCCTCGCTCGCGGTGGTCGTGCGCAGTCCGGAGTGGCGCACCATGACCATGTCGATCGAGAGCAAGAGCAGCAGCACGCCACCGGCGATGCGAAAGGCGGCCAGCTCGATGCCCAGCGCGCTCAGCAGGAGCTCGCCGATCAGCGCGAAGCCCACCAGCACCCCCGCCGCGATGGCCACGCCGCGCAGCGCCATGCGCCGACGCTCAGCGGGCGAGTGCTGCGCGGTCAGGCCGGCAAACATCGGCGCGACCCCGATCGGGTCGATGGTGACCAGCAGCGTCACGAAGGTGGCGATCCAGGGTTCGATGGGCGCGCTCCGCGGCTGGAGTCTACAGCGGCTCGACGCGCAGCACGCTGGTGGAACGAAGCGGCCGGGAAACCTCCTCGTGGAAGCTCCCCGGCCGCGAAGTCCGCCGCGGGCCCTACTGGTGCTGGCCGTAGCCCGGGATCGAAATGGCGTTCGTGTAGGCGCTCACGTTCGAGGTGGCCGCGAAGCACTCGGCCTGGAGGAAGAGCGGCGCCCCGATCAGACCGATCTGGCTCGGGAACAGGATCCCGTTGAGCGCGACCGGATCGGCGTTGCCGAACACGCCCGCGGCCAGGGTCGAGGAGAAGAGCCCGAGGTAGCGCTTCCCGTAGATGCTCTGGTCTGCCGCGGGGGAGCCGAGGACCGTGTAGGACGAGCGCAGGACGTAGGTCCCGGCTTCGCCGTTGTTCAGCGTCACGTTCATGTGCGTGTAGCGCCGCTCACCCTTGAGCGTGGGCAGCAGCGGGAGGGTGTTCACGATCGTGCCGCGGCCATGGATGGCCTCGAGCGTGCCAAAGCCTGCGTCCTGCTGGGGGACGGGTCCGACGACCAGGCGCGTCGCCGTCGTGCGCACGATCGGGATCGAGACCCCGTTGACCTTCACGGCCGTGACCACGCCGAGGTTGGTCCCGGTGATGCCAAGGTTGGCAGTGGAATAGGCCCGGCGCGTCTGCGGGAAGCCCGTGATGGTCGGCGGCGGCACTGCTTGGGCCATGGCGGCCGAGGCCAGCAGCGAGAGGGACACGAGGAGAGAGGTGATGCGCTTCATAGAGGTTCCTGGGGGGGGAGATCAGGCGAGCCGAATCTTGGCGGAAAAACGCGCAGTCTAGCGCGTGGGCGGGCTTGGGTTCGAGAGTGAGGCCTCATATAGTCGAGGCGCCTGCGATAGGTTCCTCCACCCCCTGCTAGTCTTTGGAAAAGACCTACGATCGTGCTGCCTGAGCTCTTGATTCGAGCGTTGCTGCTCCTCTGCTACCTGCGCCAGGAAGGAGCGGCTGCCGCACCCGCAAGCGAGGCCCCGGCCGACGAGGCCGGCCTGACCACGCTGCTCTTGGCGCGCGGGGACGAGGCCGACCCCGAGCTGGTGCGCCGCCTCGCGAACCTGAAGACGCTCGCCGCCGCCGACGGCCTGGCCCGCTTCTACGATGCACTCAGCAGCCTCTACATGCGCCGCATCGCGCTGCACGGCTTCGCGCTGTTCGACGGCGTCCCCGAGGCCGAAGCGAGCGCGCTGCAGAAACTGACCGACATCGCCACGCTCTCGATCGAGCCCGAGCTACGCGATAGCGCGGTGGACGAGCTGGCCGGCTGCAACGGCGGGAGGCTCTACCTGGCCGCGATCGTGAACTCCCCCACCGACGACGAGGTGCGCGAGCGCGCCCTGCGCCAGCACGTGGCCAACGCGCGCGCGGAGGACGGCGAGTGGTATCTCAAGATCTACCGCTCGGCTGAGGGCAAGGAGAAAGACAAGAAGAAGGACAAGAAGCCCGAGCGCGACAAGGGCGACGGCAAGGACAAGTCGGCGGGCGAGGTGCTCTTCACGCCCCCGCTGCGCGAGCTCGCCTTCGAGGGCATGGTCGCGTCGCGCAGCAGCGCGGAGCTGGTCGAGGCCACCGAGTCGAAGCTCGTGCCCGTGCGGCGCCGCGCGCTGGAGGAGCTCGCCGCGCGCCGCGATCCCAAGACCGGCGCGTGCGCCGAGCAGCTGTTCGAGAAGCGCTCCGAACGCCCCGACGTGCGCCTGCTCGCGGCCCAGCTGCTGCTCGAGGAGCGCGGGGCGAAGTTCGCTGACACGCTGTACAAGAGCGCGCGCCGCGGCGAGGTGCCGCTGGAGCTCGCCTTTGGCATCGCCGACCTCTTGATCGGCCTGGACGACGCGGGCCTGCGCGCGCAAGCCATCAAGAACCTCGGCGATGGCCAGCCGCCCGAGAAACGCTTCCACCTGCGCATGGCGGCGCGCATCCCGGATCCGAAGGTGGACAAGGCCCTGCTCGAGCTGGGCAAGGACAAGGACCCGACGGTCGCGGCGGACGCGCTGCGCGCGATGGGCGTGCGCGGCAACCCGACCTTCGTGCCGCGCCTGCAGGAGACCCTGGAGGAGTCGCGCAATCCGCTGGTGCTTGCTGCGGTGATCGACTCCCTGATCCTGATCCGCGGTTCGGACGAGGCCTGGCGCGTCCAGCTGGTGAAGCTCGCCACGAACCCCATGGAGGTCGTGCGCAACTCGGCCTTGGAAGCGCTGGGCCGCACCAAGGACGCGAGTTACCTGCCGACGGTGCTGGCGGCCCTCGAGCATCCGAGCTGGACCACGCGCCTGGCCGCGGCCAAGGCGCTGGCCGAGCTGCGTCTCGCTCCGGGCGTGGGCGCGCTGTGCGAGCGCATCGGCAAGGAGGAGGGCCGCATGGTGAGCGAGCTCGCCGACATCCTGTGGCAGCTCACGGCCCAGCCCTTCCGCTCGGACAAGGCCCAGTGGAAGCGCTGGTGGGACAAGGAGGCGGCCGACTTCCGCTTTCCGACGGCCGAAGAGCTGGCGAAGCGCCTGCAGGAACGCAACCTGCGCGAGGAGAAGCAGGTCTCGAAGTCCTTCCGCGGCGTCAAGGTGGACTCGCGCTTCTTCGGGCTGCGCATCCTCTCGCACCACGTGGCCTTCGTGGTCGACATCTCGGGCTCGATGGAAGAGAAGCTGCCGACCGGCCAGCGCACCGAGCAGGTCCCGACGCGCATCGAGGTCGCGCGCAAGGAGCTGCTCGCCTGCCTGGAGGCGCTGGAGGCCGGCACGCGCTTCAACATCCTGCCGTTCTCCAACGGTGCGACGCCCTGGAAGGAAGCGGCCGTCGAGTGCACCGAGGCTACCTTCAACGAAGCCAAGGAGTTCGTCGCGGCCCTGGGCGCGTTCGGCGGCACGAACATCTACGACGGCCTGCACCAGGCCTTCCTGGACGAGACGGTCGACACGATCTTCTTCCTGTCCGACGGCGAGCCGTCGGTGGGCGAGGTCGTCGATCCGCTGGGGATCCGCGAGGCCGTGCAGGGCTGGAACAAGGAGCGCGGCGTGGTCATCCACACGATCTCGATCGGCGACCGCTTCCCGCTGCTCGAATGGCTGGCCACGGACAACGGCGGCAGCTATCGCACCTATCCGTAGCCCCGCGCGCCGAGGCCGTGGGCTAGACTGAGCCACCCCCACGGAGGCTCCATGTCCCACGGTTCGCGCTGCGTTTCCCTGCTCCTCACGCTGCTGGCCGCTCTTCTGGGGGCGCGCTCTGCGGCAGCCCAGGGCCTGCCCGAAGGCTTCGTGCTCGAGCCGATCGGCTCGCAGTGGGAAAGCCCCGTGGGCCTGTGCTTCATCGATGCGCAGCGTCTGCTGGTGGCCGAGCGCGACGGACGCGTCTGGTACGTCGTGGACGACGTCAAGAAGAACCAGGTCTACGACATCGCCGGCGAGACGCTGATCAACGGCGACCGCGGGCTGCTCGGCATCGCGGTGCCGCCCGACTTCGACGCTTCGGGCTGGCTCTACCTCTTGTTCATCGTCGACCGCGTCGGCGGCGACAGCGCCAGCCTGGCCTTCGCGCGCCTGATCCGCGTGCACACGAGCCTCGATGGCAACGGCAACCTGGTGGCCGATCCGGCCTCGCGCCAGTACCTGCTGGGCGACACCTGGACCACGGGCATCACCTCCTGCCACCTCTCGCACACGATCGGTTCCTTGCGCTTCCTGTCCGACGGCAGCCTGGTGCTGACCAGCGGCGACAACGCGCACTACGACGCGACCGACGCCGGCGGCCTCGACCCGCAGTGCTTCACGGCTGGGCGCGCGCCGCCCGACCAGGATCTGGGCGCGTTCCGCTCGCAGTACGACAACACGCTGTGCGGCAAGGTTCTGCGCCTCGATCCCGAGACGGGCCTGGGCCTCGCCGACAACCCGTACTACACCGGCAACCCCGACGACCTCCTCTCGCGCGTCTATGCGCGCGGGCTGCGCAACCCGTTCCGTTTCACGCTGCTACCGGACTCGGGGCCGCGCGAGGCGCTGCTGATCGCCGACGTCGGCTGGAACACGTGGGAGGAGATCAACCTGTGCACCGGCGGCGAGAACTTCGGCTGGCCGTGCTTCGAGGGCGCGCTGCCGCAGAACGACTACCAGGCGGCCGACTTCCGCGACATGTGCGCGGGCGTCGGCACGAGCCACAGCGCGCCGCTGCTCGCCTGGCACCACAGCCAGTCCGGCTCGGTCGGCTTCCGCGGCAACTGCGCCACCGGCTTGGCCGTCTACACCGGCCTGCGCTATCCGGCGCGCTATCGCGGACGCCTGTTCTTCTTCGACTACGGGCGCAACTTCCTGCGCGCGGCCGAGCTCGGCACCGACCTCACGATCGACAGCACGCTCGGCTTCGGCCGGGACATGGGCGGTCCCGTGGACCTGGTGAGCGAGCCCGGAACGGGCGACCTGGTCTACGCCTCGATCGCGAGCGGCGTCTTCCGCCTGCTCTACCTGGGCTCGCAACTGCCGCCGGACGCGCGCGCGAGCGCCACGCCGGCCTTCGGCGCGGGCGACCTCACCGTCGAGCTCAGCGCCGCGGGCTCCAGCGACCCCGAGAACCAGGACCTCACCTACCTGTGGGACTTCGGCGACGGCAGCGACACCTCCGACCTGGCGACCGTCGTGCACTTCTACGCGGGCCAGGTCAGCTCCCTCGCGCGCCTCACGGTCACCGACAGCGAAGGCCTCAGCGACAGCGCCGAGCTCGTCATCTCGCCCAACAACACGCCGCCGCGCATCCTGACGCTCGACGCGCCGCTGGACGGCGGCACCTACACGCCGGACGAGCCGCTGCGCCTGTGGGCCAGCGCGGCGGACGACGAGGACGGCATGCCGCAGGCGACGTGGACCCTCGACCTGGTGCACGACCACCACGAGCACCCGGACTGGGCCACGAGCTCCGGCCTGCACTCCGAGCTGATCCCCGATTCCCACGGCCCCGGCGACAACCACTTCATCGTGCACCTGCGCGTACGCGACTCGCGCGGCCTGACGGACGAACGCACGCTCGAGATCTTCGACCCGCACTCGGTGCCGCAGGCGCACCTGGTCGCGCTCGACGAGACGCGCGTGCACGCCGGGCAGACGATCGCGCCCGTCGGACACGTGGACTACTCCTACGGCCGCGTGGGCGTGAAGCAGGCGCGCCTGACCTGGGACTGGGGCGACGGCACGGCCGACGTGGTCGCCGAGGCACGCCACCAGATCGACTCGACGCCACGCCACGCGTATCGTCTGCCGGGCCGCTACAAGCTGCGCCTGGTGGCCGAGCTCGAGGGCCGGCTCGACGTCGAGAACGCGCTGATCGAGGTCGGTCAGCCGCGCCCGGCGGTGGCGATCTTCGCGCCGCTCGAGGAGGAGCGCTGGGTGCCGCGCGCGCAGCAGGAGGAGCTCGTGGCCACGCTGCAGGCCTCGCTCGCCACGCGCGCGAGCGAGGTGCGCGCCTTCGCCCTGGGCCAGGGCGCGAACCTGGCCGCGTGGATGGAGTCGCTGGTCGATGATCCGGTCTCCGACGTGCTCGTGCTGCTCGACTTCCTGCCCACCGAGACCTTGCCGGACGGTTTGTCCGGTTCCTTGCTCGAGCGCTGGATCGCGGGCGGCAACGGCCTGGTGTGGAGCGGCCAGACGCCCTTCCTGGACGCGCTCGACGACGAGGGCCGCGTGACGCACCTGGTGCTCGGCGCCGACCAGTTCTTCCAGGCCGTCACGCCCTTCATCGTGCAGGGCAGCGGCCGGCAGGTGCCCACCGCGCTGGGCACGAGCGTCCTGCCGAGCCTGATCCCCTACCGCGCCATCCGCGCGCTACGGCCGGTGAAGCTCGGCCCCGACTGGCGCGTCGCGCGCGTCTTCGCCGAGGACGGCAACCAGGAGTCCGACGACATCGAACTCGAGCACGCTGCCCGCCGGGGATTCTATGCTCAGCTCGTGTGCAGCGACGACACGAGCCTGCCGCGCGTGGCGGTGCTGAACGAGTACCTGCTGGCGCGCATCCAGAAGTCGAGGGTCGGTTCGGTGGGCGCCCCGGCGCGCAGGTAGAACGGGCACGGACTCGCCGACTCGCGCGCTCAGACGATCCCGAGTACCAGCTCGCACTCGAGCCCGCCGTTGACCAGCGGCACGCGCCGCAGGCCGCGCAGTCCGAGCGCCTTGGCGTGCTCCGCTCGTCCGAGCAAGAGCGCCAGCGAGGAACCCTGCGCGCCCGTGCGCAGGCGCGCGCCGAAGTCGCGCAAGAGCGGCACGACGTCCTCGCTCTCGCCCACGCGCACGCCGTAGGGCAGGTTGCTCGCGATCCAGGCGTTCCAGCCGGGCTTGAGCTCCAGCGCGCGCGCGTCGGCGACCTCGAAGCGCACCCAGTCCCCCACCCCGGCGTGCCCGGCGTTCGCCTGGGCCTCGGCCACGCGCTCCGCGTCGAGGTCGTAGCCGAGCAGGATCGGGCGCTTGCCCTTCGGCTCGAGCGCGGACGCGGCGCGCAGCTTGGCGAAGGCAGGTGCGTCGTGGTCGAGCCAGCGCTCGAAGCCGAAGGCACGCCGCGAGCCGGGGGCGATCCCGGCCGCCAGCCACGCAGCCTCGATCGCCAGCGTGCCCGAGCCGGCGAAGGGATCGACCAGCGGCGCGCGCCGATCCCACTCCGAATACAGCAGCATGGCCGCGGCCAGGTTCTCGGCCAGCGGCGCGCGGCCCTGGTGCAGGCGCCAGCCGCGCTTGTGCAGGGCCTCGCCCGAGGTGTCGAGGCTCAGCGTCGCGCGGTCCTTGTAGAGGTGCAGGTGGATGCGCAGGTCGGGATCGTCGAGGTCCACCGAGGGCCGCGTGCCGGTGCGCGCGCGGAAGCGGTCCACGACCGCGTCCTTCACGCGCTGCTCCAGGAACTGCGTGTGCTCGAGCGCCGACATGGAGCTCTGCGCCTGGACCGCCAGGCGGCCCTCGGGCGCCAGCCAGCGCTCCCAGGGCACCTCGGTCGCACCCGCAAGGAGTTGGTCGCCGTCCTTGGCCTCGAAGCGCGCCACGCGTTCCAGCACGCGCACGGCGGTGCGCAGGCCGAGATTCGCGCGCCAGGCGTCGGCGCGCAGACCCTCGAAGCGCACGCCGCCCACCTGGCGCTCCGTGCGCGCCAGGCCCAGCGCGCGCGCCTCGCCGTGCAACGCCGGCTCGACCCCGCGCGCGCAGGTCACGAAGAACACGCTGCGAGCGGCGGGAGCCATCGATCGTGCCCATCCGAGCCGACGGGCGCCGCCGATGCAAGCCCGCCGCAGCCGGCACCGCTGCGGCAGGTCCGGTCAGGGCCCGTATCGAATCAAGCTGTCCATTGCGCCGGCCCTCGCCGCCCGTGGCGGCCTTGCGCCTCCTCGGAAACCATCCAGGTTGCCTGCGTCGGCGCGCCTTGCCACGATCGGCGATGGCTCGGCGAAACGGACAGTTTGTTTCGTCACGAGCCCTTAGACTAGAGTTTCGCCCTTCCTCGAGGCGCGCAGCGGTGAGTTGGGAGCGCAGGGAGTCCCGCTTTTAAGAATCGCCTCGCGGAGGGCATCTTGCGGAGCGAGAGCGGGCAAGCGGCACGCTCCACCCCGCGATGGTTTCGGTGTGAA
>SIAI01000026.1 GCA_009691855.1 Planctomycetota bacterium | reverse complement strand
CGCCGTAGCCGTGGGCTTTCTCGGGCCTTCGAAAGCGGAGCGTGGTTCCTCCACGCGAGCATTTCGAAGGTTCGAGAAAGGCCGCGGATGCGGTGAGTCCGGGCGAAGCGCAGCGCTCTGGGGAGCCAAGCGCTTGTTCTGGGACTAGTGTTCCTTCCCCGCAGTAGCGCCAACAAGGCGCCGTGATGGATCGTCGCTGGCCAGGCGCGCCGACGACGCGTATTCGCTGCAATACTAGGGAGGAGGCGCAACGCCGCCAGCGGCGATTCAGTGCGGCGGATTGTTGGCGCTACTTCGGGGAAGGGACACTAGCCAGACTAGGCCGCTTCCACGCGCGCGACCGCCGCGGGCGTGAGTTCGAGGCAGCGGCGCAGCTCCTCGTCCAGCGCGGCCAGCGCGCTGGCCGTGTGCTCGGGCCGGGCGGCGCCGAAGGCGGCCTCCAGCTCGTCGGCCAGGTGCGCGAGGCTTGGCGAGGCGAGCAGGCTCAGGACCGTGCGCAGCTCTTCCAGGTGCGGTTGTGAGGCCACGCGGTCGGAGCCGCGCACGCAGTCGGCGAGCTCGCGCAACAGCTCCTGCGAGCGGCATTCGAGCCCGGCCAGCTCGAGGCGCAGATCGCCGGGCCGGCCGGTGAAGCGCCGCACGAGGCCCTCGACGTCGAGCAGCGGCGCGGCGGCGGCGCGCGTGGCGCGCGTCTGGCCGAGGTGGCGCAGCTTGGCCAGCAAAAGGTCGGGCTTGACCGGCTTCGACAGGTAGTCGTCCATACCCAACTCAAGGCAGCGCTCGCGATCACCCTTCATGGCATTGGCCGTGAGCGCGATCACGTGCGTGCGTGGGCGCTGCGAGAGCCGCTCGAAGGCGCGGATCTCGGAGGTGGCCTCGAAGCCGTCGAGTTCGGGCATCTGGCAGTCCATCAGCACCACGTCGAAGTGCTCGCGCTGCACGGCCTCGACTGCGGCACGGCCGTCGACCACGACCTCGCACTGGTGACCGTCCTTGGCCAGGATCTTGATCGCCACCAGGCGGTTGATGGGGTTGTCCTCGGCCAGCAGCACGCGCAGCGGGCGGGTAGGCGGCGCCGCGGCGTCACCGTGCGCGCACAGGAGCACGGCCAGGTCCTGGCGCAGCACCTCGTTCGCGCCCAGCACGTTCATCAGCACGTCGAACAGCTCCGAGGGCCGCACGGGCTTGCGCAGCGCGGCCTCGTGCGCGCCGAGGGCGCTCGAGCCCGGAGCCGCATGGGTCCACGAGAGCAGCACGATCTTGGGCCGCAGCGGCGGCCGTTCCCGGGCCAGGAAGGTGGCCAGTTCCTCGTCGGCGAGCGTGTCGTCGAGCAGGATCAGGCCCAGCGGCTTGCCGCTGGCGAAGCCGCGGCGCAAGAGCGACAGCGCGCGCGCGGGATCCGCCGCGACCTCGTGCTCGAAACCCCAGGCGGTCATCTGCTGGTGCAACATCTCGCGCGTCGCTGCGCTGCCCTCGGCCACCAGCACGCGCGGCCGCGTGCAGCCCTCGGGCACGAACAGGTTGCGCACCCCGCCGCCCGCCGGGCGCTCGAGGCGCGCCGTGCACCAGAAGGTCGAGCCCACGCCGAGCTCGCTGTTCACGCCGAGTTCGCCGCCCATCAGCTCCACCAACTGGCGCGAGATGGCCAGGCCCAGGCCCGTGCCGCCGAAGCGCCGCGTGGTCGAGGCGTCGCCCTGCGTGAACGGCTGGAACAGCTTGGCCTGGCGGTCCTTGGCGATGCCGGTGCCCGTGTCCTGGATCACGAAGCGCACGCGCGCCGAGCTCGCGCTGACCTCGAGCTGCTCGACGCGCACCTGCACCTGGCCCTGGGTGGTGAACTTGATCGCGTTGCCTATCAGGTTGGTGAGCACCTGACGCAGGCGCGTCGGGTCGCCGCGCAGCGAGCGCGGCAAGCCCGGCTCGAGCCAGCACGAGAGTTCCAGGCCCTTCTTGCGCGCCGAACCGGACAACAGCAGGGTCACCTCCTCGACCATGCGGAACAGGTCGAACTCGATGTTCTCGAGCTTCATCTTGCCGGCCTCGATCTTGGAGAAGTCGAGGATGTCGTTGATGATCTCGAGCAGCGACTCGGCCGAGCTCTTGACGATCTCGGCGTAGCTCTTTTGCTCCTCGCCGAGACTGCTCTCGAGCAAGAGCTCGTTCATGCCCAGGATCCCGTTCATGGGCGTGCGGATCTCGTGGCTCATGTTGGCCAGGAACTGGGCCTTGACCACGGCCGCCTCGCGCGCCTCCTCCATCGAGATCTGCAGACGTGCGTTCTTCTCGGTCAGCTCCTGCGTGCGCAGGCCCACCTGGACCTCGAGCGTCGAGCGGCTCTCCTGCAGGCGCGCGTCGCGCTCCTGGATCGCGGCCAGCATGGTGTTGATCGAGTCCGTCAGCTCGCCCAGCTCGTCACGCCCGAGCCGCTCCGCGCGCAGGCTGTAGTCCTTGCGCTGCGAGACCTCGCGCGCCATGCGTGCCAGGCGCAGCACCGGCTCGGAGATGAAGCCCTGCAAGCGATAGGAGAGCCCGAGCGCCAACAAGAGGCAGCCCAGCAGCACCAGGAGCACCGTGCGGAAGAAGCCCAGCTGACGCGCGCCGATCTCGGTCAGGTCGGACTCGATCCCGATCGTGCCGATGCGCTCACCCTTCCAGTGAATCGGCGAGTACACCAGCAGGTGTTCGCCGTCGAGCTCCACGCTCTTCTCGTCGTACGGCAGCAAGTGCGACGAGGACGTCGTGGAATAGCTGGCCAACGCCTGGCCGCGCACATCGAACACCGCCGCGCGGCAGATGCTGGGGCGCAAGGCGAGCAGCAGGAGGTCCGACTCGATCTCCTCCTTGGTGCCGAAGTCGACCCCCGCTGCCACGCTGCCGCCGACCACCTCCGCGAGCAGCGAGAGCTCGCGCACCTGGGCGCTGCGCGAAGCGCGCAGATCGACGTAGAACCACGACGCGCACGCGACCGCCAGGGTCAAGCAACTCGACAGCATCATGATCAGCATGAGCTTCTTGCGCAGCATCAGGTCGCGCATGAACTGCACGCTACTTCCGCTCCTTGACGATGCGCGCGACCTTGAGCAGGTCGGCGCTGAGGTGCAGGTTACGGCGCTTGGCAGCCTCCAGGTTGACCTCGAAGCGGAGCTTCTCGCGCTCCACGTAGAAGCCGATGACCCCGCCGCTGGCGGCGAAGTCGGGCGACTCGCCGACCACCAGCACGCTGGCCGCACGCGTGACCTCCAGGATCTCCTGCAGCCCCTCGGCCTCGCGCTGCGGCACGAACAGCATGTGCGCGGCGGCGAGGTCCCGCAACTGCTCCGCGCGCCGCACCTCGAGCGCTCGGCCGTCGAGGCGCAGCCCGTCGAGGGCCTGGTCGAGCCTGGGTCCGAAAGGGTCGCCCCCAAGAACGGCGACCACCAGGGGCTCACCCTTGTCGCCCAGGCGTTCCGCCGGCCAGGTGACGTACTGCACGAACTTGCCCAGGAACGCGGCCTTGAGTTCGTACTCGTCGATGCCGTCCGCGCGCAGGGCGCCGAGCGAGATGACCACGATCCCGAGCGCACGCACGAGCGCCAGCAGGCGCGCGCTCCAGTTGCCGCGGGCAGGAGCGCGGTTCACGGACGCCACTCCAGTCGCAGCAGCAGCGTGCGCCCGTCCTGCGCCAGCGCGTCCTGCACCAGTTCGAGGCCTACGGGATCGGCGTACTCGCGATCCAAGAGGTTTTCTACGCGCAGTGAACACACCAGGCCCGGCGCGAGCTCGCGCGCGCTCAGCGTCGCGTCCAGCAGCGCGAAGGCGCCCGTCTCTCCGCCCAGCGTGCGCCGTTCGGCCAGCGCGCGCAGCTCTAGGCCGAGTTCCAGGCGCTCCTCGATCAGCGGCGCGGCAAGCTGCAGCTGCAACACGTGCTCCGGAGAGTTCACCAGGCGCTCACCCGTGGCGCTGTCCTCGGTGCGCTGCCAGGCCCAGCTCGCCTGCGCGCGACCGCCGCTCGCGAAGCGGTGTTCGAGCTCGAGCTCCACACCGATGCCCGTGGCGTCGGCGGCATTGGTGTACACCAGCAGGCCGTCGCCCGGGTCCACACCCTGCACGATCAGATCCTGGATGCTGTTGTAGTAGGCCGAGACGGCCAGGCGCCAGCGCCGTGCGGCGAAGTAGCGCTCGTGGATGCCCTCCAGCGTGCGGATCGTCTCGGGCTGGAGGTCCGAGTTAGCCTTCTGCGAGAAGCCGTCCTCGTAGTAGAGCTCGTAGGCGTTGGGCGGCCGGAAGGCGCTGCCGTAGACCAGCTTCCAGGCGCTCTCCTCGTCGGGCGTGTGGATCAGCGCCAGGCGCGGATTGGTGGTGCCGCCGAAGGTGTCGTAGTGGTCGGCGCGCAGGCCGGCGCTGAGGAGCCAGCCCTCGGCCAGGCGGATCTCGTCCTGCGCGTACAGCCCGAGCGCGTAGCCGTCGTGCTCGGCGTCCAGAAACACCGTGGTCGCGTCGTAGTTCTTCTGGTCCTTGCGCAGCTCGTCGCGCAGCTCGACGCCGAGCGTCAGGCGCTGGCGCGGCAGGGAAAGCAGCGCGAGCTCGGCCTCGCCGCTCAGCCAGCTGCCCCAGGCGCGATCGTTGTTCTTCGCCGTGGGCGAGCCGCCGCTCGCCGACTCGTCGTAGATGTAGGTTCCGCGGTAGTAGTACGTGTCGTAGGCCAGGCGTCCGCGCAACTCCCAGCGCTCGTCCTCGTGGTGCTCACCCGATAGCGCGAGCCAGCCGCGCTCGTCCAGCGTCTGGTTGTCGGGGTTGTCGAAGACCGTCCCGTAGGAGCCGGTCGGGATGCCCTTCTCGCGCGAGACGTAGGCGCCCTGCAGCCGCCATGGGCCGTGAACGAGCTGCGAGAAGAGGCTGAAGCCGCGCTCATCGTCCGTGTCCTCGGTCACGCCACCGCTGGGCGTGCCGGCGAACTCGTCGTACTGCAGGCGTCCGCCGGAGCTGGAGAAGGCCGTGCCCGAGAGCAACAGGTCCCCGCCGTCGTCCAGCGCGCGGCCATAGGTCGCGCGCGAGCGCAGCGTCCCACGGCTGCCGCCCTCGCCCGCCAGCTCCCAACCGCCGACGTCCGCGCCGCGCCGGGTGCGCACGTCGATCACGCCCAGGAAGGCGTTGCTGCCGTAGAGCGACGAGCCCGGGCCGCGGATCAGGTCGACGCGTTGCACCAGATCGATGTCGAGCGGAAAATCGAGCCCGATCGAGGCCGTGCCGTAGACATCATCGTTCACGCGGTGGCCGTCCACCAGCAGCAGCGCGCGACTGTTGTAGTCGCCCGGCGGCGAGAAGCCGCGCAGGCCGAGGCGCTCGTAGTTGCGATCGTTGGTGATGTACACGCCGCGCACGCCGCGCAGAAGATCCGCGAGCGTGCGGTATTCGTGGGCGTCGATCATGGGCGCCTCGACCACCGTCACCGAGGCCGGCGCCTCGAGCGTGCTCTGCTCCTCCTTCGAGGCTCCGAAGACCGTCTGGATCGGGATCGCCATCAGCTCTTCGATACTGAGGTGCGAGAGCACGCCGCCCGAAGAGCCGGCCTGTTCCTGCCCTGCCGCTTGCGCGCAGAGCAACAACGCCAGCAGCGCAGGGGAACAGGAGCGAGACCGGGGCATCGGGCTGATCTTGCTCGATCGAGCGAGCGCAGTGCCTGGATTGAGGTCGCCGCATTTTTTCCCGCCGAGTCCTCCGCGTGGGACGAAACTTCCAGCTCAGGCGCGCGGACCGTACAGATCGCGCCGCTCGTCGCGCCGGACCGGCAGCGCACGGCGCAGCGTGCGCAGGCTCGCGAAGTCGAGCTCGGCCTCGACCAACCCGTCCGCGCCATGGCCCTCGGCCAGGATCGTTCCGTCGGGCGCGGCGATGAGCGAGTTGCCGGGAAAGTCGAGCGCGAGTTCGCGCCGCCCGACGAGAGCGGTGCCGGTACGGTTGGCGGCCACCACGAAGGCCTGCAGCTCGGCCGCGCGTCCGCACACGAGCGCGCGCCAGTGCGCGGCGCGCGGCGACGGCCACTGCGCGGGCACGAGTAGCACCTCGGCTTCGTCCAGGAACGGCGCGCGCAGGCACGCACCGAAGCGCAGGTCGTAGCACACGATGCCGGCCAGCTTGCCCAGCGACGTCGCGACCGTGGTCGGCAGTGCGTCGCCGGCCGAGAAGCTCTCGCCCTCGGCGGTGGGCGAGAAGAGGTGCAGCTTGTCGTAGACGAGCACGCGTTCGCCGCGCGCGAACACGCTCAAGCGGTTGCGCGGCGGCGTGCCGGCGCGCGCCGCGCCGAAGGAACTGCCGGCGACGACGAGCCCGAGATCGCGCGAGAGCTCGCCCACGCGCTCCAGGGCCGCGTCGCTCTCGCGCTGCCAGACCGACGGATCGCCGTCGGCGACGAACGAGGTCGGCCACATCTCGGGCAGCACGACGAGCTCGATCCCGCGCGCCGCGGCCTCTCGCAAACCGGCAGCGACGGCCGCCAGGTTGGCCGTGACCTCCCCGCGGCGGACATCGAACTGGAAGGCGGCGGCGCGCATCGGGAGCAGGGATAGAGATTCTGGCATCGCCGCGCGCGATTGCACATGCTCGCGGCGTGCCGCGTCTTCCCGGGATCCTGCTCGGCGTGCTGTTCATCGCCGCGCTGATCGCGCACACGGCGTGGATGGGGCCGTCGGTGTGGATGGCCTTCCCCGGCCTGGGCTCGAGGTTCGTCGACACGCTCGTCGCTCTGGCGGGCGCGTTGCTCTTCGGCCGCGTGCTGCTCGCCTACCTGCCGCCGGGCGACGTGGGCGCGCACGCTGCGCGCGCGCTGCCGGCCACGCTCGCGACGAGCTTCGCCGTGGGGCTGCCGATCTTCGCGCGTCTGCAGGGCGGCGAACTCGTCGGCGGCAGCGCGCTGCTCGCCGTAGCGCTCGTGCTGCGCCTGCTCACGCTGCCGGGGGCGATGGTGCCGCGCCACGGGGTGCCGTCCGAGCCGTGGGGTCACCTCGACGCACTCCTCGCCGTGGCCGGTGTGGCCTGGTGTGGTTGCCTCACGCTGTCAGCGGACGGAGACCACGGGCTCCTGTGGTTCGCGTTATTCCTGCTGCAGTTCAACGCGCTCGGCGGAGCGCGCCGTGCGCGCCTCGGGCGCTACCTCTTGCTCGGGCTCGGCGCGTTCGCGCCGCTCTTGGCCGTGGACGCGGCCTATCCAACGGCGCTCGCGCTCGGCCTCGGCGCGAGCGCGCTCATCCCCTGGCTGCGGCGCCACGACCGGCGCGCGGGCGCGCTCGCCGCGCTCGGCTTCGGCGCGCTGTTCCTGAACGGCGCCGATCCGCTGGCCCTCGCCGGCGTGCTGCTGTTCGTGCTCGCCTCGCACCGGCGTCAGCGCCTCTTCGCGCTGGCCTGGGCCACGGGTGCGTCGCTGTCCGCGCTGGCGCTGGTGTTCCTCACCGGCGGCGCGGTCCTCGACGGCCGCGGACGCGGGCTCGACCTCGTGCAGCTGCGCGAGCGCGCGCTCGACCTGTCGAGCTACGGCCTCGGCTGGCCGAGCGTCGCGCTGGCGCTCGGACTCGGCGCGCTGGCCTTCCCGTGGCGCGCGCGCGCGTGGGCGAGCGGCGAGATCGAGTCGCCGCGGCGCGAGGCGCTGGCGTTGGTCGTCCTGCTGGTACTCGTGTGCGCGGCGCTGGCGCTGCCGGCCTCGCCCTGGTCGGAGGAGGAGGCGCTGGTGATCGCCTTCCCGCTGTGCGCGCTGCTCGCGGGCCTGCTATTGATCCCGCCGGAACGCGTTCGCGCTTGACCCGCGGTCAGCCGCTCGTGTCGCGGCTCGGACAGCACTCGCGCAGCGCGCAGCCTGCGCACTGCGGCTTCTTGGCCGTGCACGTGTAGCGCCCGTGCAGCACCAGGCGCAGGCCGGTAGCGATCCACTGCTCGCGCGGGACGAACGCGCACAGCTCGCGCTCGATCTTCTCCGGGTCGGCGTGGGCCGTCAGGCCGAGGCGCTGCGCCACCCGCGCGGCGTGCGTGTCGACCACGATGCCCGAGGCCACGCCGCAGGCCGCGCCGAGCACGAGGTTGGCCGTCTTGCGCGCCACGCCGCGCAGGGTCATCAGCGCCTCCATGTCGCACGGCACCTCGCCGCCGAAGCGCGCGGCGACCTCGGCGCTGGCCTCACGGATCGCGCGCGCCTTGTTGCGGAAGAAGCCGGTGCTCTTCACCAGTTCCTCGACCTCTGCCTGCGCAGCCGCACCCAACGCCGCAGGCGTCGCGAAGCGTGCGAACAGCGCCGGCGTGACCAGGTTCACGCGCGCGTCGGTGCTCTGCGCGGAGAGAATCGTGGCCACCAGCAGCTCCCAAGCGTTGGCGAAGTCGAGCTCGCAGCGCGCCGCGGGCACCGCGCGCGCGAGGAGCGCGAGCCACTCGTGTGGCGCGCCGCGCTCGGCCCGAACGGGGGCGGGCTTCGCCTGCGCCAGCTTCGCAGCCTTCTTCTGCGTCTTGGCCATGGAAGCAGGATCGCACGCGTGCCCCGCCGGCGGCAACCGCGCGCGTACCTCGTGTACCCTGGCCTGCATGGAAGCGCAGGTGCAGCCGACGATCCGCGGGTTGCTGGCGGACACCGCGCACCGGCCCACGCCGCTCCCCGCCGGTCCGTGGGTGATGTTCCAGCGCTGGCACGACCTCCTGTTCGCCCACTGGCAAGTCGCACCCGAGGTGTTGCGCGGCGAGCTGCCCGGCGGGCTCGAGCTGGAGCTCTTCGAGGGTCAGGCCTGGCTCGGCGTGGTGCCCTTCCGCATGAGCGGCGTGCGCCTGCGCGGCACGCCCGCGCTGCCCGGGCTCGCCGCCTTCCCCGAGCTCAACGTGCGTACCTACGTGCGCCACCGCGGCAAGCGCGGCGTGTGGTTCTTCAGCCTGGAGGCCGCGAATCGCCTGGCCGTGCGCGTGGCGCGCTCATGGTTCCACCTGCCGTACTTCGACGCCGCGATGGAGCTCGTCGAGCGCGGCGGCGAGATCCACTATCGCTCGCGGCGCACGCACCGCGGCGCGCCGGCGGCCGAGCTCGTCGCGCGCTACGCGCCGTGCGCGCCGGTCGAACGCGCAGAGGCGGGCTCGCTGGAGGAGTTCCTCACCGAGCGCTACGCGCTCTTCGCCCACGGACCGCGCGGTCTCTCGTGTGGCGAGATCCACCACCGTCCGTGGCCGCTGCAGGCGGCGCGCGCCGTGTTCGAGCACAACACGATGGCGGGGCCGCTGCGCCTCGGGTTGGACGCCGCGCCGGCGCATCTTGCCTTCGCACGCGTGCTGGACGTGCTCATCTGGGCGCCACGGACCGTGCCGCGCTGAAGCGCGGCACGCACGGAACCAAATCCTTTCGCCAAGAATCCCGGCTTGGGCGGGCGGAACGGGGGTGCCCGACCGGAGTTCTGCCGAGTCCACCTCGGCCTTCTTCCCCCGACGACCATGCTCCACCACAGCCTCCTCGCGGCCCTGCTTCCGCTCCTCACCTGTCAAACCGCAGGCACCTCGGCGCCCGTCTCCGCAGAGCCGCGCACGGCTCCGCGCAACGTCGCGATCCTGATCTACGAGGGCGTCGAGCTGCTCGACTTCGCCGGCCCGGGCGAGGTCTTCTCGGCCGCGCACGGCCCCGCGGGGCGCGCATTCCACGTCTTCACGGTGGCCAAGACGAAGGAGCCGGTGCGCAGCCAGCGCTTCGTCACGATCACGCCGGAGTTCTCGATCGCCGACTGCCCCGCGCCGGATCTGGTGGTCATCCCCGGCGGCAACGTGCCGTACGAGGACCACGAGCTGCAGGACTGGGTGCGGCGCTGCGCGGGCTCGAGCGAGCTCGTCCTGTCGGTGTGCAACGGCGCCTTCCTCGCGGCCCAGGCCGGCCTGCTCGACGGGCTCGAGGTCACCACGCACCACGGCTCACTGCAGGCGCTCAGCGCGAACTTCCCGAAGCTCACGGTGCTCACCAACCGCCGCTTCGTGGACAGCGGGCGCGTGATGACCTGCGCCGGCGTGTCGGCCGGGATCGACGGTGCGTTGCACGTGGTCGAGCGCCTGCTCGGCGCGCAAGCGGCCAAGGACACGGCGCGCTACATGGAGTACGAGTGGCGTCCCGCCGAGATCGCCGCACTGCACGCGCAGAAGGGGCGGCTCGTGACGGAGGGTGACGATTCGAAGCTCGCCCAGAGCGCGCTGCAGCAGGGCGTCCCGACGGCGCTGGCCGAATATCGCGCGCTCGCCGAGCGCCCCAGCGAGGCCGAGCTCAACGCGCAGGCCTACACGCTCTTGAGCGCGAAGAAGGGCCCCGAGGCGCGCGCGTTGTTCGAGCTCGTCGTGGCCGCCTTCCCCGACTCGCCGAACGCGCTCGACAGTCTGTCGGAAGCCTGCGAGCGCCTCGGCGACGCGCCCGCCGCGCTCCGTCATGCAGACTCCGCCGTGGCGAAGCTGAAGCTCGCCAAGGACCTCGCGCCGGAGCGCGCCGCGGGGATCGAGAACAGCTCCGCCTCGCGCCTCGTGCGCCTCGGCAAGGGCGACATGAAGACGCTGCGCTTCGCCTGCGGCCCGTGCGGGGGCGACTGCGATGCGCTGCGCTTCCTCGCCGCCGGCCCGTGCCCGTCCTGCAAGATGGACATGGTCGCGCTGAACGTGGGGGAGTGAGCATGTCGAGCCTCGCTCGCCTCGCGCTGCCCCTCGCCCTCGCGCTCCTCGTCTGTCAGGACGGGGTGCGCGAGGCGCGCGCGCTCTACGAGCGTGGCGAGTGCGCCGCCGCGCTCGCGGCCGTCGACGCGCGCCTGTCTGCGCAGGCCGACGACGCCGACGCGCTCGCGCTCGCCGGTTCGATCCTGCGCGACCCGCGCCACGTGACCAGCGCGACCTCGCAGCGCGTCATGGCCGTGCTCGCGCGGCACCCCGCCCTCGGCAAGGCGAGCGTCGTCCCCGCGAACGAACCCGGCGAGCGCCTCGTGCTGCGCGGCACCGTGCGCGACGCGGGCGGCGCACCGCTCGCCGGCGCGCGCCTGCACGTCTTCCAGACGGACAAGGACGGTCACTACACGCCGACGCAGGTCATGGACGAACCCCACGCGCGCCTCTTCGCCTGGCTCGTGACCGCCGCCGACGGCCGCTTCGAACTCGAGACCATCCGCCCCGGCGGCTATCCCGGCACGCCGGAGCGCCAGGGCGTCGAGTGGCGCATCCCCTGCCACGTGCACTTCGAGATCGAGCTCGCTGGCTTCGAGACGCGCCGCTTCCAGCTCGTCTTCGAGGACGACCCGCGCATGCAGCCCGAGCGTTGGCGCGCATGGGCGAAGGACGGAAGGCATCCGATCGTGACGCTCGCTCACGGCGAGCTGGGCGTGCGCCGCGGCGAGCTCGACATCGTGCTGCAGAAGCCCTGACACGGCGCCGTGCCGCGAGCTCGCGCGCGTGTTGCCGCGCAAGTTCCCCGAGCGCGCGAAGTTCGTCCCCGTGGGCGTGCAGCGCACGGAGCTCGAGAACGTGCTCGCGGAGCCGTGGCTCCCCCGCTGCGCACCGCGCGCGCTATGCTGTGCGCGAGGGAGCGAGGCCGTGGCGCAGATCAAGAACATGAGATCGTCGTCGCGTCCGCGTCTCTTGGCGCGTGCGCGTGGTGGAGACGTCGCGGCGCAGACGGAGCTCGGCCGGAACTACTTCTTCGTGCGCCCGATGCGCAAGCGCCCGGCGGCGTTCTGGTGGCGGAAGGCGGCGTACTCCGGAGACGCCGCGGCGCAGTACTACCTCGGAATGAGCTACGGCGGCTTCGTCCTGCGCCGCGACCACAAGCGGATGCGCACGTGGTTGGAGCGCGCGGCCGCGCAGGGGTGGACCGAGGCACTTCAAATGCTGGGGAACGTCTGCGCGTGGGGCGAGGGTGGACCAAAGGACGAGCGGCGCGCGAATCGGCTCTACCTGCGCGCGGCGACCGCCGGCGACTCGAAGGCGATGTACTGTCTCGCCATGTCCTACCGAGACGGGCGCGGCGTCCGGAAGAACGCGCCGCGCGCCTTCGAGTGGTTCTGCAAAGCGGCCGAGGCCGGGGATCTCGACGCGGCAGGGCCGGCCTTCGCGCTCGCGGACAGACGCGGAAGCGAGCTCGACCGTAGGAAAGCGGCGCACTGGCTCCGCCACGCCGCGCGGTCCGGTGACGCCGCGGCCCAGGATGATCTCGGGTCCAGGCTCGCCATGGGCGACGGGCTGCGGAAGAACCTCAAGGAAGCCGTGCGCTGGGAGCGGCGGGCGGCGCGACGGAACTATCGGTGGGCCTGGTACGGCCTGGGGTTGCACTACCAGTTCGGCCAAGGTGTCCGGCAGAGCTGGCCGCTGGCGATCAAGTGCTTCGAGCGGGCGGCGAGACTGGGGGCTGCAAGTGCGCCCTTGCAACTCGCCGAGTGCTACGCGGAGAAGAGCGCTCGAGCGTCCGATTCGCGCAGGGCGATCCACTGGCTGAAGAAGGCTGCCGCGAAGCACGACCCGGAGGCCCTGTACTTGCTCGGCATCCACTACCACAACGGCAGCGGCGTGAGACGAGACCACGCGCGATCGGCGCGCCTCTACCACGAGTCGGCCGAGCTCGGCGAGGCGTACGCGATGTACCTCCTCGGCCTCTGCTACCGCGACGGCGAGGGCGTCGCGCGCAGTCTGCCCCGCGCCCGACGCTGGTTCGCGAAGGCCGCCCTCGCAGACATCAACCAAGAGCGCGAGGCCGTGCTCGAGGCGCACAACGCGCTCGCCGCGCTTGCGAAACGCCGGGGTTGATCGAATGGTGACGAAGAAGCGATCGGGTCGGCGCGTTCGTCTGCTCGCGAAGGCGCGTGCGGGCGACGCCTTGGCGCAGCGCGAGCTCGGCTGGGACTTCTACTTGAAGCGACCGATCCGCAAGCGGCTCGCGGTCCGCTGGTGGCGCGAAGCCGCCGAGGCGGGCCTCGCTCAGGTGCAGTACCGGCTGGGCCGCTGCTACGAGAAAGGCGAGGGCGTGCGGCGCGACCAGAAGATGGCGCGCGTTTGGTGGGAGCGCGCGGCAGCGCAGGGCTTGGCCAACGCCCAGCTGAGCCTCGGTTTCGCCTGGGCTTATGGCGAGGGCGGCCCGAAGAGCCGCTCACGCGCGAATCGTCTGTACCGCGCTGCCGCAGCCCAAGGCGACAAGCTCGCGATGGTCTTCCTCGGCAACGCCCATCGCGATGGTCTCGGCGTGAGGAAGAGCGCCGCGCGCGCGTTCCGGTGGTTTGCGAAAGCCTACGAGCACGGTGACGAGGATGGCGCGACGCGGATCTGCGGCCTCGTGCGCGACGGGTTCCGGATGAAGCCGCAGACAGAGGTCCAGTGGCTGCGACGCGCAGCCGCCACGGGCGACGCGCTCTCGCAAGTCGATCTCGGCGTGGCCCTCTACTACGGGAGCGGCGGCCGCCGGAATCGAGCCGAAGCGGCGCGCTGGTACCGGCGCGCCGCGAAGCAGGGCGAGGCGGAGGCCTGGTTCAACCTGGGCTTGATGCACAAGTACGGCGACCACTTCGCGCAGAGCTGGCCGCGCGCGCTCGCGCGCTTCGAGAAGGCCGCGCGCCTCGGGCATCCGAGGGCTGCGTGGCAGATCTGCGATCACTACGAAGGGGAACGCGAGCGGCCGCCCATCGCGCGGCGCGCGCTCGCCTGGCTGAGCAAGAGCGCCGCGGGCGGCGATCCGGAGTCGCTGTGCATGCTCGGCCGCTTCTACCACAACGGCGACGGCGTGAAGGAGGACCTCGCGCGCGCGGCGCGCCTGTACCGCCGCTCCGCAGGCCTCGGTGAGCCGTACGCCATGTACCTCCTCGGCCTCTGCTATCACGACGGTGAGGGCGTCGCGCGAAGCCTTCCGCGCGCGCGACGCTGGTTCACGAAGGCCGCGAGCGCCGACATCGACGAGGAGCGTCAGACGGTGATGGACGCGCGCAAGGCGCTGGCGGAGTTGCGCGCGAAGACGTCCGTCGTCGGGTGAGCGCGCTCGCGCTCGCCGTTCACTCGCTCTCGTCCGTCTCCACGCGCGCGAAGAAGCCCTCGGCGGCCCAGGTGCGGAACCAGCCCTGGAGCTCGGGCGCGATCGCGGCGAGGTCGTGGCCGGCCTCGGCGAGCTCGAGCAGCGCTGGTTCGAGCGCGCGACCGGCGGCGAGCGCGGTGAGCAGCGCGTGCTGGGCGCGCGTCAGGTCCATGCGCCACACGCGGCCGTTCTGGCGGAAGACGGCGACGTGGCTCGGCTCGCGCGCGAGCGCGGGCAGCGGCGCCTCTTCGCGGAAGGCGCGGTACCAGGCGTTGAGCGGGTGCTCGAAGGCGAGCAAGCGGAAGGCGGGGATCGGCACGAGGCGCGCTCGAGCCCAGCGCTCGGCGGGCACGCTCGCGATGGCCTCGGCGCCGAGCGACGCGCACTCGGGCGCGTCGAACACGTCCTGAATCGCGCGCTCGAGGCGCGCGAGCTCGACGGCGAAGGCGCGCGGCTCGATGTCGGCCGCCTCGTCGCGCACGAAGGCCTCGAGGCGCAGCCCGAGCTGGTTCAGGCTGTAGTGCCGCGACGGATGCGCGTGGACGTACTCCTGGAACAGCGCGTGGGCGCGCTCGTGGCCGAGCAGGTGCACCAGGCCGGGGAACTCGTCCTCGAGCACCTCGACCAGGCGCACGAAGTACATGTCGGCGTAGACGCCGACGCGCTCGGCGGGCGTGAGCTCCTTCGAGGGCAGGAACACGTCCTCGATCTCGACGGCCAGCGCGGCGCGCGCCTCGGCGGTCTCGGCGCCGCGCTGCGGTCCGTCCGGGTGCGTGAGCAGCGCTTGCATCCAGCGCTCGAGCGCGGCGAGTTGCTCAGCCACGCGTCGCCGCCTTCGCCGGAGCGGCGGGCGTCGCCGCGCCCTGAAACTCGCGCGCGCGCAACACCTCGGCGTGCACGACCTCGAACTCGGGGATGTCCTGGTCCCACTCGACCATCGTCGCGATCGTGCCGGCGCGGCGCATGACCTCGGCGTACAGCCGCCACACGGCGTCGATGGTGTGGCCGGTGTGCGTGTCGATGCAGTGCGTGCCCTTGTCGGTGTGACCGGCGAGGTGGATCTGCACCACGCGCTCGTACGGGATCGCGGCGAGGTACGCGTCCGCGTCCCAGCCGTGGTTGCGGCACGAGACGTAGACGTTGTTCACGTCGAGGAGCAGCGCGCAGTCGGCCTCTTCCGCCAGGCGCGCCAGGAACTCGCCCTCGGGGATCGTCGAGCGCGCGAAGGTGACGTAGGTGGACGGGTTCTCGAGCACCAGCGGGCGCTCGAGGAAGTCCTGCACGACGCGGATGCGCTCCACGAGGTGCGCGAGCGTCGCCTCGTCGTAGGGCAGCGGCAGCAGGTCGTGGTTGTTGCGCCCCGCGACGCCCGTCCAGCACACGTGGTCGCCGAGCCACACGGGCTTGCAGCGCGCGACGAGCTTCTTCAGCTCGCGCAGGTATTCGAAATCGAGCGCGTCCGTGCTGCCGATCGACAGCGACACGCCGTGCATCACCATCGGATAGCGCGCGGCGATCTGGTCGAGCACCTGCAGCGGGCGCCCGCCGGTCGCCATGAAGTTCTCGGACACGATCTCGAACCAGTCGACCGCGGGTCGGTGCTCGAGCACGTGCCCGAAGTGCTGCGTGCGCAGACCCACGCCCAGACCGAGGTCGGGCAGGTTCCAGCGATTGCGGTTGGCGCGCATGAGCGAATACGGCCGTGGCTCCGCGAAACGGAACCACGGCCGGATGGTTCGTCGAGCTCGATTCTAGTGCTTGACCGGCACGGCGCAGCCGCCCTGGCCCTTGCACGAGTTCTTGCCAGCGCAGCCCGCGTCGCCCGACTTGCAGCCGCCCTGGCCCTTGCAGGCGTTGGCACCCTTGCAGCCGTGCTTGTCGGCCGTGGCGCAGCCACCGTTGCCCTTGCACGCGTTCTTGCCCGCGCAGCCGCTGGCGCCGCTCTTGCAGCCGCCGTTACCCTTGCACGCGTTCATGCCCTTGCAGGCATGCTTGGGCATGCTGCTCATCTCCATCTTGGAGTGGCCCTCGTCGTGGGACTTGCAGCTCGCGCCGGCGCCGAGCAGCAACCCACCGACGGCCAGGGCGAGGACGCTAGCGGCCAGGGCGGGGGCGTTCTTCTTGTCGATGTTCACGTTTTCCTACTCTCGTTCGTGTGGTCTGGGGATGGATCGGGGTTCGCCCCGTTCGTCGGGAAGACGATACGGTCGCAGCCCCCCATTCGGATTGCCACCGTACGAAACGTCGGGGGTCGCTGGGACAGGGAACCAGGACGAGCGCGACCGCCAAGGGCCCATTCCTACCCAGACCTTGCCCAGGAACCCGACCCTGGAGCGCCCCGCCTTCGTTCGGGTCAGCGCCGCCGGAGGATCACGTCGGCCACGGTCGGCGTCTGGACCCAGGTCGCCCCCGCCGCCGCGCGCTGCTCCCACTCGCTGAGCCAGGCCTCGAACTCCTGCTGGGTGAGCAGCCCGCGCTCGACCACCTTGGGCAGGTAGATGCGGAAGAAGGTGTCGATCCAGCGCCACTCGAGCGAGCCCACGCGGCCGATGCGCGCGCGCGGCGCGAAGTGCTCGAGCGCGAAGCCGAAGCGCGGGGCGAGCTCGGGCGCGCGCGCGGCGAAGTCGATCGTGGCCCCGCCCGCCTTCCAGCTCGCGAGCGCCGCCTGCACCGCGCGCGCGAAGGCCGGACCGTGCGGGAACATCCGCAGCGCGCCCCAGTCGACGTACTCCTGCAACAGCAGCACGCCGCCGGGCTTCAGCGCGCGCGCCACGCGCTCCAGGGCCGGCGCCGGATCGGCGAGCCAGCAGAAGAGCCAGCGCGCGTAGGCCGCATCGAGGCTGCCGTCGTCGAGGGCCAGCTCTTCCACCGGTCCGAGGCTCGGCTCGACGTGCCGCAGATGGAGCCGCGCGCACTCGTGACGCAGCGTGGCGATGAAGCGCGCGCTGATGTCGCGCGCGATCACGCGTCCGCTCGGCCCGACCACGTGCGCGAGCTCGAAGGTGGTGAAGCCCGGCCCGCAGCCCAGGTCGAGCACCGTCTGGCCCGCGCCGAGCTGCGCGCGCTCGAACAGCTCGTAGGCCGCGCGCACCCAGACCTGGTGCTGGAAGCGCAGACGCTCGAGCTCCAGCGCGTCGGTGCCCAGGATGTACTCGTCGCACTCTTCGACTTGCATGCGCTGCACGTTAGCACCACGCGCGCGCCGCGCCTCCGGATCCCACCGCGCGAATCCGAACCCCGCTCAGTGTGCGCGTACGAGTTCGAGCAGCTCTTGCAGCGGCGCGGCCAGGTTCTGCGCGATGCGCTGGTGGCCCGCGCGGTTGGGGTGGATGCCGTCCTCCAGCATCATCCCGCGCACGCCGCCGACGCCTTCCATGAAGCAGGGAACGGTGGCACAGTCGAACTCGGCGGCGATGTGCGCATACTGCTCCTCGAACTCGCGCACGTAGTCCGCGCCCAGGCTCGGCGGCAGGCGCACGCCGAGCAAGAGCACGCGCACCTCGGCGCCCTGCGCGCGCGCGACCATCTGGCGCAGACGCGCACCGATCTCCGCCGCCGGCTGGCCGCGCAGGCCGTCGTTGCCGCCGAGCTCGAGCACCAGCACGTCCGGGTGTTGTTCCAGCACCCAGTCCAGGCGCCGCAGGCCGCCGGCGCTGGTGTCGCCGCTCACACCGGCGTTGACCAAACGGAACGGGTGCCCGGCGGCGGCGAGCTCGCGCTGCAGCACGGCCGGAAAGGCCTCGGCGGGCTCGAGGTGCAGGCCGGCCGTGATGCTATCGCCGAGGAACACCACCAGCGGAGCGTCGGCAGGCACCTCGGGCGCGCTCGTCTCTGCGCGGGCTCCCCCCGCCGGCTTCGACAGCGCCTCGGGTGACAGCGGCGCCGCGTCGGAGGGGCGCGCGTCCCCGCCCCCGCCGCAAGCGGTCACGAGCAGAACGAGCACGGAGAGCACGAACCAGCGCCGATTCATCGCGAGAGACTCTACGGCCGCGCCCCGGGCCTGTTGAGCTTCCTGCATCCTCTTCCGCTCGACGCGCGAATCGTTCATCGTGCGCCCATGCCCGCCCTCGAGTGCCGCGGACTGAAGAAAGAGCTGCCCAGCGGCGCGCACACGCTGGCGATCCTGGCCGGCATCGATCTCGCGATCGAGGCGGGCGAGTTCGTGGCCATCCTGGGCCCCTCGGGCAGCGGCAAGACGACGCTGCTCGGCCTGCTGGCCGGCCTCGATCGGCCCAGCGCGGGCGAGGTGTGGTTGGAGGGCCGGCGTATCGACGCGCTGAGCGAGGACGCGCTCGCGCGCCTGCGCCGCGGGCGTGTGGGCTTCGTGTTCCAGTCGTTCCAGCTGCTCGGCAACCTGACCGCGCTCGAGAACGTGCTGCTGCCGCTGGAGCTGGTGGGCGTCGCCGGCGCGCGCGCGCGCTCCGTCGAGCTCCTCGGCGAGGTCGGCCTCGGCGATCGCCTCGACCACTACCCCGCGCAGCTCTCGGGCGGCGAGCAGCAGCGCGTGGCCCTGGCGCGCGCCTTCGCCTCCGAGCCCAGCGTGCTGTTCGCCGACGAGCCCACCGGCAACCTCGACGCCGAGACCGGCGCGCGCGTGCTCCTCCTGCTCGACGCCCTGCGCGCGCGCCGCCAGGTCACGCTGGTGCTGGTCACGCACGACCCCGAGGTTGCCGCGCGCGCCGACCGCCGCGTGCACCTGCGCGCCGGGAAGATCGAGCGCATCGAGTTCGGCCGGGAGACTGCGCGCGCGTGAGGTTCGCGCTGCTCTTCCGGGCCGCGCAACGCGAGTCGCGCGGCGCGCGCGGACGCCTGGCATTCTTCACCGCGTGCCTGGCGCTGGGCTCGTTTGCGGTGGTGGGCGTCTCGGGTCTGGCGCGCTCGGTACGCGCGGCGATCGCCGCGCAATCGAAGGAGCTGCTGGGCGGCGACGTGTGGATCCGCGCGCGCGAACCGCTGGCGGACGAGCTCGTGGCCGCGCTGGACGCCGAGCCGGACAGCGAGCGCTGCGAGGTGCGCCTGGTGCAGACCATGGCACGCGCGACGGCGAGCGGTCAGAGCCGCCTGGTCGAGCTCAAGGCCGTCGGCGCGGGTTTTCCCTACCACGGCGCGCTCGTGCTCGAGCCGCCGGGCACGCTGGACGCGCGCCTCGACGACGGCGCGGTCGCGGTGGCGAGCGAGCTCGCCGCGGGCCTCGGCCTCTGCGTGGGCGACGAGCTCGCCCTCGGCGTCGCGCGCTTCAGGGTCGCCGCGCTCGTGCTCGACGAGCCCGGGCGCCTCGATCCGACCTTCACCTCCGGACCGCGCGTGTTCAGCACGCTCGCAGGCTTCCACTCGATGCAGCTCGAGGGCGTGGGCAGCCGCATCACCTACGGCGCGCTGCTCGCGCTGCCGCCGAGCGCCGGACCCGCGGCCGAGTGGGCCGACACGCTGAGCGAGCGCGTGCCCATGGGCGAGGCGCGCATCGACTCGCACGAGGAGGCCCAGCCCCAGGTGCAGCGCGCCGCGCGGCAGGTCGAGCGCTACCTCGGCCTGGTCGCGCTGCTCTCGCTGATCCTGGGCGGCGTGGGCGTGGCCGAGATCGTGCGCGCCTGGATCGGCACGCGCGTGGCCAGCATAGGAGTCCTGCGCGTGCTCGGCTTCACGCCGCGCGAGGTGCTGTGGATGTACGCCGGGCACGTGCTCGCGCTGGCGACGGTGGGCAGCGCGCTCGGCTCCTTGCTGGGCAGCTTCCTGCCGCTGTGCGTGCCGCGTTTCCTGCCCGAGCTCTTGCCGCGCGGCCTCACGCTCGGCTGGCAACCGCTGTCGATCCTGCGCGGCATCGGCCTGGGCACGCTGGTGGCCGTGGCCTTCAGCCTGCCGGCGCTGGCCGCGGTGTGGCGCGTGCCGCCGGTGCGCGTGTTGCGCCACGAGGCCGAGCCGCTGCCGGCGAAGCGCGCGTTGACGCTGGCCGCGCTCGGCGCGCTGATCGGCTCGGTGTTCGTGGCCGCGTGGGTGCAGAGCGAGGAGCTCGGCCTCGCCGCGGGCTTCACGGGCCTCGTCGCGGCGCTGCTGGGCGTGCTGGCGCTCGGCGCGCGCGGGCTCACGCGCCTCGCGCGCTGGTTGCCGCGCGAACGCCTGCCCGCCTCGCTGGCGCACGGCATCGCGGCCCTGGCGCGGCCGGGCGCGGGCGTCCTGGGCGCGGTGGTCGCGCTGGGCCTCGGCACGCTGGTGGTCGTGACGCTGCTCCTGGTCGAAACGCGCCTCTCCGCGCGTCTGACGAGCGCGCTCCCGCCCGGCGGCGCGAGCCTGTTCTTCCTCGACCTGCAGCCCGACCAGCGCGCCGAGTTCGAGCGCGTGCTCGCCGCCGAAGGCGCGCAGGACGTGCGCATCGTGCCGCTGGCCAGCGGACGCCTGACGCGCATCAACGGCCTCTCGGCCGAGGCCCAGGCCCTCGTCCACGGCGAGGGCCGCGGGCGCTGGGCCCTGACGCGCGAGCAGCGCCTGACCTGGCAGCAGGAGCTCGGCCCCGACAACCACCTGGTGGCCGGCGAGCTGTGGAGCGACCCGCAGCACCTCGAGCTCAGCCTGGAGCAGGACTACGCCGAGGACATCGGCGCGCTCCTCGGCTCGCCGCTCACCCTCGAGTTCTCGGGTCTGCCGATCGAGTTCGTGGTCACCAGCCTGCGCCAGGTCGAGTGGGAGAGCTTCGGCATCAACTTCTTCATCGTGGCCGAGCCCGGCGCGCTCGATGCGGCGCCGCACAGCCTGCTGGCGGCCGCCAACGTTGCGCCCGAGCGCGAGCAGCGCGTGCAGGACGCGCTCGTCGCCGCGTGCCCCAACGTGACCGTGATCCGCGTGCGCTCGATCCTGGAGAAAGTCTCGTACGTGCTCTCGCGCTCGGCCCTGGCGGTCGAGCTGCTGGGCGCGTTCACCGTCGCCGTTGGTCTCGTTCTGCTGGCCGGCGTGGCCAGCCTCGGCGCGCTGCGGCGCGTGCGCGAGGTCGCGCTGTGGAAGGTGCTGGGCGTCACGCGCGGCGGCGTGGCACGCCTGTTCGCGCTCGAATTCGCGCTGCTGGGCGGCGTGGCCGGCTTGCTGGGCGCGCTGGGCGCGAGCGCCCTCGCCTGGGCCTTCTTCGAGCACGTGCTCGAGTTCGACTCGGACGTGCCCTGGTGGACCGCGCCGCTGGCGGGCTTGGTCGCTGCGACGCTCGCGGCCCTGTGCGGTCTCGCCGCTTGCGCGCACGCGCTGCATACGCGGCCGATCGAGAGCCTGCGCTCGTAGCTCCGCATCTTGGCCAAGGCAGCGCCATCCGTTTCCGATCAAGGGCTTGGGTCTGTGCGAATCTCGCAGAAGAGGCTTGCCCCCCCCACGAAGCGTTGTACCGTCAGCAAGAGTTCTCGATTCGAACTCGTCACAGGAACCGGAGGGATGCAATGAACGCGGTCGCTGGCCTGCCTGCGCTACTCTTGACTCTCGTTTGCGCGCACGGCATTTGCGCGGTCGACGGTTGGGTGACCTGGGTGTCGAGGTCGAATTGCACGGGCTGCAGAATGCGCTACAACTACTCGTGGTCTTGCACGAACCCAACAGCTTCAGGTTCGACGGGCACGATAACGTCAGATACCGCGTGCGATTCGGATATCAATATCGACATCGGTAGTTGCCAGTGCGATGGAACGTCTCTGATCCATCTCAGCGGACACTGTGGCACTTGCTCGGAGAACTGAACGATGAGACCCATGACTATCGCCGCGTGGATTTTGGGGGCGGCGACGCTGATCGGCGCCATCTACATGACCCAGGTCGGGCGTCCAACGGATCCATCGCGAGCCTTCTCGCAGGTGACTACACGCGAGAGCCTGGAGATCACGGCTCCCCAAGTCGGGATCCCCGGGAGAGTCGAACTCCAGAGCTCGACGACGAACGAGGCAGACACGCCTCCTGCAGTCAAGGGCGCAGGATCCGATGGAACCGCGACACTGTCCACGCGGGAGAGCCTCGAGAACCTTCGACTCCGGCTCGAGAAGCCCCTTTCTGGCGTCGATCTGGAAGCAGAGTTGCAGGAGAAGTATCGCGGCTTCGAGCCACAGGACTTGCTCCTCGTCTATCCATTCATCGCTGATGCCCAGAATCGTGAAATGAGGAGGACCCTTCACGAAGCCATCCAATCCGGAGACTACGTGAGCGAATTGGTCAGCGCAGGCGAGCGCCTCGAGCTCGACAAGTACAGAGAGCCGGGCGCGATGTCGCTGGCTGTGGCCCATAGATCGGAACCCGTGGGCAATGGCTTGGTGGAGCACAAGATCGTTCCAATCGATCGCGCCCACTTTCCCGATATGTATGCGCGCAACTATGAAGAATTCTGGTTGCACGAGAGGATCGACTCGGCGGGGATCTGCACGGTTTGTCCGCCTTCCGTACCTGTGAGTGTCACGGTGACGGAGCGCAAGTAGCACGAGATCTTTCTCAGGTCATCGCCACTCCGCGTACGGTACGCCTCGCCCGCGCTGCAACGCCCGCATCACACCAGACCGTACCACCAGCGCGAGCCCGACGGGCGGCGCGCGCGTTTTCCGTTTGGAATGTTTGGAAGCAGGTCCCCTCAAACGTCGCGATGCACCGTCGCCGGTGAGAAGGCCGGCAAGCACACGGCGACGTACTCCGTCTCCTCGAGCGGCGTCGAGTACTGCACCCACTCGCCAGACGCAGTGATCACGGCCTGGCCGGCGCGCACGTCCTCGCTCCCCTGCTTCGTCTTCACGCGCAGCACGCCGCGCAGGACGAGCGTGTACTCGGTGAACTCGGGCGTCTGCCCGGGCTCGACCCAGCCCTTCGGGCTGTGCATGCGCGCGAGGCTGAGCTCGCTCGTGGCGCTGTTGACGCGGCCGACGAATTCCTCGATGCGCTTCGGGAGGTTGCCGGCGGCCTGGATGACCTTGGGTGTGCGGAGGATGCGAGGCATGCGCCCATCGTCTCGTCGAGTCGTCCCGTTCTCCAGTGGGCACGCAGGCCAGGAGCAGCACCACCTGGCGAGCGCCCGGGGCGCCCTCGCGTACCATGCCCGCGGCGATGACCCTCGCGCTGCTGCTTTCGGTTCTCGTGGGCATGGGCGCCAGCGGTGCTTCGAACGGGCGCGAGCTCGTCGTCATGGCCGAAGAGGGCCACCTCACCGCGTGGCTGGAGATCGAGGCGCTGTCGCGCGCGTTCGAGCATGAGCATCCCGGGCTCAGCGTGCGCTGTCTACCGCTCGGCGGCGCGGCGGGCTCGCAGGACAAGCCGAAGTTCCTGATCGCGGGCGGGGTGCCGCTCGACCTCCTGCGCATCGACGTGACCGAGCTCGCGGCCTACGCGGGCGAGGGCGCGCTGGTCGATCTGGCGCCGTACTTCGCCGCCGATCCGAGCTGGGACGAGCGCGCGTACTTCCCGGCGGTGCTGGGCGCGCTGCACGGGCCGCGCGGCGAGCTCTGGGGGCTGCCGTCAACCTTCACGCCGTACGTGATGTACGTCAACCTCGACCGGCTGAGCGAGCTCGGGCTCGCGCGGCCGGCGAGCGACTGGACGTGGCACGACTTCCGCGCGCTCGCGCGGCGCGCGACCACGGACGACGACGGCGACGGACGCACGGATCGCTATGGCGTGTCGCTCACGCAGTGGCTGCAGGCGGTGTGTCCGTGGATCTGGCAGGCGGGCGGCGAGTTGATCGACTCCAAGGGCGAGCGCGCGCGCATGGGCGAGCCGGAGTTCGTCGAGTCGATGCGCTTCCTGCACGCGCTGTTGCACGAAGACAAAGTCGCCTCGTTCGACGCGAGCTTCGCGAACCAGCTGACGCAGGGTCTGTTCCAGGGCGGCAAGGCGCTGTTCTACGGGCCGGTCGGGTACTGGGAGACGTACCGCTTCCGCTCGATCGAGCGCTTCCGCTGGGACGTCGTGCAGCTGCCGCGTGGCAAGCGCGCGGCGACCTCGGTGGCGATGACGGTGTACGTCGTGCCGCGCACGGCGCGCGAGCCGGAGCTCGCCTACGAGTTCTTGCGGCGCCTGGCGGGCCCGGAGTACCAGCGCATGCTGGCGCGCATCGGCAACGGCGTGCCGGGCTTGATCGCCGCGGCGGAGTCGGCGGACTTCCTGAAGCCCGAGGTGGCGCCGGAGAGCGAGCAGGTGTTCCTCGACGTGCTGCGCGAGGCGCGCTTGCAGCCGCCGGTCGCGAACTGGCGCAAGATCGAGTCGCTGGTGCAGGCGGAACTCGAGGGCATCCTCCTGCAGCCCGACTGCGACGTGCCCGCGGCCTGCGCGCGCATGGCGGCGAAGACCGACGAGTACTTGGCGCGCGAACGCGAGCGCGGCGGACGAGCGCGCTTGCCGCGCGGCGCGCTCGAGCTGGCGGTCGGCGGCGCGTTGCTCGGGTTGCTCGCGCTCTTCCTGGTGAAGCGTGGAGCGCGTCCTGCCGCACGCGAGCGGCGGCGTGAGCGCGCGGCGCTGGCGCTGCTCGTGCCCTGGGCGTCGGGCTTCGTGCTCTTCCTGCTTGGGCCCGCGCTCGTCGCGCTCGTGCTGGCGCTGTGCGAGTGGTCGCCGCTGCGCCCGCTCGACGACGTGCGCTGGGCCGGGCTGGACAACCTCGCACGCCTCGGCGGCGACGCGACGTTCGCGAGCTCGCTGGGCGCGACGGCGCTCTACGCGGCGCTCTGCGTGCCGCTCGGACTCGCGCTGGCGTTCGGCCTCGCGCTGCTGCTGCGGCGCGAGTCGCGCGCGACGAGCCTGGTGCGCACGGCATGCTATCTGCCGGCGATCGTCGCGCCCGTGATCGTGGCCGCGCTCTGGCGCCTCGCGCTCGACGCGGAGCACGGGCCGGTGAACGAATGCCTGCGCGCGCTCGGGCTCGGCGCGCCGGCGTGGCTGCGCGATCCCGCGTGGGTCGTGCCCTCGTTCGTGCTGGTGAGCCTGTGGAGCGTAGGCGCACAGATGCTGGTGTTCGTGGCGGCGCTGCAGGCGCTCGATCCGGCCCTGGAGGAGGCCGCGCGCGTCGACGGCGCGGGGCCGCTGGCGCGTCACTGGCACGTGGTCTTGCCGCAGCTCGGGCCCGTGTTGCTGTTCAATCTGCTCACGGGCCTCGTCGCGGCGGCGCAGATCTTCGCGCAGCCCTACGTGATGACTCAGGGTGGGCCGGGTGACGCGTCGCGCTTCTTGGTGCTGTACGTCTACGAGAGCGCGTTCCAGCACTTCGACGTCGGCTACGCCTGCGCGCTCGCCTGGGTGCTGTTCGCGGCTCTGGCGGCGGCGTGCGGGCTCCTGTTCGTCGGCACGCGACGCTTCGTGCACTACCGCGGGAGGAGCGCGTGAGGATCCTGCGCGCGCTGGTGCTGGTCGCCGTGGCCGCGCTGTTCGCGCTGCCGCTGTGGTTCGTGCTCTCGGCCTCGCTGCACAAGGAGGGCGCGGGACTCGGACTCGGAGCGCTCGCCCCGCCTGCCGATCCGCAGTGGCACAACTACGCGCTCGCGCTGGAGCGCATGGGCGGCTTCGCGCGCTTCTTGGCCAACACGCTGCTCGTCACCGTGCTCTCGATCCTCGGCCAGTGCTTCACCTGCTCGCTGGCCGGCTACGCCTTCGCGCGCCTCTCGTTCCGCGGGCGCGACGCGCTGTTCGTGTGCGTGCTGGCGGCGATGATGCTGCCGGACCAGACCAGCGCGCTGCCGCGCTTCCTACTGTTCCGCACGCTCGGTCTCGTCGACAGCTATTGGCCGCTCGTGCTGCCGACGGTGCTCGGCGGCGCGCCGTTCTTCATCTTCCTCTTCCGCCAGTACTTCCTGTCGCTGCCGGCCGAGCTCGACGAGGCCGCGCGCATGGACGGCTGCTCGGCGTGGCAGGCGTACTGGCGCGTGTTCCTGCCGCTCGCGCGGCCGATGCTCGCGACCGTCGCGCTGATCACGTTCCTGGCGACGTGGAACGACTTCTGGGCGCCGCTCGTGTACGTGCTCTCGCCGGAAAAGCGCACGCTGACGCTGGCGCTGGCGAGCTTCCAGCGCACCTTCGACACCTCGGTCGAGCTCCTGATGGCGGCCTCGGCCGTGATCCTCGCACCGTGCGTGCTCGTCTACTTTCTCGCCCAGCGCCTGTTCCTGCGCGGCATCCGCGTGGCGGCCTCGAAGGGCTGAGCGAGCGTGTCAGGCCGCAAGGCCGAGCTGTCTCGCCACGCGCTCGAGCCGCGCGTCGTGCGTCCAGATCCGGTGCGTTCCTGCCCGGGCCGAGGCGACGAGGTGGATATCGATCCAGCCAATGCCCCGACCGTAGAGACGCTCCTCCTCGTTCATGCGGCGCACGTGCTCGTGCTCCACCAGCGACGTGCGGGGCAGGCGCGTGATGGCGCGCAGGACCTCGGCGCGGCGCCGGAGGGTCCCGCTGGCGAGCTCGCCCTCGACGAAGGCGTGAGTCACGACCTTTCCTTCCAGCAGGAGGTCCGCCAGACGAGGGATCGGCTGGTGCAGGTGGTCGATCCACACCGACGTATCGACCAGGATCACGATCGCCCCCTCGAGCGCCGCCGACGCCCGGCCTTCGCCTGCGGATCGCTGCCGCCGAGGGCGGCGAGTTTTCGCGCGGCTTCCCGCTGGACGAGAGCCTCCAGGGCCATCTGGACGAGCACCGCCTTCTGCTTCACGCCCGTCAGGTGCGACGCCTCCGCCAGGAGCGCGGCGTCGATGTTCAGCGTCGTGCGCATCGAGATCATCTTGTTGTTCCTTTCCGCAAGGGTCAACGGCTCCGCTGGCCGGTGACCACGACGACCGCTCAGAGCGGGCGCAGGTTTCCGCTTGCGGGGCATCTTTCGCGTCGGCTTCACGGCAACGCGTACTCGCGCCGCGGACCCGCGCCATGCGCCACCAAGCGTCCGGCGAGCTCGAGGTGCGTGAACGCGCGGCGCGCGCGCTGCTTGCCGACGTTGTGGTCCTTGGCGAACTCGGCCACGGTCGCGCCGCCGGGGTGCGCGTGCGCGGCGCGCGTGCGGCGCTCGAGCCAGTGCAGGATCGCGCGCTGCAGGTCGTCGAGCTTGGCCCCGGCCGAGTACTGCGCGCGGATCGAGCTCAGCGTGGCGCCGGACGCGCGCCGGTTGCTCGCGCCGACGCGCACCACGAACTCGCGCGCGCCCGCGTCGTCGAGCGCCGCGTGCGGGCGCGCGGGCGAGAGCGGCACCGAGCACCACACGATGTGCGGACCGCCGAGGAGGAGTGCGCCGACCTGCACCTCGAGCGGAGGCTCGAGACGCTCGACAGCGACCGTGCGCAGCTGCTCCATCGTCTCGCGCGGCCGCGGCGCGCCGACGAGCTCGCGCTTGTCCCCCACTCCGATCAGCAAGAGCCCGCCGCGCGTGTTGGCAAAGGCGCACAGCGTACGCGCGACCTTGGCGTCGCCGGGCAGGCCGCGCTTGAACTCGAGGCTCTTGCCCTCGCCCTCGGCGATGAGCTGGGCGAGTGCGCCGGGCTCGAGGTTCACGTCGGAGCGTCCGCTGTGTGCCGCCAGTCCTTCTGCTGGATCCGATCCTTGGCCCACAGCGCGCTCCACAGCACGAGCACGGCGGCGCAGAGCCAGAAGCCACCGACAAGAATGGGCTGGGACAGGGCGTAGGCTTCGGCCGCTTCGCCCGAGCCGGGAGGGTCCTCGAAGCCGGCTAGATAGCCGAGCAGTGCGGTGGCGAGCGCGAGGCCGAGCTCGACGAAGGCGAAGATGCCGAAGCGCACTCGCGCGATGCTCCTCACGGCCCCTTCACCACCACGCCGCCCTTCATCACGAACTCGACGTGCTGCAGCACGCGCACGTCGTCGAGCGGGTTGCCCGGCACGGCGACGAGGTCGGCGAGCTTGCCCGCGGAGATCGAGCCGCGGTCGCTGACGCCGAGGAGCTCGCACGCATTCAGCGTGGCCGAGCGGATGGCGTCGAGCGGCTTCATGCCGCGGTGCACGAGCGTCTCGAACTCGTGCGCGTTCTCGCCGTGCGGGTAGACGGCGGCGTCGGTGCCGAAGGCGATCTTCACGCCGGCGGCGATGGCCTTGGCGTGGCTCGCTTGCGCGAGCGGCAGGACGTACTCGGCCTTCTTGCGGATCGGCGCCGGGAGCGCGTTCATGTCCATGCGCTCGGTGAGGTAGTCGGTCGGCACGAGGAAGGTGCCGTGTTGCTTCATCAAGGCGATGGCCTCGTCGTCGAGCATCGAGCCGTGCTCGATCGAGTCCACGCCCGCGCGCACGGCGGCCTTGATGCCCTCGGTGCCGTGCGCGTGCGCGGCGACCTTCAGGCCGTGGCGGTGGGCCTCGGTCACGAGCGCGACCAGCTCCTCGTCGGAGTACTGCTGCGCGCCAACCGGGCCCTCGAAGGAGAGCACGCCCGCCGTGGCGCAGGTCTTGATCACCTTCGCGCCGTGCTTGACCTGCTGGCGCACGGCCTCGATCACCTGGTCTACGCCGTCGGCGATGCCCTGCGCGGGTCCGCGCTCGAGGATCCCCGGCGCATAGCCGGTCGTGTCCGCGTGCCCGCCGGTGATGCCGATCGCGTGCCCAGCCGGGAACATGCGCGGGCCCGGGATCCAGCCCGCATCGATCGCCTTCATCAGCGCGACGTCGGCGAAGCCGCCCGAACCCACGTCGCGCACGGTGGTGAAGCCCGCGAGCAGCGTGATGCGTGCGTACATCGCTCCGCGCAGCGCCTCGTCGGCCGCGGTCTCGTGCACCTCGCGCGTCACCCACTCGCCGAGGAGGTCGCTGGTCAGGTGCGTGTGGCAGTCGATCAGGCCGGGCAGGAGGGTGCGGTCGCCGAGCTCGAGCACCTCGGTCCCGGCGGGGATCTCCTTCGGGTTGACGGCGATGATGCGCTCGCCCTGCACGAGCACGGTCGCATTGGTGAGGATCTTGCCCGACTCGACGTCGAGCAAGCGCGCGACATGGAGCGCGTGCGCGTGGGTGGCGGCTTGCTGGAGCGGGACGAGGGGCGCGAGCGCGAGAAGGAAGGGAATCATCGAGGCGTTCTCCGGTGGGCGCAGCAGTGTAGGGACCGGCGACCGGGCAGGAGATGCCGCGGCGCAAGAACTAACGACGCCTCGGCGGTGTCAGTGGCTCTCGACCCTAGTTGCTGTCGATGTTCACGACGAAGCCAGCGCAGAACTTCACGCTGAACCAGCCCTCGAAGTCCGACCCGGTGAAGCGTCGGTACCACCATTCGACGACCTGGCCGAGGTGCATCTCGTCGGGGCGGCCGAAGGCGTCGAGGATCTGCTGGTAGGACCAGAACAGGAAGCGGCTCTTCAAGGCCTCCTCGTCCGCGTCGTCCTCGGACGGGGCTGGCAACTCTGGCGCGCGGCGCTCGGGAGCCCGCAAGCCCTCCGCGCGCGCGACGCCCGCCTGCGCGGCTCGCTCGAAGCGCGCCACGAGCTCGCGCAGCGCTTCGAGATCCAGGGGCGACGCTCTCTGGTTGCTGCGGCTCGCGCGCCGGCACGGACGGGCTCGCCGGCGGAGCCTGCCGCCGGCTCAGCTCCGCGACGCTCTCCTGGAGGTTCGCCAGCGCCGTCCGCAGCTCAGCGAGAGCCGCCGCGTCGCTCGCGCCCTGCTCCGTCCGCCGCGGCTCGCGCTCCAGCCCGAGGCGCGCCGCGTACCGGCTCGCGCCGCCCACCACGAAGGTCGTGAGCAACGCCAACCACCCGATCGTCGCCTTCGCCGCGTCCATGCGAGCACCTCCGCGCTCATGCTGCCATGGGAACCGCGCGTGGCGCCACCGCGCTCGCCCCGTACACTGCGCGGGCTTGGACGCTCACGAGCACCCGCTGCGCCGGCGCTACGCGCTCGAGCTCGCGCTCGGTTTGGCGCTGATCGCGCTGGCGGCGTGGGCGGTGTTCGAGCGTGCGGAGCGCGACACCGCGAACGCGGAGGGTGCGCCACGCTCCGTCGAGGGCGGTCGCTGAGCCCATGGCCACCCTCTCGCTGCGCCACGTCGCGCACGCCTTCGGCTCGACGGGCGTGCTCGAGGACGTATCGCTGGAGGTCGCGGACGGCGAGTTCCTGGTGTTGCTCGGGCCGTCGGGGTGCGGGAAGTCGACGCTGCTGCGCATCGTCGCGGGGCTGGTCAGCCAGAGCGCGGGTGAGGTGTGGATCGACGGGGTGCGCGCGGACGAGCTCGAGCCCAAGGAGCGGCAGGTCGCGCTCGTGTTCCAGAACTACGCGCTGTACCCGCACATGACGGTGCGCGCGAACCTGGCGTTCCCGCTGAAGATGGCGGGACTCGCGAAGGGAGCGCTCGACGAGCGCGTGGAGCGCGCGGCGGAAGTGCTCGGCTTGACGGAGTTGCTGGCGCGCAAGCCGGCGGCGCTGTCGGGCGGGCAGATGCAGCGCGTGGCGCTCGGGCGCGCGCTGGTGCGCGAGCCGAAGCTGTTCCTGTTCGACGAGCCGCTGTCGAACCTGGACGCGAAGCTGCGCGCCCAGATGCGCCTCGAGATCGCGCGGCTCGTGCGCGAGCTCGGCACGACGGCGCTGTACGTGACCCACGATCAGGCCGAGGCCATGACGCTGGCCACGCGTCTGGCGGTGCTGCGCGCAGGGAAGATCGAGCAGCTCGCGCCGCCGCTAGAGGTCTACCAGCGGCCGGCGACGAGCTTCGTGGCCAGCTTCGTCGGCCATCCGCCGATGAACCTGGTGCGCCTCGCGGCACGCGCGGGGCGCGTGACGCTGGGCGGGCGCGAGTTGTTTGCGCCGCTGGCGAGCGGCGAGATCGTGCTCGGCATCCGCCCGCAGGACGTCGTCGCCGGCGGGCCGACGGCGCTGCCCGTGCGGCGCGTGGAGCGCCTGGGCGGCGAGACGCACGTGCACCTCGCGCTCGGCGAGCAGACGCTCGTCGCCGCGTGGCCGGGGGACGCGAGCGTGCCGGACTCGGGCGCGCTGGCGGTGGAACTGCCGCTCGGCGCGCTGCACTGGTTCGACGCCGAGAGCGGCGCGCGGCTGGCCTGAAAACGGCACCGGCCGGCGCGAGTAGGGCTCGGGCCGGCCGGCGACGAGAAGCGCGACGCGCTACAGGTTCTGCGCTACAGGTTCCCCTTGGCGTTCTTGAACTCTTCCAGGCGCGCCTTGAGCTCGGCCTCGAGCTTGGCGTTGCCCGCGGCCAGCGCTGCGGCCTTGGTCTGGATCTCGATCGCGCGCTCGAGCTGGCCGGCCTTGAACAGCGCCAGGCCCAGGGTGTCGAGCGTGGAGGCGTCCTTCTCTTCCTGCAGCTTCACGGCTTGCTCGGCGGCCAGCACGGCAAGCGCGTAGTCACCCGTCTTCCACTTGCCCTGCGGATCGACGATCGTCCAGGCGAGCTGGTTCAAGCCCATGGCGTTGTCGGTGATCACCTGCGCCACGAGGCGGCGGCCGTAGGTCGCGGCCTCGGGCGCGCGCTGCGCGTCGACCATCAGGAAGTACTTCTTGGTCCCGAACTTCGCCTCGACCGCGGCGTCCTTGGCCACGGCCGCCTCGATCAGCTGGATCGCCGTGGCGTAGTCCTTCTCCTTCTCGGCCTTGGTGACGTCCTTGGCGAGCTTGGCCGTGACGCCCTTCAGGCGCGCGTCGAACGCGTACTTCTTGGCCGCGCCCACGAGGTCGTAGGTCCCGGCGACGACGTCAGCCAGCGGCTGCTCGATCTCCAGCGGGTGGCCGATCCAGGCGACCTTGCCCTCCTTGTTCACGATGAAGGCGGTCGGGATGCCGCTCTGACCCGAAGCCGTCATCCAGCTCGCGGCCATCGGCCCGTGTTCCTTGGTCGGCTTCACCTCGTCCGACGCGACGGTGTAGGTCATCTTCTCGCCCATCTCCTGCACGAACTTCGGCACGAGGTAGGGCTCTCCGGGCGATTCCCAGACGCTCACGCCGACGAACTGCACCTTGCCGGCGTACTGCTTGGAGAGCTCGTTCAAGTGCGGGATCGCGACCTTGCAGGGTCCGCACCACGTCGCCCAGAACTCGACCACGTAGGTCTGCCCGGCCTCGAGCTTCGCCAGAGGCTTGCCCTGCACCCACTCGGCGACCTGGATCGACGGCGCGGGGTCGCCGACCATCAGCGCGAGGGGGCGTTCCGCCTGCGGCGCGGCCTGGAGCAACGGAATCAACAACAAGGAAGAGAGCATCGTGGGGGGCGCTTCTCGCGAAGTGCAGTACAGGGGATCGAGGGGGTTCGGCCGGCGTCGGTCGAGGACACCACGAGACCACATCGCGGCCTCGCGGGTGACCGGAAACAAGGTAAGCCTATGATGAGCAGGCTCATGCTCCGCGCCCCTCGTCTGGCCCCCATCGCGATCGGTCTGTGCGTGCTCGGCGCGTGGTTCGTCTCGAAGGCCTGCGCGGCGCCTTGCTGCGGCGGGGAGCGCGGTTCCGGGCCGCCGCTCGATGCGCAGCTCGCCAGCGAACCGTCGCCCTCCCCCGCCGGAGTGCCGGCGGCACCGGCCGAGGTTCCGGAAGCTCCCTCGGGACCGCCCGACTTCACGGATCCGGCCTGGACGCGCGTACCGAGCCGCGCGGGGACGTACCTCGTGTGCTGGCGCGCGCCCGCGGGCGCGGTGCCGCGCAATCAAGATTTCGATCTCGAGGTGTGGGTGCTGAAGGGCGGCGCGCCGCTCGCCGAGGCGACGCTTTCCGTCAGCGGCTGGATGCCCGAGCACGGCCACGGACTGTTGCAGCGACCGGAAGTGCACGCCCAGGACGATGGCTCGTTCCGGGTGACGGGCATGCGCCTGCAAATGCGCGGACACTGGCAGCTCGTGTTCGACGTGCTCGAGGGCTCGCAGTCGGAAGCGGCGGAGTGCGCGCTCGAGCTCTAGGGATGAAGCTCGCCTTACTGCTCGCGCTCGCGCTCCAGAGTCCGCCGAGCGGCACGCCGCCGGCCGCCGGCGATGCGCGCAGGATCCTGCTCGAGCTCTCGCCCGTGCCGGCGCCGCCGCCCGATCCGACCAACGCGGTGTACGCGAACCCGGCCGCGGCGCTGCTCGGTCAGGCGCTGTTCTACGACGCGCGGCTCTCGGCCGACGGCACGGTCTCGTGCGCGACGTGCCACCAGCCGGGGAAGAGCTGGACCGACGCCAAGCCGATCGGCTTCGGCCTGGCCTCGGTCTCGCGGCACACGATGACGCTGTGGAACGTGGCCTACAACCGCTGGTTCTTCTGGGACGGGCGCAAGGATACCTTGTGGTCGCAGGCGCTCGGGCCATTGGAGGACGCGCGCGAGCACGGCACGAGCCGCCTGGCGATCCTGCACCTGCTGGCCGAGGACGCGGACTACGCGCGCGCCTATCGCCAGATCTTCGGCGCGCTGCCCGAACTCGCGCAGCTTCCGCACGAGGGCCGGCCGGTGGCGGGCGAGCCCGAGCATCCGCAGCAGCTGGCCTGGGACACGCTCGACGTCGAGACGCAGGAGGCCGTCACGCGCGCCTTTGTCAACGTGGGCAAGGCCATCGCGGCCTTCGAGCGCTTGCTCGTCTCGCGCGACGCGCCCTTCGATCGCTACGTGAGCGCGCTGCGCAGCGACGACGCGGCCGGGAGCGCCGCCTACGACGCGCGCGCGCGACGCGGGGCCGAGCTGTTCGTGGGCAAGGCGCGCTGCGTCTTCTGCCACGACGGGCCGAGCTTCACCGACCTCGAGTTCCACGACAACCGCGTGCCGGTCGGCGAGCTGGGCGGCGACCCGGGGCGCAAGCTGGGCGTCAAGCGCCTGAAGCTCGACCCGCTCAACTCGCGCAGCGTCTACGCCGACGACGGCGGCGAGACGGGCAAGCGCAAGATCACCCAGCTGGTCGTCGACAGCCACGGCGGCAAGTCGTTCAAGACGCCCACGCTGCGCAACATCGCGCGCACCGCGCCCTACATGCACGAGGGCCAGTTCGCGACGCTGGAGGACGTGGTGCACTTCTACGACACGCTCGAGAACGCCACGCCCGAGATCGGCAGCGAGCGCTTGATCCAGCCGCTGGGCTTGAGCGCGGAGGAACGCGCGGAGCTGCTGGCCTTCCTGGAGAGCCTGACGGACGAGAGTCTGCCGCCCGAGCTGCTCGCGCCGCCGCCGGCGGCCAGCCTCGGCCGCTGACCTCGGCGGCGGCGGAAAAAGATGCCGCCGGCGCGCTTCCCGTTCGGCGATACTCTGTAGGTGATGGCGCGCGCCCGAGGATTCGCGGTCCTGCCCTGGATCGGCCTGGTCCTGGCGCTGGGCCTCGTGTCGGGCCCCGGTCCGAGCACGCCGCGGGACGAGCCCGCGCTCGTGGCACGGTCCGCCGCCGCCTCGACCCTGTGCGCGACGATCGGCTGCGGCTGCCCGCACGAGGAGGCGCGCAGCGAGTGCTGCTGCGCGCCCGGCGAGGCGCCGAGCGACGCGCCTCGGGAGATCGTGGCGCGCGCACCGACCACCGAGCTCGGCGCAGGGCGCTCGGACGACGCCGCGCTGCCGCGCACGAGCCTGACGGACTTCCACTGCTCCGGTCCGAAGCCCCTGAGCTCCGCCGCGGGCGCGTCGGGCTCGGTGGCCGTGCCGTGGATGCCGCTCGCTCGCTCTGGACTCCTTGGCGAGCGCGAGTGGAGCGCGCGCATCGAGCCGGGGCCGCCCTTCGACCTCGCCACGGAACCGCCGACGCCCCCGCCACGGCTGGACGCGCGCGGCTGAAAGCTCGAAGAGGCGCCGCGTCGTTGCGACACGCCGCCGGACGGAGCTCGAAACCGCCCAGGCGCGAGGGCTTCGCGCCATGCTGAGCTCGCGCTCGCACCTGCGAGCCGATCGGTCCCCGCGCCGATCCTCCGTGCTCCCGCACCTTCCGCCGGAGCCAACCTCCACTCCGGGCCCGCGCGCCCAGCGCTCACGCAGATCTCCGATGCTCTCCTTCTCTCTCGCTCTGCTCACGCTCGCTGTCAGCTCCGATATCGAACTCCCGTACCCCTACTCCGCCCCGCTGCGCTCCTCGCCGGCGCCGCTGCCCGTGAACCACGGCCCCGGCACCTCCGGCGGCGGCAGCGCCACCTCCTCCGGCGAGACACTGCGCCAGGGACGCTGGACGATCGAGCTGCGCAGCGACTGGACCGAGTTCGAATCGACCAGCGTGGCCGAGGCCGAGGCCAAGGCCATCGCCGCGGGCGAGTTCGACGCGCTCGGACGCTCGCTGATGAACACGGTGGCGCTCTCCTACGGCCTCAGCGACGACCTGCAGCTCTCGCTCGCGCTCGGCCACTACTCCGGCAGGGACTTCATCGACGCCGAGGAGGACGGCCTGGGCGGCGCCGAATCGGCCACGGCCGATCCGAGCGGCCTGACCGACACCTGGGTGAACGCGAAGTGGCGTGTGCTGCGCGGCGCGAGCGGGCACCTGGCGCTGATCGGGGGCCTGAAGCTGCCGACCGGCAAGGACGACGAGACCCTGTCGAACGGCGAAGAGCTCGAGCCCTCCAGCCAGCCGGGCTCGGGCTCGGTGGACTACCAGGCGGGGCTGGCCTACTCGCGCTTCCTCTCGGCGCGCATGACGCTCGACGCCAGCGCGCTGTACACCCTGCGCACCATGCACCAGGGCTTCGAGGTCGGCGATCGCGCGGATCTGGGCCTGGCGCTCGCCTATCGCCTGACCGAGGACGTGCAGGCGCCCGACAACTGGAGCGTCTTCGGCGAGCTCAACGGCATCTGGCTCGACGAGGACGTGGCCCAGGGCGTGAGCAACGAGAACAGCGGCGGCGAGACCGTGTACCTGACGCTGGGTGTGCACGAGCGCTTCAACGAGCACGCGGCGCTGAGCCTGGCGCCGGCCGTGCCCGTGTTCCAGGACACGAACGGCGAGCAGGTCGAAACCGACTGGCGCCTCGGCCTCGCGCTGACCCTCTCCCTGTGACCCCCATGATCCCGCGCCTGCTCCTCGCGCTCCTGACTGCGCTGCTCGTCCTCGCCTGCCAGGCCACTCCGGCCGTCGATGGCGTCACCACCGCCGAGTGTCCCGTGTGCAAGCACGAGGGCGACCTCGCCTGCCTGTGCGTGCACATCCAGCCGGACACGCCGAGCTGCGCGTGCGCCGGCACGACCTACTACTTCTGCAGCGACAGCTGCCGCACGGACTTCCAGGAGCACCCCGAGCGCTACGTCGGCAAGTGAGCGCCTGCCTTTTCGGAGTTTCGTGAGGTCTCCGGCCCGCCCCGCGCCTTGGGTGCGCTGGCGGGTTCGGACGCCACCGACAAGCATCGGGTCCGGCCCCACGATTCTCATGTTCGTCAGGGGGGAGCGGCGCCACCTCACGCGCCTCTCCCTCCTCCACTTTGCGGGCGCGCGTCGCGCGGCGGGCTACGCGGCCGGCTGACCCTGGGGCTGAGACGGGAGCGGGGCGCCCGCTTGCTCGCCTGCCAGCAGACGCTTGCAGGTCGCCAGCAGGTGCTCGCGCTGGATGGGCTTGGTCTCGTAGGCGGTGCAACCGACCTCCAAGCACTTCTCGCGGTCCGTGCTCATGGCGTGGGCGGTGAGCGCGATGATCGGGCGCCGGAAGCCCGCGGCACGCAGCGCGCGCGTGGCGTCATAGCCGTCCATGACCGGCATCTGCATGTCCATGAGCACCAGGTCGAAGGGCGTGCCGGCGCGCTCGGCGGCCAGGGTCTTCTCCACGCCCTGCTTGCCATCGTCGGCCAGCTCGACCGTGGCGCCCGTGCGGCGCAGGATCGCGGCCAGCAGGCGTTGGTTGAGCTCGACGTCCTCGACCACCAGACAACGCCCGTGCAGGACCGGCAGCGGCTCGGCAGTGTGCAGCGGCTCGGTGCCGACGTGGATCTGGCACTCCTCGGCGCTGTACTTGCGCAGCGCGGCGCGGCGCAGCTCGCCGGCGTACAGACGCAGGGTGAAGGTGCTGCCCTTGCCGAACTCGCTCTGCACGCCGACGTCGCCGCCCAGCAGGATCGCCAGGCGCTTCGAGATCGACAGACCCAGGCCCGTGCCGCCGTAGCGACGCGTCGAGGAGCCGTCGATCTGGCTGAAGGGTTCGAAGATCTGCTGCAGCTTGTCGGACGGGATCCCGATGCCGGTGTCGATCACCTCCACGCACAGGTAGCGATGGTCGGAGGCCTCGTGCTCGTCCAGGCGCAGGACCACGCGCACGGAGCCGGAGTGTGTGAACTTGATCCCGTTGCCGATCAGGTTGAGCAGGATCTGGCGCGCGCGCACCAGGTCGGTCTCGACCACCTCGGGGATCGGGAAGGGCACCTCGAAGCGGAGCTCGACGTCCTTCTGGCTGGCCTGCGCGGCGAGCAGTGTGAGCACGTCCTTGACCAGCCTGAAGGGCGAGACGTCGGCGTGGTTGATGACCAGGCGCGAGGCCTCGATGCGCGAGATGTCGAGGATGTCGTTCAGGATCGAGAGCAGGTGGTCGCTCGACTTCTTGATCGTGCCGGCGTAGCGCCCGCGCTCGTCGTCGCTGGCGCTTGAATCGCACAAGAGCTCGACGTAGCCCAGCAGGGCGTTCATCGGCGTGCGGATCTCGTGGCTCATGTTGGCCAGGAACTCCGACTTGGCGCGGTTGGCCGACTGCGCGCGCTCGTTCGCGCTGCGCAGCTCCTCGAGGCGCACGCGCTCGCGCTGCACCACGTTCCACTTCTCGGTCAGGGCCCCGGCCAGCTGGCGCACCTCGACCGGATCGAAGGGCTTCTTCAGGATCAGCAGGCGATCGGTGCTGCCGAGCTCCTGCACGATCTGCTCGAAGGAGTAGTCCGAGAAGGCCGTGCAGATCACGACCTCGAGGTCGGGGTCGAGCTGCCACAGGCCCTTGATCGTCTGCAGGCCGTCGAGGCCAGGCGGCATGCGCACGTCCACGAAGGCCATCGCGAAGCGCTGTCCGGCTTGCCGCGCGCGCGCGGTCAGCTCGAGCGCCTGCTCGCCCTGGCTGGCGAGCGTCAGCTGGAAGGGCGGCGCGACGTGCGCGGCCGGCGTGCTGGCAACGTCACCGCCGAAGAAGGCCGCGCGCGCGCTGGACAGGGCCGGACCCGGCGCGCTGTGCGCGGCCAGGATCTTCTTGAAGTCGTCGCGGATCGCCTCCTGGTCGTCGACCACGAGGATGCGGAGGTTGTGCGTGTCGCTCATGTGCTATGCCGCGCTCAGGGCGGCCTCCGCTTCCATGGGGATGTCGAGGAAAAACGTAGCGCCGCGTCCGGGCCCATCGCTGTGGGCGTGCAGCTTCGCGCCCATCTCGGTGGCCGCGTTGGCCGAGACGTGCAGGCCGAAACCGTGGCCGTTCTTCTTGGTGGTGAAGCCGTGATGGAAGATGCGCGTCAGGTTCTCGCGCGGGATGCCGACGCCGTTGTCGCGCACCTCGATGCGCGCCAGGTGGGCGCCGTGGCGCGTCAGGCGTAGGGTCAGCTTGGCCGTGCCGCCGCGCTCGGCCAGGGCCTGGCCGGCGTTCTGCACCAGGTTGACCAGCACCTCCATCAGCTTGTGCTTGTCCACCCGCACCGTCGGCAGCGTTTCGAAGTCGCGCGTGATCTCGAGCTCCGGGCACGCAGCCAGGCCCTGGCGGCAGATGGCCAGCGCGGCCTCCAGCTGCGCGGCAAGATCCGCCTGCTCGAACACGCCTTTGGCGCCGGCGAAGCTCTGCTGCGCGCACACCAGCTCGGCGATGTGCTCGATGCCTTGGTTGAGGCTCTTGAGCTCGTCCTGGATCGAGCGCCGCTGCGTGCCCAGCGCGCCGCTGAGCTCCTTCAGGTACGGCACCAGGTGCTTGCCACGCGGGTCGCCGCCGACGAAGGCCGCCAGGTCGCGCTCGTGCGTCTGCAGCACGCCGACCAGCAGCTCCAGGTCGCCGACCGCCAGCTCTTCGGTGCGACGCGTGGCCAGGTTGGCGGCCACGTTGACGCTGTTGAGCACATTGCCGACGTTGTGCAGCACGCCCGTGGCGATCTCGGACATGCCCGCCAGGCGCGCGGTCTCGATCACTTGTTCGCGCGACTTGGCCAGCTTGCCGAGCATGCGGTCGAACTCGCCGGCTAGCTGGCCGATCTCGTCGTCGCGCTGCAGCCCGACGCGGATGGTGGTGTCGTCGCGGCGGCCGATCTCGACCGCCTTCTGGGTCAGGGTCGAGAGCGGCGCCACGACGATGCGCTGCAGCAGGCGCAGCAGCACCAAGAGGATCAGGCAGCCGCCGATGAGCGTGCTCAGCAAGAGGTAGTTGACGCTGGCGCGCTTCTTGGCCGCGATGGCGCGATCCAGGGCGACGTGCAGCACCAGCGGCAGGTCGGTGCGCAGCGAGCTCAGGCGCGCGTAGGCGTGCAGGAAACCGTCGTCGCCTTCGCGGTACAGCGTGCCGACGGCGGAGCTCTTCATCTCCGCCGGCACGCCCGCGGCTTCGCGCTCGAGCAGCTCGATCGCGCGCGGCGCGGCCACCTCGTCGCCGGCGGTGAGCTGCAGCTCCTCCTCGACGATGCGTCGCTTCAGGCTCGGGCCCAGGAAGCGTCCGAACACGAGCACGCCGTGCGCCGCGTGCCGGAGGTTGCCTTCGGCCGGGGCGAAGGGCACGCCGTCCGCGCCGGGGATCGGCACCGCGCCGAGCAGCAGCGGCTGGGCGCGGGTCATGTAGATCCCGGCAACGTTCTCGGCCTCGGCGCGGAACAGGAGCGCCGGGTGGTTGGGCGCCAGGGACTCACGCGGGAAGTCCGCCAAGCGCATGGGCTCGCGCGTCTCGGGGTCGAGGATCTCGCCCCACACGACCTTGCCGCTCGCGGCGCACACGTAGAAGAGGTCGAGCTCGCCGCGCAGCAGCGCCGCGCGACCGAGATCCTGCTGCGCGAAGCGCGCGTCGCCGCTGTCCACGAAGCGCGACAGCTCGCCCGTACCCGCTAGGAAGGCCGCCTTGCCCACGAGGTCGGTCAGCTCGTCGTCCAGGCGTTTCTTGATGCGCGCCAGATCCTCGTCCGCCTCTTGGCGCTCCCAGCCGCCGAAGATGCGCCCGGCGGCCAGGCGCGTGGTGACGTTCTCGATCGCGGCGTAACCGACGACCACGGTCACCAGGATGAGGACGATCTTGGAGCGCAGCGACATCGAAGCGAAGCTCTCGTGCCGTGTGCGCGGCTCAGCCGGCCTTGCGCAGTTCCTTGCGTTCTTCCGGGGCGGTCGAGACGCGCACCATCTCACCGGCGCGCTGCTCGCGCATCGCGGCGGTGGCCTCGTTGATCAGATCGCACAGCTCCTGGAACTCGTCGCCCTTGCGGATGCGGCACGGGCCGACTTCCTCGCCACGGATGACCGCCTTCAGATACTTCTCGAAGCGGTACACCGGGCCGGCGATGCGGAAGGTCACCAGGATTCCCACGGCCACCGTCAAGGGCAGCAGCATGCCGAACGAGACCAGCAGAATCTCGAGCGGCAGCTCGGGCATCACCGCCATCAGGTAGGTGCCGCCCTCGGGCAAGTTGGCCGCGAGCTCGGAGAGCCGCAGGCCCACGTGCAGCGACTGCAGCAGGAAGCCTAGCGCCGACAAGCCCACGAACACGCTGACCAGCTTGAGCTGCAGCCTGGGCTTGATGAGCTTGATGCGCCGGCGGTACGAGGCTTCTTGCGGGGGAGTCTGCGGCTGCGGCTGCGAGTTCATGGGGGATCCAGGGGGCCTGTCGATTCGAAGGTTTTTCGGCCCGGAGCTCGCGTGGCTTTAGCGCGGACCCAGATTGGCCGGTCAGAAGGAGAAAGATCGCGCGCGCAACGTGGCCGAACGCCCTCGGTGACGTGGCGCTCCGCTACCAGGTGACCGCAGCCCAGGAATCCGCTTCCGGAGGCAGCGCCACGCCGGTGATCGCGCGCAGGGCCCGGTAGGCGGCCATGCGCACGCTGGACTCGTCGCGCTCGAGGCACTGCACCAGCTCGGGCACTGCGACCGGAGAGCGCAACTGTTCCAGCGCCCGACAGGCCAGACGCACTTCTTCGACGTTCGTGCGCTGCAACGCCTGGGCGAAGGACTCGGCCATGCGGTAGCGGAACAGGCGGTGCTCCAGCACGGCCGCCGCGGCGCGCACGAACTCCTGGCCGCGGCCGCGCTCGATGCGCACGAGCTCCGCTTCCGCGTCCTCGTCCCACCAGCGCATCTCGGCGTGGTACCAGCTCGTCCAACGCTCGGGCGCGGGCCCGAAGTCGAGGTGGCTGATCCGGGCCAGCGCCTGGAAGACGCTGGCGCGCACGCGACCGTCCTCGTGGGCCATCCCCTTGATGAGCAGGTCCACCGCGCCGTCGTCGCCGAGCTCGCCGCAGGCGACGGCCGCGGCGCTGACCAGCGCCGGATCGCGCTGGCCGAGGTAGCGCCGCACGGCGTCCAGCACGGCCCCGTCGTTGCCGGCGCGCGCGCGGTCGCGACTCGACAGCCGCGCCAGGATCAAGGGGTCGAGTCCTGGTGAACGCCCGAGTTGCGCGGCCAGGATGCGCGTGGCTTCTGCGCTACGCACGGCGGCCAGGCCCTCGATGATCGCGCTCGCCAGACCCGGCGCGCTCTCAGCCAGGAGGCCCGCGACCTGCGCCAGGGCCGCCGCATCGCGAGCGAGGATCACGCTCAGCGCCGCGGTGAAGCCGGCGCGCAGCTCGGGCGCCACCGGACTGCGCTCCTGGATCGGCGCCGTCAGACGCACCAGCAGCTTCAGATGATCGCCCGAACCCAGGCTGCCGAGCAGCGCCTGCGCCTCGAGGCGCTCGGCGACGGACATGGGACGACCCGCGAGATCCTCGAGGAACGGCACGATCTCGCGCCGCGGACGCGCGCCAAGCGCCTCGCGCACCAGCGCGCGCTCGGCGTCCGACAGCGGCGGGAGTTCGGCCGGGGCACCGTCGGGCAGGCGCCCATCGACCGCCAGGTGGAACAACGCCGGGAGCTCCTGCGCCTCCAGCCCAGCCAGACGTCGGCGCAGCTCGACCGGCGTGCGCGGCTCGACGAAGGCGCGCTCGAGACCCTTGGGTTGCAGCCGCGTGCGCTGGGCCTCCACGCCCGCGCACAGCACCAGCGCCCAGCAGACGACGGCGACCCCTCGCCCGCCCAGGCGCCCCATCCCCATGAGGTCCCCCATCCGACTAGATCATCGGCCCGTCGATCACTGGAAGTACACCCGGACTCTTGCGCACGCCGGATTTCGTGCTGGTCGAGATGGGGAAGACCACCTGCACCCCGTCGCGCGTGGCCGAGATGACCGACTGCACCACGTTCCAATCGAACTTGCTCTCCGGGCCGGAGTAACGGTGGTAGACGCTGGAGGCGTCGAAGTAGTCGATCACCAGCGTCTGATCCATGTGCGCGCCCGACGGAGCGGGAAGGACGTTCTTGTCCAGCCCCAGCAGCGTGAAGGGATCGGTGGCCAGGTCGCCGGTCAGGTTGGCGAGCTCGACCAGGCGCCACGAGAGGATCAACGGCAGCAGCTCCTCGGCCGCGACCTCGGCCAGGTGCTTGTCGAAGTGCAGCTTGGCAGCGCCCTCGAGCACCAGGCCCTTGCTGACCACCGCGCCGAAGAGCTCGAAGGTGTTGCCCAGCACGAGCGCGGCCTCGGGCGCGTAGATCACGCCGTGGAAGGGCCCGCTCGAGCGCAGCTTGAGCGACTGGGCGGTCTGGCCCGGCACCAGGATGCGCACGTCCTCGGGGTTCGTGCCGGTGGTGCTGAGGAGCGAGGTCGCGGCCAAGTCGGCGGCGTCGGTCACGAACAGATCGATCGGCCCGCCGCTGGTGTCGAAGGAGAGCTGCGCGCTGGCGTTCAGCGTCAACGAGCCGAGCAGCACCTGCGCCGGCCCCTGGATCAGGACCTGCGCCCCGCTCTGCACCGTCAGCGACGTGTAGCCGACGCTGCCGGGCGGGATGACCAGCGGATAGGGCGAGCTGTGCACCTGTGCCGCGCCGAGCGCGATGGCGGGCACATCGATGGCCGGGAACTCGGTCGCCTCCAGGGCCACCGAGGTCGAGCCGCTGATGGTGACATTGCCGAGCTGCGTCAGGTGACCGTCCGGCCCGGGCGTGACGTCGCCCTTGATCGTGGTCGGCTTCAGCGCCGAACCGGACACGCTGATGTTCCCGTTCGAGCCCAGCGAGGCGCCGCTCTTGTCGCTCTGCGTCGCGTAGGTGCCGAGAGACGAGTCGTAGGCGTCCACCAACGAGCCCGCGCCGAGGGTGACCGCGCCGCCGGAGAACACGCCGAGCGCGGCCACGTCCTCGGTGCCGCGTCGCGCGACGAGGGCCAGCTCCGCGCGTCCGGATGCGACCATGCCAGTCGCCTCCAGGCGCACATAGCCGGGTTCGAGCTCGCTGGCCTCGACCCAGAACACGCCCTCGCCGAGCAGCGCCGGCGCCTCGAGCGTGCCCACGTTCCCCGACTTGCCGCAGGTGAGCGCGGCGAAGCCCTCGGCCAGGCCGGCCTCGGCCATGTAGAACGCGCGCTTCCTGTTCACGGCCTGGGCCTGGCGGTTGGCCACGGCCGAGGCGAACTGCGAGAAGCTCGCCGAAAGCACGACCACGGTCACGACCGCGATCAAGGACATCACCAGCGCACTGCCGCGACGGCTGCGCCGCTGAGCTGCGACTCGTTCATGGATCTGCATGGCTTCCCCCCTCAGTTGCGACAGGTGACGGTGGTCTCCTTCGACGCCTGAATCTTCTTGCCATCGTCGGCCGTGCGCTCGAGCGACAGCCGGATCGTCACGCTGCGCCCGTCGAGCACGAACGCCAGCCCGAGCTCGTCGGCCAGGTCGTTGCCGTTGTCGTCGAGGCCGTTCATCACCTCGTTCTGCAGCATCTGGCTGACGGTGTTGGCCCACACCACGAGGCGCTCGTCGGCCTCGCCCTGGTTCTCGGCCCAGTAGATCGAGCCTTCGCCGGCGAGGCCGATCACCTCGGGCGCGCTCCACACGGACTTGCCATCCTCGACGCCCGTGCTGATCTGGTAGTGGATCTCGTGCGCCGGAAAGGGTGCCTCCATGCCGGGCGTGAGCTTCTCGCGCGCGGCCCCCACCACGGCGAAGGCGATGCGATCGATGAGCTCCAGGGCCTGATCCTCGAGCGCCATGGCCAAGCTCTCCTGCTGGTGCGCGCGGCGCGCCTCGTCCATGACCAGCGCGAGCTTGGTGACCACGAGGCCCACCAGGGTCAGCGCGATCACCGTTTCGACCACGGTGAAGCCGGCCCGGCGCCGAGCGCGCGCGCAGCTCATGGCTGCTCCGCCAGACGATAGTCGCCGAGCTGTGTGACGAGTTCGAAGTGGCGCGTGGCCGTGCCGCTCTTCCACTCGATGCGCACCTTGACCGGCAGCAGGATGTAGCCCTTCGAGCGATCCGCGGCCTCGATCTTGTTGTTGCCGTCGAGATCGCGCGGCATGCCCAGGCTCTGCTCGCCGAAGTCCTCGCGCAGCTGCCACTGCACCTGGGTCGCACCGGCGCCGGCAGCGCTATCGTCCGTGCCGCCGCCCAGGCCCTTCTTGCCGCCGCTGACGCCACTCGCGCCGCCCGTGCCCGAGCTGCCGGCGACCTCGACCGCAACCGAGGGCAAGTACACGCGCCCGACGCGCCCACCGGGCGCGCCCTCGGCCGCCTCCAGCCCGGGCACGTCGAACAGGTGTCCGGGACCGGTGCCGATGCCCTTGGGATCGTCCTTGGGGTCCTCGTTGAAGTCGCGGTAGACCTCGAGCAGCGGCTCGTTGCGCATGCGCTCGAGCACCACCCGCGCCGCGTCCGCCGCCAGCGCGTTCTGGTGGTTGACCTGCCGCAAGCGCGTGGTCGAGATCAGCATCTGGCCGAAGATGCTGGCGGCCACGACCAGCACGCTCAGCGCCACCACCACCTCGACGAGCGACACCCCCGCGCGCGTGCGCGCACACTGAGGGCTCGACGGACGCCGGGAGGCCATTGGACGCATGAGGTGATGACGAGCTGACCGCGCAGCGGCGTACCCCGACCCCGCTCCCGAGGGATCGACGATGCACCGCGCGGCCGACCTTTCGTCCGCAGCGTCAGGGGAAGTTCAGGGCCAGAGCGAAAAGCCCGCCGAATGCTGCCGTTTCAAGGGGGACGCCATGTGCGTGCTCAGCTCCGAGCGCGCAAGGCGGCGAGCTCGTTCGGCAGCGGAGCCTCCAGGGCGAGTTTCTTTCCGCTCCAGGGCACGACGAAGGCCAGGCGCCAGGCGTGCAGCGCCACGCGCCGGCTGCGCAGCGGCACGGCCGAGTCGCGCCCGCGCGCGTACTTGCGCTCGCCGACCAGGGCGTGGCCGGCGTGGGCCAGGTGCACGCGGATCTGGTTCTTGCGCCCGGTCAGGAGCTCGAGCTCGAGCTCGCTCGTGCGCGCGTGGAGCGCCAGGGTGCGATAGAGCGTGCGCGCCGGCTTGCCGCGCGCCGAGACGCGCGCGCCACCGGGCTCGTCGAGGATCGGGAAGGTCAGCGCGCCCTCCGGCGGCGCGAGGTGCCCGGAAGCCATGCCCCAGTAGAGCTTCTCGACCGCACGCGCGCGAAAGAGGTCCTGCAGCGCCGCCAGCGCCTCCTCGTCGCGCGCCAGCAGCAGCGCGCCCGAGACCTCGCGGTCGAGACGGTGCACGCTGAACGCGCGCAGGCCCTGCGCGGCCAGGAGCTCGGGCACGGAGCGCTCTTCCGCGCTCGAATCGGCGACGCTCAGCAGACCCGCAGGCTTGTCCACCACGAGCATGCGCTCGTCCTCGAACAGCAACGGAAGCGGCCGCACGCCAAGAGGCTAGCAGCCGCTCCCGCGTCTAGGGAACGAGCTCGTGGGTCCGCTACTCGAGGAGGTAGGTTGCGCTCGCGCCTGCGCCCGGCACGAGTGCGCGCAGGAACAGCGCCGCGGGCCCGAACTCGGACAGCGCGAGGCGCGCGACGCCGAGCTCGTCCGCCCGCAGCGCGACGACCCGCGCCCGAGGCGCGCCGAGGCCGCCCTCAACCGCCGCACGCGTCTCGCCTACGGCCAGGAGCACCGGAGCGAAGGCGCCCAGCCCGCCGACCTCGAGCGCCAGGGCATCGGCCGAGAGCACGATCGTGGGCGGGTTCAGGCTCGAGCCCGGCGCGTGGCCGCCCGCGCCCGCCGCCTTGCCGCCGCCCGTGCCTGCGACCAGCGGTGTGACCGTGCGCGGCGGCAGCGGGCCGGAGTAGGCGCCGCCATAGCCGTGCGCGGGCAACTGTCCGTTCAGCTGTGTCTGCGCGTTGATCACCACGTTGCGGTGCCAGTCCGCGCCGATCGCGGCGCCCGCGCCGTCGCGCAGGAACTTGATGTCGTATGTGCCGGTCGGCAGCACGACCGCGTAGGCGCCGGCGGCGTCGGTGTTGTCGCGCCCGAGCGGGATCTTGACCTGCGTCAGGTGATTGAAGGCGTCCACGTCCACGTGCGCCGCTGGCGCGCCGCTAGCCTTGAGCACGCTGCCGAACAGCTTGACCCCGGCGTTCATCACGACGTTGCCGAGGTTCGTGTTCGAGTTGAGGTTCGTGTTGACGAGCTCCTTGGTGGCCAGGAGATCCGTGAGCTTGGCCGTAAAGCGCACGGTGTAGGTGCCTTTCGGCACCACCACCGAGAAGTTGCCGTTGGCGACGGTGTTGTCGTTCGGCACGTACACGTCGACTCCGTTGGCGTTCTTGAAGTCGAGGTCGCAGCCGGCCACCGCCGTGCCGTTCGTGCGCTGCACGTGGCCGGTCACGGTGGCGCCGGCCGCCAGGAGGATGTCCCCCAGAGCCAGCGCACCCGTGGGCGTGCGCACCAGAGCGCGCGAGCCGAGCACGAAGCCCGAGGTCGTGGCGTCGAGGCGCAGCTCGATCTCGTGCGCCGGCACGGCCAGGCTGAAGGTCCCGAAGGCGCTGGTCTTGGTCTGGTTCTGCAGCACCGGTGCGCCGGTGGGGCCGTCGATCACGCTCAGCGTGACATTGGCGACCGGCGTGCTCGTCAGGCGCACGGCGCGGCCGGTGAGCAGCACGCCCGCACCGCAAGTGACGTTGCCGAGGTTGGTCGTGGTCGCGACGACGACGTTGACGCGCTCGGCCACCAGGTGCGTGCTCGCCGGCGGCGCGGGCGGATAGAAGTAGAAGGTGTAGACGCCGGGACCGTCGTCCACGGTCGTGGTGAAGTTGCCGGTCGCGTTCGTGCCGTCGTTGGACAGGGTCAGCGCGTTGCCGTTCGAGTCGAAGCCGTCGATGTTGACCCCGGCCAAGCCGGCGCCGGTCGAGCTCACGACGCGGCCGGTGATGGCCTGGGCGGAGAGGGAACTCACGAGAGCCAGACCGACGGCCAGGGCAGCTGCACGGTGGATGCGGATCTTCATCGAGGGGGTGATGGTGGAGCGGTGTTCGCCAGGGGGTCGTGGTGGAATGTCCGCGACGAGCCCAACGAGACCGGAACTCGTCAAGAAAGCCTAATCGAGACTGCTGTCACCCAGCTCCCTCCAGTGCTGAAATGTCGTCCGTATTGGCAAGCGCGTTCAGAATCCGGATGCTCGCCCCGAATCCAGACTGCACGGTCCGCGCCCGCCCGGAACGCTCGCGATGAATCGACCGCACTTCGGCCTCGTCCTCTCCCTCTCCTGCGTCGCCAGCGCGCTCGGCGCCTGCTCGCCAGCCGCCCCGCGCCCCAGTGGTCGCCCCAACGTGGTCCTGATCTGCCTGGACACCGTGCGCGCCGATCACCTCGGCACCTACGGCTGCCCGCGCGCCACGACGCCCGCGCTCGACGCCCTGGCGGCGCGCTCGCTTTCCTTCGCCGACGCCAGCGCCACCGCGGGCTGGACCAAACCCTCGGTGCCCTCCTTCCTCACCGGCACCTACCCGTGCCAGCACGGCGTGTACGAGGGCAGCGCGCGCGACGAGGCGGGCGCGGTGACCGACATCCTGCCGGCGAGCTCGCTGACCCTGGCCGAGGTCTTCGAGCAGAACGGCTATCAGACCGCCGCCTTCGTGCACAACGCGCAGCTGCGCGCGGGCAACGGCTTCGAGCAGGGCTTCGGCACGTACCAGCAGGAGAACATGGACGCGCGCGCGATCCGCTGGCGCGGGCTGGACTGGCTCGACCAGGAGCGCGGCGGCAAGCCGTTCTTCCTGTACCTGCACTTCCTCGACGCGCACTGGCCCTATCCGGCGCCCGAGCAGTGGCTCTCGCGCTTCGCCTCGGCCGAGGCCACGGCCAAGTTCCGCGGCAAGGATTCGAAGGCCCTGTACGCGGCCATCAACGACGGCACGTACCAGATGACGAGCGACGACCGCGCGGCGCTCGAAGCGCTGTACGACGGCTCGCTGGCGTACCTCGACTCCGAGCTCGGGCAGTTCTTCGCCGGCCTCGCGCTGCGCGGCCTCGACCAGAACACGATCGTGTGCGTGGTCGCCGACCACGGCGAGGAGTTCGGCGAGCACGGCAAGGTCGGCCACGGCCACGGGCTGTGGGAGAACCTGCTGCGCGTGCCCTGGATCCTGCACGTCCCCGGACGCGCGGCACGGCGCTTCGAGACGCCGGTCAGCCTGATCGACCTCTTCCCGACGCTGCTCGCCGCCGCGGGGTTGCCGCAGACGGGCGCGCTCGCGGGCCTCGATCGCCTGGCGACGCCCGACGCGAAGCGGCCGATCCTGGCCGAACACAAGGCGCCCGACCGCTACTTCCAGTCGCTGCGCGAGGGCGACGCGAAGCTGCAACGCAAATTCACGCCGCCCAAGGTTGACGAGAGCGCCGTGGTCGCGTTCCCGCTGGCGGTCGGCACGCGCTGGGAGGCGGAGTTCGAGAGGAAGGGCGACGCGCTGGTGGCGACGCAGCTCAAACCGCGCGAGGAGGAGCCCGACGACCCGCCCGAGCTCAAGGGCCGCATCGAGGGCCTGAGCGCGAGCGACTTCCGCATCGCCGGCCTGCGCGTGCGCTACGACGCGAAGAGCAAGCACCAGACCGACGTGGGCACGCTCGGGCCCGAGCTCGCCAACGGCCAGATCGTCAAGGTGCGCGGCCCGCACGCCGACGGCGCGCTGTACGCCGAGCGCATCAAGTTCTACGCGGCGAGCGAGAGCGAGCAGCTCGAGGTGCGCGCCACGGTCGAGGCCGTGCAGCAGACGAATGGCCTCGGCCAGGTGACGCTGGGCGGGTTCGCGCTGGCCTTGACGGCCGAGACCGCGCTGAAGGACACGCAGAAGGAGGCCCGGAAGCGCGTGCTGGCGCGTGAGGAGATCGTTCAACTGCTCGAGACCGGCGCCACGGCCTTCGCCGCCGCGAACCGCTACGAGGTCGAACGCCAGCAGTTCGACGTGCGCGTGGATCGGGGCGAACTCACGCCGCGCGCGGCCGAGGCCGGCACGCCGCTCGAGCGCCAGCTGGACGAACTCGGCACGGCCCTGGCGCAGAAGCGCATCTTCGGCGCCGGCGACCAGAAGGCGCTGGACGCGGCGGCGATGAAGGCACTGCAAGACATCGGCTACGGCGGCGGAGATCACTGAGCGGGCGAACGGGCTCTCGCGCCGCTCCGGCGAGAGCCCGTTCACCCGCGAACCTCCAGGGCGCGAGTCCCTCGCGCCCCGAACGCTCGCGCCTTGCTCCCCGACCCACGCTTCGAGGATCATCCGCCCATGCCCAAACCCGTCGCCGAAGACATCCGCCCCGGCCTGACCCGCCTGCAGCTCGCCCTGCTCGCGCTGCTCGTGCTGGCGCTGCTCGCCTCGGTCGGTTATCGCGCCTACACGCGCACGCACGCCGACGGCCGGGCGACGAAGCCGGCCGGCGCGACCGGGCTCGTAACGGATCCCGCCCGCGGCGGCGAGACGCCGGCCGCCACGCAGCTCGAGCGCTCGCTGCCGTACGTGACCGAGGGCAGCTTCTTCGGGCTCATCGGCTTCGCGCTCGGCTACGCCTCGCGCAAGTTCGTGAAGCTGGGCTTGATCCTGGTGGCGCTGTTCTTCGTCGGCCTGCAGGCGCTGGCGTGGACCGGCACGGTCTCGGTCGACTGGAGCGGGATGCTCGGCAAACTGAACGCGCTCCTGTTCAACCTGCAGGAGAACGAGTCGATGACGCAGTTCCTGACGCGCCGCATCCCCTCGGCGGGCGGCATGGCGGTCGGCTACTTGATCGGCTTCCAGCGCGGGTAGGAGCTCAGCGCGCCTCCGCGGCCGGCGGCGCGAAGTCCGGCAGCGCGCCGCGCACGACGCTCACGTCCGCGCGTGTGCGCGCAAACTCGTCCAGGGCCTCGGGCGTGAGCGCGGTCTCGCCGGTGTAGAGGCGCGCCAGTGCGCGCAAGGGCCGCAACGCGGCGAGGCCCGCGTCGCTGACGCGCGTGGCGAAGAGATCGAGGGTCTCCAGTCGCGCGAGCGGCGCGAGGTGCGCGAGCGCCGCGTCGCCGAGCGCGGTGTGCTCGAGGCGCAGGCGCCGCAGCTCGCCGAAGGCCGTCAGGGCCGCGAGTCCGGCGTCGCTGACCGCGCTGCGCGCCAACGAGAGTTCCACCAGGCACGGCTCGAGCCCGCTCAGCAGCGCGAGCTCGGCGTCGCCGGCCGGCGGGCGCAGGACGCCGAGATCGACCTCGACCGCCTCCGTGCTCGCCGCCAGACGCTGCGCATGGGCGCCGCGCGCGCGCAGCCGCTCGAGGGCCGCGTCGCGCGCCGCGCGCTGCGCGTTGCTCAGCACGAGTTCGGGTCCGCGCGGCGTCGCGAACTCGGCTTCGGCTGGCACGGCGGACGGTGGCGCGAGCGGCTGCGTGGAAGGCTCCCAGCGCGCGCCCTCGGCGATCCAGCGGCGCACGAGTTCGACCTCGCCCGCCAGCATGGGCTCCTCGTCCTCGGGCGGCATGACGTCCTCGTCGTCGCGCGCCAGCGTGATGCGCCGCAGGAGCTCGCTCGCCTCTGGATCGCCGGGCACGATCAGCGCGGTCGCGGGTGGACGCGCGAGCACCGCGGCGAGATCGCTCAGGCGCAGCTTGCCCTTGGGGCGCTTCTTGGCGCCGTGGCACTCGAAACAGCGCTGTTCGAGGACCGGGCGCACGTCGGCGAGGTAGTCCACGGGCCGGGGCGCGGCGCTCGGCTCCGCGGCGGCACCGGCGGGCGGCGGGACGACCACGGCGAGCGCGGCGTCTTCCGTCGGCAGAGCCTCGGGCGCGCTCGCGCTAGGCGCCGACGGCGACAGCTCTCCCTTCTCGGGCGCAGGTTCGTTCGGCGTCTCGCGCAGCGGCTCGAGCGTGAAGCCCTCGCCGTACACCATCGCGCCGCCGAGTTGCCCGCTCAGGCCGACCAGCAGCGCGGTGAGCACCAACCCGATGCGCGTGGGCCGCGCCAGTTCCGCGCTCGCCGTGCGCCGCCAGCGCCAGGCCGAGAAGCACGTGACCAGCGCCGCCACGGCCGCGCCCGTGCCCGACCAGCGGTGGCGCAACAGGAGCTCGGGCATGCCCGGCGGATCGTGCTCGGCGAACAACCAGCCGCTGACGGCCGCGGCCAGCGCGCTGGCGGTGCCGAGCGCGAGACAGAAGAAGCCGGCCTCGCTAGGCCCGTCGTTGATCTCGACCCTGCGCCGCCGCACGAACTCCGCCACGAGCGCCGCGAGCAGCAGCGCGATCGGGAAGTGCACGAAGACGGGGTGCAGCCGGCCGAGGACCTGGAGCATGCGCGGGGCGGGATTCTAGCCACGCCAGCGCCCGCCGCGGCCGCTCTTCTCGTTCAGAATCGGCTACTTCGGCTCGAGGCCCTGCACCGCGCGCACGAGCTCGATCAGCTCGGCCTGGCTCAGCGCCATCCCGCCGGCCCAGTGCCCGCCGCGCAGCGAGCCCCAGAACTCGAGCGCCGCGGCGGTGCGCGGGAAGTACGTTGCCCACGGGAGCAGGCCGTGGAAGGCGTCGATGAGCTGCCCCAGCGTCTGCCCGAGATCGACGTGGTAGGCGAAGCCGACGGCGCCCGGCTCGATGCGTTGCAGGAGGCGCGTCATCTTCGGCGAGGGCGTCTCGGACTTGCGCAGCCGCGCGAAGTCGCGGCGCAGCTCGCCGTCGTTGTTGGCCACGACCAGCAAGAGCGTCTCGCCCTGTGAAGCGAACGCGATGCGCAGGTTGCGCCCGTAGAGCGTGGCCAGGGTCTCCTGCATCTGCTGCTTCACGGCCGCGTCGAACTCCGCGCCGCCGGTCAGGGTGTCCATCATCGTGCCCAGGGTCTCGTAGCGGATCTCCACGGGCACGACGCGCACCTCCTGGCCCTCCACGACCATCCGCTCGCTCGCGCCGACGTGGAGCATGCCCTGCGGACGCTCGAGCGAACGCAGCATCGTCTCGAACCTGGCCGCGACCTCCGCCGCCTGCTTCGAGCGCAGCACGTACTCCCCGTGCAAGCCCTCGGTCGTGAAGTCGAGGCCGAACGCGAGACCCGGCTCGAGCAACGGCGCGAGCTCGCGCTGGAGGTCCGCCATGCGCTGCAGGTCGCCGCGCAGGGGCTCGGGGTAAGCGTCGAAGACCACCTCGCTGAAGTCGTCCAGCCACCCGAGGAGCTCGGCCCACGAACCGTTGTAGGCGGCCTGCACCGAGCTGTCCGGGTCCACGGCGCCGAGCAGCCCCGTCACCGCGGCCGTGCGCGCACCCGGCAAGCGCTCGACGCTCTCCAGGTAGTCGAAGCGCAGCGCGAGCTCGTCGCCCTCGCGCTCCAGCGCCAGATCGAAGGCCTGCGCCGAATCGAGCATCGAGCGCGCCATGCCGAGGTAGAGCTCCATCAGCGCCTGGAGGTCCATGCCCTGGTTGTTCGGCAGCTGGTCGAGGCGCATCTCCGCCTGGCGCAGGCCCATGTCGATCACCGGGCGGAAGGTGGCGATCAGCGCGGCCAGGTCCACGTGCGCGGAGGCGAGTCCGGGGCGCAGCTGGGCCAGCAGCGGACTCGGCGCGGCGTTCGCAGCGTACTCGGGGATCATCGAGACGCCCGTGTAGCTGCCGAGGTGCACGCTCTGCTCGCGGCCGCCGAAGAATTCGGGATGGAAATGAAACGGCGCGGAGCTCTCGACCGGCGCGATCAAGGTGCCGGCCATGGGGTTGAGCTGGACGGCGAGGTACAGCGCTCGCGCCGCGTCCAGCGTCGGGTTCGCCGCCGGTGCCTCGCGGCTCGGGTCCCAGCCCATCGAATCCAGGTACTGCTGCAGGTCGTAGTTCGCCAGCGCGGCGCCGCCGAGCGGCGCGAAGCCGCGCACGAGCTCGTTCCACGCGCGCAGCGACTCGAGGCGCACCAGCACGTTCGTGCTCGGCGGCACCAGACGCGCGGCGTCCTCCTGCGCGGCTAGCGGAACAGCGGAGAGGCACAGAACCACGGCGGCGAACGGCGAGCGCGAAAGCATGGGGCGAGACTCCTCGGGAGGTGCGCGACGATAGCGCCGCGAGCTGCAGCCCTACGACTTCCCTCCCGGAAAACCTGGAGTCCACGCCGCGCGCGCGTATCCTCCGCAGGCCCATGCAGCTCGAGCGTCTCCCCAGCGCCCAGGCCGTGGCCGAACGCGCCGTCGAGCGCGTGGCCGAGACGCTGCGCGCGAAGCCCGCGGCCGTGCTGCTCCTGCCGGCCGGCGCGACGCCCCTGCCGTTCTACGCCGAGCTCGTGCGCCGCGGCCGCGCGCGCACGCTGGATCTCTCGCGCGCGCACATCTTCCAGCTCGACGAGCTCGCCGGCGTGGCCGCGGCCGACGCGCGCGGCTTCCAGGCGTTCTTCCACGCGCACCTCGTGACGCCGCTCGGCCTCGGCGCGCGCTTCCACGCGCTCGACGGCCGCGCGCGCGACCCGGCGGCCGAGATCGAGCGCCACAGGAGCGCGCTGGAGGTCCTGGGCGGCGGCGATCTCGCGCTCCTCGGCCTCGGCAAGAACGGCCACGTGGCCTTCAACGAGCCCGGCTCGACGCAGACCGAGCGCGCGCGCGTAGTGACGCTCGGCGCGACCACGCGCGCTGGACTGCGCGCGCAGTTCGCGAACGACTGCCCGCACCTCGGGCTCACGCTCGGGATGGCCGAGATCGTTGGCTGCAAGGAGGTCGTGCTGCTGGTCACCGGCGCGGCCAAGGCCGAGATGCTCGCGCGCGTGCTGAAGGGGCCGCCGACGAGCGCCTGCCCGGCCACGCTGCTCACCGCCCACGCGCGCTTCCTGGTGCTGGCGGACGTTGCCGCCGCGCCGCGCGCGCCCTCGCGCTGAGCCCTACTCCACCGGCGCCTCGTGCGCCTCGGCCGTGAAGTCGCCGGTCATGGCCAGCTTGCCGTTGATCTCGGCCGTCTTGCCGTTGGCCTCGATGCGCACGCGGAACTCCTCGCTCAAGTGCAGCTCGCCGCGCAGCTCGAGCTCGACGCGCCCGCTGTCCGGATCCCAGGCCAGCGTGCCGGTGCCGGCATAGGTGAGCGTGAGCTCGTCCTCGGCCTCGCCCGTGCCCTCCGCGACCAGGCCCTTCGAGCCGTCGTAGGCGCTCTCGAGCTCGAACTCGAGCGTCGCGTTCAGCGGCAGCTCGTCGTCGTCCGCGTGCGCGCGCAGCGTGGCGGTGAGCGTGCCCTCGAGGCCCGCGAACAGGGCCGGGAGCGGCTCGGTCAGCGCCGCAGGTGCGAAGTCGAGGCCGCGCTTCGTGCGTCCGACCTTGGCGCGCGCGCGGCGCGGGCCCTCCTCGACCGGCGAGAAGAGGCGCAGACAATCGGCGCCGGTGAGCTCGAAGCTCGCGCCTGGCTCGAGCGCGAAATCCTCGGCGCGCGTGGGCGCGAGCAGCTCCGCCAGCGACAGGTCGGCGCGCAGGCGCTTCAGCTGTCCGGGGCGCACGTCGGCGTCGTCGCAGCTGCGCGCGTACTGGCCCTCCTCGTCGCGCTCGAAGGTCACGCGCTTCTGTTCCAGGCCGGCGCTGACGGTCTTCGCCTCGGCGTCCTTCTTGCCGCCGCTGAGGCGCGACGAGCTCGTCACCGCGCGGTACAGACGCACGAACTTCGCCGGCGGCACCTCGTCGTCGAACAGGGTGTCCACGGTCTCGAGCTCGGTGGCCTCTTCGCGCCCGTAGTGCGGCACGCTCTGCTCGACCGTGCGGCCCTCCTCGCTGGCGCTCAGCTCGAAGTCGTCCGTGGCCAGCTCGAGCTCGGAGGCGAAGCGCCGTTCGAGCTCGCGCTCCTCGGCGCGGGGGCCGGCCGCCGCGAGCAGCAGCCCGAGTCCCGCCGCGAGCGCAGCGGCCCTCACCGTGAAATGCGCTGGATCTTGATGCTGCGGAACGCGACCCAGTCGCCGTGGTCCTGCAGCGCGATGCGGCCCGTCGTGCGCATGCCGTAGTCGGGGCGGTCCTTCCATTTGCAGCCGGCCACGCGCTGCTTCCAGTCGTCGCTCCACAGCTCGTACTCGACGACCTTCTTGCCGTTCAGCCAGTGCTCGACGTGCGGGCCGCACACCAGGATGCGCGCCGAGTTCCACTCCCCCGCCGGGTGCGTCACGTCGGCGAGCGGCGCGTGCATCGCGTAGTTCGAGCCGGCCGAGGTGCGCGGGTCGAGGCCGTCCTTGTGCCCCTGGTTGTCGAGGATCTGGAACTCGGGGCCGGTCTCCCAGGGCGCTTCCTGATCCTCGCTGACGTGGTACATCACGCCGGAGTTCGAGCCCTTGGCGATGCGCCACTCGAATTCGAGGTTGAAGTCCTTGTACTCCTCGACGCTGACGATGTCGCCGGCCTCGGACACGCGCGTCAGCGCGCCGTCCACGACCTTCCAGCCGCCCGGGCAATCGGCCTGCTTGTAGCCGCGCCAGCCGGCGGTGCTGACGCCGTCGAAGAGCAGGCTCGTGCCGTTGGCGCGCTCGTTGTCGAGCAGCGTGTTGGGCGCCGGCGGTTCCTTGTGCTGGAGGACCATGCAAGCGCCGAGGAGCGGCACGAGGACGAGCGCGAGGAGACGGGTGGGCATGGAGGTCTCGAGTTTCAGGAAGCGGAGGGCGCGGCGACGTCCGCCTTCGCCGGCGGACGGAAGAAGAGGAACAGGAACAGCGCCGCGGCGAAGGCGACGCCGGCAGGAACCAAGAACAGCTTCCCAAAGTCGACTCCGTTGTCGCCGGGGAAGAGCTTCTCGAGCTTGGGGCAGACGAGGTTCGCCGCGGCCGGACCGAGGCCGAGGATCAGCACGTTGAACAGGCCCTGGGCGCTCGAGCGCGCGTCCTTCGGAAAGAACTCGTCCACGAAGATGTACACCGTGGCGAAGAAGAAGGCGTAGCACACGCCGTGCAACAGGATCACGAGCACGGCCGGCACGGGCAACGGCATGAAGGCGAACACGCAGAAGCGGATGGCGTGTCCGAGGATCCCGAACACCATGGTCGTTCGCCACCCGAACCGCTTCAGCACCCCACCGAGCACGGCCATCGTGCCGATCTCGGCCATCTGCCCCACGCTCATCACCGGCATGGTCCAGTTACCGGGGATCCCGATGCTCTTCAGATAGTTGTTGGCGAAGTTGAAGTACGACTGGTGCACCGCGGCATCGAAGAACGTCACCACGAAGAGCACGAGCACGAACGGGACTTTGAGCAACTTCAGCGCGTCGAGCCACGCCAACGAGTTCGTACCCTGGCCAGCGCGACGCGGCGGCGTGTGCGGCAGAGTCAGCGAAAGCGCCGCGAGCGCCAGTGAAGCCATTCCCGCAGCCATGAAGGTGTAGCGCGTCCCGGCCAGCAAAGCCGCGCCCTCCTTACCGGAGCCAAGCGCCTTGCCCAGCCACTCGGTGAAGCCGACGCTCCCGAACTCCGGCACCCTGCTCCAGTCCACGAGGATGAACACGAACGGCCAGCTGGCGGCGATCCACCCGATCGTGCCCCACAGGCGCACGCGCCCGAACTCCTTCTGTGCATCCTTCAAGTGCGTGAAGGCGATCGTGTTCGTGATCGAGATCGTCGGCACGTAGAAGAGGCAGTGCACCAGCATCAGCGCGAAGAACGGCCAGAAGCTCGTCGTCCAGGCGAGCGCCAGGATCGCGAGGCCGCCTAGGAGGTGGCTCACCGCCACGAACTTCTCGGCCGCGAAGTTGCGATCGGCGAACTGGGTGCTGAAGAACATCGCCGCCAGCGAACCGATCGGGAACGCGTTCAGCACCCAGGACTTCTGGCCGTCGTCGAAGCCGAGGCTCGGCAGGTAGGCGAAGATCAGCGGCAGCCACGCGCCCCAGATGAAGAACTCCAGGAACATCATCGCCGAGAGGCGCACGCGTGCAGGTGTCATGGGGCAGGAAGCTATCCGCCCCGCGCCGAGGCCGGCAAGGGAACCGGGCGCATCTCTCGCAGGCCGGGCGCAACGACGCCCATCTTTCGCGCCGAATCGAGCCTCAGCCTGGCTCCACCGAGCGCATCTCGCCCCCCGCACGGGCGACCGCCGCCGCGGTGCCGCCACGCAGCTTCTGCGCCAGGCCGATGCCCTTGGCGAGCACGTCGATCAGCGCCTTCTTCACGGTCCGACGTCCGGCCCAAACCTCGAGCACGTAGCCCCAGCCCATGTCGTAGCCGCGGCGCGCGCCCTTGGCGCCCTTGCCCCAGTTCTCCCAGCCGCTCGAGACGAGCTCGAGCTTCGTGCCCGTGCCCTCGGGGTGGAAGGTGAGCGCGACCTCCTGCGCCGTCGCCTGGTCGCGCGAGGGGTGCCAGCGAAAGGTCACACGCGTGGGCGGCTGCCACTCCAGCACCACGCCCCACTGGAAGCGCCGGCCGTCCGTGTGCTCCTCGAAGATCAGCCCGTCGGGCTTGCACTCGAAGACGATGCGCTTCAGGCGCTCCTTGCCGCCGATCGAGTGCGTGGCCGACGGCCACCAGCTGGCGAAGTCCTCGGTGAAGCGCTTGAAGGCGGCCGCGGGCGCCCACGAGACGGACACGGCGCGCACGATCGGGGGCAGGGACTCTTTCATCGGGGAGCTCTCGTCATCTGGGTCTTCTTGGGTGCCGTCTTCTTCGGCGGTGCGGGATCGCCCGCGGCGTAGGCCGCGAGCACGTCGTCCCACATCGATTCGAGGTACGTGCGCAGCTCGTCCAGCCCGGCGCGGCTGGCGCGGTAGTGGCGCCGCGTGCCGTCGCGCTCGTGGGTCACCAGGGCGGCGTCGCTGAGCACGCGCAGGTGCTGCGAGACCGACGGCTGGCTGAGGCGCGCCAGACGCGCCAGCTCGCCCACGCGGTGCGGGCGGCGCGCCAGACGCTCGTACAGCCCGCGGCGGGTCGGGTCGGCGAGCGCGCTCAGGACCTCTGCATAAGCCATGGCTTATATTGTTGCCAGACGATGCACGGCCGTCAAGGCCTCGCGCCGACCTCCGCTACGGCCTGCGGCCCGCTGGACGGAGCTCCCCAGGCCGTGGGAGGATCGCGTCATGCGAGCCCTGCGAGAGCTGGAACGACTGCGGATGGAGTTCGGCGGCGCGGCCACGGCGCACAAATGCGCCTGCCTGGACGAGCTGGAGCGCGCGCGGCTCGCCAGCCCCGCCGCCGTGCGCCGTCTGCACGAGGCGCTGTGCTTCCTGCGCGCCTACCCGGACGACGCCGCGCTGCTGGCGCGCGTCGAGCGCCAGCTGGCCGGCTTCGCGCGGCGCCCCGACCTGCGCCGCCACGCCGAGGCCCTGGCGGACTCCGGCATCGCCGGCACGCCGATCCGCTACCCCTTCTTCGCCGCCACGGCCGCCTGGCTCGCCGCGCGCCATCCGCGCGAGCTCCACGTCGACTGGGACATGCTCGAGGACGAGCAGGAGCAGCGCCTGCTCGACCGCCTCGACCCGCTGCTCGCCTTCTGCGAGGGCGCGGGCCTCGACGAGCTCGACCTCGCGCTGAGGCAATGGCTTGCGCGCCTGAAGGGTCCGGCGGAAGCCGACGGCGCCTTCCTCGCGCGCCGCTTCGCCGCCCTGCCCGCGGACGGGTTCCTGAGCGAGGGCTACTACGACGAACTCGGCCTCGCGCTCGAGCTGCGCCCCGGCGCGCGCACGCCCTCGCGCACGCGCGCGAAGCTCGCCCTCGACGGCGTGCCGTTCGCGTACCAGCGCACGCCGCTGCGCCACGCGCGGCCGGAGCTCGCCACCGTGCTGAAGCGCACGCCGAGGGTGCGCGCGCTCTCCGCCACGGAAGGCGCGCGCTGCATCGAGCTCGCGCGCGAGGCGTTGGTCACGCGCTCGCGCGACCTCGACGTCTTCGCCTACGGCGATCCGCACGACGTGCGCCTGCTGGAGTGCGAGGACGGACTGGCCTTCGCCGCCATCGGCTTCCGCCCCGAGCGGCGCTTGCTGCTCGAGGCCGTCTACGGCTTCCTGACGCTCGTCAACGGCGTGCCCATCGGCTACGTGCTCAATTCGGCGCTGTTCGGGTCGGCCGAGATCGCCTTCAACGTCTTCGAGACCTACCGCGGCGCCGAGGCCGCGCACGTCTACGGCTGGGTGCTGTCGTGCGTGCGCCACCTGTTCGACGTGAACACCTTCACGATCTACCCCTACCAGCTCGGACAGCACAACGAGGAGGGCCTGGCCTCGGGCGCGTGGTGGTTCTACCAGCGCTTCGGCTTCCGCCCGCGCGCGCCGAGCGCCGTGGCGACGATGCAACGCGAGCTCGCGCGCATGCGCCGCGAACCGAAGCAGCGCTCGAACCGCGCCACGCTGATGCGCCTCGCCGACCACAACATGTACCTGTCCGTGGAGCGCGAGCGGCGCGACGTGATCGGCGAGCTCGCCCTGGGACGCGTGGGCCTGGCAGCCTCGGCGTTGCTCGCGCGACGCTTCGGCGCGGAGCGCGAGCGCGGCGAGCGCGTGCTCGCCCAGGAAGCCGCGCGGCGCTTCGGCGTCCGCTCCTTCGCCGGCTGGGCGCGCGGCGAGCGCCT
>SIAI01000025.1 GCA_009691855.1 Planctomycetota bacterium | reverse complement strand
ATGGAGACTTCCAGAGCCTCTTCGGGCCGTATGCGACCGTCTACAACGGCGCCTTTGGCGCCCTCGTCGATCCGAACTATCGATTTCAGTTCATCTCGACCAACCCGACTGGACTCGACGTCTACAAGCGAGCGGACGCCGAGGCCTACCACCAGACCTACAAGCTCGTGAGCTACGCGAAGAGCCTTGGATTTCCAGGCCTAGTCTCGACCCCAGTCTATGTCGATGCGTTCGACGGTTGGGGGCTAGAGTCTCGCTATGATTCCGTTGGCCGGCAGGTCTTGTTTGACATCGGCGCCACTCAACCGGATGCCGACGACGGTGACATTATTCTACACGAGTACTTTGGCCACGCAGTTCAGCACGTGGTCGGTGGATCCTGGTTCCATGGATACCCCTTCAATAGTCTAGACAACGCGCTGGGTAATGGAGCCATGGATGAGGGAAGCTCAGACTATCGAGCTTCCTCTTTCTTTAATGACTATGAGTTGTTTGAAGTTCCAGCTCAAACGTTTCCTGGAGGCTATGCGCGCACTCTAGATGTAGACCGCAACGTCATTGCCAATTGGTCGAACGAGAAATACGCCGATGGCACAACATGGGGCAGGACGCTCTGGGGCCTGCGCCGTGTGCTCGGCAAGGCCATCGCCGACCGCCTCGCGCTCCAGTTCGTCTACTCGATCCTGCCGACCGACACATTCCACAGCGCGCTCGAGACCGCGATCCTGCAGGCCGACGACGACCTCTACGGCGGCGTCCACGAGCCGATCCTGCGGCGCGTGTTCGCCCTGACGGGCATCACCGGCAGCGCCGGGCCCTACGACTGGAGCTCACCCTTCCCCGTGACGCCCCGGCCCTATCCGGACGCCTACGCCGCGACGCTCACGCACACCCTGCCCGGCGCGGCCGGCCTCGCCGTCACCTTCGACGAGTTCACGCGCGTCAACCCCGCCGACGCGATCGAGGTGCGCGACGGCAACGGCACGCTCGTCGGCAGCTACAGCGAGGACGAGCTGCGCGGCCAGACGGTGCTGATCCCCGGCTCCGACACCGTGCGGCTCACGCTGAACTCGCTCCCCGGCGACACCCTGGGCGGCAACGGCTTCCGCGTGGTGAACATCGCCCCCCTCGGCGGCACCCCGCCCGCGCTGACCGTCACGAGCACGCCCGCCTTCGGCATGGAGCCGCAGCCGGTCACCTTCACGATCAGCGGCAGCAACCTCGTGGCGATCGAGCTCGACCCGGGCGACGGCTCGCCCCTGTGCCACCTCGACCCGAGCCACCCGACGCTCGAGCACGTCTACAACCGCGACGGCATCGCCCCGATCGTCAGCCCGCGCCTCTTCACCGCCACGATCCGCGCCACCAACACCCAGGGCGCAACCACGACCGTCACGCGCCGGACCCACATCCTGCCCTACACCGAGGGCGAGAACGCTCCGCCCAGCGCCCCGACGAGCGGAACACCTGCCAGCGGCGGCTCGCGTTCCTGCGCCCTGACGCCCACGGGCTTCGACTGCCCGTAGCGCGAGCCATGAAGGTGCGCTACGACACGAGGACCGACACGCTGACGTTCGTCTTCCGCGACGTCCCGGTCGAGGAGAGCGACGAAGAGAAGCCCGGCGTGATCCTGGACTACGACAAGCACGGGCACATCGTCTCGATCGAGGTGCTCGACGCTTCCCTGCGGGTCGAGGAGCCGCGCAAGGTCACGCTCGTCACGGAGTAGCGCACGCGGGCGCTGGCCCGAAGCCTGCGCACAGCGCACAATCGCGGGTCTCATGCCGCTCGATTGGATGGACGTGCAAGCCGCCGGTGAGGCTCCGACGGAGCCGCTGGAGCGCGAGGCGCCGCCCGAGATCCTGGAAGGGCTGAACGAGGCCCAGCGCGCGGCGGTGGTGCACGGCGAGGGGCCGCTGCTGATCCTGGCCGGGGCCGGCTCGGGCAAGACGCGCGTGATCACGCGGCGCATCGCCTGGCTGGTGGCGACCGGCCGCGCGGCGCCGCACGAGATCCTGGCCATCACCTTCACCAACAAGGCCGCGGGCGAGATGCGCGCGCGCTGCGCGGCCTTCTTCCCGGTCGCGGGGCTGTGGATCAGCACCTTCCACGCCATGGGCGCGCGCATCCTGCGGCGCGAGATCGAGAACCTCGGCGGCTGGACGCGCGACTTCACGATCTACGACACGTACGAGCGCAACCAGCTCTTGAAGACGATCGTCAAGGAGCTCGGCTACGACGCGCAGCGCTTCAAGCCCTCCGCCATCGGCGCCTGGATCAGCGACGAGAAGAACCGTCCGGCCGAGGGCGGGCGCACGGGGCGCGGACGCGGCGGGCCGAGCGGGATGGAGGGCGAGGTCTACGGGCAGGTCCAGAAGCGCTACGAGGCCGCGCTGCGCGCCAACAACGCGCTCGACTTCGACGACCTGTTGCTGAAGGTGCTGGAGCTCTTCGAGGCTCACCCCGGCGTGCGCGACAGCTACGCCTACCGCTTCCGCTTCGCGCTGGTGGACGAGTACCAGGACACGAACGCGGTGCAGTACCGCCTGGTGCGGCACCTGACCTCGCGCTGGGGCAACCTCGCCGTGTGTGGCGACCCGGACCAGTCGATCTACGGCTGGCGCGGGGCCGACATCCGCAACATCCTCGACTTCGAGCGCGACTACTCGGCCGAACACGCCGGAGCGGGCGCGGAGCACGCGGTGGCCGTGGTCAAGCTGGAGCAGAACTACCGCTCCAGCGAGTGCATCCTGCGCGCGGCCCAGGGCCTGATCCGCCACAACCTGGCGCGCAAGGAGAAGGACCTGTGGACCGAGAAGCGCAGCGACACCAAGGTCGCGCTGCTCGAGTGCGCGGACGAGAACGACGAGGCGCGCGAGATCGTCGTGCGCATCGAGCGCGCCCTCGCCACCGGGCGCAAACCCGACCAGATCGCCGTCTTCTACCGCGCGAACTTCATGCAGCGCGCGCTGGAGCGCGCCTTCCGCCTGGCGGGCGTGCCCTACCAGATCGTGGGCGGGGTCGAGTTCTACGAGCGCCGCGAGGTGCGCGACCTGATCTCGTACCTGCGCCTGATCGTCAACGCGCGCGACGACGCGGCCTGCGCGCGCGTGCTCAACGTGCCCGGGCGCGGGATCGGCGAGAAGAGCGCCGAGGAGCTCACGCGCTGGGCGCGCGCGCACGAGTTGCCGCTGGCCGCCGCGCTGACGACGCGCGAGGCGCTCGAGCTGGTCAAGGGCAAGGCGCGGCGCGGCCTGGAGGAGTTCCAGAAGCTGCTCGCCGCGTTCGCGGCCTACGCCGCGCGGCCCGCGGCCGAGGCGCTGGAGGCGGTGATCGCGGGCACCGATTACTACAAGCACCTGGGCGAGGGCGGCGAGCCGGACGTGCTCGCGCGGCAGGAGAACGTGGACGAACTCGTCTCCGGCGCGCGCCAGTACGACCAGGACAACCCCGAGGGCGGGCTGCGCGGCTACCTGCAGGACGTGGCCCTGGTCAGCGATGTGGACGGCTTCGAGGAGACGACCGCGCGCGTGACGCTGATGACCCTGCACTCGTCGAAGGGCCTGGAGTTCCCACTGGTGTTTCTGGCGGGCCTCGAGGAGGGCCTGCTGCCGCACGCGCTGGCGCTGGAGGATGATCCCGAGGCGGGCGCGGAGGAGGAGCGGCGCCTGCTCTACGTCGGCATGACGCGCGCGATGGACGAGCTCACGCTGTCGCACGCGCGCGTGCGCCTGCACTTCGGGCAGACGAACTGGCAGGCGCCCTCGCGCTTCCTGGCCGAGCTGCCGCGCGAGTGGACCACCGGTCTCGAACCCATGGACGAGGGCGCCGAGCGCGCCGACGACGGCCCGCGCCTGGTCTACGAGGAGGAAGCGTACGAGGCGGAGCTCGCGCGCGGCACGCGCGTCGAGCACGACCACTTCGGCTACGGCGTGGTCGAGCAGGTGCAGGGCAGCGGCGCGAACACGCGCCTCACGGTGCACTTCGTCTCGGCCGGCACGCGCATCCTCCTGGCGCAGTACGCCAAGCTCAAGGTCGTGCGATGAGCCCGTGGCGCGCGAAGCTGAGCGAGCTCGTGGCCGAGGCGCGCACGGCGGGCGCGGGCGACGAACTCGTCACGGCGCTGTGGGAAGAGCTCGACCGCGTGCGCTCGGCGCAGGTCGAGAAGACCGTGGGCGAGTTCCCCGGCCGCTTCGGCATCGTCAGCGCCGCGCCCGAGATGGCGCCGGTGTTCGACTTGATCGAGCGCGTGGCGCCCAGCGACGTGCCGGTGCTGGTGCACGGCGAGACCGGCACGGGCAAGGAGCTGGTGGCCCACGCGCTGCACGCGCGCTCGCGGCGGCGCAAGAAGATCTTCCTGGCCGAGAACTGCGCCGCGGTCTCGCCCAGCCTGCTGGAGAGCGAGCTGTTCGGGCACAAGAAGGGCTCGTTCACGCACGCGATCGCCGACCGCAACGGACACTTCGTCACCGCCGACGGCGGCACGCTGTTCCTGGACGAGATCGGCGACATGCCCCTGGAGATGCAATCGAAGCTGCTGCGCGTGCTGGAGAGCGGCGAGCTGCGCCCGGTGGGCTCGAACACGGTGGTCCACGTGGACGTGCGCATCGTCGGCGCCAGCCACCGCGACCTGATCGCCATGGTGCGCGCGCGCAAGTTCCGCGAGGACCTGCTGTATCGCTTGAACGTGGTGCAGATCGAGCTGCCGCCGCTGCGCGCGCGGACGGGCGACGTGGAGCTGCTCACGCGCTTCTTCTTGACCAAGTTCGCCGCGCCCGGGACGGAGCTCGCGCCGGAAGCCCTGGCCGCGCTGGTCGCCCATCCGTGGCCGGGCAACGTGCGCCAGCTGGAGAACGAGCTGCGTCGCGCCACGGCGCTGACGCGCGGGCGCATCGGACTGGCGGACCTGTCGCCGGAGTTGCAGGTCAAGGCGGGCTGAGGCGGAGTCGGCGAACGCCGAGACGCGGGCCTCGGGATGCGCGACTCGCAGGCGCCAGCGAGGCGGAGCTCAGTTCGCGCTGCTGCGCAACGCCCGCTCGGGAGGCGCAAGGAGGAGGCAGCCGGACGGCCCGGAGTCGACGAACGCTTCGAAGGGCTCGAGCACGAGCCCGCGCTCGGCGAGGCGTGCGCGCAGTTCCGCAGGTGTGGCGCACGGCGAGCTCGTGGGGCGTTCGAAGAGCGCCAAGGCGGCCTGCGGAGCGCGCGCGAAGTCGGCCGCGAAGAGCGCGGGCCGTGTCACCGGCAGGCCGTGCTCGCTCAGGCGCGCCGCGCCGAGCCAGCGGCTGCGCAGTTCCGCGCTCGATCCGCGCACGACCAGCCAGCGCGGGTCCTGTTCGAGCTGCGCCGGGCCTGCGGCGCTCTCCAGCGCGTGGAGCACGGCGTCGTCGAGGTCGCGGCGCACGACGACGCGTCCGCACGCGCGCGCGACGACGCGCGCACGGCTCGAGGAACGCAGCCAGCGCCCGAGGCCGGTCACGACCAAGCTCCGACGCTGCGCGCGGCCCTGCTCGGCGAGCTCGCCAGCGAGGCGCATGCGCTCGTTCCGTGGCCGCAGCTCGGCCGGCAGCGCGCGCAACCAGGCCAGCAGGAAGCGCGCTCGAGCTCGCGCGGGCACGGTCTCGCGCCCGAGCGCCTCGCAACGCGTAACGTCGGCGAGCAGGCGCCGTGCACGCGGCGGCGCGGGCCGCGCGCGCTGCAAGTCGATCAGCCACGGCTTTCCCTGGGCGTCGACGAGCACGTTGCCCGCGTGCAGGTCGCGATGCTCCCAGCCGGCGGCGTGCAGGCGCGCGAGGAGCTCGCCCAGACGCGCGCACAGACGCGGCCAGCCCGCGGGCGGGGCGAGCGCGCCGTCCAGGAGCTCCTTCAGCGCGCGCGCCTCGGGGATGGCCTGCATGGCGAGCTCCCAGCCGCGTTCGGTCGAGCGCAGTTCGAATGGCGCCGGCACCGCCAATCCCGCGCGGCTGAGCGTCTGCAGGGCCGCGAACTCCCGCCGCGCGCGCCGCCCGTCGAGCAGCGCGGCGAGCCGCCCCGGATGATGGAAGTGCTTGACCACGCGCGGAGCGCCGTCCGCGCCGCGCTCGAGGCGCACGCTGCGGAACGGGCGGTCGTGGAGCACGGTCACGCGCCAAGAGGATACGCGGCCCGCGCACGGCAGTGGTTTCGTCGCTCGCCAATGCCCACAATCGCGCGTCCGTGCGCATCCAGCTCTACGTCCTGCGCCAACTCGTGATCGCGATCGTGTTCGCGCTCGCGGGTCTGGCGGTGATCGTGCTGCCCACGATCGCGATCCAGGCCGTGAGCCGGCTGGGTGCGCCGAGCATGGGCACCGTGGCGACGTACCTGCCGCTGGTGGTGTCCGAGCTCGTGCCCTACCTCCTGCCGATGGCCTTCCTGCTGGCCGTGGTAGCGACCTACGGGCGCCTGGCGGCCGAGCGCGAGCTGATCGCGATCAAGATGGCCGGCATCCACCCGGCGAAGCTCGCCCTGCCCGGCCTGCTGGTGGCGCTGCCGCTGGTCTTCGGCACGGATCGGCTGCTGGCGGAGTACTCGCCCGACCTGAAGTTTCGCCAGCGCGGACTGCTGATGGACTCGGAGGTCTCGCGCTTCCAGACGTACCTGAAGGGGCGCCTGGAGATCCCGTTCGGCAAGAACACGCTGCTGGCCGGCAGCAACCGCGATGGCGTGCTGTACGACGTGGTGTTGACCTTGCAGGACGAGGGCAAGGAGGTGCAGATCTCAGCCGACGAGGCGCGCATCGAGGTGCGCGAAGGCGTGGACGGTGGCCAGCTGCTGGTGCACCTGAAGGGCATGCGCGTGCTGCGCGAGGACTCGAGCTACAACCAGGGCTGGCTCACCTTCCCGTTCCAACTCTCCGACCTGTGGCCGAAGGCCAAGCGCGAGCGCGGCAAGCCGAGGTACCTGCGCTCCAGCGAGATGGGCGCCGAGCTGGCGGGCGACACGCTCGCGGCGGAGCTGCGCGACGACTACATGTACGAGATCCAGCGCCGCCACGCGCTCTCGGCCATGTACCTCCTGTTCCTCTTGCTGGGCATCCCCACCGGGGTCGCGCTGCGCTCCGGCACCCCGCTAGGGGCCTTCACCGGCGCGGTCGGCTACGCGCTCCTCTACTACCTGCTGGCGATGCGCCTGGGGAAGGTGCTCGCGGCCACCGGCGCGGTCGGGCCGCTGGTCGCGGCCTGGGCCACGAATGGCCTGTTCCTGGCGGTGGGGCTGGTGTTCTTCGTGCGGGCGCTGTGGCGATGAGGCCGAGCGCGCTCCCCCTCGGAAGTCGTCTCGACCGCTACGTCGCGCGGCTCTTCGCGCTGTCCTACGGCGCGGCGTTCTTCCTGGTCGTCGGGCTGTTCGTGATCCTCGACCTCGCCACCAAGCTCGACGGCTACCTCGCCGCGGACAAGAACGGCTACACGCCGCCGGCGGCGATGGTCGGGCAATTCTACCTGCTGCAGCTGCCGTTCCTGTACCTGCAGATGTCGCCCTACGTGACGCTCGTGGCGGGCATGTTCACGGCGGCGAAGCTCGCGCGGACGAACGAGATCGTCGCCGGCCTCAACGCGGGCGTCTCGGTTCGGCGCCTGCTCTTGCCCGTGTACCTGGGCGCGGCGCTGCTGGCGCTGGGCATGTTCCTGTTGCGCGAACAGTCGACGCGCGGGCTCGGTCGTCAACGCGATCTGCTGCAGGACAGGCTGGAGGTGCACGCGGACGAGCACCGCGCGATGCCGGTGCTGGAGAACCTGATCGTGCGCGACCTGCACGGACGCGCCCTGCGCCTGGGGCAATACTTCGTGGCCGCCGATCCGCAGGACTCGGAGTTCCGCGACCTCAGCGGGCTGCAGCACGAGGAGGCGCGCTCGGTCATCCTCACCGCCGTCTCCGGGCGGCCGCTCAGCAGCGGGCGCTGGCAGCTCACCGACGGGCGCCAGACCGTGGACGCGGACCAGCGGCGAACCACGGAGAAGCTGCCCGTCCTGGAGGACCCGCGCTTCACGCCCGAGGATGTGGAACGCGCCTGGAAGGCGCGCGACCACCCCATGGACCTCTCCTACTCCGAGCTCGCCGACCTGCAGGCGCGCGAGCCGACCAACCTGCAGTACCGCACCCTGCTGCAGTACAACCTGACCTTCCCGCTGGCCGGGCTGGTGCTGCTCCTCGTCGGCCTGCCCTTCGTGGTGGGGGATGAGCGCGGCAAGGCAGGCGAGCGCATCGCGCGCGGTTTCCTCTTGTGCGTGGGCTACTTCGGGATCGACTTCATCGCCCGCACTCTGGGCCTGCAGGGCGCGGTCGGGCCGATCTTCTCGGGCTGGCTCCCGGTGGTCTTGTTCGGCAGTCTGGGGAGCGTCCTGACGGCGGCCATGCGCTCCTGACGCGCGCTCCGGAACCCTGCGCCGGCCGGGAAGAGGGCGCGGGGCTGCGTCGTACACTGGACGCGTCCCGTCTCCGCTCGAAAACGCTTCTACCGACATGAGCCAGTCCTTCCGCCTCGCCGGCCCCGCCGTCCTGTCCCTGGGGCTGTTCGCGTCCCTGGCCTGCCAGACCCAGGAAAACGAGCGCGAGGAGCGCGTGCTCACCGCCGCCAAGCACGGCAACTACGTCGAGGCCGTCGAGCAGGCGCGGCGCCTGGCCGAGGCCAACCCCGGCGACCGGCACCTGGAGGAGCTCTATCGCGACGCCCAGGTCGCCGTGATCCTCTACCAGGGGCGCGACGCGGTGTTCCACGGCGAGCTGGACGCGGCCCTGGGCCTGTTCCAGCAGGCGGCGCTGATCGCGCCCGAGCACCCGGACGTGCAGACCTGGATCGGGAAGACGCGCCGCCAGCTCGCCAGCCACTGGCTGGACGTGGCCGCCGACAGCACCGGACCGGAGCAGCTCGACGACGCCGAACAGGCCTACGAGAAGGTGTTGCTGTACGCGCCCGACAACGCCGCCGCGCGCAACGGACTGGCGCGCGTGCTGCTGCTCAAGAACTACCGCGGGGGGATGAGCAAGACCTACTTCGACGAGGGGCTCTCGACCTTCCGCGAGCTGATGCTGGAGCAGGCCGATCGCGCCTTCGACATCTCGCGCCGCTACCACGAGAACGAGCCCGCCGCGCTGCGCAGCGAGCAGGTCCAGCGCATGAAGGCCGAGGACCGCCTGGCCCAGGCGCAGGCGCTGGAGGCCAACGGCAGCTTCTTCGCCGCGCGCAACGAGTATCGCCTGGTGCTGCTGCTCGAGGCCAAGAACGCGGCGGCGCGCGACGGGCTCGACCGCATGGACCGCGAGGTGCGCGCGGCGCGCGCCATGGCCGAAGCCGACATGGCCATCCGGCGCGGCGAGCTGGAGCAGGCCGCCGCGACCCTGGCCGGCGCCGAGGTCCTGACCGACGCGCAGAAGGACGACGTGACGCTGCTGCAGGCCGGGATCGAGGAGAAACGCCTGGAAGAGATCTACCAGCAGGCGCGCTCGCTGACCGAGGACTATCGCTTCCCCGATGCGATCCTGGCCTACGACCAGCTGCTTTCGCTGGCGCCCGAGTTCAAGGACGCGCGCGCGCGCAAGCAGACGCTGGAGGAATTCATCCGCATGGCGGACGAGTTCTACGCCAAGGCCACGACTACCACGGACGACGAGGTGGCCGTGGAGTACCTGCGCGCGATCCAGGTCATCTGGCCCGAGTACAAGGACGTCGCCGAGCGGTTGGACGCGCTCGAGGTGCGCAGGCCCAAGAAAGAGGCGCCGAAGGTCGAGGAGCCGGCGGTGGGCGGCGGCAAGTAGGCGCGCCCGATCAGCGCCGTTGGGCTCCGAGTCCCTCGAGCTGCGCAGCTTCGGGCCAGGTCGCGGCGAACAGGCGCTCGGCTTCCATGGCCAGCACTTCCGGTGAGCCTCCGCGCCAGCCCGGGTTGGTCATCACCGTCCGCAGGCGCGCCAGCGCGGCGAGGGCGGGATCCCGGCGGCCGAGGCGCGCGTTCGCCATGACCATGAAGGCGAGATCGGGCGGGATGCCGCCGTAGATGCGGTCGGCGCGCGCCAGCGTGTCCAGGGCCGCTTCATCGTCGCCGCCGCGGTATTCAGCCACGCCGAGCGTGTTGAGGTACCAGCCGTTGTCGCCGCTCAACGCGCAGGCTCCGCGCGCCAGGCGCACGGCTTCCTGGTACTCCGCGAGCGTGCGTCCCGAGGTGCCGGCCAGGTTCCAGGCTCTCTCGTTCAGCAGGACGGGATCCACGCGCCGCTCGCGGGCCAGGCGCGCGGCGCTGGACTTGAGCTCGGGTGAGAACGTGGGATCGCTCTCGATCCTCGCGGCGACGTCCTCCGGGAGCACGAGCTGCTCCAGGAGCCGATCGACGAGCTGCTCGACGGGCGTTGCTCCGTACCAGAACCACAGGTGGCTCCCCGTGCGTGCGCCGAGCGCCGAGCCGTCCGGCAGGAAGGCCAGGCCCGAGAAGGGCTCGGAAGCCTGGCGCAGCACACCCACCGGCTGTCCGCTGGCGACGTCCCAGAGCCGCACGGCGCCGGCCTGATCGCCGCTCGCCAGGCGCGTGCCGTCGGGGCTGAAGGCCAGGGAATTGATCCCCTGGGTGTGGCCGCTGAGAACGTGCAGCGTCGTGCCCGTGCGCGCGTCCCACAGGCGCACGGTCAGGTCGAGCGAGCCCGTGGCGATGAGGCTGTCGTCGGGGCTGAAGGCGAGCGCGAGCACCTTGCTGCCATGCCCGGCCAGCGCCTCTGGTCGCCGCGCTCCAGGTTTTGCCCAGGTCCGTCGGTGTTCCCGCGCGTGAACTGCGCATTGCATTCGCGCGAAGGGGCGCCGCTTCAGCTCGACGCCTGGCCTACGCGCGTGCGCCAGGCTTGCAGGAAGCCGACGGCCGAGGCCGTCGCGCTCAGCAGCAGGAAGAGTGGCGTCAGGTTCGCGAACGAGCCGCGCCACACGACCAGCGCCCAGTAGAGGTACGGGCCCCAGGCGCTGAGCGCGAACACCAGCCAGCGCGTCGAGGCACCGTACTTCCACTGCGGGCCGCCGGCGTCGGCCCGCATCGGGGCGCCGCTCTTGTCCAGGCGGTCGAGCTCGCGCGCCGCGCCGTCGAGCAAGTCCTGGTTCGCGCGCAGCGCGCGCAGGCCCTGGCCGAGCGCAAACAGATTCAGCAGCACCGCGAACAACCCGACCAGCATGTGCACCGGCGGCGGCACGCCGATGAAGCGCCCGTAGCCCAGCACCGCCGCGGCCGTGGCGGCAAACGCGGCGAGGATCGCCAGCGGATAGGCGTTGCGGCGCGCGAAGAACTGGTTCAGCTCGACCAGGAACTCAGCCGGCAGCTCGCGCGCCTGCATCGCCGCGCGCAGCACGCGCCCGGAGACGATCATGAACAGGATCAGGAGCGTATGCGTGGCCACGCTGAGCACGGCGGTGAAGAAGCCCAGCACGAGGTGGCGCTGGGAGCCGTCCTGGAAGGCGCCGCTGAGCAGCGTCAGCAGCAGGCACGGCGCCAGCAGCAGCGCCAGCGCCAGGTAGTAGTGGGTCATCCGCATCGGGCTGTGGCAGCGGAGCAGATTACTGCGCTCGCGTGCCGGCCGCGAGCACGTCCGCGGCGCCGATCGCGCTCATGCACACCGGGCCCTGCGCGTGGCGGCAGCGCTGCGAGAGGCACGGCGCGCAGGCGGGGGGCGTCGAGCTGCGCACGATCGCGTGCGCGTCCGCCAGCGGCCAGGGGCCGGTGCGCAGCGCATCCTGCGGCCCGGCGAGCGCGAGCACGCGCAGGCCGTGCGCGGCGGCGAGGTGCATGGGTCCCGAGTCGCAGGCCACCAGCGCCAGCCCGCGTCGGGCGGCGGCGCTGAACACGGCCGCCAGCGCGCGCAGACCGCGTTGACCGATCCAGTGTGCGACGAGCGCGTCGGCACCGTGGGCGCGCTCCAGGCGCCGCCCGAGCTCGACCTCGGCCGGACCGGAGAGCACCAGCGCGCCGCGCGACTCCGCGCGCAGGCGCTCGATCAGTTCGCCCCAGCGCTGCTCGGGCCAGCCACGCACGTCCTCGGGCGAGGACAGGTGCAGCAGCCAGGGTGCGCGCGCGCCGCGCGGCAGATGCTCGGCGAGCAGCCGCTCGCCGGTCACAAGCTCGTCCGCCGCGAGCGCCGCGTCGAGCCGCAGCGGGCCCGTCCAGCCCGGCGCGAGGTGCGTGACCAGGGCCTGCATGCGCTGCATGGCGTGGCGCGCGGGCGCGACGAGCGCGGGCGCACGGTCGCGCGCGCTCCAGGCCGCCCAGGGCTCCTGCCAGTCCGCCCGCGCAGGGCCCACGCGCCGCGCGGCGCCCGAGAGCAGCGCGGCCGCGGCGCTCTTCGTGTTGCCCTGGAGGTCGATGCACCAGTCGGGGCCGAAGCTCCTGGACTCGGCTCGCAAGCGGCGCCAGGCGCCGAGGCCGCCGCGGCGCTCGAAGCGCAGCACGCGCGCGAGCCCGGGTAAACCGGCGACGAGCTCGGCGAACTCGCCCTGGATGGCCCAGGCGATCGCGGCCCGCGGGAATGCGGCGTGCAAGGCGTGGAACACCCCCAGGGCATGCACCACGTCGCCCAGGTGCGAGAGGCGGACGAGCAAGATGCGTTCAGGATCGCGCGCGGTCACGGAGTGCGCGGAGGGTATCCTCCCCTCGACTCGTCCGCGCATGCTGCGCCGCATCTCGACCAAGCTCGTCCTCGCCGTACTCCTGGCGGTCGTGCTGCCGTTCGTGGCCTTCGCGTTCTACATCAACGAGCAGATGGGCGACCGCGTGACGCGCCACGTGGTGCAGCCGGTGCTCCTGGGGCTGGTGAAGAACCTGGCCGGCCAGCTGGACTACTTCGTGCGCGAGCGGCGCATGGACCTGGAGCAGTGGGCCGATTCCCAGCTGACCCAGAACGCGCTCGACGACGACCGCGCGGAGCAGGGCGCCTTGCAGCTCGCGCTGCGCGGCGAGGCCGCGGCGCACAGCACGCCCGACGCGGCTCCCTGGGGCGCCGCCACGGCCGCGCGCCTCGAGCGCGACGAGGTCTCCCTGCAGACCTTCTCGCTGCAGGCGCCCTATCGCGCGCAGCTGATGGCCGAGCTCGACAAGAACCTCGACCGCAGCCTCGAGTACGACCTGGTGCTGCTGGTGTCGCCCGACGGGCGCCTGGTCACCTGCAACGGTAAGCGGCCCACGGCGCAGGGCACGGAGCCGCTGTCCCAGCCTTTCCTCGAGTACCTGTTCGCCTACGACTACTCGCGCAGCGACTGGTTCCCGCTCGCCACCCAGGGCTCCTTCGTGCGCGTCGACCACCACGTCTCGCCGTTCCACCTGGAGTTCGGGCACAGCGGACAAAGCTCCTTCGATCCGGCCTGGGACTACGCGCTCGGCTTTGCGGCGCCCGTGCGCACGCCGGACGGCGGGCCCGTGCGCGGCGTGCTGTACGGACTCGTCAACTGGAAACGCATCCAGGAGCTGGTCTCGACCCAGGTCATCGCCGACGCGTTTCGCGGCCTGGTGCGCGAGGACGCGGCGCCCTCGGCCTACGCCTGGCTATGGGCCGACGACGCGAACCTGATCCTGGCGCACCCCGACCGCGCGCTCTACTACGAGCGCATCGGCGAGGACCTCGGCCTGCCGCGGCTCACCCAGACGGTGCTGGAGGACGACGACGGCTGGGGCCTATATCCAGAGTATTCGTTCCACGGCGAGCAGAAGAACGCCGCCTTCCACGTGTGCAGCTCGCGGCAGGCCGACGGCTTCGGCTGGGTGGTGGGCGTGGGCATCAACAACGAGGACATCTTCTCCACGGTCGAGGAGCTGCGCACGCTGCTGCTGGGCGGCACGGCCGGCGTGCTGGCGCTGGCCGTGTGCCTGACACTGTTCATCGCGCGGCGCACGACCGGACCGATCCGCGAGCTGCAGAAGCACGTGCGCCGCGTGGCCGAGGGCGACCTGGACGCGCGCATCGACATCCGTTCGCGCGACGAACTCGGGGCCCTGGCCGAGGACGTGAACCGCATGACGAGCGAGCTCAAGACGCAGCGCGAGCGCATCATCAAGGCCGAGAAGGACGCCGCCTGGCGTGAGATGGCGCGCCAGATCGCGCACGACATCAAGAATCCGCTCACGCCGATGCTGCTGTCGCTCGACCTCTTGGAGCGCGCGCGCCGCGAGCACGCCGCCGGGTCGGAGGAGATCCTCGAGCGCACCATGGGCCTGATCCGCCGCCAGATCCACAACCTGCGCGAGATCGCCAACGACTTCAACGAGTTCACCGGCGGCAAGAAGGCGCACCCGAGCGCGGTCGAGGTCGCGGGCTTGCTTGAGGAAGTGTTGCACCTGCACGACGGCTGGGCGGTCGAGCGCAGGGTCAGCGTGCACAAGGACGGCGCGGCGGCGGTGGTGTGGGCCGATCTCGGCAAGCTGCGCCGGGTGCTGGTGAATCTGGTGTCCAACGCGCTGCAAGCCATGCCCGAGGGTGGCGAGCTATTCGCCGCCACGGCACTCGAGGGTTCTGCGGTCGTGATCTCGATCCGCGACACGGGCGTCGGCCTGACGTCCGAGGCGCGCGCGCACCTGTTCGAGCCGTACTTCACCACCAAGAGCGAGGGCACGGGCCTGGGCCTGGCCATCAGCAAGCGTGCGCTGGAGGAGATGGGCGGCGCGATCGAGCTGATCGGCGCGCCCGGCGGCGTGGGCACGCTCGCGCGCGTGCGCCTGCCGCTGCACCGCCCGCGAGCTTCCGGAGCGGGCCAGGCGTGAGCTCGGTGGTGCTCGTCACCGGCGGCGCCGGCTTCGTCGGCGCGGCCGTGGTGCGCGCGCTGGTGCGGCACGGCGCCGAGGTGCACGTGTCCTGCCGCGCGCGCACGAACCGCGCGGGCTTGAGCGGAATTCCGCTCACCTGGCACGTGGCCGAGCTCGCGCACGAAACCGAGCTCGCGCGCGCCTTCGCCGCCGCTGCCGCCGCCGCGCGCGCGCGCAGCTGGCCGCTCGACGTCGTGCATCTCGCTGCGCGCATCAGCTACCGGCGCGCGGACCGCGAGCTCCTGCGCCAGGCGAACGTGGAGGGCACGCGACACGTGCTGGCGGCGGCCGCGCGCGCCGGCGTGCGGCGCTTCTGCCACGTGAGCTCGGTGGTCGCCCTGGGCTCGGTGGCCGACGTCGAGCAGGAGCTCGACGACGAGGCGCCGCTCGGTGGACTGCAGCTCGACTCGGCCTATGCGCGCACCAAGGCCGAGGCCGAGCAGCTGGCGCTCGCCGCCAGTCGCGAGCGCGACGTGGTCATCGCCAGTCCGGCGGTCGTATTCGGGCTGGCGAGCGCGGGCTCGAACTCGACGCACTTCCTCGGACGGGTCGCGCGCGGCACGCTCGGGCCGCTCACGCCGCCGGGCTCGCTCTCGGTGGTCGGGCTGGACGACACCGCCGAGGGCATCCGCCGCGTGCTCGAGCGCGGCGTGCGCGGGCGGCGCTATCTGCTGGCGGAGTCGGCCTGGCGCTTGCACGACCTGTTGGGCCTCGCCTGCCGGCTCGCCGGTCGCTCCCCGCCGCGCGCCTGCGTGCCGCGGCCGCTGTGGCGCCTCTTGGTGGGCGCGGCAGCGCTCGCCGATCGCTTCGCACCCAGCGAGCGCATCACCCCGGAGGCCTTGGCACTGCTCGGACTGCACTTCCGCTTTCGCGCCGCGCGCGCGCGCGCCGAGCTTGGCTGGACACCGCGCCCCATCGCCGAGGTCCTGGCCGAGATCCTGCAGGCGCTGGCGGCAGAGGAGCGCGCGTGACGCGCCTCGCGCTGGTCCTGCCGGCCTTCGACGAGGAGCAAGCGCTGCCGCTCGTGCTGGCCGAAATCCCGCGCACGCGCGCGCTGATCGTGGTCGTGGTCGACAACGGATCGAGCGACCGCACGGGCGAGGTCGCGCGCGCAGCGGGAGCGGTCGTGGTGCGCGAGGAGCGCCGCGGGTACGGCAGTGCTTGCCTGGCCGGGCTGCGCTGGTTGCTCGACGACCACGGGCTCGTGCCGCCGCTGGGCGACGAGGACGTGATCGTGTTTCTCGACGCGGACCACTCGGACTATCCCGAGGATCTCGAGCGCCTGCTCACGCCGCTCGACGAGGGTCGCGCCGAGCTCGTGATCGGCTCGCGCATCCTGGGCGGAGCCACGCTCTCGGCCTTGTTGCCGCAGGCCTGGTTCGGCAACCGCCTGGCATGCTTCCTGATGCGCGTCCTGTTCGGCGCGCGCTACACGGACCTCGGGCCGTTCCGCGCGATTCGCGTGCGCGCGCTGAAGCGCTTGCACATGGCCGACACCGGCTTCGGCTGGACGATCGAGATGCAGCTCAAGGCGCACAGCGCCGGCCTCGGCGTGGTGGAGGTCCCGGTCCGCTATCGCCCGCGCGTGGGCAAGAGCAAGATCACCGGCACGCTGCGCGGCACGCTGCGCGCCGGAGCGAAGATCCTGGGCTGGATCGGGGCCTGGCGCGTGCGGACCTGGTTCCGCTCGTAGCGCTCAGTTCGCGGGCCCATACGTGCCCTCGACCGAGGCCCAGCGGATCGAGATCACATCCAGCAGGAAGTCGAGGCGCCACAAGTAGGGGAAGATGCGCTCTTCCGTGACCACCAGGTTCGGCAGCCGCGCGTCGGAGGCGTTGGCGCGCGCCACGAGCACCGCCGACTGCGGGTAGTCGCTGCCGAGGAAGGTGAAGGCCAGGGCCGTCGAATGGAACGTGCCGGTGCCGTCGTCGCGCGGCTCGAAGTGCAGGCTCGCACAGGAAGCACAGGCGAGCGTGGCGCAGACGAGGAGAGCCAGGGCCGGAGCGCGCATGCGCGGCACGATAGCCGCGCGGCGACCGAGCTGCCAGGGTGGTCCGCTCTCGCCGTCCTCGCTACCCTTCGGCGATGTCCGCGGCTCTCGACACACGCGCGCTCGACGAGCGCCTCGCGCAACACGCGCAGCTGTTCGTGCAGCGCTTCGGGCCGGGGCCGGCGCCGCGGCGCTTCTTCTCGCCCGGGCGCGTGAACCTGATGGGCGCGCACCTGGACTACAACGGCGGGCCGGTCATGCCGATGGCCCTCGATCGCGGGACGTTCGTGGCCCTGCGGCCGCGCGCGGACGAGTCCCTCACGCTGGCCTCGACGCTCGAGCCCGACGCGTTCAGCGCCGCGCTGACGAGTCTGCCCTCGCGGCCGGCCGGACGCTGGTTCGACTACCCGCTGGGCGTCGTGCTGCAGCTCCTGTCGCAGGCCCGCGAGGCGAGCGGCGCGGACGTCCTGTTCGGCGGCAACCTGCCGATCGGCGCCGGGCTCTCGTCCTCGGCCTCGATCTGCGTCGGAACCGCCTTCGCCTTCCGCGCGCTGTGGGGCCGCGCGCCGGATCCGCTGGCGTGCATCGAGGCCGCGCTGTGGGGCGAACGCAAGTGGGTCGGGGTGCAGTGCGGGATCATGGATCCCTACGCGGTGGCGCTCTCCAAGCCGGGCCACGTGCTGTGGCTGGAGTGCAAGGACGCGTGCTACGAACACCTGCCGCTCGACACGCGCGAGCTCCTGATCGCGATCGTCGACAGCGGCATCCGCCGTGAGCTCGCCAAGGGCGACTTCAACCGGCGCGTGGCCGAGTGCGGACGCGCCTTCGAGCTGCTGCGCCGGCACGCGCCCGAGGCGCGCGTGCTGTGCGAGGTGCCGCTCGGCCTGGTGGAGGCGCATGCCGAAGAGCTCGGCCCGCTGCTCCTGAAGCGTGCGCGCCACGTCAGCAGCGAGGTCGAGCGTACGCACCGCGCGCGCGCGGCGCTGCTCGCCGGGCGGCACGCGGATTTCGGCGCCGAGGTGAGCGCGACCCACGCCTCGCTGCGCGACGGGTACGAGGTTTCCGTGCCCGAACTCGATTGCATCGTCGACGCCGCGCAGCGTTGGCCGGGCGTGCTCGGCGCGCGCCTGACCGGGGCGGGCTTCGGCGGCTGCGCGGTGGTGCTCCTGCCGCGCGCCGCGCGCGAGGGCTTCGCCGAGCACGTGCAGGGCGAGTTCGCGCGCCGCTTCGGCCGGCGCCCGCCGATCTTCTTCTTCCAGAGCGACGCGGGACCGCGCGAGCTCCGCGCCTGATTCCTGGCCTGGCAGCCCGTCGGCGTAGTCCCTGCTGCGGCTTCGCGCTGTGCGCCGATGCAGCGTCGCGCTAGGCAAGCCATGCTCAGTGGCCAGGAAGGCCACCTCCGCTGTCTTTTCGTCGCGCTCCTTGCCTCGCCGCAGAACGCCTTGCCTCGCGACGGGACTACTCCGACAGGCTGCTAGCCCGAAAACGAAGCGAGCCGGCCTGGGCCGGCTCGCTCGACGTGCCAAGGGCCGCTACTGGCCCTGCGCGTTTGCGCGCGCGCGCTCGAGCACGCGTTGGGCGGCGGCATCCTCGGACATCGTGGGCAGCGCGGCCTCAAGCGTGCGCTGCGCTTCCTTCGGCTTGGCGCCGAGCAGGTAGTTCAGCGCCAGCACCAGGCGTGCGTCGCGGTCGCTGGGGTTGGCCGCGAGATAGCGCTCGAGCGTCTCCAGCTGCTCGTCGAACAGCTTCGGATCGGGGTAGAAGCCGTGCTTGTCTACGCGACTGTCGACTAGTGCCGGATCGAGTTCCAGGGCGCGACGCACCGCGTAGGCGCCGTAGTGGTAGTCGCCGGCCGCGAACAGTGCGTCGGCCAACACCAGATACAGCGCGCCTTGGTCCGGCGCGAACTCGACGGCCTTGGCGTAAAACTGCACCGCGTCGTAGTAGCGCCCGCCGCGGAAGGCGCGGTCGCCGAGCTCGAGGTAGCGCTGCGCGGCGATCGCCAGCGGGCTCTCGGCCGGCGGCGCTGCCTGCGGCGCGGGCGCGGCGCTCGGCGGAGCCGAGACTACGCCTTCGCCCACAGACTCCTGCGCGGGCTGCGCGCCGTTCACGTAGATCACCTGCGGCTCGGCGTAGACCACCGTCGTGGCCGGGTACAGGCCGTAGTCGTAGGCGTAGTACGGGTACGAGTACCAGTACCAGCACGGGTAGTAGCAGGACCAGTAGAACGGGTAGGACCACCAGCACCACGACGCGCCCCAGTTCCACCCGCTGTTGCAGCTCCAGTTGTTCGAGCCGCAGGGATCGCACACCCAGTTGTCGTCGAGGCCGAGGCCGCCGCGGTAATCGCCGGGCTGCACGCCGCCGATCGAACCCGCCGCCGCACCGCCCGCGACGTCGTGGGCGCGGCGCGCGACTCGTGACGTCGTGCGGATGTCGTTGGCCAAGTCCGGATTCGAATGCCGCACGTCACGCCAGTTCGGGACCGAGACGGTGCGCGAGCCCTGCGGTTTTTCGGAGGACGCCGCGCCCTTGCCGCTTCCACCCTTGCCCGTCGCCGGTCCGCTGGGCTTGGAGGGCGCGGGGCCGCTCGGGCGCGGCAGCTCGACGCGCCTCGTCGGGCCACGGTCGTAGCCCACGACCGGCCCTGAGTCGCGCTTGCCTACGCTTCCATTGCCGGTTGTCAGGCCGCCCGACCTGCCGCCGGCACTGCCGCTCGAGGACGGCACCAGCGGGCGGGGGGCCAAGCTCGAGCCGCGTCCGGTGGAGCCGGCCGGCGAATACGGCGCTGGGAAGCGCACGCGAGGCTGGCTGCGCACCGGAGGGATCGCGACTCCGCCCGAGTTCCCCGATGGAGCCCCCACCTCCGGGGGCTCCACCGCGGGCCCTGCCGTGGGCGCGGAGTCGGGGTTGGACGAGGTCGGAGCCGGTCGCGAGCGGCCGGAGTAGATGTCGCCGCCCGAGGTGGACGAGCCTCCCGAGCTGGGCGGAACGGTGGGCGCGCTCGACGGCGGGTTCGCGGATGGACGCGAGCTCGGCGCGGGCGTGCTGGGACGGACGGAAGGAGGCGCGCTGGGGCGTACGGAGGGCGGGGAGCTGGGGCGCACGCTCCCACCGCCGGACGAGCCGCCGCCATAGGACGGAGTCGGGGCCGGCCTGGAAGCTCCACCGCTGGAGGGCCGCGGTGCTGGAGCCGGACTCGAACCGCGACCGCCCTGGCTAGACGGGCGCGGCGAGGAAGAGCCGCTCGAGCCGCGCGAGGGCGATCCCGAGGAGCCCGACGAGCCCTTCGATCCGCGTTGTGCGAGCGGGGCATCCGCGATGAGCAGCAGGGACAGACCGAGGAGGGCGAGGATGCGGGTCTTCATGAGCAGCTCCCTGTTCTGGGCGGCCGAAGTTCGCCTCACGCAAACGAGGTGCCCCGTCTGAACGGCGGCTCCCACCCCGTTCCGCGCGCTCTGCGTCCACTGCAGTGGACACCGAGAGGGACATCATTCAGCTGGCTCGAGGGGCAAGACGAGCTCGACCGGCAAGACCGGTCTATTGTGGAAGCGCAGGTAGGGAACCCCCGCCTTGGAGCGGGGGGGCACGGCGGCCCGCAGCTGCGCGAGGGCCGCAGACCCGACCTCGGCGAGCGCGGGCAGAGCCAGGATCAGCCCCGGGCGCTCGTTCCTGTTGGTCAGCCCTTCGGCCGGGGTCGGGGACGGTTCCTTCAGGCGCAGCCAGGCGCGGACGGGCTTGCCCTCCGGGCCGACTTCGATGGTCGGCACGGGGTCGAAGGTCTGACCATTTCCCTTCCCGGCCTCGTTCGCGGCTAGGATCCAGCCGCGGGTCGTGGCGACGGCCTCGTCCCAGGTCGCGCCGGCGGGCAAGTCGCGGGGAACGTAGCTGACCGCCACGAGGTCGTTCGACAACACCTGCGAGCTGCTGGTGGCGCCCTTCGGGATGGCGCGCTGGTCGGGCGGAAGGAAGAAGAGATCGAGGTAGTGGATCTGGGTCTCGAGCGACTCGACCGTCTCGGTGAAGCCCACGCCTTCGCCTGCGACGACGAGCACGCGCGGCCAGGAGCGCCCGTTCACCTCCTGCCACTCCCGCACGGTGAGCGTCTCGCGCGTCTGGCCCTGCTCGTCGCGGACTTCCACCCGACTCGGGCGCCCGTTCGCGAGATGGGCGACCAGCGTACCTAGAGGACGCTCGCGGCAGCACGAATCGGCATGGGCGACGGCTGTCTGCGTGCCGGGCTCGCGCGCCTCCCAGGCGAAGCCGTCCGGCCAGAGCATGACGGCGCGGCGCAGCTCCATCTGGCGTAGCAGGCTGTCGCTTTGCTCGTCTGCGAGCCGGTGCGAGGCGCTGTTTTCCATCGCGAACAGCTGCTCGCCGTGGCGGTAGTAGAACTGATGCTGGCGAACTTTTCCCGCGGGGTTGTCGAAGTGCCAGCGCGTCCGGTCCGGGAACACGTAGGTCGCGGTGAAGCGGTTGCGCACCGTCCCGTAGTCGATCGTCGAGACGCTCTGGAAGCCCGCCAGTCCGGCGATGGCGGCGCGTGCGCCAGGCGCCGGGCCGTGCCCTTGGGCAGCTTGCGCCAGCGCCAGGCACAAAGCGGCGGCGATCACGACAGCCGCTCCCGTAGCACGTGCACCGCGCGCTCCAGCGTCTCGAGGCGTTTGGCGAAGCAGAAGCGGATCAGCGCGCGGCCTTCGGCCGGAGTAGGGAAGAAGCTCGAGCCCGGCACGCAGGCCACGCCGCCCGCGCGCACGAGGCGCTGCGCGAAGGCCAGGTCGTCCTCGCCCGGCTGGGCGAAGCGCTCGAAGCCCGCCATGACGTAGTAGGCGCCGCCCGGCTGGAACACGCGGAAGCCGAGCTCGGCCAGGGCCGGCACGAGCAGCGCGCGCCGCGCGTGGTAGTCGCGCCGCAAATCGGCGAAGTACTCGGGGCCGAAGGCCAGGGCCTCGGCGGCCGCCTCCTGCAGCGGCGCCGGCGCGCCGACGGTCAGGAAGTCGTGCACCTTGCGGATCGGGACGGTGAGCTCCTCGCTGGCCAGCGCCCAACCGATGCGCCAGCCGGTCGCGCTCCAGGTTTTGGAGAGCCCGCTGATCGTGATCGTGCGCTCGGCCATGCCCGGCAGGGTGGCCAGCGAGACGTGCTCGGCGCCGTCGAACAGGATGTACTCGTAGATCTCGTCGGTGAGCGCCAGCGCGTCGTGCTCGCGGCATAGCGCGGCGATGCACTCGAGCTCGGCGCGCGAGAACACCTTGCCGGTCGGGTTGTGCGGCGTGTTGACGATGATCGCGCGCGTGCGCGGACCGAAGGCGCGCGCAAGCTCACCTGGATCGAAGCTCCACTCGGGCGGCCGCAGCGGCACCCAGCGCGGCGTGGCACCCGACAGCAGGCAGTCGGGTCCGTAGTTCTCGTAGAAGGGCGTGAAGATCACCACCTCATCCCCTGGATCGAGGGTGGCCAGCAGGGCCGCGATCATGGCCTCGGTGGCGCCGCAGCACACCGTGACGTTGCGCTCCGGATCGAGCGCGATCCCGTTGTAGGCCGCCGCGCGTTTCGCGATGGCGGCGCGCAGCGCGGGTGTGCCCCAGGTCACCGCGTACTGGTTCTTGTCCGCGTCGATCGCGCGCTTGGCGGCCTCCTTCATGGGCAGCGGCGCGGGGAAGTCGGGGAAGCCCTGGGCCAGGTTCACGCCGCCCTCGCGCGCGCACACGCGCGACATCTCGCGGATCACCGACTCCGTGAACTTCGCCGCCTTGATCGAGGAGCGCGCGCGCATGCTCCGTCTCACCGTACCATGTGCGCCGCAGGGTCGCGCCGCAGGGTCGCGCCGGAGGTGGCGCGCCACGAGTCGAGCGCGAGTGTCCGCGCTGCTTCAGCGCCTCAGGGCAGCTTGTAGGCCCACTCGCGCCACGGGCGTGCGTCATCGCCCATGTTCTCGTCGGCCAGCAGGCGTAGGGCGCCGAGGAAGTGCTGGCGTCGATCGGCCTGGACCCCGTCCAGGGCTCCGGACAGCGCACGCGCGGCGGTGCCCTTCATCTCCGGGTGCTCCCGTCCCAAATTGGCGAGAGCCATGGCTGCCGCCAACGCGACCAGGTTCTGTCCGTCCATGAGCAGCGCGGCGAGCTGTGGCGCCGCCTCCGGGTCGGCCATGGCGCCCAGCGCGCTGGCACACTGCGCGCGCACGCCAGCCTCGGAGTCGCCCAGGCCCGCGCGACAGGTCTGCGCCATCTCGCTCGTCCGGCAGCCCGCGCGCGCCAGCGCGAGCAGGGTGAAGGCCGCGTTGTTGCGCGTCCACGGCTCGGGGGCGTTGACCAGCAGGCTGTGCAGCGGGCCGAGCGGAGTGTCGGGATGGGCCAGGACTCCGAGCGCGAGCAAGGCCTTCTGCACCACCTCGGGATCGCGATCGCTGAGCGTCGCCGAGAGCGGCCCGAGCACCGTCGGGTCGTGCGTGAAGCCCAGCGCTGCCGCGGCCACGCGGCGGTTGTTGGGCGCGCCGCTCTCGAGCTCGGTCAACAGTTCGTCACGGCGCTTCTGCGCGCGGTAGGTCATGCTGGCTTCGAGCGCGGCCAGCTCGTTCTGCTCGCGCGGCGACGAACCGGCGAGCTTCAGCCCGCTCCACTGCAACAACGAGCGGTCGAAGCGCGTCAGGAAGTAAGTGATCGTCTCGGGGCCCTCGTCCGGCAGCGGGACGAACGGCTCGGGCTTGCCGCGTTTCGGGCCCGAGCCCTTGCCCGTCGAGCTGCACGCGAGCGCGGAGTTAAGGACCAGGAGCAGGAGCAGGAGCGGACCGGTGCGGAGGGCGAACGCGCGCATGAGGGGCTCGGAGGACGAGCGGGGGAGCGAAACTCTTCCCGGAGAGCCGCGATCCACGGGCAGAGGCTGCCGGGATGGCCAGCGGGACCAGACGAGCCTATGTGTCTCAGGCCTCGATTCCGAGCCTCGAATGGCCGCGGATGACCCCTCGCAGTCGCCGTGCTCGGTTCGTACCGTGAACAGGGCGTTCGGCAGGACGCCGACCTCACGTGCTCCTCGCGGCTTCGCTCTTCACCGTGATCCAGTGTTGGATGCGCTTCCTTCTCGAGTTCCTCTGCGGCGCCCTCGCGCTCTCCGCCGGTCAGGCGGCCCAGGCCGAAGCCGTGGCCCAGGAAGCCGGCTTCCAGGAAGCCTCGGCGCCGGCCAAGAAGCCGCCCTTCCGCTTCGAGCCTGGAGCCGAGGTGCCCGCGCTGCTGATCCCGCGCGAGGAGAAGCTCGTCTACAAGGCGCGCCTCGACACGGGCATCTTCTCGGCGCTCGTGGGCAGCGTGACGCAGACCTGCTCGGTCATGGACCAGCCCGTGTCGCTCATGGTGCAGCAGCCGGCGGCCTCGGCCGGCGAGGTGGCCTCGATCCAGCTGTATGCCGAGGGCAGCTACTTCCTCTACTCGCTCGAATCCACGCTCGAGACGCGCATCCTGCCGCAGCAGTGGCCGCGTCTGCTGTACACGGCGCTGAACAAGAGCAGCCAGACGCGACGACGCGAGATCCTGGTCGGGACGAAGGACGGTGCGCTGCTGTCGAGCTACCGCGGCGACACCTCCAAGGGCGCGCCAGCGGGTACGCGGATCTGGCGGCCCGCGAAGGAGCGTGCCGTGCCCGCGGGCACGCTCGACATGCTCACGGCCGTGCTGCAGACGCGCACGCTGATCACCGGAAAGGCCACGGAGATCGCCTTCCCGCTCATCGACAAGGATCGCCTGTGGCAGCTGAAATTGCAGCGTGGCGAGGAGCGGCGTATCGAGACGAAGCCCGGCACGTTCTTCGACGTGGTCGAGGTCGTGCTCGCGCCCGAGCCCTATCCGGGCGAGGCGTTCGCCGAGAAGGCCGCACAGTTCGAGGGCGTGTTCGGCATCAACGGCACGATCCACCTGTGGGTCGAGAAGACGACCGGCGTGGCCGTGCGCATCCAGGGCAAGATCCCGGTGGCCAACGAGACGGTCATGATCGGCATCGACGTGGTGCTCGACTCCTACAGCGGCACGCCCGAGGGCTTCGCGCCCGTGCCGGCCGAGAAGCTCGGCCAGAAGAAGTAGTGCAGTCGCTCAGCGCGCGCGCGGCGGGGTGACGATCGTCGCGCGGCCGTGGCCCTCGAGCTCGAAGGCCGTGCCCAGTTCCTGGTGACGGCGCTTGACGAAGGCCAGCACCAGGCCGGTGTCGAGCGCGAAGGAGTAGCCCCACGACGTGACCAGGCCGAGTTCGCGGCGCTCCCCCTCCTCGACGCGCCATAGCTGCGTGCCGCGCGGCACCGGATCGGAGTGCTCGACCGCGAGCGGCATGAGGCGCTTGTTCAGCCCGCCGTAGGTGTCGATCTTGGCCACGACTTCCTGGCCGACGTAGCAGCCCTTGTCGAGCGCGAAGGCGTCGTCGAGCCCGGCCTCCTGCGGGTACACGTTCTCGTCGACGTCGACGCCGAACAGCGCCTGGGCGACCTCGACGCGCAGGCTGTCGCGCGCCACCAGACCTGCGGGGCGCGCGCCGGCACTCACCAGCGCGTCCCACAGCTCGAGCACGCGCTCCGGACCCGCGTCGAGGCGCACGACGCCCTGCGCGAGCGCGCGCAGCTCGAGCACTCCGCCGTGCCATTCGACTCGCTGGCTGACGTGGGGGGCGAGCTGCGCGCGCGCGCCTACGAGCCGCGCGAGCACTTCCGGCGTCGTCGGACCGAGCAGCTCCAGCGGCGCGTGGCCGGCGCTCGTGTCGCTGAACTCGAGCTTCTCTGCGAAGTGATAGCGCTCCAGCGCCGCGCTCAGCGCCGGCGCGTGCGTCGGTGGGGTCGAGAGCTCGAAGCACTCGGCCTCGCGCGCGAGCTCGAACTCGAACAGCACCTTGCCCTTGGGCGACAGCAGGAGGTTCCGGTCGCCGCCGCCGACGGGCAGCGACTTGACGTGGTTCGCCAGCAGCCGGTGGAGGAAGTCGGCCGCGTCCTTGCCCGCGACGGTGACGCGTCCGCGGTCGCTGGCGTCGAACAGCGCCGAACCTTCGAGCGCGGCGCGGTACTCCGCGGGCACGTCGCCGAAGGTGAGGGGGGCGGCGCAGGCCGGCGCCTCGGGGCGCGCGCCGAGGCGTACACCGGCGCTCTGGAAGCGATCGAGCAGCGGGGAGCGCTCCATGGGGCGGGAATGATAGGACTTCGCCGCCGCAGACCGGCCTGCCGTCCGCGCGCAGCGTGTTTCCCCGGCTTTTCGTTTCACGTCCCCCTGCCCCGTGCCTCCCGCTCCCGAGCCCCCTCGCTTGGACGAGTCCGACCTCATCGCGCGCGTGCTGGCGGGGGAGCGCGAGGCCTTCCATGTACTGCTCCAGCGCCACTCCGCCCCGCTGCTCGCGACCCTGCGCGGCGCGCTCAGCAACCGCGAAGACGCGCGCGAGGTGCTGCAGGAGACCTGGCTGCGCGCCTACGCGAACCTGGCGCGCCTGCGCGAGCCCGCGCAGCTGCGCGCCTGGCTGCTGTCGATCGCGCTCAACCTGGCGCGCGCGCGGCACCGGCGCGCGGGCGAGCGCGGGCTGGAGCCCGGCGATGCGCTGGAGCCGAGCGTCGAGGCCGAACACGAAGGCCATCTCGAGCGCGGCGAGGAGCTCGAGACCCTGCGCGCGCGCATGGCCGAACTCTCGGCGCGCCAGCGCGAGGTGGTCGACCTGCGCGTGAACCACGAGCTCTCCCACGCCGAGATCGCCGAACTCCTGGGCATCAGCGAGGAGGCCTCGCGCGCGAACTACTACCAGGGCCTGAAGCACCTCAAGCTGGCCCTGCAACGCCCGACTCGAACCCGGACCGAAGCATGAATCCCACTCCCTTGCCCGCCAGCTGTGCACGCCTCCAGGGCCGCCTGGAAGCGCTGGCCGACCACGGCTTGCCCGCGCTGGAGGATGCGCGCGACCGCGGACACCTGGAGGCCTGCGCCGCCTGTCGCCGCGAATACGACGCAGAGCTCGCGCTGCTGGCCGCGATCCGTGCCGTCGTGCCGGCCGAGCTGGAAGCCGACTCCGCGCGCGTCGTGGCGCACGTCCTGGCGCGCAGCGCCGAGCTGCGTCCCGCGCGGCGACGGATGGGCTCCGTGCCGCTGGTGCTGCTGGCCGCGGCCGCAGCCGTGCTGCTGCTGTTCCTGCTGGAGAACCAGGCTCCCGACTTCGTCGTCGCGCCGGGCGAGCGGCGGCTGGCGGCGCTGGAGGGCGTGCTGGAGCACCTGCCGAGCTGGGCCGACGTGGTTCGCGGGCTCGAGAACCTCTCGCGAGGGCTGTCGTGACGGTCGCCGGGCTCCGTTCCAAGTGGAAGCGGTTCCTGGGCGTGCTGCTCCTGCCTTCGGGCATCGGCGGCGCGTTCCTCGGCTTGGCGGTGTTCCAGCTCGGCGAAGGCGGCAACCGCTTCGCGGGGATCCTCGTCGGTTGGCTGTATGGCATCTCAGTCGCGGGGCTGATCCGCCTCCTGCCGGTCTCGCCCGGCTGGTACTGGTTGGCGGGGATCTTCGCCGGGCCGATCCCGATCGCGCTGCTGTTGTCCGACGGGACGCCGGCCGGGGAGCGCGGGGTGATCGTGGTCGGGGCGGCGGTCGGCGGCCTGCTCGGCCTGCTCGAGACTGCCCACTGGCGCCTCTCGATGGGCGTCCGCGATCACGCGCTCGCCGTCCAGGTCGTGCCACCCGAGAAGAGCTCCTCGAGCTGACGGCTACGGAAGGGGGGCGTCGGCTTGACTTGGCGAACCGGCCCGTCACACTCCCTCGCTTGATTCGCGTCCCCGCGGGGCGCGTTCCGACCCCTGCCCAACCTTGGCGGAACCTCGCTCCCCAGCGCGAGCCCGCCCCAAGCGAGTCCCCCTGGCATGATCGTGCGCCGCCATCGAAGCGCCGCCCTCCTCGCGGCGGTTGCGCTGACCCTTACCCTCTCCTGCAAGTTCGAGCCGTTCACCCCTGAGCTGCACTACTCGCTCAACGGGCCGGTCGTGGAGAAGAACCCCGACCTGCAGGGCGATCCGGGGGCCCAGGCGCAGCTCGCCGGGGTCCTGGAGATGTTGGTCGGCACGCCCAAGGATCCGCGCTTCCTGGCGCTGAAGGATTGGGACTTCGACCCCAACTACTGGGGGGAGGACCTGGTCAAGAAGGACGAGAACGCCCTCGCCGCGCTGATCGCGAGCAACCGCGCGGCCTACCGCGAGCAGATCGCCTCGATCGAGGCGGGGGACTTCGAGAACGTCTTCCAGCCGCGCTTCGCCGACGACCTGTGGCGCTGGTGGCTGGCGCTGAAGGCCGAGAAGGCCGGCGACGCCGCCGCGTTGAAGGAAGAGGGCGTCAAGCTCTTCAGCGAGTACTACCCCTCGCTCTCCAACTCGGCCGCCTTCTATCGCAACCAGTGCTTCCACTGCCACGGCACCGAGGGCGGCGGCAACGGCTCCACCAGCCGCTTCCTGAACCCGCGCCCGCGCGACTACCGTCCGGGCAAGTTCAAATTCACGGCCCTCAAGGGCAAGTCGCGCCCGCGCCACGAGGACGTCTACCGCGTCCTGACCGAAGGCGTGTACACGACCGCGATGCCGTCCTTCCGGCGCTTCACGGACGCGCAGCTGCACGGCCTGGTCGACTACGTGCGCCTGCTGGCGATCCGCGGCGAGACCGAGATCCTGCTGGCGAGCTTCTACACGAGCGACGAGGGGCTCAGCCTCGAGAGCGTCCAGGAGAACTACGGCGACGTCGTCGCCAAGTGGCGCGGCGCGAGCAAGCAGGTCATCGCCGCCGAGGACATCCCGGCGGTGACGCCCGAGCGCCTCGCCCACGGGCGCACGCTGTTCATGACGCCCGGCGAGAAGGGCGGCGCGAACTGCGTCAGCTGCCACGGCACCTCCGGACGCGGCGACGGCGCCTCGGCCTTCGAGGTCGACCCGCTCACCAAGGAGACGCGCCGCGTCAAGGACGAATGGGGCAACGAGATCAGCGTGCGTGACCTGACGCGCGGCGTGTTCCGCTTCGGGCGCCGACCGATCGACCTCTACCGCCGCATCTACGCGGGCATCAACGGCACGCCGATGCCCGAGCACATCGGCATGACCGTCACCGAGGACGGTAAGCAGCACCCCATGACCGAGAGCGACATATGGGACCTGGCGTTCTTCGTGCGCACGCTTTCGGTCCACGAGGCCACCGTCGCCGCGGCGCCCAGCCACCACTGAGCCCATGAGCAGTCTCAAGCATTTTCTGTTGCGCGCCGTCATCACGCTGTTGTTCCTCGCCGTGCCGATCCTCGGCGTGTGGACCTTTGTCAAGGCCGAGGAGTGGGGCCTGTGGTTCCCGCCGACCTACAGCACCTACGGTCCCAGCATCGACTTCCTGTTCGACGTGATCATGTGGATGGTCGCGGTCACGTTCGTCGGCACCGAGCTGCTCTTGGTGTGGTTCTTCTTCCGCTACAGCAAGAAGGACGCGACGCGCGCCACCTACACGCACGGCAACCACACGCTGGAGATGGTGTGGACCGCGATCCCGGCGCTGCTCTTGATCTTCGTGGCCTTCTCGCAGATGAAGGCCTGGTCCACGGTGAAGATCAACTTCCCCGAGGACGGCCCCTACACGGTCGCGAAGCCCTTGATGGAGATCTACGCCAGTCAGTTCGACTGGCGCGTGCGCTATCCCGACGCGCAGGGAAACTTCGAGGGCGCCGACGTGATCGAGGTGCCCTACGACATAACGGTCCCGGCCGACACGAAGGTCGTGCTGCGTCTGAAGAGCCGTGACGTGCTGCACAGCTTCTTCGTGCCGGTCTTCCGCCTCAAGCAGGACGCGGTGCCCGGCATGGAGATCCCGGTGTGGTTCGAGGCCACGCGGCCCGGCGACTACGACCTGATCTGCGCCGAGCTGTGCGGCTGGGGCCACTACAAGATGGCCGGCAAGATCCACGTCCTACCCAAGGACGAGTTCGCTTCGTGGCTCGCGAAGCAGCGCGAGAACCTGTACGCCAAAGACTAGCCCATGAGCACGCACGCCCACGCCCCCGCCCACGAAGCCAAGCCGCTCGGCATCGACCCGCCGGGCACCACCCACGTCAGTCACGAGCACCACGAGTTCGGCTTCCTGAGGAAGTACATCTTCTCGACGGACCACAAGGTCATCGGCCTGCAGTTCCTGTTCACCGGCCTGGTGATGCTGCTGTTGGGTGGACTGATGGCCATGGCCATCCGCTGGCAGCTCGCTTACCCGTGGACGGAGATGCCGGTCCTCGGGCGCCTGCTCTTCCCGGCCACGGGCGGGGTGACGACGCCGGAGGGCTACACGATGCTCTTCACGATGCACGGGACGTTGATGATCTTCTTCGTGGTCATCCCGCTGCTCACGGGCACGTTCGGCAACTATCTGATCCCGCTCATGCTGGGCGCGCCGGACATGGCCTTCCCGCGTCTGAACATGCTGGGCTACTGGTTCTGGTGGCCCGGGATCTTCTGCATCCTCCTCTCCTTCGGCGCCGAGGGTGGCGGGCCCGCCGCCGGCTGGACCGCCTATCCGCCGCTCTCGACCATCGAGAGCGCCGCGCCCGGCAGCAACTGGGGCCAGAACTGGATGCTGATCTCGCTGACCTTCGTGGGCGTCAGCTCGATGATGGGCGCCGTCAACTACGTGACGACCATCGTCAAGATGCGCGCGCCGGGCATGACGTTCTTCCGCATGCCGCTTTCGATCTGGAGCCTCTTGGTTGCGGCACTGCTGCAGCTGTTCGCGCTGCCCGTGCTGACGGCGGCGACCTTCATGCAGCTGTTCGACCGCCTGTTCGACGCAGGCTTTTTCACCCCTACTGGCGTGATCATCAACAACGTCAGTCCGGAGGCCATCGGCCAGGCGGCCGGCGGACACCCGCTGCTGTGGCAGCACCTGTTCTGGTTCTACGCGCACCCGGCGGTGTACATCCTAGTGGTGCCGTCGATGGGCTTCGTGTCCGACATCCTCGCGGTGCACGGGCGCAAACCCATCTTCGGCTACAAGCCGATGGTCTACTCGATCTGCGGCATCGCCGGCCTGGGCTTCATCGTGTGGGGCCACCACATGTTCATGTCGGGCATGAACCCGAGCGTGGGCCTGGTGTTCATGACCGCCACGATCATGATCGCGCTGCCCTCGGCGGTGAAGGTCTTCAACTGGCTCGGCACGCTGTGGGGCGCGCGCATCCAGGTCACGACGCCGATGCTGTTCGCGGTGTCCTTCGTGGCCATGTTCATCATCGGCGGCCTGTCGGGTATCTGGATGGCCTCGACGCCGGTCGACATCTACATCCACGACACCTACATCATCGTGGCGCACTTCCACTACGTGGTCTTCGCCGGCTCGATGATGGCGATCTTCGCCGCCATCTATCATTGGTTCCCGAAGATGTTCGGGCGCGCCATGAACGAGACGCTGGGCAAGATCCACTTCGTGGGCACGTTCATCGCGCTGAACGGCGTCTTCTACATGATGCACCAGCTGGGTCTGGCGGGGCTGATGCGGCGCACGGCCGATCCCTACGCCTATGAGACCTACGCGCACCTGCAGCCGATGAACCAGTTCATCTCCTGGTGCGCGTTCGCGCTGCTCGGCTGGCAGATCTTCTTCGTGCTGAACTTCTTCGGCTCGATGGTGTGGGGCAAGCGCGTGGGCCGCAATCCCTGGAACGCGTGCTCGCTGGAGTGGGAAGCGCCCTCGCCCCCCGGGCACGGCAACTTCGACAAGCCGCTGGCCGTCTACCACGGGCCGTACGAGTACGGCGTGCCCGATGCGCCCAAGGACTTCGTGCCGCAGACGCAGAAAGCGGTCGGGTTCCAAGTCCACGCGTGAGCGCGCTCCGTCCCACCCTCGCGCCCAGCGAGCCGGGGCCCTGGCCCCGGCGCTGCGCGCTCTTGTGCGCGCTGTGCGCCGTGCCGCTGGTGCTGTTCGGCGGCTCGGTGACCACACTGGGGGCGGGCATGGCGGTCGACGGCTGGCTGGTGGCCGAGGGCCACTTCCTGCTGTTCTTCCCGGCCGAGAAGTGGTTCCGCGACACGGCGACCTTCGTCGAGCACACGCACCGCTTGTTCGGGATCCTGGTGGGCCTGTTCGCGCTCGCGGCGCTGGCGCTCGCCTGGCTGCGCCCGCACGCGCGCGCGGCGCGCGTCGGTGCGCTGGTGGCGCTCTTGGCGGTCTGCGCGCAGGGCACGCTCGGCGGTCTGCGCGTGCTGGCGAACGACAGCGACCTCGCCTTCCTGCACGGCGCTGCGGCGCAGCTGGTCTTCGCCGTCCTGTGCGCGAACACGCTGCTCTTTTCGAGTGACTGGCGCGCGAGTAGCGCTTCGGCGGCACGCGCGCGTCCCGAGCTGCAGGCGCTGGCGAAGATCGCGCTGTTCGCGCTGCTCGTGCTCTACGCACAGATCGTGCTGGGCGCTTGGTACCGCCATGGCCTGCGGCCCGAGCCGGTGGCGAGCAGCACGGCGCGTTTTGCGCTGCACGGCCTGGGCGCGCTGCTCTCGATGGCCGTGGTGGCGGGCGTCGCGCGCCGTGGCTCCGCGCTGGTCGCGGCCGGCGTTGCACTGCCCGCCAGCCTGCTCAAGGCGCTGAAGCGCCTGCCCGTGCTGCTGCTGGTGCAGATCGTGCTCGGCGGTCTGGCCTGGGCCGGCTTCCGGCCGCATGCGATCGGCCCGGCCGAGTGGGCGCTGTCGATCGCGCACGTGCTCGGCGGGGCGCTCTTGTTCGCCGACCTGGCCGTGATCTGGCTGTGGACGCGACGCCTGGACGCGCGCGAAGCGCCGCAGCCCCTGTCCCACCGGGCCCTCGGAGGTGCTCGATGAAGGCGCGCGTGGAACTCGCCGTGGCCCGGCCGCGCGCCGAGGTGCTGGCGGACTTCCTGGTGCTGGTGCGGCCGCGCATCTCGGCCTTCGTGCTGTTCGCGGCCTTCACCGGCGCGTTGCTCGGCGCCGGTCCGGACGCCGCGCTTCCGACGGTCGCCCTGGCGGCCCTGTTCGTGGGCCTGGTGGGCGCGAGCTCGAGCGTCTTCAACCAGGTCGTCGAGCGCGACACCGACCGTCTCATGCCGCGCACCGCCACGCGCCCGCTGGCCACCGGGCGCATGAGCGTGCGCGACGCGGTGCTATTCGGCGCGGTGCTGGGGTTGACCGGCGTGGCCGGCCTGGCGTTCTGCTTCCAGCCGCTGTCGGCGCTGCTCGCGCTCTCGACGCTGGCCGTCTATGTGCTCGTGTACACGCCGCTCAAGCGCTTCACGAGCCTGAACACCGTGGTCGGCGCGCTGCCCGGAGCCATGCCGCCGCTGCTCGGCTTCGTGGCCCTCGCCGGCCGACCGGGGCCGTGGGGTTGGCTCCTTTTCGCGATCGTCTTCGCCTGGCAGTTCCCGCACTTCTTCGCCATCGCCTGGCTGTACCAGGACCAGTATCGGCGCGCGGGGATGCGCATGCTGCCCTGCCTGCCAGGCGCGCGCGGTCTCGCCGGGCGCCAAGCGCTCGCCTACAGCCTGCTGCTCCTGCCCGTGTCGCTCTTGCCGGGCGTGCGTGGCCAGGCGGGCATCGTCTACGTCGCTGCGGCGCTCATGCTGGGCTTGGCCTACGTGGCGAGCTCGGCCTGCTTCGCGCGGCGCGAGTCGCGCGCCACGGCGCGCGCGCTGGTCGTCGTCTCCCTTTTCTACCTCCCGCTGCTGTTCTCGGCGGTGCTGTTCGATCCGGTCGTCTCTCGAGTCCTGCGCAACTAGTCGACATGAGCGAAGCCCTGGCAGCCTACGACCCCGCGGTGGACGCACCCGCGCACCACCATCCCGTCTACGACTACGACAGCGGTCCGCCCGTCGAGCGCGGCAAGTTCGCCATCTGGTTGTTTCTGGCGACCGAGATCATGTTCTTCAGCGGCCTGATCGGCGCGTACATCGTGCTGCGCTCGGCCGCCAAGAGCTGGCCGGATCCGCAGGAGCGCCTGGCGGTCGACATCACCGCCTTCAACACGTTCCTGCTGATCACCAGCTCGTGGACGATGGTCAAGGCGGTCTTCGCGGCCAAGGCCGGTGAGCGTGGCAAGCTCCTGGCCTGGTTGGCGGCGACGATCGCGATCGGCGCCAGCTTCGTCAGCATCCAGGTCTACGAGTACATCCAGCTGATCCACGAGGGCGCCATCCCCAAGATCGACATCTTCTGGTCGACCTTCTACGCCATGACCGGCTTCCACGGCACGCACGTGGTCGTGGGCGTGATCTGGCTGAGCTGCGTGTGGTTCAAGGCCCTCGGCGGCGGCTACACGGTGCGCAACAACCTGGGGGTCGAGCTGGCCGGTCTCTACTGGCACTTCGTCGACCTGGTGTGGGTGCTCTTGTTCACGATCGTCTATCTCTTCTAGGAGTGCCTCCGATGTCGCAACACGAGCACGAAGAACACGGTGCGATGCACTTCAGCGTGGACAAGGTCTTCATCGGCCTGTTCGCCTTCACCGTCGCGGAGGTCGGCTGGGGCCTTGCGGGCAAGCACCTGGGCTTCAATCGTCCCATGCTGTGGGGCGGCCTCTTGTTCTTCGCGGCGCTCAAGGGCTGGCTGATCGCGGTCTACTTCATGCACCTCAAGTTCGAGGGCTGGGTGGTGAAGAGCCTGATCCTGCCCACGCCTTTCCTGGTCATGATCATCTTCGGCTACGTGATGCCGGACGTGGCCGACCACGAGGGACGGCTCGTGCACCCGGTCGGCTCCGAGGTCGATCCGAAGACTGGCCTCGTGATCGAGAACATGCACGACGGTTGGCGCCCGCCGGACGCCGAGGGTCACGAGGGCGCGTCGGCGCCCGAGCACGCCGCACCCGCGGCGGGAGCAGACGCGAAGCCCGCCGAAGCGCAGCGCTGAGCATGACCGGCCGCCCGACCGCGCGCGCGTGGCTCGGCCTGCTGGCGCTGGCTCTGACGGTTGCCTGCAGCGAGGCCGCGGCGCCCGTGCAGGGCGCGGGCTCCAGCGGCCCGCGCACCGATCCGCACCCCGAGGACCCGGCGAGCTTCGGCGCGCTGCCCGAGTTCCATCTCACGACGGCGCAGGGAGCCGCGCTGACGCTCGCCGAGCTGCGCGGCCGGCCGCTGGTGATCGGCGCGCTGTACTCGACCTGCACCGGGCCCTGCCCCTCGGTCGCGCGCGGCCTGCAAGCGCTGCAGCGCGAGCTCGCCGACACCGACGTGCTGCTGCTGGTCGTCAGCGTCGATCCCGCGGCCGATACGCCCGAAGTGCTCGCGCGCTACGCCGCGCGCCTGGGCGCCGATCCCGCGCGCTGGATCTTCCTCACCGGCACCGACGCCGAGGTGCAGCGCTTCGTGCGCGAGGGTCTCTGGCTGCCCTACGCGCAGCAGACAGGCCCCGACGTCGCCCCCGGCGAGCGCGTCACGCACGACGTGCGCCTGCTGGCCGTGGACCGCGCCGGCGTGCGCCGCGGCTGGTACGAGGGCACGGACGAGAATCAGGTCGAGCGCTTGGCGCGGCGCATGCTCCACCTCGCCGGCGAGGCGGTCGCGCGGTGAGCACGAGCTTGCCCGCGCTGAACGCCTGCATGAACGCGGCGTGCTTCCTGTGCCTCGTCACGGGGCTCGTGCTGATCAAGCGCGGTCGGCGCGAAGCCCACGAGCGCGCCATGCTGGCGGCCACGCTCTTCGGTGCGCTCTTTCTGGTGGGCTACGTCTACTATCACTTCGTCGTCCAGCCCGAGCTCGGGCCCACGAAGTGGAACGGCGGCGACTGGACGCGGCCGGCCTACTTCGCGCTGCTGATCTCGCACGTCGTCCTGGCCGTGGCGAACGTGCCGCTGGTGATCCTGACCCTGCTGCGCGCCAAGCGCGCCGACTGGGTGCGCCACAAGCGCATCGCGCGCATCACCTTCCCGGTTTGGGTCTACGTCTCGCTCACCGGGATCCTGGTGTACTTCGTGCTCTATCACTGGAATCCGCCCGCCGGGTAACATGACCGCGATGCCGCGTCTGTACCGCTGCTACGCCCGGGCCCTGGTGGCGCTGGGGTTCTTCGTCTGGGCGCCCAGCGCCTATGGCTGAGAGAGCTGCGGGACGGCGGTCGCCGCCCAGGGTGGGGGACTCGGACGCGGGTTCAATCTGAGCATCTACTACATGATCGCCACGATCGCGTTGGTGCTCGGGAGCTTCGCGCTGCTGATCCGTCGCTCGTATCGGCGTGGGGCGCAGGGCTATCAGCCCCAGGGCCAGCGCTGGACGGACGAAACGGCGCCCTGATTTGAAGAAAATTGCCGAGCGCAGCGTGACCGGGGCGGACTCCGCGCGGTCGAGGCGACATGCAGTGCTTCGTCTCTTCGTGTCTCGTCTCTTCTGCTCTCGTGCTGGGCCTCGTCGGCGCCTGCGGCGGGAGGCCTGACTTGCGTTGTTGGGTTGCCGATCGCGGGGCGGGCGAGCTCCTGGCGCTTGACGCCGAGCTGTGCGTCGAGCGGCGCCTGCCCCTGCCCTCGCCGCGCCTGCTGGCCTGCAGCGCGGACGTCGTATGGGTGGGCGTCGCCGCGGCCGGCGCGGACGAGTTCGCCACGCGTCTCGTGCGGCTCGATTCCGGGGCGCAGAATCCGCGCTCGGCTGTCTTCGACGGCATCGCCGACCTGGTGCTCGAGGGCTCGGGCGACGCGCTGGTCATCGAACACTCGGGCACGAGCACACGGCTCTGGCGCATCGACTCGGAGCTCACGCGCACCCTGCTGGGTCGCTACCCGGCCGCCAGCGCGCTGGCCGAGCGCGCGGGTGAGCTGCTGGTCGGCGGCAGCGACGGCTCGCTGGTGCGCTTGACCGAGAGCGGCGGGCTGGACGCCGCGGGGCATTGGTCCGGGCCGGTGCTGGCGCTCGCGCCCGGGCCGCAAGCGGGGGAGTGGTGGGTACTGGGCGGCAAGGACGGCGCGAACGTCGGCCTGGTGGGAAGCGAGCTCGAGCCGCTGTGGATCGTCGAGAGCGGCTTCTCCACGCGCGCCTTCGCGCCCGTCGCCGGGGAGGAGCGCGTATGGCTGGCCGATGCCCACGCGGCGCGCCGCTACGGTCCGGGGGGCGCGCTCGAGCACGAATACCCGCTGGATCTCGGCGCGGCCGCCTGGCGCGCGGGGTACGGCGACGGGGCGGGCGTGGTGCTGTTCGCGGAGGGCGCCTTGATCGAGCTCGCGCTGCGCGGCGGCGTGCTGCAGCCGGCGCGCTCGCAGGGCGGCTTCCGTGCGCTCAGCGCGCTTGCAGCCCTTCCATGAGAAGGCCCGTGGCGAGGCACAGCGCGCTTCCTCGGGGCTAGTGTTCCTTCCCCGCAGTAGCGCCAACAAGGCGGCGTGATGGATCGTCGCTGGCAAGGCGCGCCGACGACGCGTATTCGCTGCAATACTAGGGAGGAGGCGCAACGCCGCCAGCGGCGATTCAGTGCGGCGGATTGTTGGCGATACTTCGGAGAAGGGACACCAGGAACGCGACGGAGCGACGGCGGAAGCGGCCTTCTTGGCCGCTGAGCACGGACGGGGTTGATACTGCACGACGAGCGTGACGACGCACCGGCGAAGCGCGCGAGGCCGCAGCAGGGACCTTTTTCAACGGACTGCTAGTCCGCGCGCCCTGAGCTCGAGCAGCGCCGCCAGCAGGGTCTTGCCGTCGCGCGCCACGCGCAGGATCTCCTCGGGTGCCATGCGCAGGAGCTCCAGCTCTTCGTCCGCGTCCGGCTGCGGTGCGCCGGGCTCGAGCTCGCGCGCCTCGAACAGGAAGATGCGCTCGGAGGTCACGCCCGGCGCGGGGTAGAAGGTGCTGAGCTCGCGCCAGACGCGCGCCTTGAACCCGGTCTCCTCCAAAAGCTCGCGCTGCGCGGCGGCCAGCGGCGTCTCGCCCGGCTCCAGCCGTCCGGCAGGGATCTCCAGCAAGAGGTCGCGCGCCGCGTGGCGGTACTGGCGCACGAGCAACAGCTGGCCGTGCTCGTCCACGGCCGAGATGGCCACCGCGCCCGGATGCTCGACGACCAGCAGGTCCTGGCGCACGCCCGAGGGCAGCGTGAGCTGCGTGGCCACCACGTCGAACACGCGCCCGCGCAGCAGGACCTGTGAGTGCTGCTCGAGCGGGAGGCCCGACGCGCTCACTCGTCCTCGTCGTCCGCGGCGCCGTCGAGCGTGGACTCCGCGCCCAACTCCGTGTGCAGGATGCGCTCGAGCATCGCCTTGAAGCCCAGCGCGCTGTTGGCGACGTCGGGTCGATTGTGATCCAGAGCCACCTGCACGAAGCTCTTCAGCTGCCGCTGCAGCTTCTGCATCTCGCGCAGCACGGGATCGCTCTTCTTCTCTCGCGCGGCCTGTTTGTGCTTCAGCTCCTCGATTCGGCGCTGGATCTCGGCCACACGCTCCTCGGCGGAGCGACGGTTGTACGAACGGGGCATGGCTGACTGGGCAGTTGAATCCACTGACATATCTGCTGCGCGACGAAACTTGCAACACGCGTACGCGCGAGGCCGTGAACTCGTGCGTCCGCAAGGGACTTCCACGGAGTTCTTTCGCCAGCAGTGCGCCCACTGTAGCATTGAGCCCTCAATTCACAAAGGCCACGGGACATGAAAGAAGCGCGCGCTTCTTTGCTCTCCGCAGCCCCTCCGCGCGGCCGACACCCTCGGCCGATTGAACACCAGGCGCCTCCCCTCCTCGTTTCGTGCACGACGACATCGAGCGAATTCTCCTCACCGAGCACGAGCTCCGCGTGAGGGTCGTGCACTTGGCGGCCGAGATCGCCGCGGTCTACGCGCACGACGAGCCGACGCTGGTAGCCGTGCTCAAGGGCTCGGTGGTGTTCGTGGCCGACCTCATCCGCTGCCTGCCGATCCCGCTGCGCCTCGCCTTCGTGTGGGCCGAGAGCTATCGACAGGGCACGCGCGCCGGACGCCTGGAGCTCTCCGGCCTGCCGCCCGAGGAGGACCTGCGCGGGCGGCGTGTGCTCTTGATCGACGACATCCTCGACAGCGGGCGCACGCTGTCCGCCATCCGCGCCGAGCTAGGCTCGCGCGGGGCGCGCGAGGTGCGCACCTGCGTCCTGCTCGACAAGCCGGTGCGGCGCGCGGTGGAGCTCGAGGCCGATCACGTCGGCTTCCGCGTCGAGGACCTGTTCGTGGTCGGCTACGGCCTCGACTTCGCCGGGCGCTACCGCAATCTGCCCTACGTGGGTGCACTCAAGCCGCGCGTGTTCGCGAGCGCATCCGGGATGGAGCGCGCGCCATGAGTGAAACCATCGTCGTGCCGCGCGAACGCGCCGGGCTGGAGCTGGACGAGTTCCTGTGCCTGCACTTCCCCGAGTTCAGCAAGGGCTTCCTGCGCCGCGCCGTGCGCGAGGGGCTGGTGACGCTGGACGGCATGCGCGCGAATCCCTCGCAGCACCTGCGCGAGGACCAGGTGCTGATCGTCGAGTTCGACGACCAGGTGCCCGCCAACGTGCCGGTCGCGCCCGAGGCCTCGATCCCGGTGCTGTTCGAGGACGACGACCTGCTGGTGGTGGACAAGCCCTCCGGCCTGGCGGTCGAGCCCGAGCGCTGGGCGCGCAGCGCGGCCTCGCTGGCCGGGGCGCTGCTCGCGCTGGCGCGTTCGCGCAGCCGCAGGGACGACGACGAGCAGGAAGACGGGCCGCTGGAGCTGCGCCTGCGCGCCGTGCACCGCCTCGACAAGGACACCTCCGGCGCGCTGGTGGTGGCCAAGAATCTCGAGGCCGAGCGCGCGCTGCGCACGGCCTTCGAGCACGACCAGGTGCACAAGACCTATTGGGCGCTGGTGGAGGGCGAGCACCCGCTGCCCGAGGGCGAGGAGCAGGAGATCGATCTCCCCATCGGCCCCGACGAGAAACGCAGCGGACGCATGCAGGTGGACGCGGCCGAGGGCAAGCCGGCGCAGACGCGCATCTCGGTCGTGCAGCGCTTCCACGGCTACACCTGGCTCGCTTGCCGCCCGCTCTCGGGGCGCACGCATCAGATTCGTGTGCACCTCTCGGCGGTCGGGTTCCCGCTGGCGGTCGACCCGTTGTACGGAAGGCGCGACGAGCTGCGGCTCTCGCACCTCAAGGCCGGCTACAAGGTCAAGCGCGGCCAGAGCGAGCGCGCGCTGGTCTCGCGCCTGACGCTGCACGCCGCCGTGATCGACGTTCCCGCGCCGCGCGAGCCCGCGTGCCGCATCCGCGTCGAGGCTCCGTTGCCCAAGGACCTCGCCCAGCTCCTGAAACAGCTCGCCAAGGTGCGAGCCTGGAATCCATGAAGCTCAAACAACGCGTCGGCGACTTCCGCGTGCGCGAATTGCTGCGCCGCGACTATCTCGTGGATGACGGCGAGCACCGCGTCTACCGCGTGACCAAGCGCAAGCTGACCAGCGACGAGGCCGCGCGCGCGCTGGCCGCGGAAGCGGGCGTGGAGGCGGCCGAGGTGCAGCTGGCCGGGCTCAAGGACCGCCAGGGCCTCACGGTCCAGTACATGAGTCTGGCGCGCGGGCGCGAGGTGCACCTCGCCACGGCCGAGCTGCGCGTCGAGCCGGCCGGTTTCGCGACGCACGCGCTGACCAGCGAGGACAGCCTGGGCAATGCCTTCGAGCTGACGGTGCGCGCGCTGCGCCGTGGCGACTTGCACCGCCTGCGCATCAACCTGCCGGTTGTGCGCGCCCACGGCGTGCCGAACTACTTCGACGACCAGCGCTTCGGCAACCTGCTCCACGGCCAGGGCTGGATCTACAAGGGCCTGTGCTTGGGCGATGCGGGCGAGGCCCTGCGGCGCCTGCTGGGCACGCGCAACGAGCGCGACGACGACCGCCACCGCCGTTTCAAGGAAGGGCTCGAGCGCAACTGGGGCGACTGGCGCGAATGTCGCGACGATGCCGGGCGCTTCGGCGCGCACCACTCGATCTTCGAGTACCTGCACAAACACGAGGGCGACTTCGCCGGCGCGTTCCAGCACGTGGCCACGCGCCTGAAGGTGATCCATCTCTTCGCCTGGCAGTCGCACCTGTGGAATCGCGCCCTGGTCGAGTGGCTGCGCGAGCTCTTGCCGGTCGAGCAGCGCGTGGTGATCGAGGGCGACGAGGGCACCCTGCTGGCCTACCCCGAGGCGCCGCCGGCGGCGCTCCTGGCGCAGCCCACCCAGCGCCTACCGGGCGAGCAGCTGGCCGACGTGACCGAGCCCGCGCAGCGCGCGCGCTTCGAGCGCGTGCTGGCGGAAGAGAAGCTCGCGCCCGAGCAGATGGCCGTGGCCATCCCCGGCTTCCACCTGAAGGGTGAGGAGCGCGAGCTGATCCTGCGCCCCGCGCACCTGCGCGTGCGCCCGCCCGAGCCCGACGCGCTCAACCCCGGCTTGGACGCCGTGCGCGTGCGCTTCGAGCTGCCGCGCGGCAGCTACGCCACGCTGGTGGTGAAGCGCCTGTTCGCCGAATCGGTGGGCGAGCACAAGGAGCGCGAGGAGGCCCGCCGCGAACGCAACGCCGAGCGCGATGCCGCCGGGGACAAGGGCTCCGACGCGGGGCGCGGCCCCGAGCGCCGGCCCTTCGAGCGTCCGGCGGACGGCGGGCGCGGGGCCCGTGGGCCGCGCTTCGGTGACGGTCCACGCGGGCCCGCGCCGCGCGGCGATCGACCCTGGGAGAAACGATGAGCGCGCAAGTCCTCGGCGTGATCGGAGGTTCGGGTCTGTACGCGCTGGAGGGCCTGCAGGACGTGCGCGAGGTCGCGCTGGCCACGCCTTTCGGCGAGCCCTCGGACGTCTACGTCACCGGCACGCTCGGCGGCACGAAGCTCGTCTTCCTGCCGCGCCACGGCCGCGGGCACCGCATCAGCCCGACCGAGATCAACTCGCGCGCCAACATCTGGGGCCTGAAGGCCCTGGGTGCGACGCGCGTGCTGTCGCTCTCGGCCGTGGGTTCCCTGCGCGAAGACATCGTGCCCGGCGACTTCGTGGCCGTGGACCAGTTCATCGATCGCACGCGCCATCGTCCCGACACCTTCTTCGAGCGCGGCGTGGTGGCGCACGTCTTGTTCGCCGATCCCACCTGCGCCGACCTGCGTACGCACGTCGGCGCCGCCGCGCGCGAGGTGGGCCTAAAGGTGCACGAGGGCGGCACCTACGTGAACATGGAGGGGCCGCAGTTCTCGACGCGCGCCGAGTCGCGTCTGTACCGCAGCTGGGGCGCCGACGTGATCGGCATGACCAACCTGCAGGAGGCGCGCTTGGCGCGCGAGGCCGAGCTGTGCTACTCGACCCTGGCCATGGCCACCGACTACGACTGCTGGCACGAATCCGGCGACGTCACGGTCGAGGCCATCCTGGCGGTCATGGCTCGCAACGTGGCCGGCGCCCGACGCGCGATCGCCGCGCTGGTGCCGCGCCTGCCCCCCGGACGCGGTTGCCCTTGCCAGGATGCGCTCCGGTTCGCGATATTGACGGAGCACGCGAGGATCCCGGCCGAGGCCCGCGATCGACTCGGCCTGTTCCTCGCGCGCTACCTGGATCGCCCTGCCACCTGAAGGGGAGCCGCATGAACCGTCCGTTCTTCCGCCTGGCACCATGTGCGGCTCTGGCCGCACTCGTGGCCTGCACCGGGATCGAGCCCGAGCTGCGCACGCTGATCGAGAAGACCAATCCCCAGGCGGGCGTGCAGGACTTCCACCTCGGCCCCCCGGTCGAGATCGCCGACTCGGGCACGGCGCGCTTCGCGCGCATCCTGCACGAGGGCTTCCGCCCGCACCGCGCGCTCGAGCTGGTCAGCTTCATCGACCGCTACTACCGCGCGCCGGCGAACGACGGCTACGAGGAGGTCCTGGCGCGCCTCGACAAGGAGCTGCGCGAGATCGGCTTCGACGGTGCGGACGAGCGCTTGCAGGTCGAGTTCCTGCCCGCGGGCGAGGTCAACGCCTGGACTCCGCTGTCGGGCAAGATGGTGCTGCGCGTGGACGGCGAGGAGCCGCGCACGCTGCACTCCTTCGCCAAGGCGGAGGATGTGGATCGCGTGATGCTGCCCGTCAACGCGCCCGCGTGCGCGCTCAAGGCCGACGTCGCCCTGCGCCTGGCCGACGTCAAGCAGGGCATGGTGTTGGTCACCAACGTGGACGTCGGCCAGGTGATCATGCGCGCGAAGAACTGCGGCGCGGTGGCGATCGTCTCGGCCTCGCTGCAGACCTTCAACGAGGACACTACCGGCGCGCGCCGACACCTGGAGGCGATCCAGTTCACGACCCTCGATCCGGGCACGGCCCTCCCTGTGTTCCAGATCTCGGCACGCACCAAGGAAGCCATCGACGACGCGGTGGAGCGCGCGCAGCAGCGCGGCGCGCGCGTGCAGCTCGAGCTCGAGGCCAACGTTCGCTTCGACAAGCGCCCGCTGCGCACGGTGATGGCCAAGATCCGGGGCGACAAGCGCCCGGGCGAGGCCGTGGTGGCCGTCAGCCACGTGCAAGAGCCCGGCGCGTGCGACAACGCCAGCGGCGTGGCCGGCCTGCTGGAGGGCGCGCGCGCGCTGGTCGAAGCGCTGCACGCAAAGTCGATCCCCTGGCCCGATCGCACGCTGGTGTTCCTGTGGGGCGACGAGTTCCGCCAGACCGACAGCTGGCTCGCCAGCACCGACCTCAAGCCCGTGATCGGCATCTCCTCGGACATGACCGGGCAGTCGAAGGAGACCAACGCGATCGCGCTGCTGGAGCGCAACTACGACCCCGGTGCGCTCAGGGTGCTGGGGCCCGACTTCCATACGCCGTGGGGCGCGGGGCAGGTCGACGCGAGCCAGATCGTCCCCAACGGCCTGGCGGTGATCGCGCGCTGCGCGATGGCCGACGTGTCGCTGCTCGAGGGCGGCACTTGGAAGACGGCCGAGCACCCCTGGGAGGGCGGCAGCGACCACGACATCTTCATCCGCCGCGGCATCCCGGCGGTCCTGTTCTGGCACTTCACCGACTTCACCTATCACACCAGTCTGGACCGCATGCAGTACGTCGATGCCGAGGAGATGCGCCGCACCAGCTCGGCGCTGCTCTCGACCGCGCTGGCGGTCGCCTCGCCGCTGCCGACCGACCTCGACCGCTACCTCCGCAGCAACGAGCGCGACTTCCAGCTGCGCTCGAAGAAGGCCGAGGAGGTCCAGGACATCGAGCTCTTCGAGCGCTGGGAGAGCTGGCGCGACGGCACGCGCGAGTGGCTGATCAGCCTGTGCCGCGGAACCGAAGAGAAGCTCCCCAAACCCAAGAAGTAGCCGCCATGTCGCTGCCCCTCTCCCGTCGCGCTTTCGTCGGCGGAAGCGCCGGACTCGCCGCCTCCTGTGCCAGCGCGCGCGAGGTGCGCGCGGTTTCGAGCGCCGGTCGCAAACCGGTCATGGTCGGCAGCGAAAACGCGCTGCCCGGCATGCAGGCGCAGTTCGAGCACCTGCTCGCCGGCGGCGCGCCGCTCGACGCGGCGATCGAGGTGTGCAAGGTGGCCGAGGCCGACCCCAAGGACACCAGCGTCGGCCTGGGCGGCACGCCCAACGAGGACGGCGTGGTGCAGCTCGACGCGGCCTGCATGGACGGGCGCATCCACAAGTCGGGCGCGGTGGCGGCGATCGAGGACATCCTGCACCCGATCGAGGTCGCGCGCATCGTGCTCGAGCGCACCGACCACTGTCAGATCTTCGGCGCCGACGCCTACCGCTTCGCGCGCGCGCACGGCTTCCCGCACACCGAGCTCCTGACCGAAGAGTCGCGCGCGGTGTGGATGAAGTGGAAGGAGGGCTTGTCCGACCAGGACGACCGCCTCGGTCCGCCGCCCGCGCCGCCGAAGAGTGCGCCGCCCTCGAAAGACACGAAGACCAGCTTCGTGCCCGCGCGCTTCGAGCGCCACGGCACGATCCACTGCTCGGTGCTCGCGCTCGACGGCAACGTCGCCTGCGCCACCTCGACCTCGGGCCTGGCCTTCAAGATCCCCGGACGCGTGGGCGATTCCGCGATCGTCGGCGCGGGCCTGTACTGCGACGGCGAGGCCGGCAGCGCGGGCTCGACCGGCCGCGGCGAGGCCTCGATCCTGGCCTGCGCCAGCGCGATGATCGTCGAGCAGCTGCGCAACGGCCGTGCGCCCAAGGACGCCGGCATGGAGATCCTGCGCCGCATCGTGCGCGAGACCGAGCGCCAGGCGCTGTGGCAGCCGGCGCTCATCGGCCCCGACGGCCGGCCGTCGTTCGACATCCAGTTCTACATCGTCGCGCTGGACGGCTCGTTCGCGGGCGTGACGCTCAAGGGCAAGACGCACGCGCGCTTCGCGGTCAGCGAGCCCGACGGCGGCCCGCGCTTGGAGGCGCTCGAGGCGCTGCTCACCTGAAAGGCCGAGAAGATGCGCCGCGACGAACGTCGCGGCGCTCTTCGAGGCCGCGAAGTGGTCCGCGCGCGAGTCCTCTCGCGCCTCTGCCTATTTCGAGCGCTCGAGGCGCGTCGCCAGACCCTCCACGGGTTTGCCGTCCACCGTGGCCGTCGTGCCGCGCGCAAGCTCCTGTTCCAGCGCGCTGGCATCGATCGGGGCGCCGGTCATCTGCGCCAAACGCAGGGACAGCTCGAGCGGTTTGCCGTGCGTCTCCACGCCCAACTCCCAATGGCGGGTGCCGCTCTTTTGACGGGTGTTCACGCTCAGGCTGACAGGCCCTTCCGTCCACGAAACGTCGCTGTCGAAGTCCATGTTGGAGGGCAAGACGAGTTCGGCAAAGGCGTGCTCGAACGGGGCGTTCCCCACCAGTCCGTGGGCCTGCAGCGGACGTAGCACGCCGGTGGGCCATTCCTCCGGCAGGCGGACGCTGACGAGGAGGTTCGACGCACCTTCGGGGACGGACGCGACGGTCGCGTGGTAAGTGAAGAACTCCTGCGCTGTTGCTTCGACGGGCGTGGGCTTCTCTGGCGACGACGCGCAGGCGACCAGAGCGAACAGGGGGAAGAAGAACGAAGGCGCAGGGCGGCTCATGACTGGACCTCGCAGGGGACGCGAGAGTCTAGCGCGGCGTCGCGTGCATCGAGGCGTGGAACTCCGCCTCGGAGAGCTTCCCGTCGCCGTCCTTGTCCAGGACCGAGAGCACGGCCGAGAGCCGCAGATTCACGCGTGCCGGGTTCTGCAGCGTGCGCAGGTCGCTCTCGCCGATGAAGCCGTCGTGGTCGGCGTCGAGCCGGCCGAAGTGCGTGAAGCCCCGGCCCTTGGCCGCGGACGCCTTGGCCGCCGCGGACGGGATCTGGTCGGAGGGCGAAGCGGCCGGGTCCGCGGCGACGCCCGGCTCGGCCGCCAAGGTGGGCTCTGCAGGCGCCTTCGGGCGCAGGGACTCGGGCAGGTGGCGCGAGGCCATCCACGCCAGGTTGATCAATTCGTTGGTCTCGAGCTGGCCCGAGTCGTCGGGATCCATGCTGGTCGCCAGCTGATCGGCGGAGAGCTCGAGCCCCAGCTCGAGCAGCAGCTTCTCGATCTCGGCCGCGTCGAGGCCCTTGCTCTTGTCGGCGTCGTAGCGCCCGAGCAGATCGATCGGGCGCGGGTACACGGCTTCGAGCTCGCTGCGCGGCGCGTGCGGACGCTTGCGCTCGGACTTCGGGCTCGGCTCCGGCGCGGGCTGCGCCACGGGCGGCTCGACGAGCGCCCCTGCGGGCGGCTCGGGCTTCTTCGCGCTCTTGGGCTCGAGCTTCAGTTCGGCGCCGAGGCGCGCGAAGAACTGCGTCTTCTGCGCGGCGAACTCCTGGGGGTCGAGGCGCCCGTCCTGGTTCGTGTCCGCGCGGCGATAGTCGTCCTTGGGCAGCGCCAGCGTGATCTCGAGCTCGCGCAGCGAGAGCCAGCCGTTGCCGTCGAGGTCGCAGACCTTGAAGTGCTCGCGCAGCAGCTTCTGTTCGGCCTCGTCGACCTCGGTCTGGTGATCGGCGACGGCCGTGATGCGGTCGGCCTCCTTCAGCGGGTCCGGCGGCGGAGCCGCGGCGGGCTTCTTCGCACCGGCCTTCCGGCTCGGTCCGTGCGGCGCGCCGCCCTTGCCGCCTTTGCCGTGCTTCCCTTGGGCGAGGGACGGCGCGTTGAGCAGCGCGCACGCGAGCACGACGAGCAGCAGGCGCGCGAACACGCTCGTGACGCCGCAGTGGCCGTGATCAGCCATCCCGGCCCTCGCGCGCGGAGCGCCGCCGCGGCGTGCGCTCGATCGCGATCGTGGTCTCGTCGGCCACCGGGCGCGTGGCGCAGATGGCGATCTCGAAGGCCTCGCGCACGTCGTCGATCAGGTGGATGCGCACGCGGCGGCGGATCTCCGGGTCGAGACGCAGGCAGTCCTCGGCGTTGCGCCGCGGCAGGATCACGTCCGGCACACCGGCGCGGATCGCGGCCAGGAGCTTCTCGCGGATCCCGCCCACGCCCAGCACCTGGCCGAGCAGCGACATCTCGCCCGTCATGGCCACGTCGTGGCGCGCCGGATCGCGCGTCAACAGCGACACCAGCGCGGTCGCGATCGCCACGCCGGCCGAGGGGCCGTCCTTGGGCGTGCCCGCCGAGGGCAGGTGCAGGTGCAGATCGATGTTGTCGAGCACGTTCGATTCCAACCCGAGATGCGAGCAAAAGGTGCGCACGTAGGATACCGCGGTCTGCACCGACTCACGCAAGACGTCGCCCAGCGAGCCGGTCAGGATCAGGCGCCCCGAGCCCGGCATCTGGATCACCTCGATGGGCAGGAGCGAGCCCCCGGCCGAGGTCCAGGCGAGCCCGGTGGTCACGCCCACCGCCGGGCGGCGCACGCGCAGGTCCTCCTCGACCGTGCGCGGCCCCAGGAGGTTCGCCAGGTCTTCCTTGCGCACGCTCAGGGGTTTTCCGCCGCGCACGACCTCGACCGCGGCCTTGCGCGCCAGCGAGATCAGGTGGCGCTGCAGCTGGCGCACGCCGGCCTCCTCGGTGTAGCCGCGGATCAGCGCGCGCAGCGCCCCGGGGGTGACCGTCAGCTGTTTCGCCTGGAGCCCGGCGTACTCGCGCGCGCGGCGCAGGAGGTGCGCGCGCGCGATCTCGTACTTCTCGGGCTCGCTGTAGCCGGCGAACTCGATCGTCTCCATGCGGTCCAGCAGCGCCTCGGGGATCGGCCCGGCGTCCGTCGCGGTCGCGAGGAACAGGCAGTTCGAGAGGTCGAAGGGCACCCCGAGGTACTGGTCCAGGAACTCGCCGTTCTGCTCGGGATCGAGCAGCGACAGCAGCGCCCCGGCCGCGTGGCCCTCGCCGCCCAGCGAGACCTTGTCGATCTCGTCCAGCAGGATGACCGGATCGGCCGCGCCGACGCGATGGAGTCCGGCCAGGATCGCGCCCGGCGAACCGCTGAGGCGCTCGTGCGGCAGGCCGACGATCTCCCTTTCGTGCGTGATCGTGCCGATCGGGATGTTCAAGAGCGGCCGGCCGAGCGCGCTCGCGACCGCGCGGCCCATGCTCGACTTGCCCGTGCCCGGGGGCCCGAGGAAGCACAGCACCGTGCCGCGCGCGCTGCCGCGCAGCTGGCGCACGGCCAGGAACTCGGCGATGCGGCGCTTCACGTCGGCCAGGCCGCGGTGGCTCTGCGACAGGCGCTCCTCGACGTGCTCGAACTCCTGGGCCTCGTCGCGCGCGCGCGCCGCCGGCCAGGGCAGCTCGAGCATCCAGTCCAGGTAGCCGCGCAGGCGCGCGGCGGTTTGCGAGCCGCCGGCCGCGCGGCGCAGGTGGTCGAGCTCGCGCAGCGCCACCGTGCGCGCCTCGAGCGAGAGCGGCGCGGCCTCGATGCGCTCCTGGAAGCGCTCGATCTCGCGCTCGTGGGCCGAGGGTTCGCCGAGCTCGTCCTTGAGTTCGGCCAGCTTGGCGCGCAGGTAGCGCCGCCGCAGGCGCTCGGCCACGCGCCCGTCGAGCGCGTTGCCGGCGCGCGCGCGTACCAGCGCCGAATCGAGATGGTGGAGCAGGGTCGCCGTACGCCGCGCCGGGTCGCCCTGGCCCAGCAGACACGCGCGCTCGGAGTGTGCCAGCGGCAGCAGCGCGGCCACCAGATCGGTGATGCGCTCGTCGTCCTCGCCGTACAGGCCGATCATGCCCGGCAGCTCGCGCGAGACTGCCGGCTCGACCTCGGCCAGCGCGGAAAGCAGGCTGGCCAGGCGCGCGCGCTCGCGCGCGGCCTGCTCGGCGTCGGCCAGCGGCACGCTCTCGACGCGCGCGCCGCTCGACCAGGCGCAGCCGTCCTCGAGCTCGAGCGCGCCCAGCGCGACGCGCCGCAGACCCTGGAGCACGATGCGCACGCCACCCTGCGGCAGGGACACGCGCGAGACGACGCGCGCCAGGGTCCCGATCGGGTGGAAGCGTTCGCCGCGCGCGGCTTCGTGTTGCTCGTGCTCGCGCAGCGGCGCGGCCACGATCTGCCCATCGAGCGCGTTCATGCGCGCCAGTGCGCGCAGGTTCTCGGGCTCGGTCACCTCGACCGTGCACACGTCGTGCGGGAAGAGCACCGTGTGCGCCAGCCCGAGGACGGGGCGGCGCGTGGGCGGCTGGGGCTCGGGCGCGGACACCGAGGCGTTCTATCGGCCCGCCGACCGCGCCCAGCCGGAGGGAAAGGATTACTCCTGCGCCAGCGCGAGCACGTTCTCGGCCACGCGCTCGACGTCGCTCGCGCTCAGGAACGGATGGATCGGCAGGCACAGGACCTCGCGCGCCAGGGCCTCGGCGTGCGGGAAGTCACCCGGGCCGTAGCCCCAGGGCTTGGCGGCTTCTTGCAGGTGTACCGGAGTGGGGTAGTGCACCGCGGCGAAGATCTGGCGTTCGGCCAGGGCTTTGAGGACCTCGTCGCGCGTGCGCCCGCCGCGGATGCGCACCGTGTACTGGTGAAAGGCGTGCGTGGCGCCGCTGGCACGCGCCAGGGGCACGACGGTCTGGCTGCCCGCGAAGGCCGCGTCGTAGCGCGCGGCCAGCGCGCGGCGACGCTCGTTCCAGCGCTCCAGGTGCGGCAGCTTGACGTTGAGCAGCGCCGCCTGCAGCGCCTGCAGGCGCGAGTTCGTGCCGATGCGCTGGTGCACGTACTTCACGGGCGAGCCGTGGTCGCGCAGCTGGCGCAGGGCGAGCGCGACCTCGTCGTGCTGCGTGAGCACCATGCCGCCCTCGCCCGCCGCGCCGAGGTTCTTGGTGACGTAGAACGAGAACGTGCCCGCGTCGCCCAGCGTGCCGCAGGCCTGACCGTCGCGGCGCGCGCCGTGGGCCTGGGCGCCGTCCTCCAGCAGCTTCAAGCCGCGCTTGTCGGCCAGGGTGCGGAAGGCGCGCATGTCGCACAGCTGTCCGTAGAGGTGCACGGGCAGGATGCAGGTCGTCTGCGCGTCGAGCTCGCGCTCGACCAGGGCAGGATCGAGCAGCGCGGTGGCAGGGTCCACATCGGCCAGCACCGGGCGCGCGCCGATCAGCGCGATCGCGGCGGCCGAGGCGAAGAAGGTGAAGGGCGTGGTGACGACGTGGTCGCCGGGCTCGACGCCCAGCGCCAGCAAGCCGAGCCACAACGCGTCCGTGCCCGTGCCGACGCCGATGCCGTGCTTGGCGCCGTGGTGCGCGGCGAAGTCCTTCTCCAGCGCCTCGACCTCCGGCCCGAGCACGAACTTGCCCGAGGCCAGGGTGCGCAGCAGCGCGTCCTCCAGCGCCGGGCCGAGCTCGGCGCGTTCGGCGGCGACGTCGATGGGGGTGATGGGCTTCGTGGGGTTCGCGCTCATGCGGGGGGGTCGCTCCGTGGTGGGCGCAGAGCCTACGGCCGCACTCACGGAGCGGCAAACGCGCGCCGGATTCGTGTAGGAACTCGGTCAAGCGCGCACAGCTCGGAGGCGCGCTCGCGCTGCGCGTTTCACCCCTGCGTCCCCTGCCCGCCGCCTCCCCTGCGCGTCAGCGTCGTTGCGCTGCGCCCTCGTCGCGGTGGAGAATCCCCGCCCCATGCACGTCCTCGAGCTCGAGCACGTCACCAAGCTCTACGGCGACTTCCGCGCCGTGGACGAGGTGAGCTTCTCCGTCCACGAAGGGTCGATCACCGGTTTCCTCGGTCCGAACGGGGCCGGCAAGACCACGACCCTGCGCATGATCCTCGGGATCCTCAAACCCACCAGCGGCAAGATCGCCGTGTTCGGCGCGCCCTCGGCGCTCGAGGTGCGCAGCCGCGTCGGCTACCTGCCGGAGGAGAAGGGGCTCTACAAGAAGATGAAGTGCTGGGCCATCGTGGCCTATTTCGCGACGCTCAAGGGTGTGGACCGCAAGACGGCCAAGCGCCGCGCCTACGAGCTGCTCGAGCGCTACGGGCTCAAGGACTTCGCCGACAAGCGCACCGAGGCGCTTTCGAAGGGCATGGGCCAGAAGGTGCAGGTGCTGGCCTCGATCGCCCACGACCCCGAGCTCGTCATCTTCGACGAGCCCTTCTCGGGCCTCGATCCGGTCAACCAGCAGGTGCTGGAGGAGGTGCTGCTCGACCTCAAGAAGAAGGGCCGCACGGTGCTCTTCTCGACCCACGTGATGCAGCACGCAGAGCGCTTGTGCGAGCGCATCCTCCTGATCGCGAAGGGCAAGAAGCTCTTCGACGGGACGGTGGCCGAGGCCCTGCGCACGATCCCGAAGAAGCTCGTGATCGAGTGCCAGGACGACGTGACGCCGCTGCGCGGCATGGCGGGCGTGCTCGAGCTCACGCCGGTCGCCGCGGCCAAGGCCGGCACCTATGCCGTGCGCCTGCGCGAGGACGCCGATCCGCAGGAGATCCTGGCGAGCTGCTTCGAGCGCGGGATCCGCCTGCGCCGCTTCGACCACAGCGACCCGACGCTGCACGAGGTGTTCGTCAACATGGTCGGGCCCGAGGCGCGCGAAGCGTCGTTCCGCTAGGGGCGCCCATGAAGTACGCAATCCTCGTTGCCCTGCGCGAATTCGCCGAGAACGCCAAGACCAAGGGCTTCTGGCTGGGGATTCTGATGGTCCCGGGCCTGATCTATGCCTCGATCACCGCCAGCAGCTTCCTCGAGAAGACCAAGCCGGTCCGCAACTTCGTGCTGGTCGACCAGTCGGGCGAACTCGAGGAGACGGTCCAGCAGGCGCTCGACCGTCTGCACCAGCGGAACGTGATGGGGGAACTCGCCTCCTACCTGAAGAAGCACGCCAAGTTGCCCGAGGGCGAGCTCGAGCTCGACCTCGAGAAGATGCCGGCCTTCGACGCCAAGGCAATGGCCGAGAAGTGGGCCAGCGACAACCCCGACACGCTCGACCAGTTCCTGAAGGCGGGCGGGCTCGAGATCGCGCTCGCGCAGCTCGCGGGCGTCCTGAAGGAGGGCGCGCCGGAGTTCGAGGAGCCCAAGCGCCCGTTTCGCGCCGTGTCGCTGCCGGAGGGCGTCTCCGCGGACCTCGCGCCGGCCGAGCTGGCCGAGGCGCTCAAGCCCTGGCTGCGCGGGGATCGCACGATCGAGGTCGAGGGCGAGCAGGCCGACCTCTTCGCGGCCGTGATCGTGCCCGCGGACATCCTCGAGCGCACGGTGCGGCCGGGGGGGCTGCCGGTGCTGCCCGGCAACGAGAAGCTCGGGATCCAGTACTGGAGCTCGAACCTGGCCGACGACGACCTGAAGGACGAGATCGAGCGCTCGATCAACGACGAGGTGAGGAAGCGCGAGTACGAGGTGAAAGGCGTCGATCCGACCGCGGTCACGGCCGTGCAGCGCACCTACTTGCCGTTCTCCGCGCTCAACCCGAAGAAGGAGGCCGGCTCGGAGGCCGTCAGCATGGCCGACCAGATCCGCCAGTGGGCGCCGGTCGGCTTCGTGTACCTCTTGTGGATCGCGATCTTCACGATCGCGCAGATGCTGCTCAACAACACGATAGAAGAGAAGTCGAACCGCATCATCGAGGTCCTGCTCAGCTCGGTCACGCCGGGCGAGCTGATGATGGGCAAGTTGATGGGCATCGCCGGAGTCGGGCTGACGATGATCGGGTGCTGGATCCTGTTCGGTTTCGGGATCCTGAAATGGAATGCCGGGCCCGAGGCGAAGATCGTGAACGAGGTGCTCGGCGTGCTGCAGCACTCCGGGATGATCTGGTCGTTCCTGATCTACTTCGTGCTCGGGTACCTGTTCTACGCGGGCGCGTTCCTGGCGATCGGGAGCCTGTGCAACACGCTCAAGGAAGCGCAGAACATGATGACGCCCGTCATGCTGGTCATGATGGTCCCGCTGATGACCATGATGTTCATCCCCAAGGACCCGAACGGGACGCTCGCGACCGTGCTGTCGTGGATCCCCTGCTACACGCCGTTCATCATGATGAACCGCGCGGCCGCCGATCCGCCGCTGTTCGAGCGCGTCGGCACGCTGGCGCTCCTGATCGCCTCGACCATCGGCATGCTGTGGCTGTCGGGCAAGATCTTCCGCCTCGCCATCCTGCGCACGGGGCAGCCGCCGAAGTTCATGGAGCTCGTGCGCTGGTTGCGCAGCGCTTGAAGCGCGGCGCAGCGGCTTTCGCGCGCGCCATCAACAGGCTGTAACCGCCTGCGCGCGCTCCGCGGGAGAAGCTGGAGCCGTGGACAAGCGGGGTCTGCTGGCCCGTTCCCAAGGGTTCACGAGTCTAGGCCGGAGCCCGGCTCGGGGTGGCGACACACCGGCCGGCGCTCCGGATTCGAGCGGTTCAGCGCGGCTCGAGCGGGCCCCACTCGTCGATCACGATCGCCTCGCGACCGCCGAGCTCGTCGCGAGTCCCGATCGGGTGCTGGGTTCCGGGGAGTTCCGAGGCGACACGCACGAGAGAGTTGTCGCCGAAGCCAAATCGCGCATCCGCCTCGACGACATTGACTCGACACTCGCTCGCCGCGTCGAGTTCGTGAGCGACGCCCGTGAAGCGGTTGCTGGCGCTGCCAGAACCCAGGGTCACCGCCGTCGGCCCGCGCAGCTGGATGGCTGTCTCGTCCCGCTCGAACGAGTTGCCGAGCACCAGCTCGCCCTTGGATTCGTGACCATTGGCCGCGACCCAGGGCAGTTTTTCGAGGTGCGCATCCTCGTCCCACCAGAGGTGGACACCGCACGCATTGGTGCGGAAGTGGTTGAAGCGGATGACATTCTCCTGGCCGTGCTCGATGTTGATGCCGCCGCGCTCGAGGCCGTAACCGGCCGATCCGTTGGATTCGAACTCGTTCGCCTCGATCAGGGTCCGCCGCGAATAGCCGGCCCAGATCCCGCAGATCGAGTTGCCGACGAAGCGGTTCCGCACGATGCGGTTGTCGAAGCTGAACGTGAGCTCCAGGCCGTGGGCCGCGGCCTGCGAGAAGTCGTTGCTGCAGATCCGGTTCTCGTTGCAGCCCTGGCCCGCGTAAGCGAAGTCCGCTGAAGGCGGAGCGACGCCGCCGAGGGCTTCCTGCCCCGCGAAGGAGAAGAACCCGTCGCCGCAGTGCGTGGCCGAGTTCTCGGCGATCACGTTGCGCGAGCACTGCTCGAACAGCAGGATCCCGGCCGAGTCCTGGCCGCGGTTGTAGACGCCGTGCACGTAGCCGCGGATGCAGAAGTCGCAGGCGTTGCGCGCGAGCACGTTGTCGCTCGAGCGCCACAGGGCGATGCCCCAGCCGCTGAGGAACGAGAAGTCGTTGTCGTAGACCCGCGTCTCCGTGCAGCGCTCGAGCACCAGGCCGTTCTGGCCCGCGCGCGCGCGGCAGCGGCGCACGGTCACGCCGCGCGCGCGCTCGACGAAGATCCCCGCGCCGTAGTTCTCGAACCACTCGCGCGCGTCGTTGTGATGCGGGTCGAGCCAGTCCGCGTCCGCTTCTTGCGTCTGCGTTGATTGCAGGTGCTGGCGGAAGTTGCCCGAGACATCGCAGTCCTCCAGGACCAAGCCGTCCGCGCCCGCGGCGTGGATCCCGACCCGGTAGCCGGCCACGCGCGCGCCGCGCAGGGTCACGCCCTTGCCGCTGACGCGGATGCCCACGCCCGTGAAGGTGTCGGCCGCCTGCGGCGCGGGCGCGCCGCGCAGCTCGCCGACGAGCTCGACCGTGATCCCGTCGCCGACGATCTCGAGCACGCCCTCGTCGCCGACGGCCGGGCGCAGCGCGTCGCCGAGCTCCACCCGGCACGAACGCTCGATGCGCGTGCGGCCGGCGAGCGGGCGCAAGCTTTCCTGCGTCGCCCTCGTCATTGCACAGGCTGCCAGGAGAAGCGCTCCAGCCCAGGGGGCCAGCTTCCGAAAGAGAGCTGCGGCGCGAAAGGGTTTCGCGCCTCCCTGCCCCTCCGCGGAGCGAGCGAAAGACACCGCCGTGAAGAAGTTCTTCAACTGGATCCTCATCCTGGCCGCCTGCGTGGGCTCGGTCTACCTGATCGGGCTGATCGTACCCCGGAACCAGAGCGCGACCTCGAAGACGAACATCGGGCCCAAGCCGGACGAGATCTACGCCGTGCTTGTCGACTTCGCCCACTGGCCCGCGTGGAACCCCGACTTCGCCGTGGTCAAGGAACGCCCGAGCAACGGAGAGCATCCGCTGTGGCAGGTGACCGACAAGAGCGGGCGCACCTTCGAGCTCGAAGTGGTGGCGCTCGAGGAAGACAAGAGCTGCAAGTGTGCGTACACGGTGGACGAGACGCGCCACACCCTGACCTTCGACTTGAGCTGGTACGGTCAGGGTGGGCGGATCTGCCTCTCGCGCAGCGCCGACACGCGCAGCCCCTGGCTGCGCGCCAAGCGCTTCCTGCTGCCGGCCTCGGAATCCTCCGCGCTGCAGCTGCTCAACGCGCTCTGCGTGCAGCTCGGCGAGCCGGCGCGCGTGGAAGAGCACTGAGCTGAGCGCGGGCCCGACACCGCACTCGAAAGGCCTGCCTGCCCCGCGCGCGGCGGCCGGGCAGGCGGCGCCGGACTTGAACGCGCACAAGTCGCGCGAAACGGCGCCCAGCGTCGCGCCGTAGCGACCCGCGCGACAGCCGCGCTCCCCCGGATGTCGGCGCCCCGCTCGATGCCGTAGACTGGCCGCCCGGTTGCCCGGGCGGTCGCGGGTGGTAGGGCTCCGGCAGGGGCCGCCCACCCGGGGCGTCCGCCCGCATCTCCATGGCCAGCGAACACGGCGAATCCCACGAGCCGAAGGACGGCGGAGCGAGCGCGCCGCGCGGCGAGCAGCACGTTTCCTTCGTGCAGCGCCTGCAGCGCCACTTCGGGCCCGAGGTCGATCCGCGCATCAACCTGCAGGACGAGCTCAGCGAGGCCGGGGCCCAGAATCCCGCCCCGGACTCGGGTTCGACCTCGGTGCAGGACTTCGTCAAGCGCCTGAGCCCCAAGGTGGACGTGGGCAGCCGCTACCAGATCAAGCAGGAGGTCGGCGCCGGGGGCATGGGCACGATCCTGCGCGTGTGGGACGAGGACCTGCGCCGCAACCTGGCCATGAAGGTCATGCACGGCCGCGGAGTGGGCTCCTCCGGCGCCCAGCACCCGGGTTCGGGCACGGGCGAGATCGACCCCGAGCGCCTGGGGCGTTTCCTGGAGGAGGCTCAGATCACGGGCCAGCTCGACCACCCCGGCGTGGTGCCGGTGCACGATCTCGGCATCGACTCGGCGGGCCGCTGCTACTTCACGATGCGCTTCGTGCGCGGGCGCGAGCTGAAGGACGTGCTCGACCTCTACCGTGAAGGCAAGGAGGGCTGGACGCGCACCAAGGTGCTGTCGGTGATCCTCAAGGTGTGCGAGGCCATGGCCTACGCGCACTCGAAGGGCGTGGTGCACCGCGACCTCAAGCCCTCCAACATCATGGTCGGGCGCTTCGGCGAGACCTACGTGATGGACTGGGGCCTGGCACGCGTGCTGGGCCGGCGCGACTCCCACGACCTGCGCCTGAAGCCGCAGCCGCAGGACGCCTCGGCGCTGTCTCTTGTTCGCACCGTGCGCAAAGACGAGAGCGACCAGAACCCCGACTCGCCGCTCATCACCATGGACGGGGACGTGGTCGGCACGCCCTCGTACATGGCGCCCGAGCAGGCGCGCGGCAAGCTCGAGGAGGTCGGCCCGCGCTCGGACGTCTACTCGCTGGGCGCGATCCTCTACTACATGCTCACCGGCCAGGCGCCGTACGTGAAGGGCGGCGAGCGCCTCTCGCCGCACACCGTGCTGACGCGCGTCCTGGACGCGGCGCCCACGGCGGTCGAGAAGCTCAACCCGCACGAGCCGCCGGAGCTCATCGCCATCTGCGAGAAGGCCATGGCGCGCGTGCCCGAGCAGCGCTACGCGAGCATGCTGGAGGTCGCCGACGACATCCAGGCGTTCCTCGAGAACCGCGTGGTGCGCGCCTACGAGCGCGGCGCCCTGGCCGAGTTCAAGAAGTGGGTCGCGCGCAACCAGGGCATGGCCGCGGGCATCGCCGGCATGGTCGTGCTCTCGCTGGCCAGCGGGATCTTCTTCTTCCTGCAACAGAAGAACGAGCTCGACGCGCTGGCCAAGAAGGAGCAGGAGACGCGCGACGCCAAGGAGGACGCCGAGCGCAACCTGGCGCGCGCCAAGGTCTCGGAGCAGAAGGCCAACGACAACCTGCGCGCGGCCAACGAGGGTCGCGCCGAGGCCGACCGCCAGGCCGGATTCGCGCGCCAGAAGGAGGCCGACGCGCTGCGCTCGAGCTATGCGGCCAGCATCCTGGCCGCCGACTACAGCTTGAAGCTGAACGACCTGGGCGAGGCGCGCGCGCGCTTGCGCGGCACGAGCGAGAAGCTGCGCGGCTGGGACTGGCAGCACCTCAACCTGGAGACCAACGCGCCACTCACCGACCTCGGCAAGTTCCCCGGCATCGAGGCCCTGGCGTTCCAGCCTGGCGAGGACCGCGCGATTCTGCTGACCGGCCAGGGCAGGGTCGAGATCCGCGACCTCTCCACGTTGCGCGACGTGCCCCCCGACGACATCACCGTCACCGGTACGCTGGTCGATACTCTGCTGCGCCCGTTCTCGAACCTGGCCCTGGACGTGAACGGCGATGGCTCGCTCATCGCGCTCGTGGGCGAGAGGTCGGTGCAGGTCTACGACCTGGAGACCGGCGCGCGTCCGCCGGGCATACCGGCCAACGGTCTGGCGCTCGAGGGCAATACGGCCAAGACCAGCGCGGTCGCCTTCAGCCCCAACGGCCGCTACCTGGCGGTGGGCGACACCGATGGCGAGCTGTTCGTGCGCGACGCGCAGAACTGGCGCATCCTCAGCCGTTTGTCCGGGCACATCGCGCAGATCACGCACGTGGCTTGGAGTCCGGGCTCGGACCGCCTGGCGGCGAGTTCGCGCGACGGCTCGGTGCGCGTGTTCGAGCTGGAGGGCGGGCGCACGCTGGCGACCCTGCGCGGCCACCGCGGCGCGGCGCGCGCCGTGGCCTTCGACCTCGAGGGCGATCACCTGTTCTCGTGCGGCGAGGACGGCACCGTGCACCAGTGGGAGGTGGCCAGCGGACGCCTGTTGCGCAGCTACCTCGGTCACGAGGGCCCGGTCTACGCGCTCGACTACGACCCGAACCTGGAGCGTCTCGTCACCGCCTCGGCCGATCGCACCGTGCGGCTGTGGGACGTGCGCACGGGTGTCGCGCGCATCCTGCGCGGCCACGAAGCAGCGGTGGTCGAGGTGGCCTTCGACGCCGCCGGCGAGCGCGTGCTGTCGGGCGGCGAAGACGGCGCGGTGTACCTGTGGGACGCCGAGACCGATCCCGATGTGACCGAGCTCGTGCTGCACCACCAGGCGGTCAACGCGCTGGCCTTCGACCCCGAGGGCAAGCGCCTGGTCTCGGCCTCGGAAGACCGCGAGCTGGTGCTGTGGGACGCGCTCACCGGCGAGCCCCTGCGGCGCCTGCGCGGGCACACCAAGCTGGTCAACTCGGTCGTGTTCGGCCCGGACGGCAAGACGATCCTCTCGGGCGGCCAGGATTGCTACGTGATCCTGTGGGAGGCGGCGACGGGCAAGCAGCTCAAGCTCTACGGCCCGTTCGACAAGTGGGTCGATTCGGCGCTGCTCACGCCCGACGGCGCGCGCGTGATCGTGGCCACGGGCGACAAGAAGGTGCGCATCCTCGACGCCGAGAGCATGGCCGTGCTGCGCGAGATCTCGGGCCTGCAGTACCCGGCCGAAGCGATGTCGCTGAGCCCCGATGGCACGCGCCTGGCCACAGTGGGCAAAGACCTCTTGATGTGGGACCTGAAAGGCGACCTCTCGTCGCCGGTGTTCCCCAAGAAGGGGCGTAACACCACCCTGGCCTTCAGCCCGGACGGAAAACTCCTTGCCACGGGCACGCAGCTCGGACTCCTGCAGCTGTGGGAGGCGGGCACCGGCGAATGGATCGTCGAGCAGCAGGACCAGACCAAGAAGAAGCTCAACGCGCTTACCTTCAGCCCCGACGGGAAGCGCCTGGTCAGCGCCTCCGACAGCGGCGAGGTGCACGTGCGCGAGGCGCAGACCGGCGAGACGCTGCTGGTCCTGAGCCAGCCCCACGGCGCGGTCAACGCGCTCGCCTTCAGCCCCGACGGCGCGCGCCTGGCGCTGGGCACGGCCGACGGCACGGTGCGCATCTACGAGACCGGCCAGGCGAGTGAACGCCGCGCCGCGCGCCGCGCCGCCCTGGCGCAGCGCGAGCCCGCGCGCGTCCTGGTGGAGACCTTGTTCGCCCAGCGCTTCCGCCTGAAGGAGGTCCTGAGCGCGATCGAGAACGACCCCGCGCTGTCGTACGACCTGAGGGTGGCCGCGCTGCGTCTGGCGAGCCTGCGCGGCGACGATCCGTTGCTCTTGCTCGAGAGCAGCGTGCAGGACTGCCTCGACCCCGAACTCGACGCGAACACCTACCAGAAGGCGCGTGAACGCACGGCCGCCGCCGTGGAACTCTTTGCCGCCGAGACGAGTGAGCGCACCGACTCCGGGCACAAGGCCCTGGCGACGCTGGCTCAGGGCCTCTCCAGCTATCGCATGTCGAAGTACGCCGAAGCCGAGAACCTGCTGGCGCAGCCCGGGCTCGCCGCGGAGAGCGACTCGCGCCCCATCGCGGCCAAGAGCGCGAAGCTCTTCGGCGCGCGCGAGGAGTCGCTGCGGCTTCTGTTCCTGTGCATGGCGCAGTGTCAGAACCGCCACGCCGAGGACGCCGAGCGCAGCTGGCGCGCGGCGCGGCAGCTCGTGTTGAACGATGCCCAGCTGTCGCAGCGCCCGGAGCTCGTCGGCCTGCTGGCCGAGGTCGAGACGCTGGTGCTCTCGAGCGCGGCCCCGGCGGGCAGCTAGGAGTCTGCGCCACGGATCGCGAGCGGAGTGTGGTTCCCTCCGACTCCGCCTTTGAGGCGCATGCTTGGAGCTCGGTGGATCCCAAGGCGACTCGGGGGCCGCCCTTGACTCAGCGAAGCGGTTGCGGTGCCGGCGATGCCCCG
>SIAI01000075.1 GCA_009691855.1 Planctomycetota bacterium | reverse complement strand
AGGCGCCGGGCGTGAGGCCCGGCTCGAAGCTGCTGCGCACGCCGTAGGTGTAGCCCTTGTCCTCGCGCAGGTTCAGGTTCAGGCGGCTCGAGAACGCGCCGCCGAGCACGTAGTTCAGCGCCTGCAGCGGATAGAAGTCCGGATGGGTGCTGGCGAGCCCGCTGTGCCCGACGCGCAGCTCGCTCTGCGCCGCGCCCGGCTTGTCGATCAGGTACACGCGCGCGCCACCCGCTCGTCGCGGCTCCAGCGCCGGCGCGTGCGTCGGACCGGGTCCGGAGCCGCTCCAGCGTTCGCGCCAGCCCGCCCACAGCGCGCTCGCCCCGTCCTGGTCCAGCGCGCCCACGAAGGCGAGCCGGGCCTGGGCCGGGCGCGCGTGCGCGCGCCAGTGTTCCTGCACATCGGCCACGCTGGCCGCGGCCACGTGCGCGCGCACGCCCAGCGCCGGCGCACCCTTGGGGTGTCGCGCGCCGAACAGGAGCCGCGCGAAGCCGTCGTCGGCCAGCTCCTGGATGCGGTCGCCGCGCGTGTCGATCTCCAGCAAGCGCGCGCGCTGCACGCGCGCAAAGTCGGCGGCCGCGAAGCGCGGTTCGAGCACCACGTCGCCCAGCAGCTCCAGCGCACGCGGCAGACAATCGTCCAGCACCGACAGGCGCAGCACGAGCTCCTCGTCGTTGGGGTGGATCGCCAGACGCGCGCCTAGGCCGTCGAGCTCGTCCACCACCTCGTTGCCCGAGAGCCCCAGGGTGCCCTCCTCGAGCATGTCCGCGGTGAGTTTGGCGAGACCGCGGCGCGTCTCCGGTTCCTGGCTGCGCCCGGCGGGAACGGAGAGCGAGAGGCGCGTCAGCGGCACCTTGTCGAAGCGCGTGCCGAGCAGCGCGGCACCGTTGGCCAGGCGCGCGCGCCAGGGCACGGGGAAGCGCGGCGCGCGCGGCGCGGCGCTGGCCGGCGGCCGGCGCTCGACACGCCCGGGCTCGCTCAGCACCTCTTGCGCGCGCTCGGCGGCCGCCAGCTCGGGGTGCCCCAGCGGCACGGCCGAGAGCGACACGCGCGGACGGCCGAGGACGTAGCGCGCGAGCACGGCCTGGATCTCGGCCGGCTGCACTGCGCGCCGTCGCGCGAGTTCGCTTCCCAGGCGCGCGGGGTCGCCGTGGAACAGGTTGTCGAAGCCGAGCTGCGCCGTGCGCGCGGCCACGGTCTCGAGCGCGCGGAAGAGCTCGCCCTCGCGGCGGCGTTGCAGGCGCGCCAGGCGTTCCGCGGAAACGCCCTCGCGTGCCAGCTGGTGCAGGAGCTGCTCCACGCGCTCCTCGAGCCGCGTCAGCGTGACGCCGGCGTGCGGGCGCAGGCTCACGCTCAGCCCGCCGGCGCGTTCCTCGACGTGGTGCGCGATCGTCACCAGGCTGGCCAGCGGCTCGTCGATCATCAGCGCGCGGTCCAGCAGCGACGAACGGTTGGCCGAGAGCACGTCCGCCAGGAGGTCCAGCGCGGCCTCGTCGGGGTGCCCCATGGCGACCGTCGGCCAGCACAGCGTGAGCTGCGGCTGCTGCACGCGGTCCTCCAGAACGACGCGCTTCGAGCGCGCCAGCCGCGCAGGCTCGCTCACCGGGCGCTCGACCGGCGGGCCGCTGGGCAGAGCCCCGAACCAGCGCTGGACGAGCTGCAGGGCGCGCGCGGGATCGATGTCGCCGCCAATCGCCAGGGTGGCGTTGTTGGGGCCGTACCAGCGGCGGAAGAAGCGCGCGATGTCCTCCAGCGTCGCCGCCTGGATGTCCTGCATCGAGCCGATGGTGGGCCAGGAGTACGGGTGGCCGCCGGGATACAGCGCGGCCAGCAGCGCCTCGTGCACCAGGCCGTAGGGCCGGTTCTCGTAGCTCTGACGGCGCTCGTTCATGACCACGTCGCGCTGGTTGTCGAGCTTGGCCTGCGTCATGGCCGGCAGCAGGAAGCCCATGCGGTCGGACTCGAGCATCAGCGCCAGTTCGAGATGCTCGGCCGGCAGCGTCTCGAAGTAGTTCGTGCGGTCCTGGTTGGTGGTGCCGTTGAGCGTCCCGCCGGCCTCCTGGATCAGACGGAAGTGGTCGTTGTCGGGCACGTGCTGCGAGCCCTGGAAGAGCATGTGCTCGAACAGGTGCGCGAAGCCCGAGCGTCCGGGCTCCTCGCGCGAGCTGCCCACGTGGTAGTACACGTACACCGCCACCACCGGCTCGGAATGGTCCTCGTGCAGCACCATCTCGAGCCCGTTGTCGAGCACGTGCTTCGTGAACGGGATGAGCGGAGAACCGGCGGTGGCGCGCGAGAGGGGCATGGCCCGGACAGTATCGTCCGTGCGGGCCGCGCGCGCGAGCGTCAGGAACAGCGCGTCGGGGGTGGCTCAGAAGAGCTTGAGCAGGCGCGCGGGCAGCTCGCCCTCGACCTCGGCCGCCAGACCGGCCGCGCTCACGCATTGCACCGTGCCGTCCGCGCCGCGGCCGAAGGTGAAGGCCAGCGCTTCGCCCTCCAGCGGCAGGATGCGCACGCGCAGCAGGACCTGGCTCTCGCCCGGCACGGCGAGCCAGCGCTTCACCGCCAGGTGCAACAGCTTGTCCAGGGACTCGGTGAAGTCCTTGGGCGCCGCGATGGGCTCGCCGCGCGGGCTCCACTGGTTGTCGCCGTTGTTGACGAAGGTGAAGGTCTTGCCGTCGTGCTCGAGCTCGAGCGCGCGCACGGTGGACTCCTGGATGTCGTGCACGCGTCGCGAGCGGAACTCGTCGAGCGGCTTCAGGCACAGCGCGCCCACGTCGTCGCCGATCAGGGCCACGACTTCGTCGCCCGCGCGCAGGTACTGGCGTCCCTGGGCAGCGCTCTTGGGATCGCGCGTCGCACGTCCGAGCGTTCCGCCCAGGCGCGCGCCGTTGGACAGCACGACCGTGAAGGACTGCGGCGGATCGGCGGCCTCGAAGGGCTCGCGCTGCAGGTACTCGGCGAGCTGCACGCGCTCGAGCTGTGCCAGCGCCGCCTCGATCGCCGCGGCGTTGCCCGGCTGGGCCACGCCCGCGCCCGCCGGCCCGTCCTCGCGCACGGTCCAGTGGTCCTTGCCGCGTTTGGTCTCGCGTACCAGCACGCGCCGCGTGCCGCCGCCCTCGAGCTCGAGCTGCGTGACGTCGCTGCGCAGCATGCGCACGACCAGCGAGTCGAAGAACAGGTCCGCGGGCCGCGTCAGCAGCTCCACGTCGCGCAGGCGCACCTCCCACACGTGCGCGAAGCCCTGGCGCATGCAGAACCAGGGCAGCTCATCCAGCGGCTTGGCGCCGTCGCCGGCCCCATGCGCGAAGGACAGCGTCACCAGCGGACCGTCCAGCGGTTCGAGCGCGACCGTGAACACCGGCTTGTCGAGGCCCCAGCGCGCGAGGTCCTGCGGCGAGTCGTCGACGAAGTGCTCGATGGCGAGGTCGGTTCCACCGCGCACGAGCAGGCCCAGCGCCTGCGGGTCGAGGCTGACGGTGGGCAGCGTGACGCGCTTCCAGCCGTCGGGCCCGAGCAGGGCGTCGAAGGCGAGGTCCACGAAGCGCCCTTCCTCGGCCAGGAACACCTGGCCCTGGCGGCGGAAGGAGAGCACGTCCTGCGGCGACAGCGAGGTGGCGCTGCGCTCGCGGTAGTCGTCCGGATTGCGCTCCAGCGTGTTGGCCAGCATGCGCGTGGTGCGGAACACGTCGCCACCGCCCTCGGCCGAACGGGGGTGGCCGGGGATGCGCGCGTAGATCAGCTTCGAGTCGAGATCGACCACGCCGAGCTCGATGCGCAACGTGCGCTCGCCGTCCGGGTTGACCTCCTGCAGCGTGAGCACGACCTTGGGCGGATCGAGACCCACTTGCGACAGCACGACCTCGGGCGCGGGCTCGCCGCGCGCGCTCTCCAGGGCCTCGAGCAGCGTGCGCACGAGCGCGTTCTGCGCCGGATAGGCCAGCGGGTCGGTCAGGAACCAGCGCCCGGCGGCGTCGCGCTCCAGGGCCATCTCGAAGCCGCGCTCGAGGTGCTCGATGCGCAGCTTGCGCACGCGCTCGGCCGCGAGCTCCGGGCACAGCGGGTACTCGGCCAGCGCCGGACCGCCGCGGCGGGTCTCCTGCTCCTTCTGCACCCACAGGAAGGCGAGCACGCCCACCAAGGCCAGCAAGAAGAGCAGCGTGCCCTTGCGCACCTCAGTTCCTCCGCCGCAGGAAGAGCAGGAGACCGATGCCCGCGCATAGTCCAGGCAGACCGAGCCACAGGGTGTAGGTCAGGATCGGCTTGGCGTTGCCGCGCGCGAAGTCGAGGTAGCTCTCGGTTTTCTCCAAGGCGCGCACCGAGATGCGGTACTCGCGCGCGGCCAGCCAGTTGAAGGCGTTGAGCGCGAAGTCGCGATTCGTGTCCAGCGACTGGTTGTCGAAGAAGAAGGCCGAGGCCACGCCCAGCACGCGCCCCTGGCTCACGCTGCCATCGGCGGCCTTGGCCGAGCCGAACTGCTTCACGGCCACCAGCGTGTAGCGCTCGCGGCGCTCGCCCTTGGCTGCGTTGCAGCTGAAGTCGAAGGGCGCCAGGTCGCGCCAGGAATCGGCCGGCGAGGTCACCAACGGCAGCACGAGCCCCGAATCGGTCTGATAGCCGCCGCCGTCGAAGGAGGGCGTGGAGGTGAACTGCAGACGCCGACGGCGCAGGCGCAGCGGCTCGGTCAGCGGGTGCGAGGGCTGCAGGCCGCGCTCGTCGATCCACAGCAGCGTGCACCGCGAGTCCGACTCGACCTTCTCGCCACCCAGGCCCACCAGCGGCTGACAGATCACGCCCGGGCGCACGGCCAGGCCGAGCTCGCTCAACAGGCTGGCGGTCGAGCCCGCGAGTTTATGCTCGACGTCCTCGAGGTGCGGCGCGCCGAGCAAGCGCCCACCGGCCTCGACCCAGGTCTTCACCGCCGTGCGCGTGCTCTCCTGGTAGGGCTGCTGCGCGCCGATCAGCGCCAGCACGTCGCAGTCGCCAGGCACGCTCGGGCTGCGCAGCGGATCCCACTCGGCGACCTCGAAGCCGTCGCGCTCCAGCACGCTCTTCAGGCGCGAGAGGTCGGAGGGTTCGATGCCGTCCAGCGACGGCTCGCCGTGGCCCTTGGCGAAGTAGGCCTTGGGCGCCTCGCCCGAGGAGACCTTGAGCAGCGCCTGCGTGAACAGCTCCTCGCCGCGGAACTCGGCGATCTCGGCCGGGCGAAAGGTGCCGCCGCGCCAGGTGCGCGGATCGACTACGCCGGGGATGCCCTGTCCGGCCAGGTAGCGCACCTGTTCCTCGCTGCTCGGGTTGCCCCAGTCCATCAGGAACAGCTCGCCGAACAGCTCGAGTTCCGCGCGCCGCGCGCCGCACGAGAGCACCACCTTGTTGGTGCCCTCGGTGGCGAGCTCGCGCTGGCGTTCCTGCGTGGCTTCGAAGTCGCTCGCGTCGTGGAAGGCGAGCTCGATGCGCCCGCGGCGCGCGCCCTCGACCACCAGCAGGAACTCCTGCAGGCGCGTCTGCGCGGCGAAGCACACGCCAGCGTAGGGCGCCTTCAACCCGCGCAGGAACACGTCCACCGTCACCGGCTCGGGCAGCTTGTCGATGACGTCGATGGTGGCCGGGTCGAGGGTGTTGCTCTGGCGCGCGGTCAGGTCGAGGCGCGCGTAGCGCCAGCCCGAGACGTCCACGGCCAGTGCGGCCGCACCCACGGCCAGGACCGCGGCCAGCACCGCGCGCAGGCCGATGGCGGTGCGCGTGAAGCGTCCCGGCGCGCTCATCCCAGCCACCGCCGCGACTCGACCACGCGCACGGCCAGAAACAGCGCCGCCGCGGTCCAGGCCAGGAAGAAGATCACGTGCGCGCTGTCCAGCACGCCGGCCTGGAACGAGCCCTGGAAGTGGCGGAACACGTCGATGCGCTCGAGCACCTGCGCGAGGAGCGCGCCCGCCGGCCCGTGCAAGCTGCGCACCAGCGGCGGCAGCGCGAACATCGCGATGTTGGCCAGGATGGCCATGAACGCGGCCAGGAGCGGCGTCGAGAACAGCGCGCTCGACACCAGCCCGAGCGCGCAGAAGAGGCCCGAGGCCAGGCTCGCGCCGAGCCAGGCGGTGAACAGCTGCCCCCAGTCCGGAGGCGCACCCAGGAACTGCACCAGCAGCCCGAACAGGAACGCGCTCGACCAGGCCAGGGCGAGGAAGGTCGTGGCGGCCATGGCCTTGCCCACCACGACCGCGCCGTCGGCGACGGGCGCGGTGAGCAGGAACTCGAGCAGCCCGCTGCGCGACTCCTCGCTGATCATGCGCATGGTCAAGAGCGGCGCCAGCGTCAGCAGCAGCAACCAGAACGGGTAGCCGCCGCCGAGCACCAGGCTCAGCGCCTCGTTGACCTCCGGCCCGCGCGAGGGATTCGAGAGCACCAGCAGGAAGAAGTACGCCTGGTAGAAGAGCACCACGAGGAGCAGGATCCAGGCCAGGGGCGCCAGGAACAGCCCGGCGAGCTCGCGCCGGTAGATCGCGGCCAGGCCCTTCACGCCGCGCCCTCCGCGGACGGCGGCGCCGCGCGCACGGATCCGGCAGGGTGCTCGTGCTCCAGCTCGAAGGCGATGTGCGTGAAGAGCTTCTCCAGCGTCGGGCGCTGCCACGAGAGCTCGCGCACGGTCCAGCCGCGCGCGTGCGCCAGCGCGCCCAGCGCGCCGCGCAGGTCGCCCTCGCCGCGCACCTCGCAGGCCGCGTTTCCGTCGGCCAGCAGCTGCGCCTCGACCGAGTGCACGCCGCTCAGCGCGGCGAGGTCCGTGCGCGCACGCTCGAGCTCGACCGGCCGCGCGAGTTCGAGGCGCACGAAGCCGCCCCCGCCCAGACGCGCGACGAGCTCGGTCTGCGTGCCGTCGGCGGCGATGTGGCCGCGCTGCAGGATGATCACGCGCGGGCAGGTGGCCTCGATCTCGGGCAGGATGTGCGAGGAGAGCAGCACCGTGCGCTCCTTGGAGAGCTCGCGGATCAGCGCGCGCACCTCCAGGCGCTGCAGCGGGTCGAGACCGCTGGTGGGCTCGTCCAGCACCAGCACCTCGGGCTCGGGCAGCAGCGCGACCGCCAGACCGACGCGCTGACGCTGGCCCTTCGAGAGACACCCGATCAGGCTGCGCGCGCGCTCGGCCAGGCCCACGCGCTCGAGCACCACGCCCGTGCGCCGCCGGGCCTCGGCGCGCGACAGCCCGCGCAGGCGTCCCTGGAACCACAGCATCTCCTGCACGCGGAGTTCGCGGTACAGCGGCACGCTCTCGGGCAGATAGCCGATGCGCGCGCGCACGGCCAGGGAGTCCTTCAGCACGTCGAAGCCGTCCACGCGCACCGTGCCGCCCGAGGGCGGCAAGAAGCCGGTCAGCATGCGCATGGTGGTCGTCTTGCCGGCCCCGTTCGGGCCCAGGAAGCCGACCACCTCGCCGCGCTCGAGCCGGAAGCTGATGTCGTCGACCGCGAGGTGCGGCCCGAAGCGCCGTGAAAGGTGCTGGACGTCGATCATCCGGTCGAGAAGCGGGCGTGCGAGGGTAGCGAGGCGGGCTCCGGCCCTCAACCCTGCCGCGCTGCGTGCTAGTGTTCCTTCCCCGCAGTAGCGCCAACAAGGCGCCGTGATGGATCGTCGCTGGCAAGGCGCGCCGACGACGCGTATTCGCTGCAATACTAGGGAGGAGGCGCAACGCCGCCAGCGGCGATTCAGTGCGGCGGATTGTTGGCGCTACTTCGGGGAGGGGACACTAGTCCGGCTGCGGGAGGACGTCTACAGCCCCACGCGCACGCGGGCCCCGGCGGCTCGTGCAGCGCTCGCAGCTCCTCCCGGGACGGGCGCCCTCGAGTAGGAGGGGCGCGAGGGACTCGCACCCGTCGAAGGGCGCGCGTCGGCGGAGGGCTGCGTCGTCCTGACGCGGCGCTCCGCCAACCCCTTCCAAAGAACAAGCGCTTCAGAACGCTCGCCCGACTCGGGCCTGACGAGCCGGTGCCTGTTCTTTCCTGACCAGGCCCGCCTCCGGCGGGCAAGCGGCTCAGAGTGTGAGCAACAATCCAACCACGGCGAGCTTGGTGGTTCTTGGTGCGCGAGGAACTCGCGCCCAGAGGGTTCGAGGGTGGGCAAGAACACCCGCACCGGAGCGGCGCGGGATTCTTGCTCACGCTCTCAGGTCTTCACTTCGAAGTCCGCGTCGACGGGCTCGTCGCCGCCCTTGGCGCCCGCGGTGGCCTTGGCCGTCGGTTCGGGGCCGGCACCGGGCGGCGCCTGCTGCGTGTTCTGCTTGTACAGCGCCTCGCCGAGCTTCTGCGCCTTGGTGGCGAGATCCGCCAGCGCGGCCTCGAGCTTGGCCTTGTCCTCGCCCTGCGCCGCGCTCTTGAGCTCGGTGAGCGCGGCCTCGATCGCGGACTTGTCTTCCGCGCTGAGCTTGTCGCCGTGCTCCTTGAGCTGCTTCTCGATCTCGTAGGCCTGGTGGTCGGACTGGTTCTTCAGCTCGACCAGCTCGCGGCGCGCCTTGTCCTCGCCGGCGTGGGCCTCGGCGTCGCGGCGCATCCTCTCGACCTCGTCCTTGGAGAGGCCCGAGGAGGACTCGATGCGGATCTTCTGTTCCTTGTTCGTGCCCTTGTCCTTGGCGGTCACGTTGAGGATGCCGTTCGCGTCGATGTCGAAGGTGACCTCGACCTGCGGCCGGCCGCGCGGCGCGGAGGCGATGCCGTCCAGGTGGAAGCGGCCCAGCGTGCGGTTGTCCTTGGTGAAGTCGCGCTCGCCCTGCAGCACGTGGATCTCGACCGAGGGCTGGTTGTCGCTCGCGGTGGAGAACACCTGGGACTTGGAGGTCGGGATGGTGGTGTTGCGCTCGATCAGCTTGGTCATCACCCCGCCCAGGGTCTCGATGCCAAGCGACAGCGGCGTCACGTCGAGGAGCACCACGTCCGAGACTTCTCCGGCCAGGATCGCGCCCTGGATCGCGGCCCCCACCGAGACGACCTCGTCGGGGTTGACGGTCTTGTTGGGCTCGCGGTTGAAGATCTTCTTCACCATCGCCTGCACGGCGGGGATGCGCGTCGAGCCTCCCACCAAGATGGCTTCGTCGACCTGCTCGGGCTTGAGCCCGGCGTCGGACAGGGCCTTGATACAGGGCTCCTTCGTGCGCTCGATGAGCGGCGCCACGAGCTGCTCGAACTTGGCGCGCGAGAGCGCCTTCGACAGGTGCTTGGGGCCCGAGGCGTCGGCGGTGATGAAGGGCAGGTTGATGTCGGTCTGCACCGCGCTGGAGAGCTCGCACTTCGCCTTCTCGCAGGCCTCCTTCAGGCGCTGCAGCGCCATGGCGTCCTTGCGGATGTCGATGCCGGACTCTTTCTTGAACTCGTCCGCGACCCAGTCGATCAGCAGCTTGTCGAGGTCGTCGCCGCCCAGGTGCGTGTCGCCGTTGGTCGAGAGCACCTCGAACACGCCATCGCCGATGTCGAGGATCGAGATGTCGAACGTGCCGCCGCCGAAGTCGTACACCGCGACCTTGCCGCCCTTCTTCTTGTCCAGGCCGAAGGCCAGGGCCGAGGCGGTGGGCTCGTTGATGATGCGCACGACCTCCAGGCCCGCGATCGTGCCGGCGTCCTTGGTCGCCTGGCGTTGCGCGTCGTTGAAGTAGGCCGGGACGGTGATGACCGCCTTCTCGACCTTCTCGCCCAGGAAGGCCTCGGCCGACTCCTTCAGGTTGGCCAGCACCATCGCGCTGATCTCGGGCGGCGTGAACTGCTTGCCACCGATGTCCACCTTCACCAGCTCGTCCGACCCGCCCACCAGCTTGTAGGGCACGGTCTTCTCCTCGGTGGCGACCTCGCGGTGCTTGCGCCCCATGAAGCGCTTGATCGAGAAGATCGTCTTGGTCGGATTGGTCACGGCCTGGCGCTTGGCCGGCGCGCCGACCAGGCGGTTGCCGCCTTCCTGAAAGGCCACGACCGAGGGTGTCAGGCGCGCGCCCTCGAGGTTCTGGATGACCTTGACCTCGCCGCCCTCCATCACGGAGACGACCGAGTTGGTGGTGCCGAGGTCGATGCCGACGATCTTGGTTTGCTTGCTCATGAGGTTGGACCCGCTTGGGTGGCGCGCCGCTGACAAACTCCGTGCCAGGATCAGTGAGTAGCTAAGCGCTTGAAGCGAATAGACTTGAGTGCTCGTTGGCTACATCGGCCATCTGCCGAGTTGGCAGCCGACTCCAACGTGCTGCCAGCGTGACAGCGCGCCACGGAGAGCGGTGCGGCTCAGGTCAGGCCGTACTCATTCAGCTTGCGGTACAGCGTGCGCTCGCCGATGCCCATCAGCTTCGAGGCCTTGTGACGGTTGCCCTCGGTGAGCACGAGCGTCGAGCGGATGAGATCGCGCTCGACCTCGGCCAGACTGCGACCGGCGAGCTCGTAGTGTCCGCGCGACTTGCCCGGCTGTCCGGTGGCGTGCTGGATGTGCTCGGGCAGGTCCTCGACGTCCAGCACGTCGTGGCGCGTCAAGAGCACCATGGTCTCGAGCGCGTTGCGCAGCTCGCGCACGTTGCCCGGCCAGTCATAGCGCACCAGCAGCGCGCGCGCCTCGGGCGTGATGCCGCGCACGGAACGGCCGTGCTCGCCGGCGAGAGCCGAGATGAAGTGATCGACGAGCAGCGGCACGTCCCCCGGCCGCTCGCGCAGCGGCGGCAGCATCAGGGTCACGACCTGCAGCCGGAACAGGAGGTCCTCGCGGAACTTGCTCTCGCCCACCAGCAGGCGCAGGTCGCGATTCGTGGCCGCCACCAGGCGCACGTCCACCTTGCGCGTGGTGTTGCCGCCCACTGGCTGCACCTCGCGCGTCTCCAGCACGCGCAGGAGCTTGGCCTGGGTCTCCAGCGGCATGTCGCCGACCTCGTCGAGGAACAGCGTGCCGCCATCGGCGTACACCAGCATGCCATCCTTGGACGCGATCGCGCCGGTGAAGGCGCCCTTGACGTGTCCGAAGAGCTCGGACTCGATCAGGCCCTGCGACAGCGCGGCGCAGTTCACGGCCACGAAGGGCTTCTCCTTGCGCGGCGAGTTGGTGTGGATCGCGCGCGCGACGAGCTCCTTGCCCGTGCCGCTCTCGCCCAGGATCAGCACCGTGGCCGAGGTCGCCGAGACCTGCTGCAGCACGTCGTACACACGCTGCATCGGCGTCGAGTGCCCGATGATGCCCTCCAGGCCGTAGCGCTTGTCGAGCTGCTTGCGCAGCTCGCGGTTCGTGCGCCGCAGGCGGCCCGTTTCCAGCGCGCGCTGCAGGCGCGTGCGCAGCTCGGCGATGCGCACGGGCTTGGTGAGGTAGTCGGCCGCGCCCAGGCGCATGGCGTCGACCGCGTTCTCGACCGAACCGTGGCCCGTGATCAGCAGCACCGCGGCCTCGGGTTGCAGGCGGATGGCGTGCTCCAGGACCTTCAGCCCGTCCACGTCGTGCATGACGAGGTCGGTCAGGATCGCGTCGAAGGTCGACTCGCTCATCAGCGCGATGCCCTCGGTGCCCGAATGCGCAATACGGCAGACGCAGTTCTCCGTCTCCAGGCCGTCCGAGAGCGCCTCGGCGTGACCCTCGTCGTCGTCCACGATCAGCACGCGGATCGGCGCGGGCTGCGACTCGTTGGCGGTGGGAATCATGCTTCGCGCTCCGTCTCGGCCGTGCGGGTCTCGCCCGTTTCCTCGCCGCGCACCAGCTCGACCGCCAGCGGCAGCGTGATCGAGAACGACGAGCCGCGGCCCTCCTCGGACAGGACCGTGATGGTGCCGCCGTGCTCCTCGATGATGCGTCGCGCGGTCGAGAGCCCGAGGCCCGTGCCGCTGGGCTTGTCGGACCAGTACTCTTCGAAGCAGCGCGCGAGCTTCTCGCTCGACATGCCCATGCCCGTATCGGTGATCGAGAGCTCGACCCGCGTGCCCATGCGCCGCAGGCGCACCAGGAGCTCGCCGCCGTCGGACATGGCCTGGCGCGCGTTCACCAGCAGGTTCAGCACGGCCTGCTTGATGTGCGCCTCGTCCACCAGCACCAGCGGCAGGCCGATGGGCAGGTCGACGTGGTGGCGGATGCCGGCGCGCTCGTCCTCGGGCTCGACGAACTCGATCAGCTCGCGCACGATGCGCGCCAGATCCTCCGGGCGGCGGTTGACCACTCCGCCACGGGCGTAGTGCAGGAAGTCCTCGAGGATGTGCTCCAGCCGGCTGACCTCGCGCTGCAGGGTCCTGATGCGCTTGAGCGAGCGCTCCTCGCGGGGCGTGCGCTGCGGCTCGCCGGGGTTGCGCGACGCGCCGGCGCGTTCCCAGTCCTCCTGCAACAGGGCCAGGTTGATGGCCATGGTGGAGAGCGGGTTCTTGATCTCGTGCGCGAGGCCGTCGGCCAGGCGCACCAGGGAGGCCATGCGGTCGGCGTGCGAGCTGCGGTCTTCCACCATCGGCGGTCGATAGGCTAGATGGGAGCCCGCGCTTCGGCCACGTTCAGGTCGTGCCCCTGGCGTTTTCAGCTCGGCGTGCCGACGACGCAACCCCGCGCGACGGGGGTCCGGAGGAGGTGTTCGCCGTCCTGACGACGCCGGGTGCACAGAACGGAGCGGAATCGCGGCCGTCCTTCCCCCACCCCGAGCTCCCCATGAGTCAGCGCTCGCCCCTGGTCCCCGCCGCCGATCGGGCGCCCTGCCCCGAACTCGTCGAGCTGGTGCGCGCCAAGCTGGCGCGCGGCGCACTGGTGGCCCTGCCCACCGAGACCGTCTACGGCCTGGCGGCGCGAGCCGACGCGCCGGCCGCGCTCGAGAGGTTGCGCGAGCTGAAGGGCCGGCCGGCGGAGCTCACCTTCACCTGGCACGTGGGCCAGCGCACCGTGCTCGAGCACTTCGAAGCCCTGCGCCCGCTTGCGCGCCGTCTGGTGGAGCGCTACTGGCCGGGCCCGCTCACACTCGTGTTGCGCGGTGTTCCACCGGGCCTCGAGGGGATCGCGCGCAAGGGCTGGATCGGCGTGCGCCTGCCGGCCCACGCGGCCACCGCCGGCCTGCTGGCCGCGTGCGACTTCCCGGTGGTGATGAGCAGCGCGAACCGCCACGGTGAGGCAGCGCTCACGCACGCGGAAGAGGTCGCGGCGCGCTTCGGTGCGGAGCTGGAGCTGGTGGTCGATGGCGGGTCCTCGCGCCTGGGCGAGTCTTCGGGCGTGCTGCGCGTCGGGCCGGGACACTTCGAGCTCTTGCGCGACGGCCTGCTGCGCGTCGAGGACCTGCGGCGCACGGCGGGTCTCACGCTGGCCTTCGTGTGCACCGGCAACACCTGCCGCTCGCCGATGGCGGAAGCTCTGGCGAAGAAACTGCTCGGCGAGCGCCTGCAAGCCGGCGGCCAGGGCCAGCCCAAGCTGGCGGACTTCGGCTTCGAGGTGCTGTCTATGGGCCTGTACGCCGCGCCGGGCGCGCCGGCCTCGGGCGGGGCTCTGTCGCTGATGAGCGAGCGCGGCCTCGATCTGAAGCAGCACGGCGCACGCATGGCCACACCCGAGGCGCTGGCGCGCTGCGATCGCATCTACGGCCTGACCGAGGGGCACGTCGAGGCGTTGCGCGCCTTGCTGCCGCCGGCGCGCTCGAGCGCGGTCGCGCTCCTGGATCCCGTCGGTCGCGACGTCACGGATCCGGTCGGCGGCCCGCGCGCGGCTTACGAGTGCGCCTGCGCCGACATCGAACGCGCTCTGCGCGCGCGTCTCGACGACTGGGCCTGAGGCGCGGCGCGGCCGGACGTCTGGCTCAGGCCGTCCGCGCCAGCGCGTTCCACGCCTCGGAGGTTGTCTGCGCCGAGCGCAGGAGGCGCCGCACGTCCTCGTTGCCGAGGTGACGCGCCAGGTCCGCCAGGGTGCGGATGTGCAGCAGCTTGTGCGCTCGCGGGATCAAGAGCAGCACCACCAGCCAGGCCGGACTGGCATCGATGCTCGCGAACGGCACGCCCTCGCCGCTCGGGCCGCGCAAGATGGCGAGCCCGGCGACCACGCGCTCCAGGCCGTCCACCGCCGCGTGAGGGATGGCGATGCCGCGTTCCATGCCGGTCGACATGGAGCGCTCGCGCGCAAGCACCGCCTCGTGGAAGGTCTTCCCCTGCCCGACCGGAACCGCCCCGCACGCCTCCAAGTGGTGCACGAGGCGATCGATCACCTCCCACTTGTCGCGCGCCTCCAGTCCCAGGAGAACGTGCTCGGGGGGTATGAGCTCCTGCAAGCGCATGCGGGCGGCAGAGAATACCGAGCGCGCACCAGCCCCGAGAGCAAGCAAGCGGCGCGGGCCTATTCCACCCCCGCACGGCGGAAGAAACGGGCCCTTCGGACGTCCCTGATGCTGTCCCCCGCCGCCGCACCCTTTGACAGCCGTCGGGGCGCCCTCTAGCCTGCCGCACCAAAGACCGCCAAGCAGAACCTAACCCCAGTGTGCGCAAAGAGATAACGGGCCATTAGAAGCCCATGCAGTCCCCCTACGGCGCGCTCGCCCTTTCGCTCCTCGCGCTGGCCGCCCGTGCCCAGCAAGGCGGCGTGGCGCCCATCCAGCAGCAGGACGACGCCTACATCCTGAACTTCTCCGAAGATCCGGCGAGCCAGCTCACGCTGCTCGACTTCGTGAAGCTGTGTCAGGAGTCGACCGGCTTCAACTTCACCTACGACTCGAGCACCGAGGGCGCGCTCAAGACCGCCAAGGTCGTGATGCTGGGCTCGAAGCGCATCCCCAAGGACGGCTTCTACGAGTTCTTCCAGATACAGCTGTTCCTGAACGAGTTCGTGTGCATCGAGATCGGGCCGCCGCACATCCGCGTGATCCTGATCCAGAGCCTGCAGCCGAACTCGCGCGGCCAGCAGACGATCAAGCAGAAGACCGTGTACGTCGCGCCGCAGGACGTCGAGGACTACCTCGACCGACCGGCGGTGCTCATCACCACGGTGCTCAACTTCAAGAACATCGACGCGCGAGCGTTACAGACCAGCCTGCGCGCGCTGGTGGTCGACTCGAACACGCAGACCATGGTGCCTGTCGGCCAGCATTCGCTGATCCTGCAGGGCTTCGGCAGCTACATCGCCTCGTTGGCCAAGCTGCTTTCCCTCGTCGACCAGGTCTCGGAGTCGGGCGGCGTCACAGCGCCGGTGTTCGACCTGATCCCGCTGGAGTTCGCGGCGGCGGAGGACGTGGCCGACCTGCTCGAGCAGTTGCTGGAAGCGCAGCAGGAACAGGTGCGCAATCGCCCGCGCCAGGCGGTCGAGGGCCAGGTTGCGGGGCTGAACTCCGGGC
>SIAI01000024.1 GCA_009691855.1 Planctomycetota bacterium | reverse complement strand
GCAGCCAATCACGAAGCGAGGGCGGAAGCAGCAAGGCCTGGTCTGGCTCGTACGGATGGAAGGTCTGGCCCATGGCACCAGTACCCTTCGGGGAGACGGCACCTACGCTGGACCACGGAGTTCGCGATCCGTGGCGCAGACTCCTAGCGCCGATCGGCGAGTTCGGCGGGATCGTGGCGATGTCGTCGCTCGAGCGCCTGCACGACGGCCGCTACGCCGCGTTCTTCCACGACGACGGCCGCTTCCTGCACGCCGCGGGGGCGCCGGGTCCGTTCCGCGTGTTCCAGACGCTGTCGGAGGACGGTGGGTTGACGTGGGGCGCCCCGCGCGAGATCGCCAGCCGCGCCGACGCGCAGCTGTGCGAACCCGGACTCGTGCGCTCGCCCGAGGGCCAGACGCTCGCGCTCTTGCTGCGCGAGAACAGCCGCACGCACGAGTCGTTCGTGATCATCTCGCGTGACGAGGGCGCGAGCTGGAGCGCGCCGCGCGAGCTCCCGCGCGCGCTCACCGGCGACCGCCACGTCGCGCGCAGCACTGCCGACGGACGCCTGTTCGTCGTCTTCCGCGACATGGCGCAGGACAGCCCGACGCGCGGCGACTGGGTCGGCTGGCTCGGTTCCTTCGAGGACCTCGAGCGCGGCACCAGCGGGCTCGCTCGCGTGCGTCTGCTGGGCAACACGCACGCGGCCGACTGCGGCTACAGCGGGCTCGAGCTCCTGCCCGACGGCACCTTCGTGGCCACGAGCTACGGCCATTGGGTCGCGGGCGAGCCGCCGTTCATCGTCAGCGTGCGCCTGCGCCTGGCGGAGCTCGACGAGCGACTGGCGCAGCTCGCCGCGCCGCGCTGAAGCGCGCGCGCGAGTCTGAAATGGAACGAGCGCCGGCCCCGCGCTGTGCGGGACCGGCGCTCGTCGAGGGTCGCTCCGACTACGGGCGCTTCGAGGTCGGCGTCCAGGTCTTGTTCTTCGCCTTTGCGGGCGCGACGGCGATGCCGGTGGGGCCGGCGCCGACGCTTACGGTGGTGAGGATCGTGTTGGTCGCCGTGTCGATCACGGCCACGCGGTTGCCGCTCGGCACGGCCGCGTAGGCGCGGCTGCCGTCGGGGCTGAGCGCGACGCCCGAGCCCGGCGCGCCGAGGTTGATGCCTTGGCCCAGGCTGCCGTGCGTGAGGTCGAGGCCCTGGAGCCACGGCGTGGGCAGGAAGCCGGCGCCGTAGCCCGTGTTGACGAAGTTGTAGGGCGTGGTGAGGAGGGCCCGCGCTCCGTCGGGCGTGATGGCGATCGAGTTGGGCTGGGCCCAGGTGAAGATCGAGCCCGTCACGCTCGCGCTGCTCGTGGCGAACACGGTGACCGAGCCGTAGAAGGAGAAGTTGCCGAGGCCGTAGCAGATCGGCACGTAGATGCGCGCGCCGTCCGCGGTGAGCGCCAGGCTCATCGGGTAGTTGCCGACGTAGACCGAGTTCACGATCGCCTGCGCGGCCGTGTCGATCACGACCAGGTTGCCCCACAGGGCGTAGAGCTTCGTGCCGCTCAGCGACAGGGCGAGGCCGTTGACGCTGCTGCTGCCGCCGCCGCTCGCGCCGGCCGAGATCGTGCTCACGACCACGCCGAGGCCCGTGTCCACGACCGAGATCTGGCCGCTGGCGCAGCCGACGTAGACGCGCGCGCCGTCGGCGCTGACCGCCAGCGAGGAGGGCGCGTCGCCGACCGAGATCGTGGCCACGACCGCGTCCGTCGCCGTGCTCAGGATCGAGAGGCTGTCGGAGCCCGTGTTGGCCACGAAGGCGCGCCCGCCAGCGGGGGCGATCACCACGCGGCTCGGTGTGGTGCCGACGGACACCGTGGCCACCACCGTGTTCGTGAGCGTGTCGATCACGGAGACGCTGTGGGCCGAGGAGTTCGTCACGTAGGCCTTCTGGGCGTGGGTGAGGCTCGCGCCGGCGAGGAGCAGGAGCGCGACGCGCGCGCTCCGCGCTCCGCGGGAGGCCGATCGTTTGTTCATGGGCTGCCTGGGTTCTGGGGCTCGAACGGGGACGGTTCGGGTGGCTGTCGGCTCGCGTCGGCGCTTCCTAGTGAGCCCTGCGCCGTTGAGCGCGCGAGGGACCCGAATCGGCAGATGCCTGGAGACGACCCGCACCCTGGCGCAAGCGTCGGACCCCGTGTCCTGAGTCTCTTGCGTGGGGGGGCGAGCTCGCCCGAGTCCCGGCGTTCGATCGTCCGTGCAGGATCCGGAGGGCTTCGACATGGGCCCGGGCAATTGCACCATACCCCGCTCTCGCCGCGGGCGAGGGTGACTCGTCCGGAAAGCCGCGCTCGCTGGGTTCAGCGCTCGCTCGTGCGCAGCAGACGCTGGACGGCCTCCGGACGCGCGAAGAGCGCGGGCTCGACGGGCACGAACTCGACGCGCTCGATGCAGAGCCGCTCCTCGATCCCCGTGTCGGGCGCGAAGCGTCGCTCACGGGTCGCCAGCCGCAGGCCGTCGAATTCGCGGTAGTCGTCGAACACGACCAGGCTCTCGTGCGCGCCCTCGCGGCCGGCGAGGAGCCCGGTGGCGGCGTCGAACCACAGCGTGCGCGCGGTGCCGCGGCGCGTGACGGCCTCGACGCGGTAGCAGGAGCGCTGGTCGAACGCGGCCAGGGCCGTGGTGCAGAGCTCGGGATACAGGCGCGCGAAGTCGGCGGCGGCGAAGAGCTCGCTCGAATCGCGCGCCTCGCCCTGCGCGGCGGCCTCGGGGATGCGCGCGGAGTAGGGATCGAACTCGAAGTACAGCTCGCCGTCGAACACGCGCTCGTGGGTCACGCGCCGCGGCGGCGCGTCCTCGTGGGTCAGGCGCCGGCGATCGGGGGCCTGCCAGTCGATCGTGAGCGGCACCGGTGGGTAGCCCTGCGAGCGCATCTCGAAGGTGCCGCGCAGCCGCAGCGCAGCGTGGCGCCGCACGGCCGCGTCGCCGCCGATGCGTTCGAGGTGCCGCGCGCAGAGCTCCGCGGCCGCGGGCAACTCGACGGCGGTGGGCGCGGACTGGATGACGGTGGGCGCGGACTGGACGGTGGTGTGCGCGGCCTCGACGGTGGGCGTGAGCTCGGACGCGCGATGATCGCGGCACACCAGTGTCCCGCGGCTGTTGCGGCAGTAGACGAAGCTCTGCGCGATCACCGGCGGGGTCCAGCACGAGCCACCCTCGAACAGCGGCGTGCGCGCGAGCTCGTGGAACGCGTCCGGCGTGGCCGCGGCCACGAGCAGCTCGCCGTCTTCGGACAAGAGCGCCAGCTTGCCATCGCCCGCGGAGAGCGCGCCGTTGCCGAGTCCGCGCACGCGCCAGCGCTCTTGCCCTTCGAGGTCCAGGCACTTCAGCAGCGACTCGTCGAAGCCGTAGAGGAAGCCATCGACGAGCACACAGCCCGCCATCTTGCTGCGCATGGCGCGGTTGGCCCACAGCGCGCGCGCCGCGCCGTCCGTGAAGTCGAGCAGTGCGCAGCCGTGCTCGTAGGCCGAGGAGATGAAGAGGCGTTGCCCGACCACGACCGGCGCCGCGGCGCACACGACGCGTGGGTCCTTCTGCCAGGGGAAGGTGGCGCGCCGCGCGCCGCTGGCGAGCTCGACGAGCTCGAGCGCCTGCTGTCCGAAGGACGCCACGCAGGGCGTCGCGCCCAGAGTGAACGGCAGCGGCGTCGAGTACACGGCCTGCAGCGGTTCCGTGCGCCAGACGAGGTCGCCGGTCGCCTTCTGGAACGCGAACACGCGGTCGGCGTGCACGATCAAGAGCTCGCCCGCGACCAGCGGCGAGCCGGAGAAGCCGTAGCGGCCCGGATCGACGTCGTAGAGCGGCGCCAGCTCCTTGTGCCACAGCACGCGCCCGGTGCCGGCGTCGTAGCACACCAGGCGCCCCTCGCGCTCGCTCACGTACAGGCGTTGGCCGTCGATGGTCGGCGTGGTCAGCGTGCCGCCCTCATGATCCTGGTCGAAGATGCGCGCGGCGAGTTCGTGGCGCCAGAGCTCGAGCCCGTTCTGCGTCTGCAGGCAGCGCACGATGTCGACGCCGCGCTCGCGCTCGAAGCCGTGCACGAAGAGGCGCCCGCCAGCGATCGACGGGCTCGAGTAGCCGAGCCCGACCTCGACCGTCCACTTCGTTTCGCCCTGCGCCGACCAACCGGGGCCGCTGGAGAGCCCGTCGTGGTTGAGCCCGCGCCAGTGCGGCCAGTCGCCGGACTGCGCGGCCGGGTGCGCCGTCAGCAGGCATGCGAACGCGACTATTGCGGCCGACATTCGGCCAGTCTAGGGCTCGTCGAGCTCCATCACCTGCCAGGTCGAGCCATAGAGCGTGGTCTGGACGAGGAGATCGAGGCGGCCGTCGCCGTCGAAGTCGCCAGCGACAGGGGGCTCGAAGTAGTACCCGTTGTAGGTCGGGAAGGTCGAGCTCGGTCCGCACCAGCTCGGCGAGCGCTCCACGCCCGCGCTCGTGCCGCGGTGCAGGCGGTTCCCATGGATCAGGAGATCGAGGTGGCCGTCCCGGTCCGCGTCGAAGACGGTCTTGACCGGGTTGTTGAGGAACGAGGAGTCTGCGCCCGGAGCGAGCGGATCCTCCCACCATTGCTCGGCGCGCGTGAAGCCGGTCGGCGCGCGGAGGTAGGTGCGGTATTTGTTGCTGTCGCCGAGCATGCGCAGCAGCAGGTCGTCGAGCCCGTCGCCGTTCGCGTCCACGAGGAAGGAGTAGCCAACGGATGCGGGCAGGTTGGTCTGCCCAGGCTGCTCCACGAGACCCGCGGGCGAGCCGAACATGGGTATCACCTGCGCTCCGAAGTTGTAGACGAGGAGCACGTCGGCGAAGCCATCGCCGTTCAGGTTGCCAGCCAGGATCGAGTGGTCGTAGGCGTAGGGGAAGCCGGGGAAGACCTGGTCCGGCGTGGTGCTCAGTCCCGTGGCCCTACCGAAATGGACGTCCACCGACGAGCTGCGCACCATCACGAGGTCGTCGCGCCCGTCGCCGTTGACGTCGCCCGCGTCCGTGGCCAAGCCCCAGTTCATCAGATTCGCGGCCGGGGCAGGCGAGAGCCCCGACGAAGAGCCGAGGTAGAGCGAGTGCTGCTCGGACGTGACCGCGTAGCCGCCGTGTCCGCCCCATGTCGCCGGGAAGAAGCTCACCAGCGCGTCGCCGAAGCCGTCGCCGTTGAAGTCGCCCGTGACGAGCGTGATGGTGAGCTGGTCGAAGCTGGGGAAGCTCGGCTGATCCAGGAGCTGGTCGCGGGTGGCGGGCAGGCCCGAGGGAGACCCATAGCGAACCTCGAGCAGCTGCGATATCCCGAAGCCGCTGGTGAACAAGAGGTCGCTGAACCCGTCGCCGTCGAAGTCGTCGCTCGCGGCGGAGTACGTCTCGAGCGCGAACGTCGTTCCGGTCGGGGTGAGAGCGAAGCCCTTGTGACCTGGCACGAGCACGACCAGGCCCTCGTCCGTCGCGCCCGCAGCGTGCCTCGGCGCGCCGATGAAGAGCTCGTCGGCGCCGTCGCCATCGACGTCGATCGCGGCCAGCGCCGCGCCCCATTCCGCTCCCACCTGATCGCCGTCGAACACGGGGAACGAGGCCGCCGGGCTAAAGGCCTGTCCGGGCTGGTTCGTGTAGGTCCACACGCGACCGTGCAAGGTCCCGTAGTCGAAGTCCGGCGTGCTGGCGATGACGTCCTCGAGTCCGTCGCCGTTCAGGTCGCCGCAGGTCAGGGCGCGCACGTCGTCCAGCAGGCCGGGGAAGGTCCCGAAGGTGGCCGAGCCGCTGGCGAGGAAGCGCCGCCACTCCACCGCCGCGGTCGACGATCTTGCCACGTACAGGGATTCGGTCGGGCCGGAGAGGTCGAGGTTCACACTCGGGCCGAGCACGGTCACCCCTTTGGTGATACTCCGATCGGGACTCGCGGCCGGGCCCGTGCCGGAGCCGAGGAAGAGCTCGGTCACGCCGTTCGAACCGCGCGTCGGCGCCGAGGCGATGACGTCGTCGAAGCCGTCGCCGTCCAGGTCGCCGGCCGAGCCCACGAGGCTGCCCCAGCCTTCGCCGCGCGAACCGCCGATGCGGATCCAGCTGGGCAGCGCGCGCAGTCCGGAGGGCGAACCGGCGAACAGGAACACGCCGCCGAGGCCCTGCGCCTTGCCGGTCGCGCCCACGATCACGTCCTCGTAGCCGTCGCCGTTCACGTCGCCGGCTCCGGCCAGGGCGGCGCCGAAGTGCTCGCCGAACTCGATCCCGGTGAGCATGCGCTGCGGCGCGGCGGCGAGACCGCCGAGCGTGCCGAGGAAGACGCTCACGCGACCCTCGCTCGACAGACCGTTCCCTTGCCCGTGCCCTAGACTCGCGAGCAGCGCTCGGCTCGACGGACGGCGATCCAAATCCGGTGAGCTGACGAGCACGTCGTCCTTGCCGTCGCCGTTCACGTCGGCGATGGACACGCTCGCGCCGAAGTGCTCGAACGGCTGCGTGCCGGTGCCCGTCCAGTTCGGCACGGGCGAGAGTCCGCCGGCCGAGCCGAGGTACAGCGTCACGCGTCCCTCGTCGCCCACGCGCGCATCGAATCTGGGCGCGCCGACCAGGAGGTCGCCGAAGCCGTCGCCGTTCACGTCGCCCGTGGCGAGCGCGCGGCCGAACTCGGCTCCGGCCTGACCGCCCTCGAGGCGCAGCTCACCGCCCGGGGGCAGCGCGGGCAACGGGGTCAAGCCGATGGCGAGCGAGAAGAAGGGCAGCGGCAAGGGCATGGGGAGCTCCTGTGGAAGGCGGGTGTGCATCCGGAGATGCCGCTCGCCTCCCAGGCGTTGGCTCGCACGCCTCGGCTTTCGCCTACGCTCCGCAATCCCTTCATGAAGCCGAACTTGTGGCGTTCGCCCGAGGGGAGCGCTTCAGCGATGGCGCAGCGGCTACGCCCCGCCCCGTCCTACGACAGCAGCGACTCGTGCCGCTGCCCGAGCAGGCCCTTCAGCCGGCTCATCACGTTCGAGTGGATCTGGCATACGCGGCTCTCGGTGAGCGCCAGCATCTCGCCGATCTCCCTCATCGTGTGGCCGTACTGGTAGTACTGCTCGATGATGAAGCGCTCCTTGTGCGTGAGCGCGCGCGTGATGAAGTTCATCAGGTCGCGGCGGTTCATCTCGTGCACCGGGTCGGTGGCGGTTTTGTCCTCGAGGATCTCGACCTTCTCGACCGCGCCGTCGTCGTCCTCCCACTTCTCGCTGAGCGAGAACATGGTCTTGGCGCGCGACTCCTGGATCTCCTGCACCAGGTCGCCGTGCTCCATCTCGAGCACGCGCGCGAGCTCGGCGTGCGTCGGCTCGCGGCCGTACTCGGCCGTCAACTTCTGCAGCGCGCGGTCGATGCGGCTGGCTTTCAGGCGCACGAGCCGCGGCACCCAGTCCTGGGAGCGCAGCTGGTCGAGGATCGCGCCACGGATGCGCGTGGAGCAGTAGGTCTTGAACTTGATGCCGCGGCTGGCGTCGAAGCCGCGGATCGCGTCCATCAGGCCGAACAGGCCGGCGGACACGAGGTCATCGAGCTCGATCGACTTCGGCAGCGTCTGCAACAGGCGCTCGGCGATGTAGCGCACGAGCGGGTAGTGGCGTTCGATCAGGTGGTTGCGCAGGACGTCGAGGCCCTTGTTGTCCTTCGTGCCGTGCTTCGAGGCTTCCTTGCGATAGAGCGTCCACAGCTCCTCGGTCGAGATCTCCTCGCCCTGGGGCGGCGCGGCTTCCATGCGCGCCTTGGCCTTGGCCTCGATCTCGGCCGCGGCGGCGCGCGCGGGGTGGTGGCCGACGACGACCGCCTCCAGCTCCTTGCCGCCCTCCTTCACTGCCTCAGCCGGCTTGTGCCCGGCCTTCGCCGGCGGACGCACGAGCCTTTGCTTGGTGGACTTCGGCGCGGCGGCCTTCTTCTTGCCGGCGCTCGCCTTGCCCTTCACGGTCCTCTTCTTGGGTGTCGCCATCCAGGATTCTCAGTAACGGACCAGGGCGTGCACGGGCAAGTCGCCGAGCTTCTTGCGGCCATTCAGGAATCCGAGCTCGATCAGGAAGGCGCAGGCCACGGGCACGCCTCCGATCTTCTTCACCAGCTTGATTGCGGCGGCCATCGTGCCGCCGGTCGCCAGCAGGTCATCGACCATCAGCACGCGCTTGCCGCCGCTCGCCGCGTCCACGTGGATCTCGATCGTGTCCGAGCCGTACTCGAGTTCGTACGACTCGGCCGCGGTCTTCCAGGGGAGCTTGCCGGGCTTGCGGATCGGGATGAAGCCCTTGCCGAGCTCCTTCGCCAGCGCCGCGCCGAACAGGAAGCCGCGCGACTCGATGCCGCACACGAGGTCGAAGGGGTAGGCCTTGGCGCCCTCGGCCATGCCATCGATCACGCCCGCGAACGCCTTGGCGTCCTGCAGCAGGGGGGTGATGTCCTTGAAGACGATGCCCTTCTTGGGGAAGTCGGGCACGTCTCGGATGCGCTCTGCGATCAGGTTCTCCTCCATGCAGCACGCGCCCCTGCCAGAGGGGGGGGCATGGTTTCGGACGAATGGCCGAGGCACTTGAGCGCCCGCTGTCGGCGCGGGGGGCCTTCGAACCCAGTGGATCGACGCATCCCCTCATGGAAGCGGTGCTTGGGTGCGGGTTCAAGGGGCAAGGTTGGCGCCGCCGGCGAGCGGGGCCGGAATCCGGGGCTCGGCGGGGCCGTTTCATGCGCGGGCCGTGGGCGGCGTCGCGGGAGGCTGTCCCGCGCGGCGGTCCGCGAGAAATGCTCATGCGTACCCCGCTCGCGCGCGTCGAGGCTGCGCGCGCAGCTCCAGCCGAGCGTGTCGCCAGGCCGGCGAGAGTGGAAAGGAACCGGGCCCATCCCCTGCGGTCAGGTGATGGGCCCGGGCACGAGCTCAGCAGTCAGCGGTGCTCGCGACTCGAACCGGCGCGAGCGCCTGCTGCGCTCGGCCGCGCCGGACTCAGGGCTTGAGGGTCAAGCGCTGCCAGCCGCCGTCGCCCTCCGACACGCCATCCGGGTTCAGGACCTTGACGTAGTTCCAGTTGGAGGTGTGCGGGCTGAACATGCCGGCGGGGTAGGGGAGCTCCGTGAGGTTCGCAACCGTCACGGGGTTGATGGCGTTCGGAACGCCTTGCGCGAGCGGACCACCCAGCATGAACTCGTAGATCACGGCCGGTTCGAGCTCGGCCGCCGTCTGCCACACGCGCCGGCCATCGGCCAGGACCTCGTTCGTCGGATGGATCGGGAGTCGGAACTCGATCGTCGGGATCTGGGTGAGCGGACCGGTCGAGCTGGGCGGGGTCGCGCTGTTGGGCACGAAGAGCCGCAGGACGGCTCCGGGCAGGATGCCGTTGCCCGCGACGGCCAGGCGCCGCGGAGCTTCGTGTCGGAGCTCCTTGATGCCGTAGCGTTTCTGGCCATCGACGACCAACCCGCGTTGCAGCATGCGGATCGACTTGAGGAAGGGCGGCTCGGGGGTCGGTGCGCCACCCCAGAGGAAAGGCGTGGGCAGCGGATTGCCCGGGAACGCCGTGGGGCTGGGATCCCAGTTGTTGCGGAAGGTCGGGACCGGAGCGTTGGCGGTGTTGGTCGGGCACGGCTGGAGCGTGAGCACCGCGGGCGTCGAGCCGCTCAGGACCGTGCTCGCGCCGCTCACCGAAGCCACGCGACGCTCGCTGCCGAGCGGGGTGGCGATGAAGACCAGCCGGTCGCGGATGCCCACGACCAGCGCGAGCAGCTGCGCGCGCGTGAGCGGCGTGGCCGCGCTGCCCTCGAGGCGGTAGGCGATCGTGGTCTGCGTCAGGTCCAGCCAGTAGCCCGAGTCCTGTCCGCCGATTCGCGCCACCACGGCCAGGCCGACGTTGGCGATCTGCGCCTGGGCCTCGAACAGGTCCAGAGTCGTGCCCGTCAGGATCGGGTCGCTGGTGGTCTTGAAGGTGTAGGTCCGGCCCACGAGCGGGGCCACACCCCAGTCGAACTCGCGCGCGTACTTCTTGACCTCGAGCAGGCCGGCGTTGGTGAAGGCCAGGTGGTCCGGGAAGTCGATTCGGAACCGGTTGATGAACCCGTTGAGGGAGGTCGTCGTCCCCCGGTGGGCGAGCCCGGAGTTGCCGGTCGCGACCAGACTCGGCGAGTCACTCGCGTCCTTGTCGAACCGTGCTTCCTTCTGGAAGAGGCCGCGCATCGCGGCCGACTCGATCGGGTCGGGTGAAGATGCGACCGTGCCACGATTGTTGCTGCCTTCGGGCAAGGCGTGGCAGTGGACGCAGGAGCGCTGGGCGCACAGGGCAAGCGGCTTGATGTGGAACAGCAGGAGTCCCCGCTGGGCCGCGGAGCCGCCCGTCAGGTCGTTGAGGTCCACGGGATCCGCGAGGAATGGATTGGTGATCGGCAGACCGCTGTACACGCGCTCGAGCGCTTCGGCCGGGTTCGGCGGGTAATGGATCGAGTTGACGAAGGTGCGATAGGCCTCCATGTCGCGGGTCGTCAGGCCGTTGCTGCTACCCGGTACGACGGGGGGCGCTCCCAGCAGGCCGACGAAGGCCGAGTTGAAGCCGAGGAAGTCGGTCTTGTCGCCGCGCCAGTGGTAGGGCGCGTTGGTGAAGAACTGCTGCGCCGAGGGCTCGACCTCGAGGTTGAGCAAGCCTTGGAGCGACTGCGTGACCATCGGGCCCTTGTCCGCAGCGAAGTTGGCGCCGACCGGGATCCCGTCCGCCATGCCCGGCGGGTACGGAAGCAGCGGATTGACGCTCGGCGTCCCCAGCTTCCACACGAGCGCGTCCGTCCGGCCATCCATGTGGCAGCTCGCGCAGGAGTCGAAGCCGTTGCCGGAGAGCGTCGCGCTGTAGAGGAACTTGCGTCCCTGGCGGATGTGGCTCGGGGTGGGGTCGAGCTTCAGCGCGAACGTGGTCAACAGCGTGTCCGTGGTCGGATTGACGATCGAGACCGAGTTGTCCAGACGATTCAGCACGTAGAGCCGTGCACCCGGGTCGAGGAAGTCGCTGACGTTCGCGTACTTGAGCGCGAGCCCGCGCGGTCCCGCGGCCGGGTTCGGCAAGGCCGGAAGGGGCGGAACGAACACCGGCACGCTGATGCGCGTCAGCGGCCAGCTGTAGGGATTCGTGGACGCGCTCGGGGTCAGGACGCCGAGTCGATCGCTGCCGAAGGCAGTGAAGTAGATCTTGGTGACACCCCCGCTCGGCTCGTAGACCACGACGTCGGTGGGCTGGGCGAGCGCGGCGGTCTTGGCGACGGCCGCCCCGCTCCCGTTGATGTCGTTGAGGTCGCGCGCGATGCGGGTCGGGGTCGCCGTGCCCGCCCCCTGCACGCGGTAGATCATGCTCTTCACGAAGCCCGTGGCCAGGCCCGCGACCCCGGCTTCGGTCGTGGCGGTCGCGTCCAGGTTCCGTGCTTCGGCGCCGACGACCCACAGGTCGCCGCTGGCGGCGAAGGCCATGTTGAAGTTCGTCGTGCCGAGCGTGCCCAGCTGCCTGAGCGTCTGCGTCCCGAGGTCGCGCGAGTAGAGGTCGAAGTCGTAGACAAAGGAGTCGGGCGGTAGTGCGGCCGCATCCCCGCCCTTGAACCCGAGCACGAACAGGCTGCTGCCGAACACCGCGACGGCATGCGGCTCCTTGAGCGCGCGCGTCGGAGCCACGTCCGAGTCGGCGAGGTCGATCCGACTCATGTCCGTCAGCGGGGCCACGAGCGGGACGGGATCGAGCGTCGTCGCGTCGCGCCAGCCGAAGGCCGAGCTCGTGTTGTGCGTGACGAACAGACTCTGGCTATCGGACGAGAAGGCGATGTCCATCGGCTCGTCGCCCACGTAGCGCGTCATCACGGGCCGCGCGGCGATCGTCCCGCCCTCGATCAAGAGCGAGAACACCGACACCGAGTCCGAGAGGAAGTCGGCCGTGTAGGCCTTGCCCGTGATCGAGTTGTACTTGACCGAGACCGGCTCGAGTCCGACGCGCATGCGCTTCTTGAAGCGCGCGGCGATGGGCAGCGACTCATCCGTGTCCCAGATCTCGACCGAGTTGTCGGGCGTGTTGCAGACGAGCAACCAGTCGTGGCCACCCACGCGCGCCACGGTGATCGGCTTCACCTGTGGGCTCTCGACGTTGAGGTAGTCCGTTCGGCCCTGGGCTGCGGCGAGCGCGGCCAGGCCGAGAGGGGACAGGAGTGCGGCGAGCACGCGAGTCAGGTGACGCGAGCCGGGGGAATGGGAATGCATGGGATCCGTCCTTGCGCAGCGATTGGGAGCTTCGGACCCCGCAGTCGCTGCAGGAGGGTCCGCGAGACGGACCACGCTGGCGCCGTCTTCGTCGCGGCATGGTTGTGTGGGCGCCGTGTCACGGTTCTGGGCGCGGCTCTTCTTGCCCCGGGCGAGCGCAGGCCATTCGCCTGAAACCTTTTTCTCCTCTGACCACAACCAAGGGGCACGTTGCTCGCCTGCGCCTGGAGGCGAGCCGGAGGCACTCCCATCCGCCGACTCCACTACATGCTGGTCCGCGAGCCGCAGGTCGCCCGTAGTCCATGGGCGCCGCGTGCGCTAGGTTCCCAGCGTTCGCCCATGGAATCGAAAGCGGATCACCTCGCGGATCAGGAGCTGGTCCGCTCCGTGCTCGCCGGAGATCCGCGCGCGATCGACGCGCTGGTCGAGCGTCTGAGCTGCATCCCGCGCGTCCTGACCCTGCTCAACCAGCGCGTAGGCAGCACCCTGAGTCCGGAAGACCTCGGCGACCTCACCCAGGACACGCTGGCCGTGCTCTGGCCGCGCATGGAGAACTACACCGGCCAGGCCTCGCTGGAGACCTGGTTCTACGGCTTCTGCTTCAACAGCTTCATGAACGCGGTGCGCAAGAAGCGCCCGATGCAGAGCGTGGACGCGCTGCTCGAGAAGCCGGCGGCGCTCCCGACCCGGCTCTCGGGCCTGCTCGAGTACGAGCACGTGCACCGCAGCCTGAAGCTGCTCGACGAGCGCCAGACGCGCGTCATCCGCCTCAAATACTTCGACGAACTGACCTTCGAGGAGATCGGCGTGCGCCTGGGTATCTCGCCCAACACCGTCAAGACCTACTACTACCGCGGCATGCGCCGGCTCGAGGTGCTGTTGCGCTCCAGCGCGAGCGAGGTGGAAGCGTGAGCCTGCACGGCGCGCAGCACGAGGAGCTCCTGCAGCGCATCCTCGTCGGCGATCTGCCCGCGGGCGTGTCCGCGGCCCGCCAGCGGCTGCGGGACTGTCCCGAGTGTCGCGCGGAGCTCGAACGTCTGCGCGCCCTCGACGCGCGCCTGGTGGCCGTGGTCGAGCAAGAGCACGACGACCTAGGCCAGGCGCGGGCCGGGGTCACGGCGGCGGACCGCGAGCGCGTGCGCCGGGCGCTCCTCGGCGCGCAGCCCGCGCGCAGCGCTGGTGCGCCCGCGCGCCCGCGCCGCGTTCCGAAGTGGGGGCTGTTCGCGCTCGCGGCCGGCCTGCTGCTCATGTTCGGCTGGGCCGCGAACGCGTACCTGCGGCCCGCGGAGCGCGCGCCTGAGGTCCTGCTCGATGCCGGCACGATCCCCTGTCGCATGATCCTGGACGAGGCCGGCGACTACGGCGAGTTTTCTTGGCGCTACGATCTGCAGCCGCAGGGCTACTTCACGCTGGAGATCCGAGCCCTCGATGACGACGGGGTCGGCGAGGTCGTCGTCCTGGACGTTCCCCCGCTCTTCGAACCCCGATGGACGCCGAGCCCCGAACAGCAGCGCGCCTTGCCCGACCGCATCTACTTGGAGGTGCGCGCCATGGACGGCACCCGCGGCAGGGTGCTGGAGCGCGGTTCGACCTCCGTCGCGCGGCATTAGCACTCGCGTTGGCACTTGCGCCGTCGTTCACGGCGAGCGCGCAGGACGGCGGGCTGCTTGCGAGCAGCGCCGCCGCGCAGGAACCCAGCGCACCCGCGCGCAGCCGTCCGCTCTACGAGCGCGTCCTCGGGCTGTACGAGCAACTCTCGCTCCCCGACCAGACGCGCGCCGCGCAGGTCGAGCTGCGCACGCTCCTCGACGGCTGGGGGGCGCACGAGTTCGGCTTCGCTCAAGGCGTGGAGCCAGACATGGTGCTGGCCAGCGTGGCCGCGCTGGCGGTCCTCCCGCGCGACCCGGAGCGGACCGATGAGCTGCTCGTGCTGTTGGATGACGTCGAGGCCGAGCTGCACGCCGCCGCGCAGCCCGCTGCCGATCTCGCGCTGGCCCTCGCTCGCGGCTGGCTGGCCGCGGCGGCCGTTCCGCGCCCCGAGCTCGAGGACGAAGAGCTCGCCGAACACCTCGCCGTCGCGCTGCATTTCTGCGCGGCCATCGACCAGCGCGACCAGCGCGACGGCTTCGGCAGCCAGATCGCGCTCGAACTCTATCCGCGCCTGCGCGCCGCGGGCCGCGCGCGCGAGGCCTCTGCGAGCCTGGCACTCGCGCTGGAGCTCTTTCCCTCCGATCTCGACTCGCGTCCGCAACTGCTGTGCTTGCTGGCCGACGAGCGACGCGTGGCCAGCGACTGGAACGCCTGGACGAGCCTGCAGCAGGCGGAGCAGGTCTTCGAGCGTCTGAAGGCTCGCGACCCGGGGCAAGCGCACGCGCAGCTCGAGCGCATCCTGGCCAGCGTGCACTGCCAGCTGGAACTCGCCTGCGGCCTCCTCGATCGCGCCGTGCAGTCGCTGGCGCGCGAGCGCGCCGCGGTCGCCGCCGGTGCGAGCGATCCCGAGTCGCGCTTCGACCTCCTGCTCAACGTCGCGGGCGTGGCCCTGGCCTGCGCCCAGCCCGTCATGCTGAACAGCGCGCTGGCCGAGCTCGAAGCTGGGCTGGCCGCGGCCGGCCAGGCTCCAGCAGAGGCCGGCTACCGCGCCGCGGTCCGGGCGCGCCGAGCCGTGCTGCAGTACATGTGCGAAGAGCTGACGCCGGTTGCCGCGCCGCGCGCACCGGCGCTGCTCGCGTCCGCGCAGGCCGACCCGGCGTTGGACGAGAGCCACCGCACCACGCTCGCGCTGAAGCGCGTGCAGAGCGCGCTGCTGGGCCACGACCTCACCCTGGCGACGCGCTTGCTCGAGGAGCTCGACGCGCACACCAAGGACGTGGCCGCGCGTGCGCCCGAGCTGGAGGCCGCGCTGATCGCCAACCGCGCGCTGCTGGCCCTGGCGCGCGGCGCCGAGCGCGAGGAGCTGCAGCGTCACTTCGACGCGGTGGAGCTCGCCTACCAGCGCTTCCTCGGCGCGTGGCGCGCGAGCCCGCAGCGCGAGGGCGGCTTCGGCTTCCACTCCTGGCGCAGCCGGCGCTTGCTGGCCGGCGTGCTGATCGATCTGTGTCTGACGCTCGACGGCCCGTCGGGCGCACAGCGTGCCATCGAACTCGTGTTGCCCGAGCAGGCGCTCGGCTCGCTCGCGCGCCGGCTCGACTGCAAGCCCGGAAGCCTGGCCGAGGTGCGCTCCACACTGCTGGCGCCCGGCATCGGCCTGCTGCTGTATCTCCCCGGCTGGGCCAGAACGCACCTCTTCTGCATCGACGCGCAGAAGATCGTGTCGTTCAAGCTCCCCTGGCGCTACGAGTCCGAGCCGTTGCCGCGCGAGCTTGCCAACCAGCTGAGCGCGTCGCCCGCGCGCCTGTCCGCCAGCGCGCGCGCCGCGGAACGCAAAGAGTTCGAGCGACGAGCGGGCGCGCTGGCGCAGGCACTGCTGCCGCCCGAAGTCGAGCAGCTCCTGGCCACCTGGCGCGGCGTGTACGTGGTCGGAGCCGACATGCTGGGTGACATCCCGTTCGAGTGCTTGCCCGTGGGCGGGGAAGCGCTGGGCACGCGTACCGCGCTCGCCTACCTGCCGTCGCTCTCGGTCGGGCTCGAGCTCGCGCGCCGCGCCGCCGCCGAGCGCGAGCCGCGCGGGCGCGGCCTGCTGCTCGTGGCCGCGCCCGAGAACGCCGCCTTCGAGCCCATCGCATTCGGCAAGGCCGAGCAAGTCGCCCTGAGCGCGGGCTTCGAGCGCGTGCGCCTGCTCAGCGGGCGGGACGCCAACCGCACCGCGCTCTTCGAGCGCCTGAAGGCCGACGAGCCGGCGCTGCTCCACTTCCTGGTGCACGGCTGGAGCAATGCGGAGCGCGAGTTCAGCGGGGCCCTGGCGTTGGCGCCGTGTGCCGCGGATCCCGACGGGCTGCTGTGGGGCGACGAGATCCTCTCCGCCGATTTCGTCAGCCCTCCGCTGGTGCTGCTCTCGGCCTGCGGTTCGGCGCACGGGCCACGGCGCGCGGGCGACGACGGCCTCGCGCAGCTCGGCGGAGCGTTCTTCAGCCACGGTGCGCGCTGCATGATCGAGACCGCCGACGACATCGCCCTCGCGCCCACGTTGCGGTTGATGGCGGCCTTCACGCGCGCGTTCAGCGCCGGACGGAGTCCGGCCGAGGCGCTGCTCGACGCGCGTCGCGAGCTGAGCCGCGAGCCGGACTTCGCGCATCCGTTCTACGCCCTCTCGATGCGCGTGGTCGGGCTCGGCTTCGAATCCGGGGCGGCGCGCTCGCGCTAGGACGGTCAGGCCCCGAACTCGGGCGCCGGACTGCGGCTGCAGTCCGGCGCCAGGTCGGGGCGAGACAGCTCTCGCTACAGGAAAATTGCCCCAGGGATCGAGGGCAGCGTGCCCGGCCCCGAGCTCGGGATGTGCGACTGCAACACGGGGCTCGGGATGTAGCGGCCGCCGAGGTTGCTCGGGGGGGGCGGGCAGAACTCCTCGGAGCATCCGACTGTGTCGCCAAATCCTGCCTGTGCTCGCAGAAAAACATCCCCAGGTAGGTCCATGGGCAACCCGAGGATCGACCAGCGCCATGCCTGGTTGATGACCGAGAGGCTGGTTGCGTTCGAGCTGGGGAGTTGGATGGGGCGTACCATCGCGAAGTACACGTCGTTTACGACCGAGGGTGCAGGGGGCCCATAGTCGAGCTCGAAGCTCAGCAGCTTGCCGTTGATCGCGGCACCGTTCAGTGCGAAGACCAGATGCCTCAGCGCCGCCGGCCTCACTGAGCTCGCGCTGCTGTTCTTCATGCGCACGACGACCTGGATGTGGGTTGCGGTCGTGGTACCCCAGCCGTTGCCCAGCGTCATCTCCCATTTCCCGTTGCTTGCGGTGCAGGGGTTGACGGCGGGGTAGACGATCTTGGTGGAGCTGAAGTCGACCGAGGGCCCGACCAACGCGTAGCGGCCGCTCAGATTGGGGACGAGGCGCAGGCCGTCCGAGTTCGGGAGGACGGCGGCAAAGCTTGGGATGGGCGTGCTGCCGATCCAGTCGTTGAAGATGTTCGCGCACAGCACCTTGCCGATCGGCACCGCGGCCATCCCACCGTCGATGCGCAGGTCCAGCTCCTGGCTCGGAGTGGGCGAGAACCAGGTAGCGGCCGACGAATCGCTCTCGCGGATCTGGAGCGTGGACCAGGAGACCGCGCCGAAGACGAGATCGCCATCGCCGTCGCCCAGCAGGTCGCCCGATGCCATGGAATCGAAGACCCGCGAACTCAGCGACTGAGGCGGCTGGTAGAGGCCGGGGAAGCCCTGGTTGAAGAGCAGCAGGTTGGACGTTCCGTCGGCGAAGCGCGTGACCCACGCGAAGCTGTCGGTGAGGCCGGGCTTGGCCACGACCGCGATGGCGTCGCCCGGGGTGATTGCGTTGCGCGCCAGCAGGTACGCGCCGGCCTGGTCGCGGATCTGGATCCCGTTGCTGTGCCGGATCCCGATCTCCTTCTTGCCGTCGGGGAGGCCGTTCCAGTCCAGGAGCACGATGTCGCGCGCGTAGAGGGTGGAGTTGAGCGAGAAGATCGTTGCGGGCAGCTCGAACCCGCTCCCCGCGGAGTAGGCGGAGAAGAAGGTGCGCTCGTCGGACTTGACGCCGATCAGGCCTTGGCCCGGGCCTTGGCCCACGCCGGCGGACGAGCGGATCAGCGGGGCTCCCAACCACAGAGGCGAGGAGCTGATCAACTGCACGCTGTAGACGTCGGGCACGGGCACGCCGGGCTCGACAGGTACGCCCGGCGCAACGGTCAGGCGCTTCAGGCCGCTCGCCGTCGTGTACAGCAGTCCCGGATGGCCGAGCCCCGCGGCGTCGGGCGAGTAGCACACGTCGATCGCGTCCGAGGCCACCACGATCGAGTCGTTGCCCACGTCCGCGTTGGGGTAGACGATGAGTTTGGTGCCCTTGATGACCGCGACCTCGGGGCTGAGGTCGCCATTCAGGTCGCCCGAGACGATGCCGTGGTACAGGCCCGTCAGGTTGGGCGGGGACGGGATGAAGTTCCCGCTCTGGTAGATGGGCTCGAGCTGGGCGTGGGCCGCTCCGGCTGCGAGCGTCAGGCCTCCGACGAAGCCGAGAACGAGCCGAACAGGCGGGTAGAGGAGGGCGCTGAAACCGGGGCCTGGGGAAGCGACAAGGACTTGTTTGGTATGCATGGAATCAATTGGAAAACGGGGGTCTGGGCCCATTGTTGTGTGCCGGCCACAGGGGGGTTTCACAATCCCGAATTTCGTTCTTCGGGCCTCCGCCGGAGCGCCGCGGGCCCGTGCTCCGCGCCCAGAGCACGGACGCGACGCTGTGATAGAGCCGGCTGCCGACGGTGATCCACAGCTGCGAGTTGCGCCGCGCCCTCGTGGGCGCCGAGGTCGACCTCGCCGCAGAAGATGCGCGCGGGGCCGGGTGGCCGAGTCGGACTGCGCCTCGGCGGCGGAGGTTCGGTACCCACGCCGCTACGAGGTTGCCGCGCGGGCCCTTCCGGTTCCCACACCGCGGCGTTGCTCCCTCTACGACCACGCACCGCGATTCCCGGCCGCTGCCCGCCTAGACTTGCGCGCTCGACGCCTCTCAATCCAGTGTCCAGAGAACCATTCACCCCCGTGAGGACAAGAACGGCTCGCCCTCCCTTGCCTCGGCCCGCTCGGTTGGTGGCGAGGGTGGTTCCTTCCTGCCCTCGTGCAAGTGCGCATCCTCAGGTTTCCTGCCCTCTCTGCGGAACTCGTCGGCGTCACGCCTGCGCGGTGCTACGTGCCGATGGATGAGCGGGTAGAACACGACGGGGATGAGCAGCTGGTGCGCGCCGTCCTGGTCGAGGAGGCTGCCGCCATCGACGCCCTGGTGACGCGCTTGCGCTGCATCCCGCGCATCCTGAGCGTGCTCAACCAGCGCGTCGGCGGCGTCTTCCAACCCGACGACCTGGATGACCTGACGCAGGACACGCTGACCGCGTTCTGGTCGCGTCTCGGTGACTATTCGGGCCAGTCCGCGCTCGAGACCTGGGCCTACGGCTTCTGCGTCAACGGCTTCATGAGCGCCCTGCGCAGGAAGCGCACACGCGGCGGCGCCCGGCGGGGGGGGTCGGGGATCTGGAAACTGGGCCATGCATGTCGGCGCCTGCCTCCGTGGTTCTGCAAACAGCAGAATTCCGCGAAGGCAGCTACATCTCGTCCGGCGCGCCCACGCCCAGCAGCGTCAGGCCGTTCTTGAGCACCACCTGGCTGCCCTGCACGAGCAGCAGGCGCACGGCGCGCAGGGGGGGGTCCTCATCCAGGACCTTGTGCTCGGCCAGCCACGAGGAGATCGTGCGCGACAGCGCGAGCAGGTACTGCGCCAGCTCGGAGGGCTCGCAGTTCTCGGCGGCCGCGGCCACCACCCCGGGGAAGCGCCCGAGGGCGAGCAGGATCGGCGCGGCGTCCTCGAGGCGTGCCCAGTCGGGGGCCACGTTCTCCCGCGGCGCCTTGCGCAGGATCGAACCCAGGCGCGCGTGGGTGTACTGCACATAGGGGCCGGTCTCGCCCTCGAAGGCCAGGATCTCGGCCTTGTCGAAGACCACGTCCTTGATGCGCTCGCGCTTCAGGTCGTTGAACACGATCGCGCCCAGGCCGACCTGCTCGGCGATGCGTTCGGGGTGGGGCAGCTCGGGGTTTTTCTCGGCGATGATCGCGCGCGCCTCGGCCACGATCTCGTCGATCAGGTCGTCGAGCACCAGCACCTCGCCCTTGCGGCTGGCGAGCTTCACGCGCCCGGGGCCGAGCAGCAGGCCGAAGTCCACGTGCTCGACGCGCGACGCCCACTCGCAGCCCATGCGCGCCAGCACGGCCTTGAGCTGGCGGAAGTGCAGCTTCTGCTCCGCGCCGACCACGTACAGGCAGCGCGCGAACTGGAACTCCTCCCAGCGCTGGAAGAGCGCCGCCAGGTCGCGCGTGGCGTACAAGGTCGTGCCGTTCGTCTGGCGCAGCAGGCACGGCGTCTTGGCCAGGCCCTTGTCGATCTCGCCGAGCTGCACGACCAGCGCGCCCTGCGAGACCTCGGTCACGCCCGCGGCTTGCACGCGCTGCAGCGTGGGCTCGAGCAGCGGTTCGTAGAAGCTCTCACCGCGCACGAGGTCGTGCTGGATGCCGAGGCGCGCGTAGGTGGCGTCGAAGCCGCGCATGGAGACCTCGGTCACCCAGCGCCACAGCGCGCGCACCTCGCCGTCCTTGCCGCTCTCCAGCTCCTGGTAGGCGACGACGGCCTCCTTCTTGAACTCCTCGTCCTCGTCGAGGGCCTTCTTGCTGCGCTGGTAGAGCTCCAGCAGCCCCGCGACGGGATCCTTCTCGAGCTCGACCGTCTCGCGCCAGCGACGGATCGCGACCACCAGCGCGCCGAACTGCGCGCCCCAGTCGCCGAGGTGGTTCACGCCCACCGTGCGGTAGCCGAGGAAGGCGTGCAGGCGCTGCAGCGCGGCCCCGATGATCGTCGAGCGGATGTGCCCGACGTGCATGGGCTTGGCGATGTTGGGCGAGGAGTAGTCGAGCACGATCGTCTGGCCCGCGCCCTCGCTCGAGCCGCCGTACTTCGCGCCCTTGACCGAGATCGAGCCCAGCACCGACAGCGCCAGCGCGCTGCGCTCGATGCGGAAGTTCAGGTACGGCCCGGCGGCGACCACGGCGATGTTCGTCAGCTCGCCGGCGATCGCCTGGCCCAGCTTCACGGCCGCGGCCGGCGGCGGCTGCTTTTGCCGCTTGGCCAGCTGGAAGCAGGGAAAGGCCAGGTCCCCGTTCAGCGCGTCGCGCGGGGACTCGATCTTGATGTCCTCCGGCGCGAGCCCCGTGTGCCGGGCAACCACGCGCCGGATGCGCTCGATGAACTCCTGCATGGGGGGGCGACCGCGGGGGAAGTATCATGCCGCGCGAGGTGAGTTTCGCCGAGAGAAAACCCGCGCGCGAGGTGCTGCAGCTCGGCGCGGCGGACGCGCGCGTCGTGCCCTGGAAGAACGGCCGCGGCACGACCACCGAGCTCGCGCTGTGGCCGCCCGACGCGCGCTTCGAGCACGGCGAGTTCGACTGGCGCCTGTCGCTCGCACCGGTGGACGAGCCGGGGCCGTTCTCGAGCTTCCCCGGCGTCGAGCGCATCCTCACCGTGACGCAGGGCGCGGGCCTGGTCCTCGTGCACGGCGCCGACGCGCCGCGCGCGCGCCTGAGGCGCCTCGAGCCCTATCGCTTCTCCGGCGACTGGAGCACGAGCGCCGAGCTGCCCTACGGCCCGATCACCGACTTCAACGTCTTGTTCCGACCCGAGCGCGTGCGCGCCGAGGTGCAGGCCCTGGCGCTGGGCGCACGGCGCACGCGCGAGACGCTGCGCACGCCGCACGCCTTCCTGCACGTGCTCGCCGGCAAACTCGTCGCGCGCGCGACCGGCGAGGAAGAGCCCTTCGAGCTCGCCGCGGGCGCGAGTCTGTGGCTGCGCGGCCTGGCGGGCGGCGAGGAGCTCGCGCTGGAGGGCCGCACGAAGGAGTGCGAGCTCGTGATCGTCGGCGTGGCTTCCGCCGGCGGGTGAAGGAGCTCTGCGCCGCTCGAGCGAGCGTCGTGCGCTTCCCGTAGCCACAGCGCGTGCGAGCGAGTAGCTTTCGGTCCATGGCCAAGAAGTCCTTGCTCGAGCGCTTCCAGGTCGATCCCAGCGGACGCTTCAGGCTCGACGAGGTCGATCCGCGCGACACGGGCGGGCTCGAGAAGGCGGGCGCGGAGCTGCAGCTGGCGCAGGGCGTCGAGCGCCTCGGCGAGTTGCAGGAGCGGCTCTACGCCCAGGACCGCTGGGCGGTGCTGCTGATCTTCCAGGGCATGGACGCCTCCGGGAAGGACGGCACGGTCAAGCACGTGCTCTCGGGCATCAACCCGTCCGGCTGCCAGGTGTTCGCCTTCAAGGCACCTTCCGCGGAGGAGCTCGACCACGACTTCCTGTGGCGCGCGGCGCGCGCGCTGCCGGAGCGCGGGCGCATCGGCATCTTCAACCGCTCCTACTACGAGGAAGTGGTGACCGTGCGCATCCACCCCGAGTTCTTGGAGAAGCAGCGCCTGCCGCCGCGCTGCACCGGCAAGGACCTGTGGGACGAACGCCTGGAGGACATCGCCGGCTTCGAGCGCTACCTCGCGCGCAACGGCGTGCTGGTGCGGAAGTTCTTCCTGCACGTCTCGCGCGCCGAGCAGAAGCGCCGCTTCCTCGAGCGCCTGGACGAGCCCGAGAAGAACTGGAAGTTCAACGAGGGCGACGTGGCCGAGCGCGCGCGCTGGGACGAGTACCAGCAGCACTGGTCGCGCGTGATCGTGAAGAGCAGCACGGAGCACGCCCCGTGGTTCGTCGTGCCCGCCGACAAGAAGTGGTTCACGCGCCTGGTCGTGGCCGAGGCCGTGGTCGCGGGGCTCGAGGAGCTCGAGCTCGACTTCCCGCGCCTGGAGGGCGCGCGCAAGCAAGAACTCGCACGCGCTCGCCAGGCCCTCGAGGCCGAGGGCTGAAACGCAGCGGGGCGCGAGCGAACTCGCGCCCCGCGGGCTGCGTACTCGAGACGCGCGCCGCTTCCGGCGCGCGCCGTCGTCGTCCCGGCTACGCCGCGACCGCCAGGGCCGGAGCGCGTTGCTCGATCAGCTTCCACTCGCCGCCGCCGGGCTTCTTCCAGTTGGTGACGTCGATCGAGACGTATTTGACGCCAGCGGTCGAGCTCAGCGCGCGCTCCAGGCCTTCCACCAGCGAGGGCGGCGTCGGGTCGGAGCCGCGCAGGAACACCAGCTCGCCGTTGATGCGCACCATGCCGCCGGACACGCGCACCTGCAGGCGCCACTGGTCCACGCGCTGGCGCACGAGCAGAGAGCGGACTTCAGCGCGGATCTCGTTGTCGGCTACGTGTTTCATTTCTTTCCCGCTCTCTTCTGCGCTCGCGGCGCCCTCACCGCGGATGAGGTTCGGATCGCGGGCTGGTGAGCACGGAGCACGGACCCTTTCGGTTCCTGTAAGCGGCCCGCGCGCGCCCGCGGCGCGGTGTGCTCGACGCGAGGCTTACGCCCTCGAACCGGCGGCGAACAAGTGCCGCGCACGCAGCGCAAGAAATACCCGCCGCGGCGACGGGTTCGCCGCGCGGCTGGTGGGCCCTGCGCGCCCACCAGCCGGCCGACGCGCTGGCTGCGGGTCTCTTGCTCGCGTGGGGTGTGATGTTCGTGCGCGTCGGCGTGGCCGTGGCGGTGGTGTACCGGCCCTTGCTCGCGCCGCTGTGGGTGCCGCTCGGCGCGCTGGCCGCGGTGACGCTGGGCGCGGGCGCGGTGCTCGCGCTGCGCGGCCGGCGTGAACGCGCGGCCGAGCGCGTGCCCGAGGTGCGCCTGAAGAACCCGTTCCGGCTCACGGCCTCGCTCCGCTTCGCGCTGTTCTTCGCCGCGCTGCTGCTTCTGGTCGAGCTCGTGCGGCGCGAGACGAGCGCGCAGGGCCTCTACGCCGTGGCCGTGCTCGCCGGCTTGAGCGACGTGGACGCGATCACGCTCTCCATGGCCCAGCAGGCGCGCGGCGGGGGCGCGCTCGACGTCGCCGCCGGTGCGATCGCCTGCGCCGCGCTGGCGAACACGCTGGTCAAGTGTGCGCTGGTGGCCGTGCTCGGCTCGCGCGAGCTGCGCCGGCGCGTCGTGATCGTGACCGCGCTGATCCTGGCCTGCGCGGCGCTGGCGTTCGCGCTCTCGCGCGCTACCTGACGATCCCGAGCGCCTTCAACCCCGGATGATCCGGCGCCAGCTTGGTGGCGCGAAAGCACGAGGTCGGCTCGACCGGATTGCTCTGCGGTCCGCCGGGCGGCGGGCCGCCCGCTGCGCCTGGACCGCCGGGCGGAGGGCCGGGAGGGGGACCACCCGGAGGCGGAGCGCCCGCGCGACCCATGCCCATCTCGAATTCACCGCCGTAAGGGTTCCAGTACTCCCACACGATCGCGCCGGCCGGCGTGACCTCGAAGAAGCGGCCCTGCTTGCCCGAGCACGCGAAGGTGTTGCCGTTGGCGAGGCGATGGCAGCCGGAGATGAAGAAGGAGTAGAAGCGCTCGGGGTCGGAGTAGCTCCACGCCGGCTTCGTCGGTCCGAAGGCTTGATCCGCGGCGCGCGTGAAGCCTTGCGCCGGATCGAAGGGCAGCTCGAGCTCCTCCAGCGAGCTGTACTCCTTGCCCGGCCGCTTCGAGCCGTTGTTGAAGACCGTCACGTGGCCCGCGCCCGGCAGGCCGGGGCGCACGAAGTCCGCCTGGTGCTGATAGAAGAGCTTCTGATCGGCTGCCGTGCCCATGCCGTAGAGGCGCGGGTTGCCCCAGCGGTAGAGCAGATCGCCGCCCTTCTTGTAACGCCCGCCGCTCGAGCCCTTGGCCTGCGCGGTGGTGGTCGAGTGGTCGAGGATCCAAAGCTCACACAGCTCGGGCGAGGAGAGCAGCACGAGGTCGGTCGAGGGCTGGTAGTCGATGCTGTTCAGGTGCAGCCAGTCGCCGCTCTTCGGCGGCGGCTGCGGTGCGGCGCCCATGCCGTCGTCCTCGTCCGCGTCGCCGCCGGCGTAGCCGAGCGCGCGCATCTCCTCTGCTTGCTTCTCTTCGCGCGCGCGCTCCTCGGCGCTCTTCGGCGCCTCGCTGCGATGGTCGGCGTTCACGTCGATGCGTTCGGGATGCGCGCGCACGTCGCCGAAGCCCGGCTTCGTCGGATCGAGATCCTGGATCAGGTGTTCCTTGGCGTGCCACTCCCACACGATCGTGCCACCGCTCGGGCGCACTGGCTGGATCTCGAGCACCCAGCACGGCCACCAGCCCTTCTCGTTCGTCGCCTCGGGCGCGCGGCCGAGCGCGATGGCCTCGTCGCGCGACAGGCGCTCCCAGGCCGTGGCGAGGATGTTGCCGTTCGCCAGGGGTTCGATGTCGTGATGCAGGCTGCGGTCGGCGTCCGAGAGCACGTAGTCCCACAGCACGCTGCCGTCCTTGGCCAGCTGCTGGATCCGCCCGCCCAGGCCGCCGCCGAAGAAGGTCGGGTTGTCGTCGATGCGCCCGACGCGCAGCAGCGTGCCGTCGCCGAGCAGGTACACCGAGAGCGGCGGCTGCGGGCTGTCCCACTCGTGCACGACCTCGCCGCGCGCGTCGATCAGGAACGTCTTCCGTGCGCGCAAGGGCGAGAAAAGCACGTAGCCGGGCGCCGCGCCCGCCTCGGAGCGCTTCAAGCCGCGCTCGAGCGCCGGTGTCGGCGCGGGATCCTGGAACGCCAGCGACGCGAGGAGGAGGCCGAGGGGGTGCATGGGGGGCCAGATCATGCCATCCGGACGATTTCTCCACCTTCCTGCGTCCGCCGCGCGCGGTTGTCGTTCTTAAGTCCGTACCCCGGCTCGGTTCGGTTGAGAGAAGCGTCGGACGCGTCGCCTGTGCATGGCGGCCGTTGAAGGGGGATTGACGACGGGCTCGATCGAACCGGCCGGGAGCTTGGACAAAGGGCGCCGTGAGGCGCGCCATTGGCTCGCGGGAGAAGACGCCGGCTTCCTCCGCGGCCCTGCCCCCTGGTCGCGGAGCGAACCCCTGGCGAGTTCCTGGCCCGCTCAAGCGCCGCGCGTGAGCTCGCAGTGCAGCCAGGCCCAAGCCATCTTCCAGTCGTTGTCCACGGGGCGCGCCGAGACCTCGAGCAGCACCGCGACCGCGTCGATCGCCAGCCCGCCGGAGAACTTCAGCTCGACCAGGCGCGCCTGGCGCGGATCGAGAGCCGCGAGCCTGGTCAGCGCCTCGTCCAGGCCCGGCAGGTCGACTTCCTGCTTCGGCGCCAGGGTCCGCCCGCCGTGCGAGACGCGCTGCTGGTGGCCGCCGTTCTTGTGCGCCAGTTGACCGCGCGTCTGATCGATCAGCACGCTGCGCAGCACGGTTGCGGCCATGGCCAGGAACTCCGTGCGCCGCTTCGGCGTCGCCACGCCCGGACGGATGAGGCGCAGGTAGCTCATCGTTGATGAGGTCGGTGGGTTGCGGGCGTCAGCCCGCGCCCGGAGCTTGTGCAAGAACACCGCGCCGTCCCGGCGCGCGCGTTTCTTTTTCACCGAACCACCAGGGCGCGAGCCCCGCGCGCCTCTTCAGCGCCCCATCAAGACGCGGGCGAGCTCGTCCGCGTCTGGAGCGGCCTCGCCGGCGAAGGTCCAGCGACAGCGGCGGGGGTGCAGCTCCTCGGCGTTCGCGCGCAGCGCTGCCAGCGGCGCGCACAGGTCGGCGCGCGGCTGGAGGGCGAGCGGGGAAACGCGCTCGTCGAAGGCCTCGGGCCATTCGCGCAGGCCCTCCAGGCCCGCGACCAGCGCGAGCTCGGGCTCGAACAGGCCCGCGAACAGGGCCGCCTGGGCGCCGGCCGGACCGCGCCCGAGCACGCCGACCGTCGCGCAGCTCGCGCGCAGCGCGCGCGCGGCCTGGGCCGCGTCCCAGCCCATGCCGAAGGCGGCGGAGGTGCCGAGGTAGGCGAGCAGGCGCGAGTCGAGGCCGGCGAGCTCGCCGCAACCGCGCGCGTCGAGGCACAGGCAGGTCACGCCGCGCGCCAGCAGGGGCTCGAGATCGCGTTCGGCGGCGAGCTTGCCGCCCTCGTCGATCAGCACGAGGCCGACACCCTTGGGCTGCGGCGGCGTGCGCAGGATGCACGGGATCGCGAGGCCGGGCTCGCTCTCGAAGCGCGCGAAGCGCCGGCCGGGCGCGGCCGGGTCGTCGCCCAGGAACTCGAGCCTGGCCGTGGTGGCGCGCGGCGCGCCGCCCTCGAGCGCCACGACCTCGTCCCAGCTCCGCGGCCCGATCTGCGCCAGCTTCTGCACGGCCACGTCGCGCAGCGTGAGCTCGTGCGCCGGCGGAACGGGCAGGCAGAAGAGCTCGGGCGCGTCGGCGGGCTCGGGGTGGATCTCGGGCTCCTGCACGGGCGAACCGTCGCCGACTGCGCGCAGATGGCGGTCGAAGAAGCCCAGCGCGAGCTCACGCATGTCGCGGTTGTAGTCGTGCGGGCCGGGGCAGACCTTCCAGCCGACGCTCGCCTCGGCGCCGAAGAGCTGCCACAGCGCGGTGAGCTTCGCGCCCGTCTTCTGCGTGCCCTGCGGCGGGAACTCGCGGTCCTCCTGCGCGCCGACGACGAGCACCGGCGCCGGCGCGCGGATCCCGAGCACGTCGGCGCGGTCGCCGATCGCGAGCGTGCCCGGTACGTGGTTGCACAGACACCCGTTGTGCGAGTTGACCGTCAGGCTCGTCGCGTAGACGACCGGCACGGCCACCTGAAAGCGCTCGTCCGCTGCGAACGCGTACACCGTCGCGAGCCCGCCGCCGGACGCTCCGGTGATGCCGATCTTCGTCATGTCGGCCTCGGGTCGCGTGGCGAGGTAGTCGAGGCCGCGCATCAGGTCCCACACGTACTCGGCCGTGGCGTTCGTCGAGCCCAGGATCAGGCGCAGGTCATCGTGCGGGCCCGCGCCGCGGCGCTCGACCTTGGCGTCGCCCTCGAAGCTGAAGCCCGGCGAGTCGACCACCAAGGCGAGATAGCCGTGCAGCGCTTGCGCGATGGCGCGCGTCTGCACCACGGGCTCGAACTTCTTGTGCTCCCAGTGGCCGTGCGGGTTGACGAGCACGGGCAGCTTGGTGCCGTTCGCGTGATCGGGCACGTAGAGGTGCGCGGTGACCGGCATGCCGGGCCGGCTCTCGTAGACGAGTTTCTCGAGCGTGTAGCCCGCGCGCTGGAGCGTGCCGGTGATGCGTGCATTCAACGGCGTTCGCTCGGGCAGCGGCTCGAGGCCTAGCGAGCGCATGAGCTCGCGCTTGTCGTCCTTCTGGCGTGCGACGAACTCCGCGCGCGTCGCCGGCACGGCCCGCTCGGCCTTCGCGCGTACCTTCGACTCCAGGAACTCGCGCACCATCGTGCCGCCCCGGCCGTCGAGCAGGTCCGACGGATCGAGCGCCTTCACCGGCGTGAATGCGCTCACGCCCTGCTCCGTGGCGATGACCTCGCCCAGCGTGAGGAACGGGATCTCGTGCGCGTTCAGGAAGTCGGTCCACACCGAGGTCGTGTAGCGGTTGCCCTCGCTGCCGGCGTCGACCACGACCACCGGCTTCGAACGCCCGCCGAGCTCGAGCAGGCGCAGCATGTTGCGCGCGCAGCCCGGGATGTGCATGCGCTGCATGAAGCGCGCCTGGCACAACCAGATGGTGCCGGCGCCGTGGGCGAGCTTCGCGAGAGCGCCGTTGCCGGAGACTTCCCAGCCGTTGCCCGAGCGGATCGGCTGGTACAAGACGTCACTGGTCTCGACGCGTTCGAGCCCGAGCGCGCCGGCCGCATCGAACACATTCGTGGGCGCGTTCTCGATCATGGGCTTCGCCGGCAGCCAGTCGAGTCCGTAGCGCCCCGAGGTGTAGTCCTGCTGCAGCACGAGCAGCGTCATGCCGCGCGCGACCGCGTCGAGCAGCTTCTTTTGCTCCGCGCGCGCGAAGTCGTGATGGAAGTCCCACGCGCGCGCGGCGATCAGGAGCAAGCCGTGCTTCGCCGGATCGAGCACGCGCGGATCGAGGTAGCGCAGGGACTCCTGGCTCGAGTAGTACGGCGGGGTCGAGCCCGCGCGGCTCGGCACGACGAGGTAGGGCGTCGCCTCCGACGGCCACGGCAGCCGGACGAGCTTCCCGCCAGCCGACAGCTCGGCCGCGATCAGGTGCCCCGCGCTCGAGCGCGGAAACGACGCGCGGCCGTCGCGGAACGGGATGCGGTGGAAGAAGGTGCTGCTCGGGAGGGGTTTGACGAGCAACCAGGCTGCCGTCGGTGCAAACGGCTCGCGGCCGAGCTGCGAGCGCACGGCGCACACGACCTGGCCCGCGGCGTCCTCGTCCCACAGGAGCTCGAGGCCCAGCGCGTTGGACGGGAGCGTGTACCTACGGCCCCCGTAGTCGCTCGCCGCCGGCACGAGCGCCTGGAAGCGCTGCACCTCGCGGTCGACCTCCGCCTGGCCCGCTTTCCATTGGAAGTGGGCCGTGCCCATGCGCAGCCGGTCGGGGAAGGGTTTGTAGAAATCGGGCTCGAACCCGGAAAGGCCTCTCCACGCGGCGCTGGCCGCGCCCGCGGCGGCGTGAGCCAGCGTGCGCTGCTCGTCGCTCAAGGGCCCCAGCTCGAGCTCCGCGCCGTAGCGCGCCATCTCGAAACGGGCCGCGTCGTAGCGCGCGAGCGCGCCCAGCCGCTGGCAGGCCACCGCGATTTCGCGCGCGGCTGGACTCGCGTCGCGCGCAAGCTCGCCGAGCTTGGCCGCGGCCAGCAGCTCGGCGGCGTGCTCCAGCTCGTGCGCCACGTCCACCGTCGTCCTGCGCCCGTCCTTGCCGCCGGTGGCGCGCAGCGCGAACTCCTGCTGCAGCGGCACGACCACGTGCGCGTCGAAGGGCTCGCCCTGCATCCATGTGTTCGTGTCGCCGCCCCATTCGAGTTCGGGCGCATGGTCGCGGTGGTCTGGGCCGAAGGAGAAGGCCGTGAAGGCGCTGGGCACGACGCGGCTGGCGGTTTTCCAGGCCTCTACCAGCTTGTTGCCCAGCTCGTTCGAGCTCAGGCCGAGATGCGCGCGCGCCGCCGCGTCGAAGACCTCGTCTGCAACGCTTGGGTCGTAGCCGAGGCGCCCCCACAGCATCAGGTACAGCTCGTCGCGCTGGTGGATCCAGCGGAAGGCGATGTCCGCCGGATCGGCGGTGTAGTAGCGCGGCGAGGCCGGGAAGTACGCGTTCAGCGGTTCGACCGTGAAGCCGCCCGCCGTGCCAAGCTTCATCGAGCCCACCGTGCGCCGCACGAGGGCCGGCTCGTAGAACGGGAAGATGCGATGCGTGCCGTTCGCGCGCACTTGCCACACGATCTTGTACGGCTCGTCGGGCCAACGCTCGCCCTCCGCTGAATCGTTGCCGGGCCACAGGCGCTTTGCCGCCGGCCCGCTCATCGCGCTCGAATCCGACAGGTAATCCTCGAACGAGTACGAGTGCCAGCCCGGCACGCGTCCACCGGCGAGCGGATAGGGCGTGCCCCACTGCTCGCCGTTGAACTTGATCTCGACCGTGTAGTCACTCGCCGCGCGCGCCAGCGGCACGACCTTGGCTCGGCGCGTGATCCACGAGCGCGTGACGAGCGGGATGTCGCGCCCACTGGCCGCCACCGCCTCGGGATAGCAGCGGAAGAAGTCGCCGCCGTGGCCGCTCTCGCCGATGCGATAGCCGATCGCGTCGAGCGCGGGCGCGCCGCGGATCATGGCCTCGACCACCTCGCGCGTGTAGGCGTAGTCGGCGGCCTCCGTCTCCTCGTAGGGCGGCGTCGGATCGTGCGGCGTGTAGAAGCGCGCCTCGTAAGACATCAGGCTCACGCGCACGCCGCGCGCGTGGGCGAGCTCGATGACATGGTTCAGCTGCGCAAGGTTCTTCTTCTTGATGGCGGAGTCGACGCCGACCTCGGGGAAGCTCTTGCTGTCCACGAAGTACGCATAGAGGTTCGGGAAGCTCGTCGTCTGGATGTCGTACGTGCCGTGGATGTCGAGCCAGTTGAGGCGGCTCCGCGCCATCTCGTCGAGGAGCGTGCGCCAGTAGTCCGCGTTCGCGAACCACCAGCGCGCGGGATCGGTGAGCGCGGCGGGAGCGTAGTCGGGCTCGTTCTTCTCCTCGTCCCACGGCAGCGTGAGGAACACGTTGAGCCCGCGCTCGGCGAGATACGGCTTGCCCTCGATCACTCCCTGGCAGGCCTCGCTCCCGCGCGCCGCGACGCGCTCGGCGAGCTCGAGCGCGCCATACATCGCGCCGTTGGCGTCACCACCATCGATCACGGCCTTCGCGCCCTCGAAGTGGATGCGGTAGGCCTCCTTGCCGAGCGCGGGCACGAGCGTGAACGCGGTATCGACGCGCGCGTTCGCCTGCGTCAGCGCGGCCGTGAGCGCGTTGCGCGCGAACTCGATACGCGGGTCTTCTCCGGACTGTGCGAGGGCGAACGAGAGCGCGAAGGCGATGAGCAAGGCTTCCTCCGCCTCTCAGCCTAGCCTACGGCAGATTGAACCGCGCTTGTCGCGAGGCTCTACCCACCGTGGCGGGCTCCGTGCTGGATGCTGTCCCCAGCAGTCTTCCTTGTGGAGCGCTCAGGGGCGTCGGCGTCGCTTCCGCTCCCCCCAGGCCCGCGAGGCTGGGGCCGCGTCCACGGACTGCCGACCAGACCGCGACGATGGTGACCGCATCACGTGCGACTCTGTAGTAGAGGTGGTGGCGGCTTTTGCGCAGGAGGATCCTCCTCACACCGCGGACGCCGGGGATCGGGCAGAGTCGGCCCGTGAGGGAGACGGACGCGAGAGACTCGAGGGCCAGAGCCAGCTCTTCGAGGAACAGATCCCGCGCCTGTTCCCCTGGCCAGCGACGATCCATCACGGCGCCTTGTTGGCGCTACTTCGGGGAAGGAACACTAGCTGCTCGCCGTTGAACTCGAGCTCGACCGTGTCCCGGGGCATCCCTCGCATATCGCGGGTGTCCGTGTGCGTGCGTCTCCCCCCCAACGCCAAGCACGACCCGAAGACGGAAGTGGCTCGAACGAGGTTCAGCCGCCTGGCTCGCCTCAGACGAGTTGTCTCGCGAGGTCTACACTCGGGCCAACGATCCAGCGACCTTGATGCGCAAGCGGGCGTTCTTGCCGTCGGCCAGGAAGGTGAACTCGGGCCGCGTGGTGTCGACCAGCGAATCGGGCGGCACGTAGGCGCCGAGCTCGCGCCCCCGCCAGTCCGCCGTGCGCACGCAGACCGTGTAGCCCGCGAACACGCGCACGATGCTGAGCGTGTCCGCCTTGGGGTGCGGCTCGAGCACGATCGGAACGACCTCGACGCGGTGGGTGCTCTTCGTTGGCAGGGGAGTTCGGGCGGTCTCGCAAGTGGTTCAGATTGGTCCGAGGCGGAGCGTACCCGCGCGTCATCCGGCCTCGAAGGGCACCCGGTTGCCGGCTTCGCGTTCCCGACGAGGAGGACGAGCGGGAAGGGGCTCGGTTTCTTCCGGTCGAGCTGCAACTCGCGCTCGGTTCGCCAGGTCTTCGGCCATGCCGAAAGTCTCCGAGTTCTACGGCTTGGTCATCTGCATGTACCACAACGAGCACGGGTCCCCGCACTTCCACGCGGAGTGCCGAGGAAAGAAGGCGTCGATCACTTTCGACGGGAGGATCCTGCGCGAAAAACTGCCGCCGCGTGCGCTCCGACTCGTCCGCGAATGGACGCGGATCAACGGCGCGGATCTCGCCAAGAACTGGGCCCTGGCCAGGAAAGGACGTGACCTTGTCCCGATCGCACCCCTCGAATAGCCTACCTCCGATGAAGACGCCTCCCGAAGACCGGATACCGACCGTGGTCTCGGCCAGGGTTTGCGGGCCCTACTCCGTATTCCTGGTCTTCGACGATGGCGTCTCGAAGCAGGTCAATCTTCGACGCTTCCTCCGGGGGCCGGTGTTCAAGCGCATGCACGACCCGGCCGAGTTCGCCAAGCTGCGGGTCGACCATGAAGTCGGCACGATCGTCTGGCCCAACGCCGCCGACTTCGCGCCCGAGACGCTCTACGACCTTCCCGACGAGCGCGACGACGCGGCGTAGAGGAGCTCGAGCGAGTCTCGTGCCTCAGGGCTGATCCGGCACGAGATCCGTTTGTAGCGCCGGATCGGCCGCCGGCACGTAGGTCGTCGGCAAGCCGAGCTCCTTGCGCACGATGTTCGTCCCCACTGCGATCGACACGCTCTTGAAGAAGGCGATGTCGCGGTTGCAGCCCTGGCGGCCGAAGCCGCAGTCGGTGGAGACGATCAGCTTCTCGGCCGGGATGTGGCGGAGAGCTTGGCGGATCGTGGCCGCGACTTCCGCGGGCGTCTCGACCTGCAGGCGGCGGTGGCTGACCACGCCGATGCACACCTTCTTGCCGCGCGGGTCCTGCATGTAGGGCGCGAGGAGCTCGAGCTCGCGCAGGTCGCGGTCCTTGGTCTCCAGCGTGAGCACGTCGCCGTGCGCCTGGGTCATGTACATGTCGAGCGAGGCCGCGTAGCTGTCGTCGTCGATCACGCGCTGCATGTTCGGGTTGCCCCAGCAGGTGTGGATCCACAGCTCGATGTCCTCCAGGCCCTGCACCTCGCGGTTGAAGCACTGGAGGTAGAACTTCACGTCGTCATGGTCCTTGCCGAAGGTGTTGGCCATGAAGTGCAGGCACGGCTCCTCGATCTGGATCGACTTGCAGGCGCCGTCGGCGACGAGCGCGCGCAGCTCCTGGTTCATCGCCTCGGCCATGTCCCACAGGATCTGCCGCTTGTCCTTGTAGTGCGGGGTGTGGCTGTCGAGGAACAGGCCCATCACCTGCGAGCAGCACGTGCCGAAGCGCACGGGCTTGCTAGTGCGCGCCTGCGCCAGGCGCCACAGCTTCGGGTAGTCGAGCGGGCGGTGCTCGATCTTGCCCGTGACGCGCGGCCAGCGCCAACCGGTGTAGATCTCGTTCAGCATCGTGCCCGGCGGGTACTTGAGCCACGGCGAGCGCGTGGCCCACGACTGCAGGTGATCGCCCTCGAAGCCGGCCCACCTCTGCAAGGGATAGTGGTGCCACGCGCGCCCGGCGTAGTCCTCGTCGCAGTGCAGGTCGCCGTGCGTGAGGATGTCGAGCCCGGCGCGCTCCTGGTCGCCGAGGATCGTGGCCAGCGCGTCGCCGAACTTCTCGCGGAAGCGCACGTCGAGCATGCACGTGTCGAGCGGGCGGCCCCACATGCTCACGTCCATCCAGCGCGGGCGCGGCCAGGAACCGGTGATCGTGCAGGGGAGGATCGAATCGGCGGTGATGGTGAGCATGGGGCGCGCGGCTCGGGACGGCGGAGGGGACAAGAGCCTATCCGCGCGCGCCCGCCCGCGCCGACGGTCGGCCGTCCGTCCCGGGCGCGGCGCGTTCGCTGCGCGTCAGCGAGCCGTCGGGCCCTCGTGCATGGAGGAGCGCGGATCGCGTCCGGAGCCCGCGGGCACGGAGAGTCCTTTCCGCTCGAAGCTTTGCAGGAGCTGAAGTACACCCTGCCGGCGCAGCGCGAGCACGCCGCCGACTCCGCTGAGCTCAGCCTCGGTGAGCTGAAGGTGCACGTCGCCCGGCACCCGGGCGACATGACGCGCGTCAGCGTCCGCGTGGGCACCTTCGACAGCGAAGAACACCGCCGGCGCGCGGGCCTGATCCTGGAGCAGATCGCCGGCGAGCTGTGATGTGCCAGGCGCGTGCGCGCGCCTGGGCCGTGACGCACCGTGGCCGTCTGGCCGAGAACGGTCTCCGAGGAGCACAAACGCAGAGGGCCGGGACCCACGTCCCAGCCCTCTGAAAATGCCCTCGCGGCCGAAGCGGCGAGGGGGATGAAGCCGCTAGGCGACTACTGGCAGAACTCCAGGTCGTCGATGGCCCCGAAGCCGGTCAGGTGCACGACCATGCGCACGACGTTGTCCGGGTCGTAGCCCGCCATCTGGCTCACCGTCGCCTGACGGAAGCCAGGCGCGTTGCCCGCCTGGTTCGAGAGCGTCGTGAGGTCGAGCCTCTTCCAGCCCGGCGCGGAGTGGAACGAACCCGTCCAACCCGGCTGCACCGCGTAGGTGCGGGTCTTGCCGTTCCCGTCCGTGAGGATCACCGAGCAGCCCTGGTTCGGTTCCGGATCGATGTCGATCAGGGCCACGCCGCGCGGCGAGGAGGGAAGCGTGAAGTCGAAGACCATGTCGCCGCCGTTCGGATCGTCGATCGGCGTGTCGAAGAAGCCGGACACGGTCTGCGTCGGCTGGGCGTTGTCCTGGAGCATCAGGATGTTGCCCTTGCCGATCAGCATGTCCGGGTCGCTCGTCCCGCTGTTCGGCCCACCCGGGGTGGAGTCGAAGGCGGTCAGGCCGAGGTTCGAACCCGTACCCGCGACCGACACCATCACGCCGAACTCGGGCGGCGTGGTGAGCGTCTGCCCATCGCCGATCGGCGTCAGGAAATCGTCCTCGGTACCGAAGTCGAGCGTCACGCAGCGCACGCAGTGCGTCGTGCCGCAGGTGCTGGAGTCGCCGTTGAAGCTGCCGCCCTGAGCGTCGCAGCTTTCCTCGGTGACCTGCACGCACGAGCCATCCGTGAGGCAGCAGGCCCCGGTCGGCTGCGGGCAGCTCACCCCCGTGCAGGTGCTGAAGTCGCCGTTGAAGTTGCCGCCCTGAGCGCTGCAATCTTCCTCGGTGACCTCCACGCAAGAGCCGTCCGTGAGGCAGCAGGCCCCAGTCGGCTGCGGGCAGTGAGCCAGCACGGAGTTGATGGCCACGTCGTCCACGAAGAAGTTCGTGAGCAACGGCGTGCCCGAGATGATCGAGTGGAACTCGAGGCTGTGCGAGCCGCCATCGGCGAAGGCTCCCAGCGGGACGGAGACGGGCAGGTAGCCGACGTACGGACCGTCGCTCTCCAGCGCCACGTAGACCTGCGTGCCGTCGATCGTGACTTCCATGAAGTCGGTTCCGTTGCCGCTGACGGCCGGAATCTCCAGGTAGAAGTCGAGCGTCGAGGCCGAGGCGGGGATCGTCACGAGCTGGTCGACCGAGCCTTCCTCGAAGGCCGGGATGCCGCCGAACCAGGCCCAGATCAGGCCGGTCCGCGGACCCGTTCCGCCGCCCGTGCCGCAGCTGCCGTCACACAAGGGCGTGCCGAAGTTGGTGGACGACTCGTTCCACGTGCCACCGAAGATGCCGGCCTCGAAGCTGCCGTCGGCGACGGCGTTGGCATCGCAGGTCGTGCCATCACCCTGGTAGGTGCCGCCTTGGGCAGAGCATTCCGAGCCCGTGACCACCACGCAGCTCCCGTCGGCCAAGCAACAGGCGCCAACCGGCAGACACTGCACGGTGGCCGTGCAAGGCACGCCGCCGTCGGTGACATCCAGCTGGACCACGCCCACCTGACCGGAGCCGAAGCCGCCGACCGTCACCAGGTAGTTGACGCCCGCCTGGGAGCACCAGCTCACCGTGGAGAAGAAGGGATTGAATCCGCAGGCGAAATCGTCGTCGTTGCCGGTGACGCACACCGGCGCCAGGCAATCGCCGCAGAACACGCTGATCTTCGTGTCCGGGTGCGAGGTGCCGGCCGAGCAGGTCGTGGCCGTGATGGTGTTGCCCGTCCCGGTCACCGTGTACCAGACGTTGCTGAAGGGGCCGCTGAACACGCCGCAGGGCGCGGCGATGTCGTCGGTCGCGAGCGTCGTGTCGAAGGTCACCGACGCGGGCGGCAGCCCCAGGGCGATCGCCGCCGTGCACTCGTCGTTGGCCGGCGGAGCGGGGCACGGGCACTGGATCGTGACCGTGGCCAGACCCAGCGAGAAGGCGTCGAACGAGGACACCTGGATGTAGTAGGTGTGCCCCGGGGTCAGCCCATTGCAGCAGAACTCCGAGAGCAGGCCGAGGCCATCGTCGTCGCTGCAGCACAGCTCGACCAGCCCGCCGCCGCCCAGCAGCACGGGGCAACTGCCGTCGTAGAGGGCGAGCAACGTGTCGCTCGCGCCCACGCTGGCATTCGTGTCTATCTTCGCGGAGGTGTGGGTCGCCACGAAACGGATCCACGCCGTACCGACGCCCTGGACGGGGCCGCCGAAGCTGCAGCTGTAGGCCGGATCGCTGGGGGCGGTGGACATGAGCCTGAGGTCGACATCGACCGAGCCGCCACATGCGCCGACGAGCGGATCGCTGCACTGGTCACCCTGCGGAACTCCGAAGCAGGTCACGTTCAGGACGTTGTTGCCGACGTTGCCGGCGCCGAAGCCCGCGGCCTGGACGTAATAGGTCTGGCCGATCGTGGTCGGGACGGTCACCGTGGAGAGCAGGCCGGTCCCGCCGTCGTCGTCGCAGCCGATCTCGATCAGCGCCCCGCAGGTGCCGGAGTAGACGGCCAGGAGGGTGTCGCCGGTCGAGCTCCCTTCAGTGCTGACCGTGGCGTTCGTGCCCGTGGCCACGAAGCGGAACCAGGAGGTGCCAAAACCCTGGCCCGCGCCGCCGATGCGGCAAGAGAAGGCCGGGTCGGTGGGATTGGTGCTGCCTCCGGAGTTGTTGAAGGCCGTGGCGCTGCCGCAGCCCACGGTCGGCGCGGTGACGCACTCGTCGAAGACCGGCGGAGGAGCGGGAGGCGTGATCGTGAGCGTGCCGGTGCCCGCCGGGGTCGTCGAGCTGAAGCCGCCGACGCGGATCAGGTAGTGGTTGCCCACGAGGACCGGGGCCGTGGCCGTCGACGTGAAGCCGGCGCAGCCGGCCCCGTCGTCGTTGCAGCCGATGGGGGCGGCGGTGGGGCAGCTCAGGCCGGTGTAGATCGCGATCTTCGTGTCGAAGCTCGCCGCGTTGCACGTCGCGACCGTCAGCGTGCCGGTGCCAGTCGCGATGTAGTCGTACCAGACGTCCTTGTGGATGTTGGCCGTGCCGGTGCAGCCCGGGGGCAGACCGTCGGTCGTGGCGTCCACGGTGGTGAAGGCCGTGGCGCCGTCGATGATCGCGAACGGCGTGCTGCACGAGTCATTGCCCGGCGGGACCAGGATCGGCTGCCGGCCACCCGGATACCCGCGGACCTTGCCGCTCGGGGCCAGCTCCAGGGAAATGGGCTTCTGGATGAGCTCCTTGACGCGCCCGGTCACCGGATCGGCGCGCAGGCTGACGAAAACCCGCGGAGCATCCATGAGGACGACCTCGAGCGTGTGCGACTTGAGTCCACGCGGATTGAACTCGAACACCAGCTTGCGGCCGGCGCCCCGGAACTCGAGCATGCCGTCCTTCTCGGCCGTGGGCACGAGCACCTGTCCGTCGGCGCCGCGAATCGTGATCACGCCAAGGGGGAGCGGGTTTCCGTTCGGGTCCAGCAGCATCACCGCGGCATCGCCGCGGGAAGGCAACTGCGCATGGTTGACGCCCTCTCCGAGAAAGGCGGCGACCAGAAGGAAGGTGAATGCACAACACAGTCGTCGAACTCGATGGCTCATTTGTCCTCCAGGGTCCTCAGGGATTTCATTCGAGGCCAGGCGACGACACAGCTGGACGCGAGGCCTCACCGACGAAAGCAAGGTCCCATGGCGGGCGCTCAGCTGTCAATGCGCCAGATGGTCCCTACTCTCCCAACTCCGCTCGAGAGCGTGCGACCGGACCCGTCCCTTTCGTCGGAGTTCGTCGTCGGAAGCCGGCGCAATGTGCATACATTTTGGCGTCGCCAGGCCGAGCCCCGGATCCCCTGACGCTCGGTCGGCACGTGGCGCGAGCTGGGGAGGGCCGCGCTGCAGGTGCCTATCCCGAGGGCCCTCGGTCGCGCTCCTCGAGCACGCGGAAGTAGGCGCGCCACGGCCCGATCTCGCTCGCGCGCGCCTTGGCCAGCACGCGTGCGATCTGCGCCAGGTGCGCGAGGTCGTGCACGACCCAGGTCGCGAGCAACTGCCCGAGGGTGACCGGCCCGAGCGCGGGGTGCAGGCCCGGGCGCCCGAGATCGGCGGGCGCGAGCGCCAGCGCGCGGAGGCGCGCCAGCGAGGCGGCGCGGCGCGCGGCGAAGAGCTCCAGCAGCTCCGCGAGCGTCTTCGGCTCCTGCGCGCGCATGCCCTCGCGATCGAAGGGCGCGAAGGGCCGCGTCGCGCCGTGCGCCAGGATGTGCTCGGTGCGCGGGACCCAGTCCGTCTCCTCGCCGTGGATCAGGTGTCCGACGACGTCGTAGGCGCTGTAGGTGTCCGCGCCCTCGTCGCTATGGACCCATTCGGGTGCGAGGCCAGCGAGCAGCGCCCGCAGCGTATCCGGCGTGCGCGCGAGGAAGTCGAGGTTGCGCTCCAGCGTGTCCATGCCGCGATCCTAGTCATACGAGTCGGACGCGCGCACCCAGCGCGCAGTCTGCCCACAACTCGCGCGCGAAAAAGGCTCGGGCGAGACCCACGCTGCCCCGCGTGAATCCCGCCCGAGACCGCGGCGCGCGCAGGGAACGCCGCGCGCCGGGACCGGATCCCGCCCGGAGGGCCGGGCCGAGTACTCACATCCCCAGGATCTGGTCCTTGAAGCTCAGCAGGTTGTCGTACGTCTGCCGCAGCTCCGGATCCTTGCCGCCGAGCGCGAAGTAGCGCTCGTAGTGTGCGAAGGCGAGCTTGACGCGCTCCTTGTCCTGGTAGGAGTTCGAGAGCGTGTGCGCGAGGATCGCCAGGTTCTTGTGCGCGTCGAGGAAGTTCGGGTCGAGCTCGAGCGCGTGCTGGTACTGCTCGATCGCGGCCGCGTCCTCGCCGTCGCGCTCCAGCGTCCAGGCCAGCAGGAACGGCCCGAGCGGGTGCTGCGGGCGCGCCTTCACGAAGCCCTCGGCGATCTCGGCCGCCGCCGGCGCGTCGTCGGCGCGCAGCAACACCTCGACGAAGCCGCGCACGCACGACGGATCCTTGGGGTCGGCCTTGAGGGCCTGCGCAAGCTCCTGCTTGGCCTCGTCCGCGCGGCCGAGGTTGGAGAGCGCGAGCCCGTGCGCGATGCGCGCGCCGGCGTCCTTGGCGTCGAGCGCGAGCGCCACCGCCGCGGCCTTCTCACCCTCGTCGAAGCGCGCGAGGCCGATCAGCGCGCGCGCCAGGCCGACCTGCGCGGGCACGGCCTTGGGGCGCTTCACCAGCACGGCGCGGAAGGCCGCCTCGGCTGCGGACGGCGCGCCGAGCACGAGCTCGGCTTCGCCCGCGAGGTACGTGAGGCGCGGGCCGTCGGTGGCGTCGCTCGCGTTGGCCTTGGCCAGCTCGAGCACCTTGGCGTATTCGCCGGCCTGGAAGGCCTGCGTTGCTTGTTCGAGCGGGGTCCCGCGCGGCGCGAACACGAGCAGCGCGAGGGTGGGGACGAGGCGGACGTTCAGCATGGCGATCTCCGATTGCGTTGCGAGGGGCGTCGAGCGGGAGTTCCGGGCCCGAACGGAGTCCGGGAGGCCCCGCGCGGGCCCGGAGGGTTGGCATCTGCGCGTGAAGCTCAGAGGGACGCGAGGGACTCGCGTCCGAGAGGGCTTCGCTCCCGAGAGAGACGCCGCGCCGGAGCGGCGCGGCATTCTCTCGGGGGCTCAGATCCGGGCCAGGTTGCCGACCACTACTGCGGCGACGTCAGCGCGCGCGACCTTGGAGGCCACGGGCGCTTCGGTGCCGAAGGAACGGCGGACATTGGCTGCCTTGGCGAGCGGGCACGAGTTCTCGCACCGATAGCCCGACGTGAGGCAGCGATCACCGGCGAGCGCCGGCATGGCCAGGGCCGCGAGTGCGGCGACTACAAACAGCTTCTTCATGGGAAACCTCCTTGGTGAAAGTCCATGACGGAGGACATGGACAAGGCGTGGAGCGCGGAGCCTGGCGCGGAGCGCGTTCGAGCTCGGTCAGCCGTCCGTTCACGTCAGCACGCCGAGCGATCGGCCTCGACGAGCTCGGGGAAGCGTCCGTCGTGCTCGAGACGCCGGAGCGCCGCCTCGAGGTCGATCGCGTAGCTGGTGTCGCGATAGCGTTCGAGGCCAAGCTCGAGCAGCCTCCGCGCGCCGTCCACGTCGCCAGCCGCGGTAGCGCGCGCTTCCAGCAACAACGCGCGCGCGTTTGCCGCCAGGCGCCGCAGGCCCTCCTCGGCGCGCGTGGCGAGCTCGGGGGGCGTGCGCGCGTCGGCGGCCAGCGCGCGGAACTCGCGTTCGGCAACGGCCAGCTCGCCGCCGAGCTCGTCACCGCGCGCGTCGAGGAAGCGCCGCATCGCGCCGCGCAGCTCTTCCCAGGGCGGCTGTTCACCCGCGGCGTCGCTCTTCTCCAGCCCGTCGTGCAGGCTCTCGACGAAGATCGCCGGGTCCGGGTTGCGCGCCAGCGAGTGCGTGGTGCGACCGTCGTCGCGCCACATCTCCAGGAACGGGTAGCCACGCGCGGTGAAGGAGCGCTGCTCGGACTCGCTCAGCTCGGCCAGGTTCACGCGCACCGGCACCGTGCGTTCGGCGAGCTCGATCACCGACTCCGACGAGAACACCTTGGCGTCCAGCGCCGCGCACAAGGGACACCCGGGATAGGAGCCGTAGACCAGCAACGGCCGGCGTGCGGCGCGCGCGAGCTCCGCGGCCTCGTCCAGGTCCGAGAGGAAGCGCACTCCGTTCGCTCCGCGGGGGTCGAAGTCGGCCCAGGCGGGCGGCAGGTCGGGAGGCCGGGAGTTGCTCGTCGGCGGCGCGTCCAGCTCGATCGCCGCGAGCACCAGCGGGCCGGCGCCGCGCAGCACGCTCCAACGACCGGCGACAAAGGTCCCCGCGGCCAGCAGCAGGAGCGCCGCCGCGGAGGCCGTGCGGCGCAGCGCGCGCGGACGACGCCAGCGCGCGTCGAGCTCGTCGAAACAAGTGCGGCTCGCGCCCAGCACCCACGGTTCGGACGCGGTGGCCGCCCAGGTCAGGGTGAAGTCCTGGGCCAGCGCGCGCAGCGCGGAGTCGGCGTCGAGCTCGTGCTCGAGCGCTGCGGCGTCGGCGCGCGACAAGCGGCCCTGCTCGTGCAGGCGCAGACGGTCGAGGAGCGTGAGCTCGTTCATGACTCTCAAAAATTGGCGGCGTGATGGCGGTAGGGGCGCAGCTTCTCGGCCAGGAGCTGCGTCGCGCGCGCGATGCGCGTCTCGACGGTCTTCTGCGGCGCGCCCTGGGTCGCGGCGACCTCGGCGCAGGAGAGGCCTGCGTAGCGGAACAGCACGAAGGCCGTGCGCGTGGGCTCGGGCAGCTCGTCCAGCGCGGCGCGCACGCGCTGCACCAGGAAGCTGATCGTTTCGGCGCGCTCGGCCGCGAGCGATTCGCCCTGCGGCTCCTCGTCCGTGCGCGGCAGCTCGCCAGCCTGCGGCGCCAGCGAGGTGCGGCGCGCGCTGAGCTCGCTCTGGTTCAGGAACAGGCGGTAGGCCGTGCGCCGCAGGAACCCGGCCGCGCTGCCGCGGCCCTCGAACAGCTCGCGCTTCCGCCACACCGTCAAGAAGGTCTCCTGCAACAGGTCCTCGGCGTCGGTGGGGTTGCGCGTCAGGCGCAGCAGGAAACGAAAGAGCGGCTCGCGCTGTTCGTCGAACAGGATTCGGAACTCCGCACGCTCGAAGGCTCTCACGGGTGGACGCGGGGGCAGCCGGCTCCTGGGCGTCGGTGAGAAGAGGACAACGCGAGGAGTGCGCGCGCCTGGAGGAATCTGCGCCGAAACAGAGCCCGAACGCTGCGCCGTGCGCTCACGCGCCGACCTTCCGCGCCAGCGTGTACCAGGCGAAGGTGTCGCCCTCGATCGTCATGCCCTGCTCGTCCCACTTCAGCGCGTAGGCGAGCTCGTGCAGCGCGGCCGTGTCGTCCACGTCGAAGGCCAAGAGCTCGAAGCCCGCCGCAGCGAACTCCTCCTTAGTGAAGGGCGACTCGCCGTAGGCCCAGGGGATGTAGCGGTCGGCGCGCGGCGCCGGGCAGATGTTGTAGAGCGCGAAGATGCCGCCGGGCTTCAGCACGCGCGCGACCTCGGGCAGGAAGCGCTCGGGCGCGACGCCGAGGTCCACGAGCATGCGTGGGTCGACCTTCTGTGCCGGACGCACGTAGCCCTTCTTGAGCGTGTTCTTGGAGAGCACGAGGTCGAAGCCCGTGCCGATCTCGTTGCGCACGCGCTCCTCGGCCGGGAAGCGGCCGTGGACGAGCGTCAACTTGCCCGCGCGCGCGCCGTTCACGCCCGCGATCGCGCCCTGGTCCTCGGCGCGGTAGTAGGCGTGCAGCAGCGGATCGACGTCCACGCCGACCGCGTCGCAGCCCAGGCTGGCGAGCAGGCGCAGGTGCCCGATGCCGCCGAATCCGAAGTCGAGGATGCGCTTGCCGGACAGCGCGTCCTCCGTGGGCTTCGCGCTCAGCTTGCCGATCACATCCAGCGCGCGCGCATAGGCCAGCGGCGAGCCGCTGCGCGTCGTGTAGTAGAAGTCGGGGCCGAAGCTCGCGGGCTCGAAGCGCGCGCGCTCGGCCTCGGGCAGCGCGGCGAGCTCGTCGGCCGTGCGCGCCTCGCGCGTCTTCGCGTCGTAGGCCACGACGCGCGTGCCCACCTCGGGCAGCGCGCTCGTCGCCGCCAGGAACGCCTTCGTGCCCGCGCACTCGACCAGCGCGAGCACGCGCTCGGCTTCGGCGCGCAAGCTTGCGACCGGCGTGGGCGCGGCGGCTTCCTGCGGAGCCTGGGGCGCGAGGAGGGCGAGGACGCTGAGGGCGAGGCTCATGCGGTCATGATGCCCGAAGCTCGCGCGCTCGAGGGCGCGCTCAACCCAGCGCGAACACGTCTACAAGACGCGAACCGCTCGCGCGGCAGCGCCTCGCTGCGGCTCAGCGCACGTCGCGTTCCAAGGCGCGCACGACGAGCTCCTTCCAGCCCGTCGCCGCATCGAGCTCGCGCGCGAAGCGCACACCCTCGAGCTCGCCCAGCACGACCTCGGCCGTGGTGTGCACGATGCAGCCGGCGAGCACGTGTCCGCCGCGAACCTCGCCGCGCGCATCCGCCAGGGCGATGTGCAGGTGCGGCCCGTCGCCCGAGCAGGTGCCCACGAGCGCCACGATCTCGAGCGGCCCGTCGAGCTCCAGCACCTCCTCGCCGCCCGCGAGCCGCAGCCGCGCGTGCGCCAGGCTGCCCACGCAGGTCACGACGCACACCGCCGCGAGCTCGCGCTCCTCGGTCGTGCGCTGCAACACGAGCCGCAGATCCTCGCCGGGACGCAGGCGTAGAGCATGGGAGCGCATGGAGCGGACAGTCGAGCAGAGCGCCTCGTATCGCGAAAGGAGTTCTCGCCCGCGGCTACCCAAAGCGGGGTAGGAACAACGTGGAGAGCTGTGCTTCCCCCCGCTGCCGCTCCAGACCCACCGGCCTCGCTTCCCCCAGACAATGCGGCTCCGTCCCCAGCCCCGAGCCCTCGTCCCGTTCGCCCTCGCGCTGCTGTGCACGGCCGCACTCCTGCCGCGGGTGCGCAAGCTCAACGGTCCGCTGGCGCGCGCGGCGCTGGCGGACGTGATCGACTATCAGCTCTCGCCCGACGGGCGCTGGACGGTGTACCTGGCCGACGCGGACGTGGACGGGAGCTTCGAGCTCTACGCGCGCGAGGTCGGCTCCGGCGCGCGCGCCATCCGCCTCGATCCGCCAGAGCTCGCGGATCGCGTTCCCGTGACGGGCAGCCTGCGCATCGACGCCGGTAGCACGCGCCTCGCCTACCTCGCGCACCCGGCGGCCTCGTCGTTGCGCGGGCTGTTCAGCGTCCCGCTCGACGGCAGCGCCAGCGCGCAGAGTCTGGCGCCGCTCGTTCGGGAAGGCAGCGTGCAGAGTTTCGAGCTCAGCGCGGACGGCGGCGTCGTGTACCTCGCCGACGCGCTGCGGGACGAGCGCGTCGAGCTCTTGCGCGCGCCGCTCGACGGCAGCGCCGCGCCCGTGCTGCTCAGCGGCACGCTGGCCGCGGCCGGCGACGTCACCGACTTCGCGCTCGACGATCCGGGCCGCTCCGTGGTCTTCCGCGCCGACGCGCTGGACGACGTGTTCGAGCTCTTCCGTGCGCCTCTGGACGGCAGCCGTGCCCCGGTGCGTCTCAACTCCGTGCTGTCGAGCGGCGGCGACGTGCAACCCGGCTTCCAGCTCGCGCCCGACGGCGGCGTCGTCTACGTGGCTGATCAGCTGGTCAACGACAAGTTCGAGCTCTTCGCCGTGCGCGAGGGCGCCGCGCCCGTGTTGCTGAGCGTGAGCGCGGTGAACGGTCGGCTGGTGGAGCGCGCGCGCCTCACGCCGGACGGCGCACAGGTGGTCTTCCTGGCGAAGGAGCCGAACGAACTCGCGCACGAGCTCTTCGTCGTGCCGCGCGACGGCAGCCGGCTGCCCACGCTGTTGCACGCCCCGCTGCCCGTCAGTCAGCGCTTCGGCGTGCGCGACGACTTCCAGATCGGGCCCGACGGCACGCGCGTGGCCTTCCGCATGGACCGCGACCGGCTCGGCAACTACGAGCTCTTCGGGGCGCCGCTCGACGGTTCGTCGCTCGAGGCGCTGCTCAGCCAGGTCATCGTCGAGGGCAACGAAGCCGTGGCCGAGTTCCGCTTCGGCGCGCACGACGAGCGCGTGGCCTTCCGCGCGCCGAACGGCTTCCACTTCAATCTCTACAGCGCGCCGAGCGACGGCAGTGCGCCGCCCGTGCAGCTCGACCGGCCGCGCTTCTCGTTCTCGTTCAGTGACGTGCTCAGCTTCACGACCTCCGGCGAGCGTGCCCTGTTCCTCTCGGACCAGGACAACGGCAGCTACCCGGAGCTCTTCAGCGTGCCCCTCGACGGCGCCACGCCGCCGCTCAAGCTGCACCCGACGCTGACCTTCGGCAGCCGCGTGCGGGCCGACTACCGCCTCACGCCAGACGGCGCGGGAGCGCTGTTCCTGACCGACCTGGAGACGCCGGGCGCGGACGAGCTCTATCTGAGTGCGCTCGACGGCAGCGCGGACCCGCAGCGCCTCAACCAGGCGATCCACGGCACGGGGCCGGTCGCCGGCGACGTCATCGGCTTCACCTATGCCGGCGAGCGCGTGCTGTACTACGCGAACGAGGAAGTCGCCGGTCGCACCGACCTCTACTCCGTGCCGCTCGACGGCGGCGCGCCCGCGGTGCGCCTGAGCCAGCTCGGAACGGGCGGCGAGGTGCGCGCGCTGCGCGTCGCGCCGGACGGCCAGCGCGTGTTCCTGCTCTCGGACGGCGAGGAGAACGAGCGCTTCGAGCTCTACGCCGTGCCCGCCGACGGCAGCGCTGCGGCGGTGAAGCTCAACGGAGCGCTGGTCGCGGGCGGCGATGTCACGGCGCCCTTCGAGCTCTCGGGCGACGGCCGCTGGCTCGTCTACCGCGCCGACCAAGAGGTCGACGAGCAGTTCGAGCTCTACGCCGTGCCGCTCGACGGCAGCGCGGGCCCGCGCCGGCTCGACCCGCAGACGCACGTCTACGGCGACTGCGACGCCTTCCAGCTCACGCCCGACTCGACGCGCGTCGTGTTCCTTTCGGACCGCGCGGTGCGCGACAAGTCCGAGCTCTACGCGGTGCCCATCGACGGCAGCGGCGCGCCCGTGCGCGTCTCGGCGCCGCTGGTGGCGGGCGGCGACGTCGAGCCCGCCTTCCAGCTCAGCGCCGACTCGACGCGCGTCGTGTACCTCGCCGACCAGGACGTGAACGACGTGCCCGAGGTGTGCAGCGCGCCGCTCGACGCCAGCGCGCCGGCCGTGACACTGAACGCGCCCCTCGGCCGCGGCGAGGGCGTGCGCGACTTCCGCCTGAGCGACGACGGCGCGCGCGTCCTGTATCGCGCCCTCCACGGCGGACGTCTGGACCTCTTCAGCGCGCCCAGCGCGGGCGGTGCGCCGCCGCTCACCTTCTTCGCAGAGGCGCAGCGCGTTTTTCGCGCCTACTCCGCGATCGCCGGCCGCGCGCTGTTCTACGCCGATCCGAGCGGCCTGCGCGAGCTCTTCAGCGCGCCGCTCGACGGCAGCGGGCCGACCGTGAGGCTCAACGATCCGCTGCTCGTGCTCAGCTTCACGGCCGTCGGCCCCTATCACGTCAGCCCCGACAAGCGCTGGGTCGTGTACCAGGCCCCGCAGGACTTCCCGCGCCACCCCGATCTGTACCGCGTTCCGCTCGAGGGCGGCGTCGCGCCCGTGTGCCTGACCACGAGCTTCTCGGACTGGGACGTGCTCGAGCCGCCGAGCGCCTTCCAGTTCGACGCGCAGGGTCAGTCCGTGCTGATCGGCGTGCGCGACCACGGGCGCGGGTCGCCCGCGCTCCATCAGGTGCCGCTGTTCGCCGGTTCGCCGCGCCGCGTAACGCCGAAGCTTCCCGACGATCGCCAGGGCTGCCGCGGCGCCTTCACGGCCGCGGGCGACGGCGTGGTCTTCGTCGGCGACCTGGCCCAACGCAATCGCTTCGAGCTCTTCACCACGTCCTTCGAACCGCTGGCGAGCGCCGCGCCCGTGCCCAGCCCGTTGCGGTGATTCCCTGCGCACCCGAAACCAGCACGCGCTCGCTACTCCTCTGCTTCGTCTCCTGTCCACGCTCGCGCTCGCCGGCTTCGTCTTGGCGCAAGAGCACGCGCGCGTGCGCAAGCTCAGCGGCCCGCTGCCGTTCGCGCGCGTGTCCGCGGTCTCCGACTACGCGGTCGCGCGGGGCGAGCGCTGGATCGTCTATCGTGCCGACGCGACGCTGGACGAGCACCTCGAGCTCTACTCCGTGCCCACCGACGGCAGCGCGGCGCCACGCGCGCTGTGCGGCGCGCTGGCGGCGGAGCTCGACGTCCAGGAATACCGCATCGCGCCCGACGGGCTGAGCGTCGTCTACACCGTCGACACGCGCTTCGAGGGCGGGCACTCTCAACTCTTCAGCGCGCCGATCGACGGCGCGACGCCGGCGGTGCGTCTGCACGAGCGCCTGCCGAGCTGGGCCTCGATCCTGTTCGGAATCCAGATCAGCCCCGACTCGCAGCGCGTCGTCTTCCTCGGCGACCTCCTGGTGGATGGGCGCGGCGAGCTGTTCAGCGTCCCGCTCGACGGCTCGGAGCCGCCCGTGAAGCTCGATCCGCTGCTCGCGGACGGCGTCGTCCACGAGGCCTCCATCAGCCCGGACTCGCGGCGCGTCGTCTTCCGCATGTCCCAGGGCGACCTCGAGCTCTACAGCGTCGCGCTCGAGGGCGGCCCGGTCACGCGCCTCAGCGGTCCCTCGATCCCGCTGGGCGGCGTGCTCGAGTGGCGCCTCGCCGGAGAGCGCGCCGTGTACCTCGCCGATCCCTTCCTGAACGACCAGCTCGAGCTCTTCAGCGTGCCCATCGACGGCAGCCTCGCGCCGCAGCGCCTGAATCCGCCGCTGGCCAGCGGGACGTTCGTCGACCCCGACTCCCCGTTGGTGATCGACCCCGCGGGCGAGCACGTCGTCTATCGCCTCTTCACGGCGAACTTCGGCGTCGTGGAGCTGCACAGCGTAGCGGTGGACGGCAGCACGGGGGACGCGCGCATCGACGCGGGTATGGGCTCGTCCGGTTCCATTCGCATGACGGCCAGCGGACGCGTGTTGTTCCTGGCGAGGCCCGCGGGCGGCAACGCGAACAGCGCGCTCTACAGCGTGCAAGCGGACGGCAGCGCGCCCGCGGTGCAGCTCGGCACGCTGCCGCGCAATTCCAACGTCACCCTCTTCGAGCCAGGCGTCGACGGCAAGCACGTCGTCTTCGTGCGTACGACGCCCAGCGCGCTGGACGTCTTCGTCACCAACAGCGACGGCAGCACGCCGGAGATCCGCCTGGATCGCACGCCGCAGGACGTCAGCAGCATCGAAGCCCTGCGGGTCGGGGCGACGCACGCGGCCTACTCGGGGCGGCTCACGGTCGGCGGTCAGCGCGCCCTCTTCTCGGCACCGCTCGACGGCAGCGCGGCCCCGCTGCGCTTGCTCGAACCGTCGCCGCCGCTCGGCGACCTCTACCCGGGCATCACCTTGGTCGGCGCGAACGTGCTGCAGCGCACGGACTGGAACGAGGATGGCGTCGTCGAGCTCTTCAGCGTGCCGCTCGACGCGAGTGCGCCGCCCACCTCGCTCAGCGGGCCGGGCGCGTTCACCACCGTCGGCGACGTGCAGCGCTTCGCGCGCGCCGGACGCTTCGCGGTGTACCTCGCCGACCAGGAGCAGGACGGCGTGGTGGAGCTCTACAGCGCCGACCTGGACCACGGCGGTCCGCCGCGGCGCCTGAACGATCCGCTGGACGCGACCGATGACGTGAGCGACTTCGTGGTCAGCCCGGACGAGCGCGCGGTGCTCTTCCGCGCCAGGCACGGCGGGCGCAACGGCCTCTACCTCGCGCCGAGCGACGGGCGCACGCGCGCGCGCAAGCTGGACGCGGACTCCGCGATGTTGGGCGGCGTGGAGAGCGACTATGGCTTCACGCCGGACGGGAAGTGGATCGTCTTCGTCTCCAACGGCCGCAGCAACTTCCTCACGGACGTCTTCGCCGTGCCAAGCGACGGCAGCGCTGCGGCGCGGAGCCTGCTCACCTTCGACGGAGCCTTCGGCCACCTGCTCGCGCTGAGCCCCGACTCGAAGCGCGTCGCCTTCTGTCCGTCCTTCTCGAGCTCCGGCGGCCTCGAGCTCGTCTCCCTGTCCATCGACGAGCCTGGGTTCGGTGTGCAGAGGTTGTCGCTGCCGTACTCCTTCGCCGCGAGCGTCACCTCGCTGCGCATCAGCACCGACTCGCGCTACGCCGTCTTCCGCGCCGACGTGGTGACGGACGAGCGCTATCTGCTCTACTCCTGGCCGCTCGACGGCAGCACGGGTCTCGTGCCGCTGATGCAGCCGCACTCGGGCGGCGCCATAGACTTCGCCTGCGCGGCCGACGGACGCGTCGTCTTCCGCATCCTGCAGCCGCAGGATCGTATCGAGCTCTTCAGCGTGTCCGCGGACGGCAGCGCCCCGCCCACGCCGCTCTGCGCGCTGCCGCCCGGGCGGCGCGTGCTGGAGTTCGTGCTCAGCCCCGACGGCCGCCGCGTCGCCTATCGCGCCGACGCCGAGACCGACGACCGCTACGAGCTCTTCAGCGCGCCGAGCGACGGCAGCGCATCCTCGGTGAAGCTCAGCAACGCCTCGCGCCGCGACACGGACGTCTCGGCCTTCGCCTTCACGCCCGACTCGCAGAAGGTCTTGTTCCTGGCCGACACGCTGCGTAACGAGCAGGACGACCTCTACGTCGTGCCCGCCGACCGCAGCACGGCGCCGAAGCGCCTCAACCCCTCGCTCGCGCCGCACGGCACGCTGTTCGACTTCCGCTGCAGCGACGACGGCCGCTTCGTCGCCTACCGCGCGAACCACGACGAGCGCGCGCTGGTCGAGCTCTTTCGCGTGCCCATCGAGGGTGGCGTGGCGCCCGTGCCTTTCAGCCCGCCGCCGATCGCGGGCGGCGACGTTCGCGCCTACCGCTTCGTATCACCGAGCGAGGTGCTGTACGACGCCGACCAGGACGAGGACGAGGCGTACGAGCTCTACTTCGGCGTGCTGAGCGAGCTGCGCCGTCCGGCGGCGCCTCCCGAGCCGCTGCGCTGACAGACCCAGCCGGCGCCGAGCGTGGCGCCGAGCGCTTGCACAGGCGCAGGCCAGCGTGCGGCGCGGGAGCGGGATCAACCCGCTCTGTTATTTCGCCTCGCCGCCGCGGATCGGCCACTCCTGGACGGCGCGCGTGTCCCACAGCATCGTCGCGCTGCAGACGCGGGTGTACTTCTACGCCTCCGCGGCTTCGGGCCCGGTGCTGCCCTATGGCGAGCTCCTCTTCGACCCCACGAGCCCGCGCTACGGTCTGAGCGTGAAGGCCTCGAGCGGAACGCAGGACGCGCACGCCTTCGTGATCCCCATCGATTCCGCGCTGATCGGACTGAGCTCCGCGTCGCAGGCCCTGGTGATCGAGCCCGGCGGGCCGCTGCTGTGCAACGCGATCGACCTGACGATCGGACGCTGAACGGGAGGCGGGCTCGGCGCGCCGCGTTCCACGGACCGCAGCCGCGGCGCGCGCGGCGGAGTCAGATCAGCGCTTCCCACTGGGCGTTCTTCTGCTCCAGGTCGCGCTCGATCTCGGCCAGGCGCAGCTGGGTCTCGCGCGCCAAGTTGGCGTCCTTGTAGACGCGCTCCTCGCCCAGCGAGGTCGTGAGCTGCGCGCGCTCGGCTTCGAGGGCCATGATCGCGTCCTCGATCTGGCGCAGTTGCCAGGGGTTCTTGGGCTTCTCCTTCTTGGCCGGCGCGGCCTTGGCGACGCGCGCCTTTTCGGCGCTCGCCTTGCGCTCTTTCGCCACGTCGCGGCGTTCGCGCTCGCTGACGAGCTCGCTCGCGAGGGTCTTCCTGTACTCGCTGTAGTTGCCGGCGAAGGAGCGCGCCACGCCGTCCTTGACCTCGACGATGCGCGTGGCGAGTGCATCGATGAACTCGCGGTCGTGGCTGACGAACACCAGCGCGCCGCCGAACTCGCCGAGCATCTCCTCCAGCGCCGTGCGCCCGGCCAGGTCGAGGTGGTTGGTGGGTTCGTCGAGCGCCAGCCAGGACGGCTTGGCCAGCACGAGCTTCGCGAGCGACAGGCGCGCGCGCTCGCCGCCCGAGAGGCGCGCGATCACGGCCTCGACCTCCTGGCCGCGGAACAGGAAGCGCGCCAGGTGGCTGCGCACCTCGAGGTCGGGCCACAGCGGCTGCAGGCGGCGGATCTCGCTCATCGGCGTGCCGTCCTCGCGCAGGTCGCTGGTGTCCTGGTCGAAGTAGCCGCACACGGCCTTGTAGCCCTTCTCGATCGTGCCCTTCGTCGGCGTGAAGCGGCCGGCGAGCGCGCGCAGCAGCGTGGACTTGCCCGAACCGTTCGGGCCGACGATGCCCAGGCGCTCGCCGCGCGCGAGCTTCAGGTCCACGTTGCGCAGCACCACGTTGGCGCCGTGGGCGAGCTCGAGCCCGCTCGCCTCGACCACGGTCTCGCCGCCGCGCGCGACCTCGGCGATGCGGATCACCGGGCGGCGCACGTCGAGGTAGGGCTGCGCCAGGCGCTCGACGTTCTCGAGCTTCTTCAGGCGGCCCTTGGCCTCGCCCGTCCGCTGGCTGCCCATGTGCGTGCGGATGAACAGCTCTTCCTTCTTGATGAACTCCTGCTGCTCCTCGTAGGCGCGCGAGTCGGCCTTGTAGCGCTCGGCCTTGAGGTCGAGGTACTGCGCGTAGTTGCCGGGATAGCGCGTCAAGCGCGCGCGCTCGACCTCGACGATCGAGTCCACCAGGCGGTCCAGCAAGCGACGGTCGTGGCTGACGATGAGCACCGCGCTCTTGAGGTGGCGCAGGAAGTCCTCCAGCCACTCGATGCCGACGAGATCGAGGTGGTTGGTGGGCTCGTCGAGCAAGAGCACGTCCGGCACGCTGATCAAGACGCGCGCCAGGCACGCGCGGCTCTTCTCGCCGCCCGACAGCGTGCGCGCCTCGCGCTCCCAGAAGATCGGATCCAGGCCGATGCCCGAGAGCACGGTCTCGACCTGGCGCTCGGCCTCCCAGCCGCCGAGGTGCTCCATGTGCGCGGTCAGGTCGCCGTGGCGCTTGGTCAAGGAGTCGAGCTCGGGCCCGCCGGCGTCGGACATGGCGTGCGACAGGCGCTCGAGCTCGTGCTCGATGTCGCGGATCGCCTCCAGGCCCTGCTCGACGAAGGCGCGCACCGTCAGGCCCGGCGCGAACACGGGTCGCTGCACGACGTAGCCGATGCGCGCGTCGCGCTCGAGCTGGATCGAGCCGTGGTCGGGCTGCTCCTCGCCCTCGACCAGGCGCAGCAGGGTGGTCTTGCCGGCGCCGTTCTTGCCCACGCAGCCGATCTTGTCGCCGCGCGCGATGTTGAGCTCGACCCCGCGCAGGATCTCGGTCGCGCCGTGGCTCTTGCCCAGGCCGGATATCGAAAGAACGGTCATCGTCGGAGGACTTCGAGCGCGGCATGATAGCGGCTCCCCTGGTCCGTGTATGGGCTCCCGTGACTCGCTTCCCATGCGTCATCGCCTCACGCTGCCGTTCCTCGCCGCGTCCGCCCTCTTGGTGGCTTGCCACGCGCCGGCCGGCGCTGCGAGCGCGCCCGAGCCGGTGCCAGCCGTGGAGCTCGAGGTCGAACGCGCGGCGATCGAGCTGCTGCTGAACGACTGGCACCAGGCCGCCTCGGTGGGCGACGGCGCGCGCTACTTCGGGCACATGGCCGAGGACGCGATCTTCCTGGGCACCGACGCGAGCGAGCGCTGGACGCTCGCCGCCTTCCGCGCCTTCTGTGAGCCGTACTTCGCCAAGGGCGCCGGCTGGACCTACACGCCGCGCGAGCGCCACGTGTTCGTGGAGGGCGCGGTGGCCTGGTTCGACGAGAAGCTGTGGAACGACAAGTACGGCGAGTGCCGCGGCACGGGCGCGCTGAAGAAGCTGGCGGGCGAGTGGAAGCTCGAACACTACAGCCTCACCCTGCTGGTGCCGAACGAGCGCGCGGCGGACGTGGTGCAGGCCATCCGTCGCTGAGGCGCGCTGGGCACGGGCTCTCGCGCCCGTTCTCCTCCGCGGGGAGAAGCTGCACCGAAATCGTCACCCTTCGCCGGGTGCGCGAAAGCTCGGTTCGGCTCGACGGGCTCGCGCCCCTCGATGTCGTGGGCGCGAATTTTTTGAGTCCTGCCCGGTGGCGCGCGCGTGCTCTTCAGCGGCGGCCCGTTCCTCCAACAGCTCTATCTGGTGTCGATCCGCGGCGGCCGGCCGCTGCGTCTCTTGGAGAACACGTTCTCGCGCGGCTATGCTGCGCGCCCGCGCGCCCATGCCCGCTCCGCCGCCCGATGCCCGCTCGCTCACGGCCGAGGTCGTGTCCGTCGAGCCCTGCGGCGAGGACGGCGTGGTGCTCACGGTGCGGCCCGAGGTGGAGCTCCCGACGGTGCGCGCCAGCCGCTTCTTCATGCTGCGCCGCACAGACCGGCTCTCGCCGCTGATCCCGCGACCGTTCTCGCTCTACCGCCAGCGCGGCGCGGAGCTCGAGTTCTTGCTCAAGGTCATGGGCCGCGGCACGCGCGCCCTCGCCGAGTCGCGCCCCGGCGACGAATTGCGCCTGATCGGGCCGCTGGGCAACGGCTGGCCGGCGCTCGAGGGCGGCGGCGCGCCGTGGGTGATGCTCGGCGGGGGAGTCGGTTCGGCGCCGTTCTACCTCGGCATCCAGCAGGCGCTGGCGGGCATGGACGGGAAGCGTCCGGCCCGGCGCGAAGAGCTCGCCTACCTCTACGGTGCCGCGCGGCGCGGCCTGCTGTACGACCTCGAGCGCTTCCGTGCGCTGGGGGTGCCGGTGCACACCGCGACCGACGACGGCTCGGAGGGCTTCAAGGGCAACGTGCTCGGCCTGCTCGAGACGCTGTGGAGCGCGAACAAGCTGCCACGCGAGGTGCGTCTGCTCGCCTGCGGGCCGCATCCGATGCTGGTCGCGGTCGAGCGCCTGGCGCGCGCGAAGAAGCTCGAGTGCTGGCTCTCGCTCGAGACCCTGATGGGCTGCGGCGTCGGCATCTGCAACGGCTGCCCGGTCGCCACGCGACCCGAGGGGCCGATGGGCGCGTGGCCCAACGCGAAGTGCTGCGTGGAGGGCCCGGTGTTCGCGGTGGGCGCGGTCACGCTCGAGCAGCCTGGTGAGCAGCACGGCTCGCCGCGCCACGCTCCGGCGGCGTGCGTGCCCGAGGCGCCGCACGAGCCCGAGCGCGGTCGCGCGGGGAACTGAGAGCGTGAAGAGGCTGCCCGCGCCTCTGGCGCGGGCTACTTTCTTCACACTCGACCCTCAGCGCGGGCCATGCCCGCAACCCATGCGCACCGCGGAGACTCGGAGGACGCGGAGACGCGCGGAGAGAAGCAGGGGAAGACCTCCGGGATCGAAGGCTTCGGGAGGCTGAAGAACCGGAGGCCGTTCTCTCCTCTCTGCGCTCCTCCGCGCCCTCCGCGTCTCCGCGGTGGGTTTTCCTCTGCCCCGGAATCCTCGCGCCGCGCGCAGACTTGCTCAGGCAGTAGCTCAGGGGCGCGAGTCCTCTCGCGCCCAGAAGCACGGCGCGTCCGTGCCGCAGCTCGAGAATCAACGGAGACTCCATGTCTCCGAGAAGTTGAACCAGTAGCAGGTGCAGAACCTGAGCAAGGGTCTGCCGTCGTCCACCGCGAAGGCCTCCGCGTATGCGCCATTACTTTCGATGCCGAACACGAACAGCCGTTCAGCGGAGACGACCAGCTCGATCTGGTGGACCCCGATTCCAGTCAGTGCCGTGCGCCCGACCGCCCAGACGGCGGCCTTCCAGACGATGCTCCCCGTATCGTGCTCCTTCATCTGGATGTCGTAAGGGAAGCCGGCGAGGCCCGGATCGGCCACGATGTCGAACTTGCCGTGGGAGATGCACGAGCTCGCCTTCAGCCTCGAGTTGTCGACTCCAGGGATGTAGTGGCACGTCGGGTAGACGACGACGCGTTTCAGAGCCTCCTGCCATCAAGCGGGCGGGACAATCCTCAGCTCATCCTCGAATGCCGTGATGAACTCCGCTGTGCCCTCAAGGTCACCCTTGCCGCATTCCCACGATGCGTGCAGAGCGACCGTGGGGTCGGGGTGATGCTCGAGGGTGGCCAGACCAGCTCGCCCAGTTGCCTCGAACAACCTCCGGAGAGCCTCGTAGGCACCGTGCGGATCGCTCGGACGAAGCGGATCCGAGACCTCCATTCCTTGTCTTGCCGGAGCAACCGCCCTCGCCGGCATCGAGCACGCCATCGGCATCGGGAGCAGGAGCAAGAAGAGCCGCACTGTTCTGATCGTAGCGCGCGTCTGACGCGTCGGGGGCTGTCGGGCAAGCGATCCAAGCGCCCGCGCCCTCCAAGCGCCCTCGGGCGTGAGCGCCTTCCTACTTGCCAGTCGGCGAGTCCGGCGCGTCCAACGTCTCGCGCAACTTTTGCAGCGAGCGCTCGCGCATCTCCGTCGGCCAGCTGGCCGGCGGCTCGAGCTCCAGCGCGTGCTGCAGGGCCGGACGCGCTTCCTGCAGACGTCCGAGCGAATGCAGGTACGAGCCGAGCTCCGACCACAGCTCGTAGTCCTTCGGCGCGCGCTCGGCGCAGCCGCGCAGCGTGCTCAGGGCGTCCTCGTCGCGGCCCAGGCGCCGCAGCAGGCGCGCCTTCCTGGCCAGCAACTGCTCGTCGTTCGGGGACAGCGCGAGCGCGCGCTCGAGCCAACCCAGGGCCGGCGCCAGCTCGTCGCGCTTCGTGTCGGTCTCGCACAGAAGGAGCAGCTCGCGCGGGTCCGCGAACTCGAGCTGCGCAAGGTTCCGGCGCAGGGGCTCGCGGTAGTCGTGCGTGGCGAGCTCGTAGGCGCGGATGAGGTAGGGCCGCGCCTCGGCGATCAGGCCCTGGGCCAGCAGGAAGGCGGCGCAGTCGTAGTGCGCCTCGAAGCTCCGCGGTTCGAGCTCGACCGCGTTGCGGAAGGCCGTCAAGGCGTTCTGCGGCTCGTTGCGCAGCAGAAACGCGCGCGCCTTCTGGTACCAGGCGTGGCCGTTGCGCGGCTCGAGCAGCAGCGCGCGCTCGAGGAACGACAGCGCCGCGCCCGAGTCGCCGCGCCGCAGCGCGCCGGTCGCCAGCACGATCAACGGTTCCGCGCGCCGTGGCAGCTCGGGCACGAGCTCGGTCGCCAGCGCCTCGGCCTCGGCGCTCTTGCCCAGCGTCTCCCAGGCCTGCGCCAGCAGCAGACGGTCCTCGGGCGCGCCGGGGCGCAGGCGCGCGCTGGCCTCGAACTCGCGCGCGGCCTCGGCCCAGCGCTCCTGGGCCGCGTACATGCGCCCGAAGTTGGCGTGCGTCTCGGGCGCCGAGGGTTGCAGCTCGAGCGCGCGCTGGAAGGAGCGCTCGGCCTTGTCGAAGGCTCCGTCCTTGTACTGCGCCACGCCCAGTGCGGTGTACACGCGGTCGAGGTCGAGGAACTGCTCGCGCACGCGCACGCCGGCCGCGCGCGCCTTCTGCTCCTGGGTCTGGATCTCCTCGATGCGCTGGGCCAGGTCCTCGAGCATGACCGTGGCCGCCGACAGGTCCTCGGCGTAGATCGCGCACCAGGCCAGGCCCAGGTTCACCTGCAGGTAGTCGCGCGAGCTCACCATCAGGTCGGTGGGCTCCTGCTTGGCTTCCTCGAGCAGCTTGCCGGCGCGCTCGAACACCGCCTGGGCCTCGCTGAGGTAGCGCGGCTCGCGCGTCTCGTTCAGGCGCTCGAGCAGCGCGCGCCCCAGGCCCCACTGCACGTACACCGAGCGCGGCGACTGCGCGGCGGAGGTGGCGAAGAGCGTCTCCTCGTCGTGCCACACGCCGCTGCGCGTCGCGCTGCGCGCCGCATACAGCCCGCCCACGACCAAGAGCAGCGCCGTGGCCGTGCGGCGCGAGCACGCGTGCCGGAGGAGCAGCGCCACGCCCAGCGCGAAGCCGAACACCGGCAGGTACAAGAAGCGGTCGGAGAGCGGGAACACGCCCAGCGACTGCACCTTGATCAGCGCCGGCAGCAAGCCCGCGGGCACGATCAGCAGCGCCGCCAGCGCCAGGCGGCTCGCGCGCAGGAAGCTCGCCACGAGCAACGCCGTGTAGACGCCCGCGAACAGCGCCGCGCGCACCAGCGCCGGATCGAACGGCGCGAGATACGGCCGGAAGGGGCGGAAGACGTTGAGCTCGAGCGGCACGGTGAGGATCTCCAGCGCGCCGCCGAAGAGCTCGACGCGCAGCTGCACCAGGCGTAGCGCGCCGACCATGAAGTCGGTGGTGACGCGCTCGAAGCCGGCCCACGGGCTGTGGAACACGAGCATCCGCGCCAGCATGTACAGCGCGAAGGCACACCCGAAGGGCGCATAGGCGCGCAGCGGCGCGGGCGGGACGCGCAGCATCTCGAACCCGGCGCCCAGGCGCCGTGGCCAGCCGGATGGGGCGACGAAGTGCGCCTCGGGCTCGTCCGCGCCGCGTGGACGCAGGAGGTCGAGCAGCACCAGCAGCGGCACGAGCGCCGCGGCCAGTTCCTTGGCCAGCAGCGCCAGCGAGAAGCACAGCAGCGCCAGCAGCGGGATGCCGCGCGAGCCGCGCGCGCGCCAGGCGAGAAAACGCTCGATCGAGAGCAGCGCCAGACAGCCGAACAGGGGATCGTTGAGCGCCGAGATCCAGGCCACACTCTCGACGTGCGCCGGGTGCAGCGCGAACAGGAGCGCGGTCGCGCCCGCCAACCACGCATTCCCGCTCAGGCGCCGCGCGATGCCGTAGGCGGCCGCCACCGCGCCCAGGTGGATCGCCAGGCAGGCCACGTGGTACGGCAGCGGCCGGATTCCGGCGATGGGCCAGATCAGGGCCTGCACGATGGCCGTCAGCGGGCGCCAGTAGCCGATGTACTGCGCCTCCTTGAGCTCCAGGAAGTCCCAGTAGCCGCTGGTGAACAGGCGCGGCAGGTTGGCGAGGTCCGCGATCAGCGGGTTGCGCGCGATCAGCAGGCGATCGTCGTAGACGAGCTCGCCCGCGAGGCCGCGCCAGTAGACGGCCGCGGTGGCCAGCAGGATCGCCAGCAACGCCAGCGCGTCACGCTTCGGCGACGAGTGCGCGCCGGTCGGGGACTCGGGGGCGACCTGCATGGGCGGGACAGTAGCGCGCCACCCAGCCGCCGGTCACGCCCGCACTGCTCCGAGCCCGGGAAAGGACGCGGGCCGGTGCTCGTTGGGAGCACCGGCCCGCGCAGTGAGGCGAACCGAACTCTGGACCGAGCTACTGGACCAGGACCATCGACTGAGAGTTGCTCATGTCGAAGGGCGCGGGGAAGAACTGTTCGAACGTCTGGGCGTGGAACGTGAAGCCCGGACCGGGACCCGGATCGACGAGGGCCCCCGTGGGCACGGTGATCTGCAGCCAGCCCGAGGCCGGGATGACAAAGCTCCCGCCGTCGGCCAGGTCGGTGAAGTTGTTGCCGATGTTGAAGCTCACGAAAGCGTTGACGCTCGGCAGGTTGGAGCTCGAGGCGAACAGCCTGTGCGTGGTCCCGACAAAGCCGCTGAGGATCAGCGTGAGGCCGTTGTCGCGGTCGACCACGTTGAGCGAGTCACCGTTGCCGAGCTCGAACTTGGGCGTCGCCGGAGGCATGATCGTGATCCCGAGCTGGTCGAGAACGCCGTCGGACACGCCCATGTTGTGGGCGCCGATCGTCGCGGCCTGGGGCATGTCGAGCGTGATCGTGCTCGGGTCCACGATCGTCCAGCGCGCGGCGTCGATCGCCACGGCGTCGAGCGTCACCGAGGTGGTCAAGTCGAGGTCCGTGCCGCTGAGCGTGATCGTCTGGGCCGTGCCCGGGATGAGCGCGTCGATCGTCGACGGCGTCACGTTGGTGAGGTTGGGGTGCGCCACCGGCGGGATGCCGAAGGTGCCGACCAGGTCGGTGGGGAAGGCGTTCGAGAGGGTAGCGCCGCCGGCCCCGCTCTTGTTCACGATCACGTCGCCGGGGCTGGCGTTGCCGGGGATCGTCACGCTGACCACCGTGCCGTTCGAGCTCACGCCCGTCACGCGCACGATCGGATCGATGCCGGTGGTGGTCGTGGTGGCGTTGGTGAACCACACCTCGTTGCCGGTCGCTCCGAAGTTCGTGCCGTAGATCGTCAGCGTGCCGGCGTTGGCCACCGTGGCCACGATCGTCGGCTTGGTGGCGGAGGCGAGGCCATAGATGCACTGGATGCCGAGCACGTCGTCCCCGGCGATCGAGCGGATGGCCGTCGAGCCCGCGCTGACGGCCGGGGCCATCGTGGCCTGGGCGACCGCCGAGTGCCCGAGGCCGAGGGCGTGCCCGTACTCGTGGCACATCACGCCCTGGAGGTCGAAGCGCCCGCCGATGGTGCCGGGCCCGTCGTCCCAGTTCCACTCGTCGCAGAAGCGGATGCGCCAGCCGTTGGAGATGGGCGTCTCGGTGAAGGCCAGGGTGCCGCCGCCTCCGCAGGTGGTGATGCCGGAGACGATGTTGTCGTTCGTACCGCCGACACCGGCCGAATGACCGGCGAACATCGGGTCGAAGTTCGCCAGGCCGGTGCCGAGGGTGTTGCCACTCTGCGGATCACCCGTCCCGTCGCCGTGCAGCCGGCTGCTCCACTCGATGGCGCCCTTCCAGAACGCGAGTTCCGCCCCATCCCAGCCGGGGAACTGGGACGGAGAGACGACGTTGTCGTTGGCCGTGGCGTCGAGCAGGTTGTTGAAGACGCGCACGTCGCGCTGGGTCTCGTCGAGGAGCCCGCCGATCTTGGAGAAGGCAGAGCTGGGTCGGGCGGGCGCGAGCACGAGTGCGGCGCCGCCGAGGGCCAGGGCGGGGAGGATGAAGAGTCTGGTGTTCATTGGGGCAGTTCCTCTCGGCGCCTAGCGCTTGGGCTTGCTGGAGGCCAGGAGGTGCACCGCGGAGGCGAGCTGCTCGAGGCGCACGTTGGCGCTCACGGCGTAGCCGGTCCCGCGGCCGAGCACGGCGGGTCCGTTGGGGCCCTCGACCGTGCGATAGATGCCGCCGTGGGCCGCGACCAGGGCATTGGCCGCGACACCGCCGCCAAGGTCGTCGCTCCAGCGGTAGAAGGCCACCACGCGCTTGCCGATCTGCACGTCGTCCGCGGCCGGAGCCTCGGAGTTGAACACGCCTTCGGTGGGGCTGACGAAGCCGCCGCGGAAGGTCACGTCGACCGTGATCGGGCGGTTGTCGGCCAGGGTGCGGCCCTGCAGGGTGAGCGTGGTGTAGTAGAGCTCGGG
>SIAI01000023.1 GCA_009691855.1 Planctomycetota bacterium | reverse complement strand
GCGATGGCGCGCCCGCCAGGACTCGAACCTGGGACCGTCGGATTAGAAATCCGATGCTCTATCCAGCTGAGCTACGGGCGCCTGCGCGGCGCGAGTATAGCCATGGGCCGCGGGAGCTCGGGGGCGCGCTGGTCGGGGAGATGGGATTCGAACCCACGACTCGCAGCACCCAAAGCTGCGCCTCTACCAGCTGAGGTACTCCCCGGGGTCGGGCGCGATCAGCCTAACGCATGTTCCCGAGCGCGGCGAGCCGGCGGCCGCGGGCGTACTCGCGGAGCTCGAACCAGCCTGGCATCGTCGGTACGTCGCCCAGGCCAGTCGGACGGCTACCAGGAGCGTGCGTCCTTGGCGCGCTACGGTACCGGCTGTGGATTGCGCCGAGCTGCGCCCACGGCCGCATGTTCGTGCGCGACAGCATGGGCAACGTGGCTCGAGTCGAGAGCGTTCACGCGCGGCGCGCGAGGTTGTGCCCGCGTCGCGTGCTCGCCGCGGCTCTGAGGGAGCGCGGCGGCCGCGTGGAGGCCATCGAAGCGGGCGACGGCGACGCGTGCGCCTTCTGGCGCGCGCGCCTGCCAGGCCTGCTTTCGGCGCTGTTTCCGCCGGGTGCGCGCGCGGAGCGCTGAAGCTGGGCCGCAAGCGCGTCCCGATCTGGTAGCCTGCTCCGTCGGCGAGCCCGCGTACGCGTACGCGAAGCGCTCGGCCACAGCCCTCGGACAGGCACCCTCGGACAAACACAAGATCGGATGAGCGCAGCGACGCTGAAGGTTTTGGTGGTGGGTGGGGGCGGCCGCGAGCACGCCCTGTGCTGGAAGATCGCCTCTTCGCCGCTGGTGAAGGAGGTGCTGTGCGCGCCCGGCAACGCCGGCACGAGCAGCGTGGCGCGTAGCGTGGACGTCGCCGCCAGCGACCTGGACGGGCTCGCCCGTCTGGCCAAGGACGAGCGCATCGATCTGGTCGTGATCGGGCCCGAGGAACCGCTCGCGCTGGGCCTCGCCGATCGCCTGCGCACGCGCGGGCACCTGGTCTTCGGTCCGGGGCAGGCGGGTGCGCGCCTGGAGGCCTCGAAGGTCTTCGCCAAGGAGTTCCTCGACCGTCAACGCATCCCCACCGGCGCCTGGCGCCGCTTCGAGCGCTCGGGCGCGGCCAAGTCCTACCTCGAGAGCCAGAGCGGCTGGCCGCTCGTCATCAAGGCCGACGGCCTGTGCGCGGGCAAGGGCGTGTTCGTGGTCGAGTCGGCGCAGGAGGGCTGCACCGTGGTCGACGCGCTGATGGAGGAGAAGAAGCTCGGCGAGGCCGGCAGCGAGATCGTGATCGAGGAGTTCTTGCCGGGGCGCGAGCTGTCGGTGATGGCGCTGACCGACGGCGCCACGCTGTGCGTGCTCGAGCCGGTGATGGACTACAAGCAGATCCACGACGGCGACCGCGGGCCGAACACGGGCGGGATGGGCATCGTCTCGCCGGTCTCCTTCGTGACCCAGCGCCTGATGCGCCAGATCGAAAGCCGCGTGCTCTTGCCCGCGCTGCACGGCCTGCGCATCGAGGGCATCGAGTTCCGCGGCCTGCTGTACGCCGGGTTGATGATCACCGAGGCCGGGCCGCGCGTGCTGGAGTTCAACTGCCGCTTCGGCGATCCCGAGACGCAGGCCATCGTGCGTCGCATGCACTCCGACCTCGTGCCCTACCTCCTGGCCACGGCCAAGGGCACGCTGGAGGCCGAGCGCCCGCCCGAGTGGGACACGCGCACCTGCATCGGCGTCGTGGGTGCAGCCCAGGGCTACCCGGCGAGCTACGAGAAGGGTCACATGATCACTGGTCTGGCCGAGGCCGGCGCGGTCCCCGAGGCCGTGGTCTTCCACGGCGGCACGAAGAGTGACCACCATCAGGTGCTGACCAACGGCGGGCGCGTGCTGTGCGCGACGGCCCTGGGCGAGGACGTGAACGTCGCCCGCGAGCTGGCCTATGCGGCCTTCGACCACATCCAGTGGAGCGGCAAGTACGCGCGCCGCGACATCGGCCTGCCGCGCGTGCTGCGCGCCGGCCCGAACACGGAACTCGACGAGCCGGCCGGCGCCTTCGGCGGCGGTCGCGTGCGCGGCGAGCACGACTCCTAGTCGTAGCGCATGGAGCCCCGGCTGCAGCGCAGCGCCCGGCCGCCCACGCAGCGCGCTGGAGCGTACCGGTGACACAGCTCTCCGTGATCGTTCCGACGTGGAACGAGGTCGTCGCCCTGCCGCGCCTGTTCGCCTCGCTGGACGCGCAGGGGCACGCGCACGAGCGCATCGTCGCCGACGGCAGCAGCCGCGATGGCACGCCCGAGCTGGCCGAGCGTCTGGGCGCGCGCGTGGTGCGTGGCGCGCGCGGCCGCGGCGCGCAGCTGGCCGCGGGCGCGCGCGCGGCGCGCGGCGAGCTGCTGCTGTTCCTGCACGCCGACGCGGAGCTCGCGCCCGGCGCCCTGGCCGCGCTGGCGCGCGCCTTCGACGATCCGGCCCTGCTCGCCGCCGGCCTGCGCCAGGTGATCGCGCACGAGGCGCGCTTCTACCGCCTCGTCGAGCGCGCGGCCAACCGCCGCGTGCGCGCCGGCTGGGTCTACGGCGACTCGGGCCTGTGCGTGCGGCGCGCGGCCTACGACGCGGTGGGGGGCTTCGGCGCGCAAGAGGTGTTCGAGGACCTGGACCTTTCGCGCCGTCTGCGCCGGGCCGGGCGCATCGCGCTGGTCGAGGAGGCCGTGCTGTGCTGCTCGCCGCGGCGCTGGGAGCACGAGGGCCGTCTGCGGCGCACGCTCAAGAACTGGGTCCTCACCGCGCTGTGGACCGCCGGGGTCGCGCCCGCGCGCCTGGCGCGCTTCTACCGTCCCGAGCCCGGCTGAATCGCCCGGGCTGCGCGGCGGATACCATGCGCCGCGCCCTGCCGTGAACCAGTCCGCGATCCAACGCCAGTTCGAGCGCTTCCTCAAGACGCGCGCGCTCAAGCTCACGCACCAGCGCCGGCGCATCTTCGAGCGCGTCTTCGCCACCCACGAGCACTTCTCGGCCGAGACGCTCTACGGCTGGATGCGCGCCGAGACGGGCTCGGCCGTGTCGCGCGCGACCGTCTACCGCACGCTCTCGCTGCTGGTCGAGGGCGAGTTCCTCGAGACGTTGGACGCGGGCAAGGGCGAGCTCTTGTACGAGCACGTCCTCGGCCACCGCCACCACGATCACCTTGTGTGCATCGACTGCGGCAAGATCGAGGAGTTCAGCGACGAGCGCATCGAGACCGCCCAGCGCGAGGCCGCACTGCGCAAGGGCTTCACGCTGCAATACCACAACCTGCGCCTGTTCGGTAACTGCGCCGCCTGCACCAAGAAGCGCGAGCGCGTCGCCGAGATCGTGCGCCGCGCCTCGAGCAAGGTCGACGGATGAGCTCGCGCGCCGCGCGCCCCGGCCGCGTCTGCGTGGCGTTTGCCCTGGCGCCGCTGGTTCTCTGCGCCTGCGCAGGCGAGCCCCGCTCGCCGTGGGTGGACCTCGCCGGCGTGGCGGACGTGAAGGCAGAGTCGAGCGCGCTCCCCGCGGACGGCGGCGCGCGGGTCGAGCTCGACGGCGAGCAGTTCTGGTTGGTGGTCGAGCTCGCGCGCGAGGCCTGGCATGCGGAGGCGCAGCCAGGGCGTTTCCGCGCCGTTCTGCCGGTGCTGGCCGTCGGCAGTCCGGCGGCGGGCGGCGCTCCCTACCGTTTGAGCTCCGCTGGGCGTGAGCTCGCCTACCAGGCCGACGCCGAAGCCTTCGGGCGCGAGGCCGGCCAGTTCAGCACCAGTTCCGCGCGCGGGCCGACGCTCGAGCTCGCGCTCGAGCCCGGTGCAGCGGCACCCGAGCGCGTCGAGCTGCGCGCGGTGGTGCACGCCGAGAGCCGCGTCGAGGGCGTGCGCTGCGTGGCCGGCCGACGCCTGTCGGGCGCGGGCTTCCTCGTGCCGCAGGGCCGTAGCCTGCGCGTCGCCTGTCGGTTGCCCAGCGAGTCCAGTCTGCGCTTCGCAACCGCCGTCGAGCCGCTGTTCGGCGCCAAGGAGCTGCGCCTCGCCGTGCACACCTTCCGCGTGCGTCTGGACGGCGCCACGCTGTTCGAGCAGCGCGTCGAACCCGACGTCCTGGGCGAAGCGATCCGCTGGCACGAGGTCGTGCTGCCGCGCGGGGGGGTGCAGAAGGCCGCGCTGACCTTCGAGGTGGACGGGCCGCTGGCGCTGACCTCGTTCCTGGGGCCGAGCGTGGGCCCGAGCGCGCTCGGACGCTACGGCGCGCGCCCGTGGGATGCGCACGAGCATCCCGACCTCGTCGTGTTCCTGGCCGACACCTTCCGCGCCGACAACCTCACGGCCTACGGCTCAGAGAGCGGCGTCACGCCCGAGATCGACCGCTTCGCGAGCGCGGCGCGCGTCTTCCGCCGCGCCTGGTCCACCAGCACGCACACGCTGCCGGCGCACTCCTCGATGTTCTCCGGCGTGTTCCCGCACCAGAACGGGCAGGTGGACTACTTCAATCCGCTGCCTTCAGCGGTGCTGACGCTGGCCGAGCGCTTGAGCGCGCACGGCTACCGCTGCGGCGCGGTCACCGACGGCGTGATGGTCTCGCGCAGCCACGGCCTCGAGCAGGGCTTCGCCAGCTTCGACGAGCGCCGCGAGACGGACACGCTCGCGCGCGTGCGCGCGTTCCTTGACGCCGACGACGGCCGGCCGATTTTTCTGTTCGTGCAGAGCTACGCCGCGCACACGCCCTACACGCTGCGCGCCGAGACGCGCGCGCGGCTCGCGGGCTCGCTGCGCCTGGAGCGCGACTACGCGGACGTGCTGCGCGCCGCGCAGGCCTTCGAGATCGGACCCGAACAGCCGCCCAGCGATCCGGCGCTGGCCGAGATCGCCGGACGCCTGCACGACCTCTACCGCGGCGCGGCCTGCGAGCTGGACGCCCTCTTCGGGCGCTGCCGGAGCGAGTTCGACACGCGCGGCCTGACGCGCAACGGCTACCTCTTGTTCACCAGCGACCACGGCGAGGCGTTCTTCGAGCACGGCCGCCCGTTCCACGGCGACGCGGTGTTCGAGGAGGAGCTGCGCGTACCGCTCGTCCTCGCCGGCCCGGGCGTGACTCCAGGGCTCGAGGAGCGTCCCGTGTCGCTGATCGACTTCGCGCCGACGCTGGCCAGCCTGGCGCGGCTGCCGTCGCCGCCCGAGTGGCGCGGTCGCTCGCTGCTCGATCCGGCCGCGGAGCGCGTGCTGTTCGCCTTCCAGTCGCACCACGGCAGCACACCTTCGACCCTGGCCGTGATCGACGGCGCGCGCAAGCTGATCGCCTACGAGGACCTGGAGGCCGTGCGCGCAGGGAAGCTGCACGCCGCCTTCGACCTCGCCCTCGATCCGGCCGAGCGTTCCAGCCTGCTCGAGCGCGAGGCCTGGCCCACCGAGCTCGCGCGCGCGCAACGCGCGCTACTGGAGGAACTCTTGACGCCGCTGGTCACGCAGGAGGTCTCGAACCTCTCCAGCGAGGAGCTGGCGAACATGCGCGCGATGGGCTACGTCGGCGAGGACGCCGAGAAGTAGCGCGGGCGCGCACTACAGCTTCTTCAGGCGCTCAAGGATCCCGCTCATCACCTGTTCCGCCGTCGCGTTGTCCTTGGTCAGGTACTTCTCGGCCGAAACACGGATGGTGGTGCGATCGACGTCGATGGCCTCGACCTCGATCGTCACCTTGGCGCCGTCCACCTTGGCGTGGATCGTGCGCGGGAAGTCTTGCACGGTCGGCTCGCTGCCGGGTTCTTGCCAGATGCCGGCGGTCTCCTTGACCGAGGGCCACACCTTCTCGACGTCCAGCGCGACCTGCGTCACGTGCACGTCGTTGGGCAGCACCTGCTGGCTGAGGATGAAGCCGGCGCCGGCGGCGGCGGCCAGGAAGCAGCCCGAGAACAGGGGTGCGAGAGCGAGGAACAGCAGCGGGTGTTTCATGGCTTCGAGGTGGGAAGGGGGGAGCGTGCCCGGGCGGCCTCCACCATGCGGCGGTAGAACCCGAGTCCCTCGCCCGCCTCGCGCGCCGGCAGGCGCGTCCAGCGCGGATGGTGCCAGGGAGCGAGGTTGCGTTCGGGGTGGGGCATGAGGCCTAGCACGCGACCGGTTGGATCACAGAGACCGGCGATGTTGGCGATCGAGCCGTTCGGGTTCAACGGGTAGGGCACGCTCGGCGCGTCCGCGCCGGCCGGGGCGAGGTGCGCCGGATCGACGTAGGTGAGCGCCACCTGACCGCGCGCGAAGAGCTCGCGCAGCACGTCCTTGTCCTGGACCACGAAGCGTCCCTCGCCGTGCGCCACCGGGGCCGGGAGGAGCTCGCCGGGGACCAGGTAGGGCGTCGCGCAGCGCTCCGAGCGCAGCGTGATCCAGCGGCACTCGAAGCGGTTCGCCGCGTTGTCGGTCAGCGCGATGTGGCGTTGTCCAGCCTCGGGCTCGAACAGCCCCAGCTCGACCAGGATCTGGAAGCCGTTGCAGATGCCGACCACGAAACCGCCCTCCTCCACGAAGCGCTGCAGCGGCTCGAGCAGGCGCTGGCGCAGCTCCAGGCCGAACACGCGTCCGGCGGCGATGTAGTCGCCGTAGCTGAAACCGCCGGGGAGCACCAGGATCTCCTGGTCGTGGAGCCGCGCCGGGTCGCGCGCGAGCTCGTTCAGGTGCACCAGCGAGGTCTGGGCCCCGGCCAGGGAGAACGCGCGCACGGTCTCGCCGTCGCAGTTCGTGCCGGCCGAGCGCAGGACCAGGGCGCGGACGTCGGAGTCTCGTTGCATCGGTTTCATCCGTTGTCTTTCGAGCGCGGCTTCACCCCTGGAAGGCCGAGTGGAAGGCGCGCCGCAGCTCGGCGACGGGGACCTCGAACAGCGCCCGGCCGGCGGTGCCGCGTACGGAGAGCACGGGCTCGGCGCGCACCTCGCCGAGCGCGGCGCAGGGCAGGCCGGCGAGCAGGCGTTCGAACTCGGGCGCCCGCTCCGCCGTCACCTCGACCAGGAAGCGCGAGCAGGACTCGGCGAACAGGCGCCAGGTGTCCGCCTCGCCAGTCGTGTCGGCGCCCGCGAGCGCGCCCTCGACCGGCAGCTGGGCGAGGTCGAGCGCGAGCCCGAGCTCACCGCCGAAGGCCATCTCGGCCGCGGCCAGCGCCAGGCCGCCCTCGGAGAGGTCGTGGCAGCTCGCCACGCAGCCCGCGCGCACGGCCGCGTGCAGCGCGGCGAAGAGCCGCGGCGCGCGCGCGAGCTCGACGCGCGGCACGCGGCCGCCGCGCCGGCCCTCGAGCTCGTGCAGCAAGGAGCCGCCGAGCTCAGGCCGCGTCGCGCCCACGACGTACACACGGTTCCCGGCGCGCTTCGCGTCCATCGACACGCAGCGCGCCACGTCCGGCACGATGCCCAGCGCGGTGATCAGCAGCGTGGGCGGGATCGAGAGCGTCTCGTCGCCCACGCGGTACTCGTTGTTCAGGCTGTCCTTGCCCGAGACGAAGGGCGTGCCGAAGGCCTTGGCCGCGTCGTAGCACCCCTGCGAGGCCAGCACCAAGGAACCCAGCCGGTCGGGCTTGTCGCAGTTGCCCCACGAGAAGTTGTCGAGGATGGCCACGCGCGCGGGATCGGCGCCGACCGCCACCGCGTTGCGCAGCGCCTCGTCGATCACCGCCAGCGCCATGGCGTACGGATCGAGCACGCCGAAGCGCGGATTCGCACCGCAGGCGATGGCGACGCCCATGCGCGAGCTCGCCAGCGGTTGCAGCACGGCCGCGTCGCTGGGCGCGTCGCCGTGCACGCCGACCAGCGACTTCACCACCGAGTTGCCCTGCACCTCGTGGTCGTACTGGCGCACGATCCATTCCTTGCTGGCGACCTCGGGCAGGGCGAGCAGGGCGAGCAGCGTGCGCGCGTGACCGCGCGTCGGCGCGGCGCAGCCCGGATCGGCGTGTTCGGGCCGCGTCCAGCGCGCGCTGCGCACCGGGCGCGGGTTGCCGCCGTGCAGGAAGCGCATGTCGAGTTCGCACACGATCGCGCCGCGGTCCTTGACCACCAGACGCTGGGTGTCGGTGAAGCGGCCGAGCACGGTCGCCTCCACGTCTTCGGCCGCGAACAGGGAAACGAGCTCGTCCACGTGCTCGGGCGGAACGGCGAGGACCATGCGCTCCTGAGCCTCGCTGATCCAGATCTCATGCGAGGCGAGGCCCGGGTACTTCAGGTGTACGTCCTCGAGCTCGACCTCGGCCCCGGTGTTCTCGCCCATCTCGCCCACGGCCGAGGAATAGCCGCCCGCGCCGCAGTCGGTGAGCGCGCGATACAGGCCGCGGTCGCGCGCCACCAGGAGACAGTCGAGCGTGCGCTTCTCGGTGATCGGATCGCCGATCTGCACGGCCGAAGAGGAGACCGTCTCGGAGTGCTCGCTGAGCTCGACCGAGCTGAAGGTCGCGCCGTGGATGCCGTCGCGGCCGGTGCGTCCGCCCACGGACACGATCACGTCGCCGGAGCGCACCTCCTTCTCGGCGTCGGCGTGCGGCAGGATCCCGATCGTGCCCGCGTAGACCAGCGGGTTGGCGGTGTAGCCCTCGTCGAACCACACCCCGCCACTGACCGTGGGGATGCCCATGCGGTTGCCGTAGTCGCGCACGCCCGCCACCACGCCGCGCAGGATGCGCCGCGGGTGCATCGTGCCCTTGGGCACGCGCTCCTTGGGCAGGTCCGGCGGGCCGACGAAGAACGCATCCGTGTTGGCGATCGGGCGCGCCCCACGCCCGGCGCCGAGCACGTCGCGGATCACGCCGCCGATGCCGGTGCCCGCGCCGCCGTAGGGGTCGATCGCGCTGGGATGGTTGTGGGTCTCGACCTTGATGCACAGGTCCTGGCCCTGGTCGAAGGCCACGATGCCGGCGTTGTCCTTGAACACGCTCACGCACCAGGGCTTGGCCAGCTCGAAGGTGGCGCGCGCGATGGTGCTCTTCAGCAGGTTGTCGATGCGCTGCACCGGACCGCCCTCGGGCGGCGTGAAGTCGATCACCCCGGTGAACGTCTTGTGCTTGCAGTGCTCGCTCCAGGTCTGCGCCAGGGTCTCGAGCTCGCACGCGCTCGGCTCGCGCTTCAGCCCGGAAAAGTGCGCCTGGATCGCGCGCATCTCGGTCAGCGAGAGGCTGAGCTGGCCCTCGCGCGAGAGCTGCACGAGTTCTTCGTCGCTGCGCCGCAAGAGCGGCACCTCGACCCGGCCGCGCAGCGCGCTCGGGAAGCGCTCGCCGTAGGGCAGGTCCTCACGATCGACGCGCACCACCTCGATCGTCTCGTTGGCCAGGAGCTTGGCCGAGAGCTGCGCGAGCTCCTCGCGCGCGTACGTGCCGCGCAGCTCGAACACGCGGTAGGTCGCGACGGCCGGCGAGCCGTTCTGCGGCGTCCGGCCCGAGCGCGCCAGCAGGTCCTCCAGCGTGTGGGCGACCGGATCCATCACCCCCGGGCGCGGCATCACCAGGATGCGATGGCCCGTGCCGCTGCGCGCCGCGGCGCGCGGCGCGAGCACGCGCACCTCGTTCACCACCGGATCGGCCAGCACCTGCGTGGCGATCTCGTCCACGACCTTCTTGGCGTAGCCGGGCGCCAGCAGGTAGCCCTTGGCCACGCGCACCTCGGCCGGCCGGGCAAGGCCCAGCTCGCCCATCGCCGCGGCCACGTGCGCGCCTTCCGGGTCGCCGATCGCCGCTCGGCGGAAGACCTCCACGCGCCAGGCGTCGGGGGCGGGATGCACGGATAGAGTCTCGTCCTTGGAGGCCTCGGCGGTCGGGGTCATGGAGGGAAACAGCAGGGTGGCGAGGCGCCGTAGGGTAGCTCTCCAGGCGGGCCGTCCCAACACCCCTGCGCGGGGGGCTTGCGCATTTGCCCCGCGCCAGGAGAGCATGCCCTCCTGCACGGCGACCTGCGATCCCGCACGACCCCCCAGACCCCCCCCCGCAGTGAGCGAAACACAACGGACGGAGAGCACCACGCCGGGTCTGGCTTTCGAGCGCCCGATCGAGGAGATCGAGTCCCAGATCGCCGAGCTCGAATCGCTGTCCCTGTCCACCCGTCTGGACATCTCCAGCGAGATCGAGGCGCTCAAGGCCCGCCTGCGCGAGACGATCCACAAGACGTACTCGGACCTCTCGGCCTGGGAGCGCGTGAACGTTGCCCGGCACCAGAAGCGACCCGTGGCCAACGACTACATCCAGGAGATCCTGGACGACTTCGTGGAGCTGCACGGCGACCGCGCCTTCGGCGACGACCGCGCCATCGTCACCGGTTTCGCCACCATGGAGGACTGGCGTTTCCTGCTGGTCGCGCACCGCAAGGGGCGCACGACCAAGGAGCGCATGGAGACCAACTTCGGCTGCGCGCACCCCGAGGGCTACCGCAAGGCGCTGCGCAAGATGAAGCTGGCCGAGAAGCTGGGCCTGCCGATCCTGTGCATGATCAACACTCCCGGCGCCTACCCAGGCATCGGCGCCGAGGAGCGCGGCCAGGCCATGGCCATCGCCGAGAACATCCTGGCGATGATGACCCTGCGCGTACCGATCGTGGTGGTGGTCGTGGGCGAGGGCGGCTCGGGCGGGGCGCTGGGGATCGGGGTGGGGGATCGGGTGCTCATGATGGAGCACGCCTATTACTCCGTGATCAGCCCCGAGGGCTGCGCCGCGATCCTGTGGAAGGACGGCGAGCGCTCGCCCGAGGCGGCCGAAGCCCTGCGCCTGACCTCCAAGGACCTGATCGAGCTCGGGGTGGTGGACGAGGTTATCCGCGAGCCCCTGGGCGGCGCCCACCGGGCGCCCTCCGTGGCCATGAACGAGGTGCGCCGCGTGCTGCTGCGCAACCTGCGCGAGCTCGGCCAGGTGCCGATAGACGAGCTCTTGCTGCGCCGCCGAAAAAAATACCGGCGCATCGCCGAGATCCCCGGGCGCTTCCCGCGGGTTCTGTAGGCGCCGGCCCCTGGCCAACGCTTGTCCGGGCACCCCGTACCTTGGCGTCGTTGCTAGGCTATGGTCAGGCGCGTTCGAGTACCGATGCTTCCCCGTGCCGCGTCCCCGCGCTGCGGCCCCCCTGTCGTGAGCGTGAGCGAGAAGATCGCCTCTGAGAACCCGCTGCCCTTCGAGCCTCCCCTCGACGGTCCGAGCGACCATGACCTGATCCGCCGTGCTCAGCAGGGGGAGGAGCGGGCTTTCGCCGAGCTCGTGCGGCGGCATGAGGAGCGCGCCATGCGCGTGGCCCTGGGGCTGATCGCCAACCGCGAGGACGCCCGCGATCTGGCGCAGGAAGCCTTCCTGCGGGTGTTTCGCAACCTCGAGCGCTTCGACTTCGAGCACGAGTTCACCACCTGGCTGTATCGCATCGTCACCAACCTGGCGATCGACCTGCTGCGCAAGCGCCGCCCGGCGATGAGCACCACGGCCGAGGAGGAAGAAGAAGCCGACCTGGATCTGGCCGACCCGGACGGCCCGGCGCCCTCGGCGGCAATGGAGCAGATGGAGACCGCCCAGCGTGTGCGCGCCTGCATCGAGCGTCTGGCGCCGCACTTTCGCTCGGTGATGATCCTGCGCGAGCTGGAGGGCTTGCCGTGCACCGAAATCGCGCGCATCGTGGGCACGACCCATGTCACCGTGCGCTGGCGTCTGCACCGCGGCCGCAAGCTGTTCCTCGAGGAATGGGAGCGCATGGAAGCCGTCGAGTCCGCGAAAAAAAAGTCCGCCGGGACGACCGGCGCCAACAGCCCCGTTCAGGACCCGTAGACCGACTCGAAGACGAACCGCAGGGCATGCCCGACCGGGAACCAACCGGGCATGCCCCAAGCGGACCACCCCGATGAACACCCACCGAATGAGCTGTGCCGAGGTGACCGAAAAGCTGCCCCTGTTCGTGGGTGGCGACCTCGACGTCGAGGTGCTGGAGGCCGTGCGCGGCCACCTCGACCTGTGCGCCGAGTGCGCGCGGCGAGCGGGAGAGGCCTCCCGCGCCCGGCGCGCGCTCGTGGCGGCCTTCCGCGAAGTCGACCCGTCACGTCCCGAGCTGTGGAGCGGGATCCGCTCCACCCTGCGCGCCGAGGGCCTGATCCGCGAGCCTGGCAAGCGCGAGTTGGCGCATCCTCTAGCTCAGAACGCGCAGCGCGCGCGTTCGAATCGGGTGCGCTGGGGCCTGCTCCTGACGCCCATGGCGGCGGCTGCGGCGATCCTCGTGGTCGTGCAGCTGGGCGGTTTCTTCGCCTGGCCGTCGAACAAGGCTCTGCCCCGTCCCGAGGTGGCCCCGGGCTTCGGGGCCACGCAGGGGGTCGCCTTCCAGCCGCTGTCCAGCCCGCGCAACGGGACGCTGCAGAACGTTCCGCCCACGCGGGATCCAATCGTCCTGATGCCCTATCGGGCGCGCTCGCAGCGCACGAGTCAGTCGGTCGAGGGCGGCATCTCCGCGGTCGCGCTCGACCCCCGGCTGAAGTAGCCGCTGAGTTCGCCGCGAGGTCGGCCCCGCGGGGGCCCAGCACAAGAACCGCGGTACGACCGCAGTACGGCGGTACAAGGGCCGAGGAGAAACCCATGAAGCCGATCCCGTTTCCGCTGCGCGCGTTCGTCGTGCTCGGTTGTCTGGCAGCGCTCGCGGTTGCGCAGCAACCTGCCGTGCCGCCTAGCGGTGGCCTGCAGCGCATCGCCCCCGGCCAAGAGGAGCGCGCGCCGCGCGAGCTCGACACGCGCTTCGCTCGCCCCTTCGAGCGCGCCGAGTGGCGCGAACGTCTTGGCACCCCGGATCTGGAGCAGCGCGAGCGCAACCTGGACGTGCTGCTCAAGCGCGCCCAGCTCGATCCTGCGGCGCGCGCCTTCCTCGAAGAGCTCGCGCGCGACCCGCAGGCCGGCGAACTGGCCTGGACGGCACGTCTGGCCCTGCGTGAGCTCGGCCGCGCGCGCTTTCCGCTGCAGGGCCTGCTCTCCGGCCCGGATTCGCTGGGCATGGCGGAGCGCATGCAGCAGATGATGCAGGAGTTCATGTCCCAGGACGGCATGGGCCTGCTCCGGCCGCAAGGACCGCCGCCGTCGGGGAACCGCGCTCCGCACGCCTCGAGCCGCAACGTGCACGTCGAGCAGAGCGAGAGCGGCGCGCGCGTGGACGTCACCGAGACGATCGACGGCCACGAGCAGACGACACACTACGAAGGCCTGAGCCTGGACGACATCCTGGCGCGCAACCCGCAGCTCGCCGAACAGCTCGACGGGCTGCGCATCCGCGCCGCTCCGCGCTCGCCCCTCGACCTGCGCTTCGACCTCGGTCGGCCGCGCGAGGGGCTGCCCGGTCGCGACGGCGCCCTGGCGCTCCAGCCCCAGGGCCGCAGCCGACCCGTGCTCACCAACCGCCTGGGCGTGGTCGTGTTCGAGCTGGGCGCCGAGACCGCGCGCGAGCTCGGTCTCGCGGAGGGCCTGGGTCTGGTCGTGCAACAGACTTCACCCGGCACCTACGCCCATCTGCTCGGCGTCGGCACGGGCGACGTGCTGGTCGAGCTGGACGGGCGTCCGTTGCGCGATCCGAGCGACATCGAACAGGCGATGCGCGCGCGCAAGAGCGAGGACCCGCTCACGCTGGTGTGGATCGACGAACTCGGCCAGCGCCAAGAGAAGACCTGGCGTCCGCAGGACAAGTGAAGGTGCGAGGGACTCGCCCTCAGCGCGCTTCGAGGCCGACGTGCTTCTGCGCTTCCGCGCGTAGCTCGAAGGCCTTCTGCACGTCCGCGTTCTCGTAGGGCGCGTCGGACAGGGCCAGATAGCGATCGAGGTCCTGGATCGCGGCCTCGTACTGGCCCACGCGCGCGCGCAGCTGGCCGCGGATGCTGTAGGCCTGAGCCAGCTCGGGCGTGCTGGCCACCACCGCGTCGAGGTGCACCAGGGCCTCGTCGTAGCGCTGCAGGCGGAACAGCAGCGTGGCGGCGAAGACGTGCGTGTCGGTCTCGAGCGCCAGCGAGGCGTGCTCGTTCTTGCGGAACACTGTTTCCTCGCTGTCGGTCAGGCTCTTCTCCTCCAGCATGCGGCGCCAGGAAGCCAGCTCTTCGGTGGTGCGCTCCAGGATGCGCGCCGACCAGGCCAGGCTCTCGGCGTAGTTCCCCGACAGCGCGTACACGCGCTGCAGCGTGTTCATCGCGTTGGTGTTGCCCTCGCCGCCGGCCAGGATCTTGTTGCAGGTGGCGATCGACTCGTCCCAGTAGCGCCGTGCCTTCTGGTCGAGCTCGCGCATCTCGCCCGCGCGCGTCTTGCCCTTCGTGGGCTCGCGCTTCTCGCTCTCCAGCGCGCGCGCCACGTCGTCGTAGGCCTTGCCCAGGCGCTCGCAGGCCAGCGCCAAGCCGAGCAGGGTGTTGTCGTTCTCGTCGCCGTCCTTGATCAGGTCACGGAAGAAGCGCTCGGCCAGGATCAAGTCTTCGTTGCCGTTCCTGCGCAGGCGGATCCAGCCGATCATGCGGCGCATGACGTGGTTCTCGGGATCGACCTCGAGCGCCTTCACCGCCTGCTCCTGGGCGCGCTCGAGCTCGCCGTCCTCGTACAGATAGGTGGCGGTGGTGGTGTAGAGCTCGAGCTTCTGTTCGTCGGTGGGTTCGACGTGCTGCTCGTAGGTGTGCTTGCAGCCGAAGCTGGCGAGGGCGAGGCACAGGAGCGCCGGACGGAGATCGAGCTGGGCCATGGCGGAAGTCCGAGAACGGGGTACGAAAGCCAGCATCCTACCCGCTCGTGCCGGGCCGGCTACGCGCCGGGTTCGTCCGCGCGTCCCCGCCCGCGCAGCAGGCGCTCCAGGCGCGCCGCCTCGAGCCGCAGGTGCAGGGTCTTGCCGCCCGAGAGCGTCACCAGGCCCGCCGGCGCCTTGCGCGGCTTGTGGACCTCCTTGCGCCGGGCGACGTGGATCGAGGCCTTGGTGGCGCCGCGCAGGGGCGAGAAGTGCAGCGCCAGGTGCGCGGCGTCGAGCACCTCCTCTTCGTCGGGCTCGCCAGCCCTGGCCACGCGCAGCACCACGTGGCTGCCCGGCGAATCGGCGGTGTGCAGCCACAGGTCGTTGCCGTTCGACTCGCGGAAGGTGAGCTGGTCGTTGTCGCGCGCGTTGCGGCCCACGCGGATCTCGCTGCCGTGCAGCGCGCGGAAGGAGAGGTAGGGGAGCCGCGGCGCGGGCTTGCGGTGCTTGGGTTCGGCGACCTGCGGCGCGCTCAGGACGCCGGCGGCCACGGCCTCGGCCTCGAGCGCGGAGGGATCCTCGAGAGCGGCGCGCTCGACGAGGCGCGCGACGAGGTCCTGGGCGGCGCGCGCTTGCTCCAGCTCCGCCGGCAGGTGCTCGAGCGTACGCACGAGCTTCTTGTAGCGCGCGAAGAGCTTCTCCGCGTTGCGCCGCGCGCTCAGGCCCGGATCGAGGGCGATGCGCCGCGGCGGCGAGTCGCTCAGGTATGCGTCGGCGAGCTCGATCGAACTCGCCCCACGCGGGATCGCGGTGAGGTGCGCGAGCAGCAGCTCGCCGTCCATGCGCACGCGCTCGGCCTCGGCGCCCGCGGCCGCGCGTTGCGTCAGGCCCGCGAGGCGGTTCCCCGCGCCGGCGCGCTTCTGCTCCAGGCGGCGCACGAGTTCGCGGCGTTGTTCGGACTCGAAGCGCTCGTCGGACACGCCGCCCAGCGCGTTCTCGACGCGCGCCGAGAGCGGCGCGAGGCGCGCCAGTCGTCCGCCGTCCGCGCCGGCCGCGAAGGCTTCGACCACCGAGGGCTCGGCTGCGCCCGCGGCGCGCTTGCCCGGCGGGAGGGCGTACGGCGCGCCAAGCTTCAGGCGCGCGGCCGCTGGACTCTCGGCCGCGGGCGGCACGAGCACGTCCTGGATGCGGCCGCCGCCGTCCAGGCGCACCAGATTCCCGTGCCGACCCGTGAGTTCGGCCAGCAGGGCTCCCGCCGGCGCGCCGTCGCGGCGGAAGACGAAGCGCACCACGCGATCGCCTTGCACCTGCTCCAGGGTCTGCAGCGCGGCGCCGCTCAGGGCCGTTTCGAGCCGCGCGAAGAAGGGATCGGCCGGGCCCTCGTGGCGCTTCACGTGCCCGCTCTGCAGGTGCAGCCGGCCGCTCTCGGCGTCGGCCGAGAGGCGCACGCGCAGGATCTCGTCCGCGGCCAGCGTGAACACCAGCAAGAGGTCGCGCGGCGGCAGCGCCTGCACGCCGCGCAGCTCGGTGCCGACGATCAGCGCCGCGAGCTCCGCGACGAGCTCTCCTACCTGGCGCGCGGAGAGCCCCACGACGGAACGGGTCTCAGCGCTCTTCCGGGCTGTAGACCCAGGGGAACTCGGGCGCGTTCCACTCGCAGACCTCGCTCGCCTCGGGGAAGAACAGGGCCAGCTCCTGCTTGGCCGCCGCGGCGCTGTCGGAGCCGTGCACGAGGTTGTTCGAGCGCGACAGCGCGAGGTCGCCGCGGATCGTGCCCGGCTCGGCCTCGGCGGCGTTCGTCTTGCCCATCAGCTTGCGCGTGACCTCGATCGCGTTCTTGCCCTCCAGGACCAGGGCCACCACCGGGCCCGAGGTCATGAACTCGACCAGCGCCTTGTAGAAGGGGCGCTCCTTGTGGGCCTCGTAGTGCTTCTGCACCGTGGCGACGGGGAACTGGCGCAGCTTCAGGCCGACGATCTTCAGGCCCTTGTGCTCGAAGCGGGCCACGATGGTTCCGATCAGACCGCGCTGGACGGCATCGGGCTTCAACAGGACGAGGGTTCGTTCCAAGGGATTCTCCGGATTCGGCGCTTTTTGGGGCGCGGAGTCTAGCCGCGCCGCGGCGGTGGGGAAAGCGCCGCTCGGGCGTTGACGCGGGGGGAGCGCGCCCCGCACACTGTTCGCCCCAAACGCCGAAACGGCGTCCGTCGGCGCGTCCGATGGGCGCCCGGGCTCGGCGCTCTTTCTCATGAGACAAAGCTGTCCCGTGGCTCTCCCTGGTGGAGGCCCGGGGACTCGCATGGATGCAACGGTCCACCCCCACGGCTCAGCATGAGCCCGGAACCGAAGCGCGCAGGCGCCACTGGCGACCTCTACCGCTACTCCGGGCTCGGGTTGCAGTTCGCGGCCACGGTGGTCGTGTTCGCCTTCGCCGGCCGCTGGCTGGACGGGCGCACCGGTACGAGTCCCTTGGCCCTGCTGTTCGGCGTGTTCCTCGGGTTCGGCCTGGGTCTCTACTCGATGGTCAAGAAGCTGCCTTCCTCGCCGAAGAAACCCGGCGCGGGGAAGCACCCCATGCCTCCTTCCGACACACCGTGAGCCGCCTGGTTCTGATCGTGCTCGTCGCACTCGTCGCGGCGCTCGTGCTCGCCTCCCGCCTGGGCGGCGCGCTGGGCGGCGGCGTGCTGCTGGGCTACACGCTCGGCGCGGGGTTGGCGGGGCTGTCCACGCTGCACGTGCGCCACGTGGCGCGCACGCGGCCGGCCAAGGCCATGGCGGCGCTGACCCTCGGCTTCCTGGTGAAGCTCGGCGCGATGGTCCTGGGCGGGCTCGCCTTCCGGTTCATCCCCGCGGCGGCCGAGCGCGCCGACTACAAGAGCTTCCTGGTGGCCTTTGCCGCGACGGTGGCGCTGGTGTTGCCCATCGGGATCTGGTCCGCGCTGCACGAGCGGCGCAAGAGCGCGACAGCCACCTCGGCGACCCAGGCCTGATGCAGCGCTTCTTCTCCTTCGTCCTGTCGCTGCGCGGCCTGCTGATGCTCGCGCTGGTGGTGGCCGCCTGCTGGACCTCTAACCGTTACAGCGCGCACCACGAGGGCGACAACGTGTTCACCACGCTGTACATGCACCTCGTGCCCTCCGTGCTGGTCGAGCCGGGCGAGCACGCCAGCGCTGCCGAGCACGGGCAGGACGCCGAGCACGGCGCCAAGGCCGCTCACGCGCCGCAGAAGGCGCTGTTCGAGCTGCCGCTGTTCTTCAAAGCGCTGGCGCCGTTCGATTACCGCGGCGAGACGAGCTCGGACGAGCCGAAGACCGCGCTCTTCAACCTGCAGATCTTCCAGGTGCTGGCGGTGGTGCTGACGCTGATCGCCTTCGCCGGCGTGCCGCGCTACCTGCGCACGGGCAAGGGCGATCCGCTGACGCGCCTCTTCGCCGGCTTCGCGCAGTGGATCCGCGACGAGATGGTCTACCCGACCATGGGCAAGAAGCTCGGCGCCAAGTTCCTGCCCTACTTCCTGACGGTGTTCTTCTTCGTGGCCTTCATGAACCTGGTCGGGCTGGTGCCCTACTCGGCCACGCCCACGGCCAGCATCTTCGTCACCGCCGCGCTCGCGTTGACGACCTTCCTGGTGATGATCCTCGGCGGGATGGCCGTGCAGGGGCCGCTCGCGTTCTGGAAGAACCTCGTGCCGCACGTGCCGCTGGCGCTCTGGCCGCTGATGTTCGTCGTCGAGCTGATCGGGCTCATCGTCAAGCCGGTGGCGCTCACCATCCGTCTGTTCGCGAACATGAGCGGCGGGCACATGGTCGTGCTCAGCTTCATGGGCCTGATCTTCTTCATGGGCCAGCTGTGGGGCACAGCCGGAGGCTGGGGCACTGCGCCGATCGGCGTAGGCTTCGCGGTCTTCATCATGATCATCGAGAGCTTCGTGGCGCTCGTGCAGGCCTATATCTTCACGCAGCTCTCGATCCTGTTCATCAACGCATCCATTCACCCCGAGCACTAGTGGAAGGTGCCGGGGCATCCCTGACAGCCAAAACGAAAGCAATCACGACAATGTTCAATCCCGTCGAAGGTGCGGAAGCCGCCTCCACGTTGGGCCAGTTCGGTGCGGGCGTCGGCGCCGGTATCGTCGCGATCGGTGCCGGTCTCGGCATCGGCAAGATCGGCGCGGCGGCCAACGAGGGCATCGCGCGTCAACCCGAAGCCGCCAACGACATCCGCGGTGGCTCGCTCATCCTGGCGGCGTTCATCGAGGGCGTGTCGCTGTTCGCCGTCGTCGTGACCCTCCTGATCGCCATCAAGTGAATCGCTCGGGGCGTCGGCAGCCGTGCCGCACGCCCCGCGAGGAGCTCCCCATGTCGTTTTTCTCCTTGGCATTGCTCCCGTTCGCCTCCGGCAGTGAGGGCGGATTCAATCCGATCGACTTCACCACCGCGGGCAACCTCGTCTGGACACTGCTGATCTTCTTCGTTTCCGTGCCGCTGATCTGGCTCGTTGTGATGGGTCCGGTGACGAAGGCGCTCGTCGAGCGCGACGCGAAGACCGAGCAAGCCATCGCCACGGCCGAGAAGGCGAGCAAGGACGCGCTGGCCGCGCGCGCGGACCTGGAGAAGACCCTGAGCGAAGCCCAGGCCAACGCGGCCAAGCTCGTGGCCGAGGCACGCGCCAAGGGCGAGACGCGTGGGCAGGAGATCCTCGAGGCGGCCAAGAACGAGGCCGGCCAGATGATCGAGGGCGCGCGCAAGGCCATCCGCATCGAGCAGGACAAGGCCGTGGCCGCGATCCGCAACGAGGTCGTCGAGCTGTCGCTGCGCGCGGCCACGCAGGTGCTCGGACGCAACGTCGGCGGCGACGACGACCGGCGCTTCGCGGCGCAGGTCGTGGCCGGTGAGAAGAGCGGGCGCGGATGATCGATCCCGTCACCAGCCGCTACGCCGAGGCGCTGTTCGGGCTGGCCAAGGCGCGCGGCGCCCTGGCAGGAGTGCGCGCCGACGTCGTTCGCCTGGCGAGCGCGCTCGCGCCCGGCGGAGCCATGGCCTTCGTGTTCGACGAGCGCCTGGCGCTGGCCGCGCGCAAGCAACGCGTGGGCGAGCACCTGAGCGGGCTCGCGCCGCTGACGCAGGACTTCGTGAACCTGGTGCTCGACAAGCGTCGCGTGGAGGTCCTGCGCCACCTGGACGCCGCCTTCCACCGTCGCGACCTCCAGGAACGCGGCGCGGCCGAGGGCCGCGTGGAGAGCGCGCGCGCGCTCGACGCGGCCGAGCTGGGCAAGCTCGCCGCCGCGCTCGGTCCGCGCCTCGGCAAGGAGCTCGTGCTCGAGAACCGCATCGTGCCCGAGCTGATCGGCGGCCTGCGCGTGGTCGTCGAGAGCAAGATGATCGACGCCTCCGTGGCCGGGCGCCTCGAAGGCCTGAAGAAGACCCTGCTGGCAGCTGCCCTGCCGCGCTCCGAGGCCTAGGGTCCCGTCACCGAAGTTCGTATGCACCTCCCGCTCCCCATCACCGCCTGGCTGCGTTGCTCCTCCTCGGCGTATCGCCCTGGATACGCGGTAGTCGTCGCGCCTTGCCAATCGGCGAATGGAAGCGGGATCTGCCTACGAACTTCGGTTCCAGGACACTAGCCTCCCGCACACCCCGACGATTCGCTCAAAGGAAACCCGATGGATCTTCGACCCGCTGAAGTGACCTCCATCCTCGAGAAGGAGATCGCCAACTACCGTGGCCAGAGCGCGATGCAGAGCGTCGGCACGGTGCTCTCCGTGGGCGACGGCGTGGCGCGCGTGTGGGGCCTCGAGGACTGCATGATGAACGAGCTGCTCGAGTTCCCGGGCGGCGTGCGCGGCGTGGCGCTCAACCTCGAAGAGGACAACGTCGGCTGCGTGTTGCTCGGCGACGTGACCAAGGTCAAGGAGGGCGACCAGGTCAAGACCACCGGGCGCATCATCTCGGTGCCGACCGGTTATTCGCTGCTCGGGCGCGTGGTCAACGCGCTGGGCGACCCACTCGACGCTCGCGGCCCGCTGGCGGTCAGCGAGTCGGACTACTGGACGATCGAACAGCCGGCGCCCTCGGTGGTCGAACGCCGCGGCGTGCACGAGCCGATGCAGACGGGGATCAAGGCCATCGACGCGATGATCCCCATCGGGCGCGGCCAGCGCGAGCTGATCATCGGCGACCGCCAGACCGGCAAGACCGCGCTGTTGATCGACGCGATCATCAACCAGAAGCGCACCGGTGGGGGCGACCCCGAGAACCCCGCGCAGGTGATCTGCATCTACGTCGCCATCGGCCAGAAGCAGTCCACGGTCGTGGACGTGCTGCGCAAGCTCAACGTGCACGGCGCCATGCCCTACACGATCATCGTGGCCGCCAGCGCCAACGAAGAAGCCTCGATGCAGTTCCTGGCGCCCTACGGCGGCTGCACCATGGGCGAGCGCTTCCGCGACGAGGGCCGGCACGTGCTGGTGTGCTACGACGACCTGTACAAGCAGGCGCTCGCCTACCGCCAGGTGATGCTGCTGCTGCGCCGGCCACCCGGCCGCGAGGCCTTCCCCGGCGACGTGTTCAACCTGCACAGCCGCTTGCTCGAGCGCGCCGCGAAGCTCGCCGACAACGCGCCCGAGATCAACCCGCGCTACAAGAAGGGTGGCGGCTCGCTGACCGCGCTGCCGGTGGTCGAGACGCAGGAGAACGACGTCGCGGCCTACATCCCGACCAACGTGATCTCGATCACCGACGGGCAGATCTTCCTCGAGACCGCGCTGTTCAACTCCGGCATCCGCCCGGGCGTGAACGCGGGTATCTCGGTCTCGCGCGTGGGTGGCGCGGCGCAGATCCCGGCCATGAAGAAGGTCGCCGGCGGCATGCGCCTGAACCTGGCCCAGTACCGCGAGCTGGCGGCCTTCGCGCAGTTCGGCAGCGACCTCGACAAGGCCACGCAGCAGGTGCTGCGCCGCGGCGAGCGCCTGACCGAGCTGCTCAAGCAGCCCCAGTACCAGCCGATGTCGGTCGAGGACCAGATCATGGTCATCTACGCCGGCACGTCCGGCGGCCTCGACGACCTGCCCACCAATAAGGTGCTCGAGTTCGAGAAGCTCTTCCTGGCGCACATGCGCGACAACCACCCGGAGATCGCGACCGCGGTGGTCAAGGACAAGCAGGTCACCAAGGAGTCCGCCGCCGTGCTCGACCAAGCCGTCAAGCTCATCAAGGCCCAGCTCGCCTGATCTGATCTTCCGCCATGTTTTTCTCCTCCGCGCCCTCCCCGTCTTCTCGCCGCGCCCTCCGCGCTACTCTCCCCGTTTTTCAGAGTATCGCGGAGAGCGCGGAGGGCAGACGCGGAGGACACGGAGGAGGAAGCGAGGAAGGGAACTAGATGGGTGGCATTCGCGAGCTGCGCGGGCGGATCAAGTCGGTCGGGAACATCCGACAGATCACGCGCGCCATGGAGATGGTCGCCTCGACCAAGCTGCGGCGTTTTCAGGACCGCGCCCTGGCTTCGCGGCCCTATTCGCAGGAGATCACCGCGCTGGTGCAGCACCTGGCCTCCGTGCTGGGCGAGGAGGTCGCGCGCCGTCCGCTGTTCCAGGCCGGCGCCGGCAAGGCCGTGGCGGTCTTGCTGGTCAGCTCCGACCGCGGGCTGTGCGGGGCCTACAACTCGAACCTGTTCAAGGCCCTCGAGCTGTGGCTGCGCGGCCTCTCCGCCGGCACAGACGTGCGCTACTTCGTCTACGGCAAGAAGGGCTACCAGTACCTGAACGCGCGCAAGCGCAAGGTCGAGCGCCTGTTCGTCGAGCCGGTGCTGGAGCAGATCGACTACCGCGGCGCGGCGCGCGCGGCCAAGGACCTGACGGACGTGTTCCTGTCGGGCGAGTACCGCGAGGTGCGCCTGCTGTCGACCGCCTTCGAGTCGATGGTGCGCTACGTGCCGCGCTGGATCGACTTCCTGCCGATCCAGGCCAGCGCCCTGGGCGTGGGCGAGAAGAGCGGCGGCAGCGACATGATCCTCGAGCCGGACCCGGCCACGATCTTCGATCGCCTGGTGCCGCGCTACCTGGAGACGCGCGTGTACAACGCGCTGGTCGAGGCCATCACCTCCGAGTACGCCAGCAAGCGCGCGTCGATGAAGAACGCGACCGAAGCGGCCAAGGACATGCAGCTGGCGCTGAAGCTGGTCTACAACCGCAAGCGCCAGGAAACGATCACCAAGGAACTCCTCGACATCGTGGGCGGCGCCGAGGCGCTGCGCTGAGGAGCAGTGGAGCCATGAGTACCCCTGTCATGCAAACGAACGCCGCCAAGCAAGGCAACATCGCGCAGATCTTCGGCCCTGTGGTCGACGTGCGCTTCCCGGCCGGGTCGCTGCCGCCGATCTACAACGCGCTCGAGATCGTGGACCCCAAGCGCACAGGCCGCCTGGTGCTCGAGGTGGCCCAGCACCTCGGTAACGACGTGGCGCGCTGCGTGGCCATGTCCTCGACCGACGGTTGCCGGCGCGGCATGACGGTCAACAACACCGGCGCGCCGATCACCGTGCCGGTGGGCGAGCGCACCAAGGGCCGGATCTTCAACCTGCTGGGCGAGGCGCTGGACACGATCAAGTGCGGTCCGGTCCCGCCCGGCGACACGATGCCGATCCACCGGCCCGCGCCGCTGTTCGAGGAGCAGGAGGCCATCTCGCAGATCTTCGAGACCGGCCTGAAGGTCGTCGACCTGCTGTGCCCCTTCGCCAAGGGCGGCAAGATCGGCCTGTTCGGCGGCGCCGGCGTGGGCAAGACGGTGCTGATCCAGGAGCTGATCCGCATCACGGCCGTGAACAAGGGCGGCTTCAGCGTCTTCTGCGGCGTGGGCGAGCGCACGCGCGAGGGCAACGACCTGTGGGTCGAGATGAGCGAGGCTCAGTACAAGACCCCCGACGGCAAGACGCAGTCGGTGATCGACAACGCCGTGCTGGTCTTCGGACAGATGAACGAGCCGCCCGGCTCGCGCCTGCGCGTCGCGCTCTCCGGCCTGACGATGGCCGAGTACTTCCGCGACGTGAAGAACCAGGACGTGCTGCTGTTCGTCGACAACATCTTCCGCTTCGTGCAGGCCGGCTCGGAAGTGTCGGCGCTGCTCGGGCGCATGCCCAGCGCCGTCGGCTACCAGCCGACCATGACCAGCGAGATGGGCGCGCTGCAGGAGCGCATCACCTCGACCAAGAAGGGCTCGGTGACCTCGATGCAGGCCGTGTACGTGCCCGCCGACGACATCACCGACCCGGCGCCCGTGGCCACGTTCGCGCACCTCGACTCGACCATCATCCTCGACCGCGCGATCTCCGAGCTGGGCATCTACCCGGCCGTGGACCCGCTCAAGTCGACCTCGCGCATGCTCGACCCGCAGATCGTGGGCGAGGAGCACTACAAGGTCGCGCGCGAAGTGCAGCGCGTGCTGCAACGCTACGCCGACCTGCGCGATATCATCGCCATCCTGGGCGCCGAGGAACTGGCCGAGGACGACAAGCTGGTCGTGCACCGCGCGCGTCGCATTCAGCGCTTCCTGTCGCAGCCGTTCTTCGTGGCCGAGCAGTTCACCGGCACGCCGGGCGTCTTCTGCCCTGCGGCCGAGACCGTGCGCTCCTTCAAGGAGATCCTGGAGGGCAAGCACGACGATCTGCCCGAGAACGCCTTCCTGTACGTGGGCGCGATCGAGAGCGCGCGCGAGAAGGCCAAGCAGCTCGGTTAGCCAAATGACTGGGAAGCTCACGCTGCGCGTCATCACTCCGGACAGGATCGTGCTCGACATCCAGGCCGAGACGGTGCGCGTGCCGGCGGTGGACGGCTCGATGGGCTTCCTGCCGCGCCACGCGCAGCTGGTGGCCGCGCTGGACGTGGGTCTGCTCAGCTGGCGCGAGGGCGGCAAGGAGCAGACGCTGTTCGTCTCCGGCGGGTTCGTGGAGGTCAAGCAGGACACCGTGCGCGTGGTCAGCGAGGCCGGCGAGCGTCCGGCCGACATCGACGTCGCGCGCGCGCGCGCGGCCGAGAAGCGCGCCCGCGAGCGCCTCGACCACAGCCGCGAAGCGAGCGGACAGATCGACACCCTGCGCGCCGAACTGGCGCTGCGTCGGGCGGTGTTGCGCCTGCGCGCTTCCGGCCAGTCGGGTTCCTGACATGGCCGCCGCGCGCCGAGCCGGAGACTGGCGCCGCACGCACACCTGCGGCGAGCTGCGTCCCGCGCACGTGGGCCAGACGGTCACGCTCAACGGCTGGGTGCACAAGCGCCGCGACCACGGCGGGATCTACTTCGTCGACCTGCGCGACCGCTACGGGCTGACGCAGGTCGTGCTCGGCGCGCAGTTCAGCGAGGCGCTCAAGCTCTCGGGCGAGGACGTGATCGGCGTCACCGGCACCGTCGTCGTGCGCGACGCGAGCAACGTCAACAAGGAGCGCGAGACCGGCGCGATCGAGGTCGTGGCCGAGTCGCTCGCGATCCTCTCCAAGGCCAAGACGCCGCCGATCGACGTGGCTGCCAGCGAGCTCCCGGCGGTCGACACGCGCCTCAAGTACCGCTACCTCGACCTGCGGCGCCCGGCGCTGCAGAAGAACCTGATCCACCGCGCGCGCCTGATCAGCGCCATGCGCGCGGCCTTCGAGCGCGAGAGCTTCGTCGAGGTCGAGACGCCGGTGCTGACCAAGGCCACGCCCGAGGGCGCGCGCGACTACCTCGTGCCCTCGCGCGTGCATCCGGGCTCCTTCTTCGCGCTGCCGCAGTCGCCGCAGATCTTCAAGCAGCTGCTGATGGTGGCGGGCATGGACAAGTACTTCCAGGTCGCGCGCTGCTTCCGCGACGAGGACCTGCGCGCCGATCGCCAGCCGGACTTCACGCAGCTCGACATGGAGATGTCATTCGTCGAGGAGGAGGACGTGTTCGCGGTGTGGGAGCGCGTGCTGGCGGCGACCTTCCGCGAGGCGATGGGCATCGAGCTCGTCACGCCCTTCCCGCGCCTGCGCCACGCCGAAGCCCTGGAGCGCTACGGCAGCGACAAGCCCGACGTGCGCTTCGGCCTCGAACTCGTCGACGTGGCCGCGTGGGCCAAGAAGACCGAGTTCAAGGTGTTCCTCGGCGCGCTCGAGCGCGGCGGGCGCGTGCTCGGCCTCAACGCCGGCAACGTCGCCTTCTCGCGCAAGGAGATCGAGGAAGGGCTCAACGCCGTGGCCGCGCTGGGCGGCGCGAAGGGCCTGGCCTGGTGGAAGGCCGACGCGGGCGGCGGCACGGGTTCCTTGGCGCGCTTCGCGGCCGGGCCGCTGGCCGGCGAGCTGATGCAGCTCCTGAGCGCGAAGAGCGGCGACCTGTGCCTGTTCGTGGCGGATGCGCAGAGCGTCGCGCGCAAGTCGCTGAACGAGGTGCGCCTGCATCTGCGCGCCAAGCTGAACCTCGTCGATCCGAAGCACTACGCCTTCACCTGGGTCACGCACTTCCCTCTGTTCACCTACGACGAGGACGCCAAGCGCTGGTTCAGCGAGCACCACCCCTTCACCGCGCCCGAGGACTGGGCTCTGGGCGGTCCCGGCGCGGATCCGGGCCAGCTGATGAGCCGCTCCTACGACCTGGTCATGAACGGCTGGGAACTGGGCTCGGGCTCGATCCGGATCCACCGCTCCGAGGTGCAGGAGCGCGTGTTCGAGATCCTCGGCATCGGCCCCGAGGAGCGGCAGGAGAAGTTCGGCTTCCTGCTCGAGGCCCTGTCCTACGGCGCGCCGCCGCACGGCGGCTTTGCCCTGGGGCTGGACCGCACCGCGGCGCTGACCGCCGGCCTGGACAACATCCGTGACGTGATCGCCTTCCCCAAGACCGCTTCGGCGGCCGACCTGATGTGCCAGGCGCCCTCGCCGGTGCGGCCAGAGAACCTGGCCGAGGTGCACATCCAGCTCGCCGGGCAGGCTTTGACGCGCGCCGCCAAGGGCGCCGCGGCCGCTGCGGACCTGACGCCGAAATGACTCTCCCTGGCGCAGATCCGACGATCCCGACTATCCTTCCACTCCTCCGCCGGCCGAGCGCAGCAGTCCGCGCGCGTCCGCAAACCATCCCGACCCAGAAGAACAACGTTTGAAGCGAGACTTCTCCAGAAAGCCCGAGCCGTCCAACAAGTACCGGGTCAACCGTCAGATCCGGGTTCCCGAGGTGCGCCTGATCAACGCCGCCAACGAGCAGGTCGGCGTGGTCACCACCGACGAAGCGCGGCGCATGGCCGACGAGGCCGGGCTGGATCTGGTCGAGGTGCAGCCCAACGCCGAACCGCCCGTGTGCCGGGTGATGGACTTCGGCAAGTTCAAATACGCGCAGAAGAAGAAGGAGCGGGGCCAGGCCAAGCCGCACTCCACGCTGAAGGAGCTGCGCGTGCGTCCGGCCATCGACCCGCACGACCTCGAGTATCGCCTGGTGCAGGGTCGCAAGTTCCTCGAGGAGGGCCACAAGGTGCAGGTGGTGTGCATCTTCCGCGGTCGCCAGCGCTCGCACCCCGAGCTCGGCTACAACGTGATGAAGCGCGTCACCGAGGCCCTGGCCGACATCTCCAAGGTCGAGACGCCGCCGCGCATGAACGGGCCGCGCCTCAACATGCTGCTGTCGCGCAAGGGTGCGAGCAGCAGCCATTCCGGGCCTCCGTCCGCTCCGCGCGCGCCGGCCGCCCGGCCCGGGCCTGCGCCGTCGGGCAATGTTCCCGGACCGGCTCCCGCTCCCAAGGCGGCCACGCCCGCGCCGGCCAATTCCGACGCCGAAGGCGCCGCGCGAGCCGCGCCGCCGCGTTCGGGGCTTCCCCCGGATCGTCCGCGCCGGTAGAGTCTTCGCCCTTTCCCACTCCAAGCCAGGCGCGGGTCCGTCGGCCCGCCCCAGGCTCCCGCCAGCGGGCACGCGCGCCGTGCCTTGCGAACGGGGAACCCGGTCGGCGCCGACACCGCACGCGTGACGGAGGCGAAGCCGATCCTGCTGCGAACGATCCCCATGCCCAAAGCCAAGTCCAAAGGCTCCGTCAAGAAGCGCTTCCGCATCTCCAAGAACGGCAAGGTGCTGTGCTCCAAGAGCGCGCGCGGCCACATGCACGCGTCCAAGAACGGCAAGCAGCGCCGCGCGCTGCGCAAGCCGCTCGTGCTCGAGGGCGTGTGGGCCAAGCTGATCCGCAACATGATGGGGTCCTGATCCATGGTACGCGTCACCTACGGCGCTCCGCGCCGACACAAGAAAGCCCGTTACTTCAAGCGCGCCAAGGGTTTCTGGGGCGGCCGTTCGCGCCTCTGGCGCACGGTCTACGAGTCGGTGGTGCGCGCGCTGGCCTACGGCACGCGCGACCGGCACCGCAAGAAGCGTGAGTACCGCACGCTGTGGATCGCGCGCATCAACGCGGCCACGCGCGCGCGCGGGCTCTCGTACTCGACCTTCATCGACGGCCTGAAGAAGGGCGGCGTGGAGCTGAACCGCAAGCAGCTGTCCGAGCTCGCGGCCAACGACCCGGCGGCCTTCGACCAGCTGGTCGAGGTCTCCAAGAGCTCGCGCCAGGCGACCCCGGCCGCCAGCTGACGGCCGTGAGCGCCGAGCGGGCCGAGCTCCGCGAGCGCGCGCTCGCCGCCATCTCCGCCGCGCGCGAGCCCAGCGAGCTCGCGCGCGTCGAGCGCGAGTTCCTGGGCAAGGACGGCGCGCTCGGGAAGCTCCTGGGCTCTATCCGCGACGTGCCGCCGGCCGAGCGCAAAGCCTTCGGCGAGGGCGCCAACGAGCTCAAGCGCGCGCTCGAGGCGGCCTTGGCTGAGCGCCGGGCCGTGCTCGAGCGCGAGCGCCTGGCGGCCGAGCGCACGGACGAGCACTTCGATGCGACGCTGCCCGCGCGCGCTCTGGCGCATGGTTCCCTGCACCCGCTGACGCACGTCGTGCGGCGCCTGGAGCAGATCTTCTCCTCGATGGGCTACGCGATCCTCGACGGCCCCGAGGTCGAGCTCGACGCCTACAACTTCGAGAAGCTGAACATCCCGCACGACCACCCGGCGCGCGAGATGCACGACACCTTCTGGTGCGACCGCGAGCAGAGGCTGCTCATGCGCACGCACACTTCACCTGTGCAGATCCGCGCGCTGGAGAAGATGCCCCCGCCCTTCCGCGCGATCGTGCCCGGGCGCTGCTTCCGCAACGAGACGACGGACGCCTCGCACGAGCACACCTTCCACCAGATGGAGGGCCTGGTGGTCGGCGAGGGCATCACCGTCGGGCACCTGATCGGCACCATGAAGACCTTCCTGCGCGAGGTCTTCCAGCAGGAGCTCGAGGTGCGTCTGCGTCCGGGCTACTTCCCGTTCGTCGAGCCGGGCTTCGAGCTCGACGTGCGTTGCCCGTTCTGTGCGCAAGGCTGCAGCGTGTGCAAGCGCTCGACGTGGATCGAGCTGTGCCCGTGCGGCATGGTGCACCCGGCCGTGCTGAAGGCCGGCGGCATCGACAGCCAACGCTACACCGGCTTCGCCTTCGGCCTGGGGCTCTCGCGCCTGGTGATGCTGCGCTACGGCATCGACGACATCCGCCACCTGATGGGCGCGGACGTGCGCTTCCTGGAGCAGTTCTAGCGTGAAGATCTCCTACCGCTGGCTCGCGCGCCACGTCGACCTCGTCGGGCTCACGGCGCAAGAAGTCGCCAACGACCTCACGATCCACACCGCCGAGGTCGAAGGGCTGGAGCGCTTTGCGCCGCAGCTCTCCGACGTCGTCGTCGGGCACGTGGTCGAGCGCGCCAAGCACCCCGACGCCGACAAGCTCTCGCTGTGCAAGGTGGACGTGGGCCCGCGCGGCGAGGGCCAGCTGGTGCAGATCGTGTGCGGCGCCGCGAACGTCGCTCAAGGCCAGCGCGTGGCCGTGGCGCTGCCCGGCGTCACGCTGCCGGGCGAGCTGAAGATCAAGAAGAGCAAGATCCGCGGTGTCGAGAGCCAGGGGATGATCTGCTCGGAGCGCGAGCTCGCGCTGTCCGACGAGCACGCGGGCATCTGGGTCCTGCCCGGCACGCCCGCGCCGGGAACGAGCGTCGCCCAGGCGCTCGGGCTCGACGACTGGATCATCGAGATCGACAACAAGTCGCTCACGCACCGGCCCGATCTCTGGGGCCATCGCGGGCTCGCGCTGGAGGTCGCCGCGATCCGCGGGCGCAAGCGCAAGGCGCTCGAGCTCGCCTTCCCGAAGACCGGCTCAGGCAAGCCCTATCCCGTGCGCGTCGAGAGCGCGGGCTGCGCGCGCTACCTCGGCCTCGAGATCGAGGGCGTGAAGAACGGCCCCTCGCCCGACTGGCTGCGCTTCCTGCTGCTCGCGGTCGGCCAGCGTCCGATCGACCTCCTGGTCGACCTCTCGAACTTCGTGATGCTCGACCTGGCGCAGCCGAACCACCTGTTCGACCGCGCACGCCTCGGGTCGAGCGGGATCCTGGTGCGCAACGCGCGCGCGGGCGAGACGACGAAGACCCTCGACGGCGTCGAGCGCGCGCTCAGCGCCGACGACATGCTCATCTGCTCTGGCGACGAGGTCGTGGCTATCGCCGGCGTGATGGGCGGCGAGGCCTCGAAGGTCACGGGCGAGACCAGCGCGCTCCTGCTCGAGGCCGCGTGCTTCCACCCGACGACCGTGCGCCGCACGGCCGCGCGCCTCGGCCTGCGCACCGACGCCTCGGCGCGCTTCGAGAAGAACCTCGACCCGACGCTGCCGGCCAAGGCCGCCGCGCACCTCGTGAACCTGCTGCGCGAGCTGCAGCCCGGGATCACGCTGCCGCGCCCCGCGGGCGACGCGGGACAGTGGCAGGATCCGGCGCGCGCGATCGCGCTGCGCCCCGCGCGCGTGCGCGAGGTGCTGGGCGCGCCGCTGGCGGACGAGCGGGTCGAGGGCTACCTGACGGCACTCGAGTTCGGCGTGAACAAGTCGGGCGCGAGCTGGAGCGTGAGCGTCCCCTCGGCGCGCGCCACGAAGGACATCCGCATCGAGGAAGACCTGATCGAGGAGATCGGGCGCCTCTTCGGCTACGGCAACATCGCCGACGCGCCGCTGGTCGCGCCGCTCGCGCCCGCGCCCTTCGACGAACGCCGCGAGCTCGTGCGCGCCCTGCAGGACCGCCTGAGCGGCGCAGCGGGCTTCCACGAGGCCATGACCTACTCGTTCCACGAGAGCGCGCACGCCGAGCGCGTCGGCATCGCCGACCAGCCGCACGTGCGCATCGTGAACCCGCAGATCGAGGGCCTGGACCGCGTGCGTCGCTCGGTCGCGCCCAGCCTGCTCGCGCACCTCGCGCACAACCGCCGTCAAGGCCCAGAAGTGCGCCTGTTCGAGATCGGGAAGGGCTACCTCCCCGAGCGCGGCAACGCGCGCGGCGAGCCGCTCGAGCGTCACGAGTGCGCGCTCGCCTGGCTCGCGCCGCGACCGGCGAAGGGCGCGCGTTTCGACGCGGGCGTGTTCGCGCACCTGCAAGGCGTCGTCGAGGATGCGCTCGCCGCCGTCGGCCGTCCCGTGTCTCGCTGGGAGCGCTGCGCCGACGCCGCGCGGCCCGCCTGGGCCCACCCGACGCGCTGCGTCGTCGCGCACGGCGCCCTGTCTGACGGCAAGGGGGAACCCGTGGGCGAGCCGCTCGCGCTGCTCGCCACGCTCGAGCCCGAGATCCAATCACGACTGGAGCTCACCGGCGAGCTCGACGGCGAGGTCGCTTGCGCGAGCCTGTGGCTCGACGCGCTGCTCGCCGCGCCCGCCGTGCCGCCGAGGTTCCACGCGCTGCCGCGCTTCCCGAGCGTGAAGGTTGACGTGGCCGTGGCCGTGGCCGAGGGCGTCGCCGCGGGCGCGCTGGTGAGCGCGCTCCAGAACGCCGGCAAGGGCCTGGTCGAGAGCTGCGAGCTGTTCGACCTGTACCGCGGCCCGAACCTCGGCGCGGGCAAGAAGTCGCTCGCCTTCCACGTGCTGCTGCAGGCCGCCGAGCGCACGCTCTCCGATCAGGACTGCGCCAAGTACCTGGCGCGCGTCGAGCGCGCGGTGGTCGAGCTCGGCGGCGAGCTGCGCAAGGAGTGAGGCGTCTCAGTCGCGGCGTATGCCGCGCAGGACGAGCGGCGTCTCGCGCGGCAAGCGCACCGTCGCGGGCTCGAAGCGCACCTCGTCCGGCTCGGCCGCGAAGCGCCAGAGGCCCGACGTGAGTCCCACGAGGTGCGCGGCGCCGAAGGCATCGACGTCGATGCGGCGCTGCGCGAGCTCCGAGCCTGGCGGAAACGAGCCCTCGGGCGCCCGCAGGAAGAGGAGCTGGTCGTCGAGGGACGGATCGACCTCCAGCACGAGCTCGAGCCCGCGTCGCAGGAGGATGCGCAGCGTGTTCCCCACCGCGGCCTCGACGCGCACGCCATCGAACTGCGCGGGCAGGTAGCCGAGCCCCGGGGTCTCGACGCGCACATCGACGAGGCCGGGGGCGACCTCGAGGCCATACTGGTAGGCGCGCTCGAAGGAGTCCGTGCCCGCGCGGCGCCACAGCAGGGTCCACGATTCCGGTTCGCGCTCGCTCTCGGCGTCCAGCACGAGCACACCGAGCCAGGCGAGGTCCGGCAGCACGACCTCGAGCCCCGTGTCCCCGGCGCGGACGCCCGCGAGACGCACGGACTCGTGCCCATTGCGGAAGGTGAGCTCGTACTCCCAGCCCAGGTCGGGGACGAGCACTGACCAGGTTCCGCCGCGCTTCGACTTGCGCTCGAGCGCGTAGCGCGGCTCGCGATGGCTCACGGAATAGCGCACGTCCTCGGCCGGACTGCCGTCCGTGTGCACGACGCGCCCGCCGATCTCGGCCATGGGCAGGGAGAGATCGAAGTCGTGCCGCAGCTCGCCGCCGGCCTCGACGAACACGCTGGCCTGCGTGTCCGGCAGTAGGCCCTGGAGCTCCTTGGGTCCGGCGCGCACCTCGAGGACGACCCAGCCGGCCTCGATGCCCGCGAGGTTGTAGTCGCCCTCGAGGTCGAGTTGCGCCGCGCCGTTGCGCTTCGCGCCCTTCCAGAGCACGGCGCCGCTGACCCATTGGTCGCGAAAGCGCACGTGGCCGACGAGCGTGCCGCCGACGCGTGGCGCGAGCGCGAGATCGAGGCGCGTGACCGTTCCCGCTCCACCCAGCGGGCCGCCCTCTGCCTCGGCGTCGCCCGCGTCTGGATGCGAAGCCCGGACGCGCACTGCGCGCTGCCCGGGTAAGAAAGACGGAGAGCGGTAGCTGCCATCGAAGGCCGAGAGCGTCTCGTCCGCGTCCTCGACGGAGTACGACCAACGACGCGCCCGCGGCGGCAACAGGCGCGAGTCCGCGCCCTCTTCCGTCCTGAAGGCGAGCCGCGCACCGGCGACCGGCTGCCCGTCGGCTGCGACGACGCGGCCCTCCAGCGCGGCCGCGCGCGGCAAGCGCAGCACGAGCGGCGCGCCCGTGGGGAGCTCCGCCAGGCGCGTCGCGCCGACGAGCGCGCAGAAGCCGGGCGCGGTGGCCTCGAACTCGAATCCCTGCTCCTCGCGCGCGAGCCACACGCGCCCGGCCGCGTCCGTGCACGCGTCGTTGACCCAGGCCCCGGCGATGGGCACGTCCGCGGGCCACTCGCGCACCTCGACCTCGACGGCAGGAAGCGCCTCGAGCGCGAGCACGAGCTCGTCCTCCTCCGCGTCCACGGAAACGCTCGCGTCCACCTCGGGGAACCCGGGCGCCGAGGCGCACACCACGAGCTGAGTCCCGAGCGGCACGCCGTCGAGCTGGAACAAGCCGTCCTCTGCGCTCGTCGTCTCACCGATCTCCGGGCTCCAGCGCGAGGCGTGTTGCACGTGCACGCGCGCGCCCGCGAGCTGGCGCTCGTCGTGATCCGGCGTGCCGTCGCCCGGAGGCTCGCGCACGAGGGTGCGACCGCGCAGCGTGCCGCGGCGCGGCAGCACGAGCTCCAGCTCCGCGGCCCACGGTCGGCGCTCGCGCAAGCCGACGTGGTCGGGCGCGCTGACTTCGAGCTCGAGCTCGGCTCGTTGCTCGAGCGCGAGCCGGCAGCGTCCGCTGGAATCGCTGCTCGCCTGGAACGACGTGCCCAGGACGCGCACGAGCGCCTCGGCCACCGGCCGCTGCCGATCGTCGCGCACGCGGAGCGTGATCCCAGCCCGAGCGGCTTCGCGTTCAGCGGCCGACATTCGTTCCGCGGGCTGGAGTTGCGCCTCGTCCTGCGCAACCGACGGCGCGTCCAGATGGGATGCGAAGCGTCCCTGCGGGCGCTCCTCGCGCAGCTCTCCGCTCAACGCGCGCAGACCCCACGCCAGCGCGACGGCCAGTGCAAGCCCCGCAGGAACGAACCAGCGCCTCTTCACGACAGGTACCGTATCCGCCTCGATCCGGGGCGACTACCGGCCTGGGCGCCCGCGCCCTCGTCCGTCGCGAGCCCCTCGGCTAACCTGTACGCCCATGTCGCCGGACATCGACAGCGTCCTCAACGAGACCCGCCGCTTCCCGCCCAGCGCGGAGTTCCAGGCGCGCGCGCAGCTCTCCGATCCGGCGCAGTACGAGCGCCTGTACCGCGAGTCGATCGAAGACCCGGACGCGTTCTGGGGCCGCGTGGCGCGGGAACTGCCGTGGCAGCAGCCGTTCGAGCGCGTGCTCGACTGGTCGGCGAAGCCCTTCGCGCGCTGGTTCGTCGGCGGCAAGCTCAACCTGTCGATGGCCTGCCTCGACCAGCACGTGGCCGCGGGCCGCGGCGGGCGCACGGCGATCGTGTGGGAGGGCGAGCCGGGCGACTCGGAACGCTACACCTACGCCGAGCTGCTCGCCGAGGTGTGCCGCACCGCCAACGCGCTGAAGGCGCGCGGGGTCAAGAAGGGCGATCGCGTCGCGCTCTACATGCCCATGATCCCCGAGATCGTGTTGGCGATGCTGGCCTGCGCGCGCATCGGCGCGATCCACTCGGTGATCTTCGGCGGCTTCAGCGCGCAGTCGATCAAGGACCGTGTGCTGGACGGTGGCTGCACGGCGGTGATCACGGCCGACGGCAGCTGGCGGCGCGGCAAGGTCCTGCCGCTCAAGCCGGTGGTGGACGAGGCGCTCCTCGGCGTGAAGAGCGTGCACACGGTGTTCGTGGTGCAGCGCGCGGCCAACGAGATCGAATGGCAATCGGGGCGCGACGTGTGGCTGAGCGAGCTCGCGCGCAAGCAGAGCGCGGAGTGCGCGCCGGAACCGATGGATAGCGAGGACACGCTGTTCCTGCTGTACACCTCGGGCTCGACCGGAAAACCCAAGGGCATCCGCCACACGACGGCCGGCTATCTCGTGGGCGCATACCTCTCGACGAAGTACGTCTTCGACCTGCGCCCGGACGACCTCTACTGGTGCACGGCCGACGTGGGCTGGATCACCGGCCACAGCTACGTGGTCTACGGGCCGCTGGCCAACGGGGCCACGGTGCTCCTGTACGAAGGCGCGCCGAACCAGCCGCATCCGGGGCGCTTCTGGGAGCTGGTGGCGAAGCACAAGGTGACGATCCTCTACACCGCGCCGACCGCGATCCGTTCGTTCATGCGCTGGGGCGACGAGCACGTCACGCGCTTCGACCGCTCCTCGCTGCGCCTCCTCGGCACCGTCGGCGAACCGATCAACCCCGAGGCCTGGATGTGGTACCGGACGGTGGTCGGCGAGTCGCGCTGTCCGATCGTGGACACCTGGTGGCAAACCGAGACGGGCTCGATCCAGATCACGCCCTTGCCGGGCATCACAGCCACGAAGCCGGGCTCGGCGACGCGGCCCTTCTTCGGCGTCGACGCGGCGATCGTCGATGAGCAGGGCCACGAGGTGCCGCCGGGCAAGGGCGGCTACCTGGTGATCAAGAAGCCCTGGCCGTCGATGCTGCGCGGCATCTGGGGCGACGACGCGCGCTACGTCGAGACGTACTGGTCGAAGTTCGGCGGGCGCTGGTATTTCACCGGCGACGGCGCGCGCCGGGACGAGGACGGCTACTTCTGGATCATGGGGCGCGTGGACGACGTGCTCAACGTCAGCGGCCACCGGCTGTCGACGATGGAGGTCGAGAGCGCGCTCGTCAGCCACGCTGACGTGGTCGAGGCCGCGGTGGTGGGGCGGCCGGACGAGCTCACCGGCGAGGCGCTGTGCGCCTTCGTGACCATCGGTCCGGGCAAGGTCGCCACGCCGGCTCTGGCCGAGGCGCTCAAGGAGCACGTGTCGAAGGAGATCGGCAAGCTCGCACGCCCGGCCGAGATCCGCTTCGCCGAGGCGCTGCCCAAGACGCGCAGCGGCAAGATCATGCGCCGCCTGCTGCGCGACATCGCCGCCGGGCGCGAGGTGACGCAGGACACGACCACGCTGGAAGACTATTCCGTCCTGGCGCGGCTGCGGATCGAGGAGGAGTAGATGAGCGAGGCTCCGTACAGTCTGCCGCAGGGGGGGACGATAGGGCCCCGGTCCATGAGCGGCCCCGGCACCCAGGTCATCCCGCCGCCGAGCTTCGTCTATCGCGGCCCGGATCGGCGCAAGCATCCCACCCCGCGCTTCTCGCGCTACGCGCTGTTCGGCGGCCGGCGCCAAGGTCCGCGGCGCACGACGGAACGCGAGGGCAGCTTCGTCGATGTCTACGGCCGCCGGCTGTTCCTGGTGGTGCTGTGGGTCGCGCTGATGAACATCGGCGACAGCTTCTTCACCCTCGTGCACCTGCAGGCGGGCGGGGTCGAGCTGAACCCGGTGGCCAAGGTGCTGCTCGGAACCGGGCGCTGGAACTTCGTGTTCATGAAGTCGATCCTGATCGGCCTGGCCCTGATCGTGCTCGCCGTCCACAAGAACTTCCACCTGGCTCGCATCGGACTGTGGACGGCTGCCGGGACCTACACGTGCCTGGTCGCCTATCACCTGCTGCTGTTCCGCGTGGATTGAGCGCGCCGCTGCGCGCGCTCGCCTTCCATCTCGCCGCCGGCGGCGCGGACGTGGATTCCTGATGCGCATCGCGCGCGTGCTCACGCGGCTGAACCTGGGCGGTCCGGCGCGCCAGGCGCTGGCCTCGGATCCCCTGCTGGTCGCGCGCGGGCACGAGCTGCGGCTCTTCGCCGGGCGCTCCGAGCCGGGCGAGGGCGATCTGTTCGACGTGCTGCGCGCGCGCGGCGTGGACGTGGTGCGCGTGGAGGGGCTGCAGCGCGGGCCCTCGGTGCGCGACCTGTTCGTGGCGCGCCGCCTGCGGCACGAACTCGCCGCCTTCCGCCCGGATGTGTTGCACACCCACGCCTCGAAGGCCGGCGCGCTGGGGCGCGCGGCGGCGCGCGGGCGCGGCTTCGTGCGACTCGCGCGCGTGCACACCTTCCACGGGCACGTGCTCGAGGGCTATTTCCCCGCGCTGCTCTCGGCGCGCCTGGTGGCGGCCGAGAGGCGCCTGGCGCAGGACACGGACCGCATCGTGGCCGTGTCCCATGCCACCGCCGACGATCTGCTGCGCCTGGGCGTGGTGGGGGAAGACAAGCTGGTCGTGATCCAGCCCGGGATCGAGCTCGCGGCGCTGCTTTCCTTGTCGCGCGAGGAGCGCACGAGCGGCGCGCGGGCGCTGCGCGCCTTCGTCGGCGCCAAGGAGAGTGACTTCCTGGTGGGCCTGGTGGGCCGCCTGGCCGAGGTCAAGGAGCCGCTGCGCGCGCTGGGCGTGTTCCAGACCATCGCCGGGCACCACGCGGGCCTGCAGCTGGTCTACGTCGGCGACGGGGCCGAGCGCCGTGCGCTGGAGCGCGGGATCGGCGCGCTGCCCGAGGCCCTGCGTGCGCGCGTGCACCTCCTCGGCGCGCGCGAGGACATGCCGGACGTGCTGTCCGCACTCGACGCGCTGCTCCTGACCTCGCGCAGCGAGGGCCTGCCCGTGGCGCTGATCGAGGCCGCCGCGGCGGCGCTGCCCGTGGTGGCGCGCGCGGTGGGCGGCGTGCCCGAGCTGGTGGTGCACGAGCGTACGGGGCTCGTGGGGACGAGCGATGAGGAGCTCGCCTTCGCGCTCGACAAGCTGCTCACGAACCGCGGCGAGGCGCGCGCCATGGGCGAACGCGCGCGTCTGCGCGTGACGAAGACGCACGGTGCCGAGACGCTGGCCACGCGCCTGGAGCAGCTGTACCAGCTCGTGTGCGCCGAGCGCGCGGGACGCGAGGTGCAGGCATGAGTGCGCCCGTGCTCTCGGTCGTGATCCCCTCGTGGAACACGAAGGACTACCTTGCCGCTTGCCTGCGCCACCTGGCCGCGGCCGAGAAGCCGGCATGCGAGGTGATCGTGGTCGAGAACGGCAGCACCGATGGCTCGCTCGAGTACCTGCGCGCCGTGCATCCCGAGGTGCGCCTGATCGCCAACGAGAAGAACGAGGGCTTCGCGCGCGGCTCGAATCAGGGCATGCGCGTCGCGCGCGGCGAGTACGTGCTGCTCTTGAACACCGACACCGAGGTCGCGCCCGAGGCCATCGCGCGCATGCTGCGCTTCATGGAGGAGCACCCGCAGCACGCCGCGGTCGCGCCGCGCCTGGTGCACCGCGACGGCTCGACCCAGCGCACGGTGCAGGAGTTCCCCACGCTCAAGACGGCGCTCTTCTTCTCGACCCCGCTCGAGCGCTGGTTCCCGCACTCGCGCGAGCTCGAGCGCTACTTCATGCGCGCCTGGGACCAGCAGAGCTCGCGCGACGTCGACCAGCCGCCCGCGGCGGTGCTGCTCCTGCGCAAGGCGGTGCTCGAGCAGGTCGGGCTGTTCGACGAGGAGCTGTGGCTGTTCTACAACGACGTCGATCTCGCCTGGCGCATGCACGCGGCCGGCTGGCAGACGCACTACCTGGCCGAGGCCACGGTGCTGCACCACGTCGGCGGCTCGACCTCGAAGTTCAAGGACTTCCTGGCGGTGTGGCAGCGCGATCGCCTGCGCTACTACCGCAAGCACTTCGGGCGCTCGGGCGGCTGGTGGCTGAAGGCCTGCGTGAGCCTCACCTACCTCGACTGGCTCGTCACGCAGCTCGCGCGGCGCGCGCGCGGGCGAGCCGCGGACCCGCTGGCGCCGATGAGCAAGCGCTACCGCGAGTTCCTGCGGCTCTGAGGAACTCGTGCGAAGCTTTGGCGCGCCCGGCGCAATTTTGGCCGCAGGCCTCGGCGAAACGCAGCGAACGCAGAGGGAAAACCAGAGGCGCAGAGGACGGAAAGGGAAGACCCTTCGGACCGCTCGGGTTGCGGGCACTCGCCCGCGCCGGAGAGCGGCTGCACGCTAGTAGATGTTGTAGACGAAGGGCGAGGCCCCGTCGCTACTCATCATCACCAGCGCGACCGTGATCGCGCCGGCGACCAAAAAGAACGGGATCAGGATCCACAGCCAGTACTCTTTGAGGAAGGCCTTCATTGGATGTTGTAGGCGAAGGGCGAGGCTCCATCGCCGCCCATCAGCCACAGGGAGGCGACGATGGCGAGGGTGACGAGCAGGAACGGGATCGCGATCCAGAGCCCGTATTCTTTGAGGAACGCCTTCATGGCGGTGGCCCGCGCGGGGCACCCATGAAGATACCCGCCTGGCCGCGGGGGAACAGGCGGAAAGGCTTTCGCCCGCCCGTGCGCGCGGAGCTGTGCAGCTGGGCCGCGGCCGTCCGCCTGCGCGCTCAGAAGAGCGTGTAGATGAAGGGCGCGATCAGCGGCGAGCTCGCCGCCACGACCAGGAGGCTGCCGATCGTCAGCAGCACCACGATCAGCGGCATCAGGTACCAGTGCCCGCGCAGGGTGAAGGAGCGCAGCAGCTCGGCCACCGTGGCCAGGCGCCGGCCGAGCTTGTAGGCCACGAAGCCCAGCACGATGACGACGAAGCCGCCGGTGATCCAGGGCATGTACTGGTGCGGGATCAGGCGCGTGAGGTGTCCGCCGCCGAGCACGATCGTGAACACAACCGCCAGCATCCCGCCGACGGAGAGCACCGAGCGCAGCTTCGGCTCCTTGGGGTAGGTCACGCAGAAGGCCGTGCCCAGCAGGGTCCACAGCGCGGCGAAGACGTACACGAAGGTCGGCAGGCCGGCGCTGGAGCTGGCCTGGGTCGCGATCTGGCCCTGATTCCGCGCGGCGGGCAGGGCCTCTTCCCGACGATCGAGCTCGTCGTGCAGCCACTGGGCGAAGGCCAGGTTGCCGGCGGCGTTGAAGTGCCACTCCACGTCTTCCTCGTAGTAGAGCTTGCCGTTTCTCTTCGTCGCATCCGCGAGGGCCGCGCGCGGGTCGAGCGTCGGGATGGCGAGCTTCGCGGCGAGCTGGAGGAACAGCTCGACGGGCCGGTCCGGGGACCACTTGTTGTCGTCCAGGCCGTTGAGACCGAGGTTCCACTTGCGGAAGAACTCGCGCTCCTGTGGATCGATCGCGCTCTTGCTCGGGATCGGGCACACGTAGAGCTTCGGCTTCTGCGGCAGCGCGGCGCAGGCGTCGCGCAGGTTCGCCAGCGCGCACCCGGTGCGCTTGCACCAGTCGGCATAGTCGCTCGGCGGGTCGTTCAGCAGCACGCGGAACTCGGGGTTCATCGGTGGAACCTTGCCGGCCAGGGCGCCCAGCCAGCCGACCATGCGCTTGAGGAACGACACCGTGGCCGAGGACTCGAGCACACCCTTTTTGCGCGGCTCCTGCAGCTCGCGCTTCTCGTAAAGGCCCTCGAGCGGAAAGAGCGGCTTGGCGATGCCGTTCGCGTAGCTCGCCTGGCCGTTCCAGTAGATGTCGTTCTCGTAGGGGAACAAGAGCACCAGGTTGGGCTCGTAGGCCCGGGCGTTCTCCAGGAACCAGCTCACCTCCTGGTCGGTGGACCAGCCCTCGGTGCCGGTGTTGACCACGTCGACGCGGCGGCCCTCGCTCTTCCACCAGCCCTCGAGCTGATCGACGAACAGGTCCGTTCGGTTGACGGTGTAGCCGAGCACGAACGAATCGCCGAGCATGAGCACGCGGAACGCGTCGGCATCCTTGCCCGGACCGACGTCCTCGTCGTCGCGCAGGCCGTGCTCGTTGATGTCGAAGTGGATGCGCTCGGTGCCGACCCGCCGCGTGATCGACTTCCCCGGGACCTTGGCCCAGCCCGTGTCCTTGTCGAAGGTGTTGAGCGTGGGCGGCGGCGCGAAGCCAGGGATGAAGCGCAGGCCGAGCTCGAGCACGGCGAGGCCGATGACGAGGCTGACCACGAAGGCGAGCAGGACGTTGAGGGCGCGCATCGTTGGGCTCCGGCTCAGCTGACCATCTGCGTGACGGAATCGCCCTCGTGCCGCAGCGAGAAGCGCGTCTCGGCGATCTTCTTCTTCGCCTCGGCCTTCACGACGAAGTTGTTCATGAACAAGTAGTCCATGCCCGACAGGCTGAAGGTGTTGAAGGCGTGGCTGGGGTCCTCGACGATCGGCTCGCCCTTCAGGTTGAAGGACGTGTTCATCACCACCGGCACGCCGGTGAGCTCGCCGAAGCGCTCGATCATGCGGTGGTAGCCGGGCGAGACGTCCTTGAACACCGTCTGCAGGCGCCCCGAGCCGTCCTCGTGCGTGATCGCCGGCAGGACCGAGCGCTTCTCCTCGCGCACGGGCGCCACGTAGAGCATGAAGCGCGCCGGGTAGTGCCGCGCCGCGTCGGGGATGTCGAAGAAGTCGTTGGCCGCCTCGACCGTGACCGAGGGCGCGAAGGGCCGGAAGGCCTCGCGGAACTTGATCGTGGCGTTGAGCTTCTCCTTCATCTCGCTCTTGCGCGGGTCGGCGATGATCGAGCGCGAGCCGAGCGCGCGCGGACCCCACTCGAAGCGTCCGCGGAACCAGCCACACACCGCGCCCTCGACCAGCTTCCTGGCCACGAAGTCGTAGAACTTCTCGTCGTCGCCGATGTGCTCGTAGGCGATCGAATTCTTGTCGAGGAAGGCCTTGATCTCGGCGTCGGAGTACTCGCTGCCCAGGTAGGGCGTGGTCAGCACCGGGCCGCGCGGTTGATTCAGCAGATGGTTGTAGGCCCAGTAGGCCGCGCCCACCGAGCCGCCGTCGTCGCCCGGTGCCGGGTGCACATAGATGTCGTCGAAGATGTGCTCCTGGTGCCAGATCTTGTAGTTGGCGACCGAGTTGAGCGCCACGCCGCCGGCCAGGCACAAATTCTTCGAACCCGTTTCCTTGCGCAGGTAGCGGGCCATCTTGAACAGCACCTCCTCGGTGACCTTCTGGATCGAGGCGGCCATGTCGCAGTAGTACGGATCGAGCGACTTGTCGCCCTCCTTCGGGTCGCGCGCCGGGCGGCCGAAGTGCTGGCCGAAGGCCTCGGTCAGCGTCGTGTCGCGCGAGTAGTGGTAGGCGAAGTACTTCATGTCGTGCCAGAGGCTGCCGTCCTCGGCCACGTGGATGAGCTCGTAGATCTTGTCGACGAAGCGCGGCTTGCCGTACGGGTGCATGCCCATCAGCTTGTACTCGCCCTCGTTGATCTCGAACCCGCAGTAGGCGGTGAAGGCCGAGTACAGCAGGCCCAGCGAGTGCGGGAAGCGCAGCTCCTTCAGGATCTCGATCTTGTTGTCCTTGCCGACGCCCATGGTGGCCGTCGACCACTCGCCCGCGCCGTCGACCGTGAGGATCGCGGACTCCTTGAAGTGCGAGGTGAAGTAGCTCGAGGCCGCGTGCGACATGTGGTGGTCGCAGAACAGGATCTTCGCGGCCGGGAGGTCGAGGCGCTTGGCCATCATCGACTTGATCCACAGCTTGTCCGAGATCCAGCGCTGCATCGACTCGCGGAAAACGGCCGAGGAGCGCGGGAAGGTCGCCATGGCCGAGAGCAGCATGCGCTCGAACTTGACGAATGGCTTCTCGTAGAAGACCACGTAATCGACGTCGTGCAGCGCGATGCGCCCTTGCTTGCACACGAAGTCGATGGCCAGGCCGGGGAAGCCCGAGTCGTGCTTGACGCGGCTGAAGCGCTCCTCCTCGGCGGCGGCGACCAGCTTGCCGTCCTGTACCAGGGCGGCCGAGGAGTCGTGGTAGTAGAAGGACAGTCCGAGGATGTTCATCAGTCCTGCCTTCGCGCGGCGGCCAGGGTCTCGTTGCGTGCCTCCCAGGCAGCCCAGTTGCCGTCTTTCTGCGGCTTGACGCGCAGCGGGTCGGCGGCGAGCTGGTACAGGAGCGCGAACGGTCCGAGCACGAGGAAGTACAGCAGCGTCAGGAAGATGCGCGAGAGCATGCTTCCGAAGCGCTCGGAGAAGATCACCAGGGCGCGCATGAGGATCGGGATGCGAGGGACTCCCTCCGGAGGGGCGGAGGGCTGAGCGCACGAGCTTCGACGCCCCTCCGAGGGGAGCTGAAGCCCGAGAAGCTCTTTCACGGTGCCGGACCTGGGTGCCCGCGGAAGTGTAGCGGATCGCGCGCGGCCGACCGAGGCTCCTGGCGCGCGTGGATTGGCGCTCGGGGAGCGGCTAGGCTCCGTGGCGATGGACCTGCGCGTGGAGTCCGCCGAGGATCGAGGTCGGACTGGGCGCCTGGCCTGGCTCGCGCTGGTGCTGCTGGCGTTGCTGCCGTCGCTGGGGACGCTGAGCGCGCCGTGGATCGCCGAGGACGCCGCCATCATCGAGAAGGTCGCGCGTTCTGGACCCTGGGCCGACTGGGTGCGCAGCCAGTACGGCGTGCATCAGCCACTCTTCTGGCGCCCGCTGGTGTCGAGCTCCTGGGCGCTGCAGGAGGCGAGCAGCGGGATCGAGCCCACGGCGCTGCGGCTCTTCAACCTCGCGGCGCACGTCGGGGTGGTCTTGCTCGTCTCCGCCCTGGCGCGGCGCCTCGGCGCGGGCGCGGCCGGCGCGTTCCTGGCGGGGGCCTGGATCGCGCTCTTCCCCGAGCAGGGCGGCACGAGCACCTGGATCGCCGGGCGCACGGACCTCCTCGCCGCGCTGTTCTTGGTGGCCAGCACCTGGGTCGGGCTCGGACGGCGAGCGTTCCTCGCCGCGCCGCTCGCCTTTCTGGCCTGCTCTGCGAAGGAGTTCGGCTTCCTTGCGCCGCTGTGGATCCTGGTGCTCGCGCGCGCGCGCGGCGAGGGCTGGCGGGCCGCTTTGGCGCGTGCTGGACCGGCGGGCTTGGCCGTGGGACTTGCGTTGCTCTGGCGTCGCGCCGCGCTGGGCAGCTTCGTGGGCGGGTACCCCGCCCAGCTCCCCGGCCTGAGCGCGGGCCTCCTCGGCGCAGGTGAGGCGCTGGGGGCCGCGGCGTGGTTCTCGCTCGCCGGATTCCTCCTGCTGGGCGTGGCGGGTTGGGTGGCGCACGCTGCCGAGCGGCGCGCAGCGGTCGGCGCGTCGTTGCTGGCGCTCTCGGCCTGGGCTCCGCTGTACGCGCTGCTCGCCGATGGTCACCTCGAGCCGCAGAACCGGCGCCTGTTCTACGTCGCCGAGTGCGCGCTCGCGCTGGGCCTCGGACTCGCCTGGAGCCGGTCGGTGACGCGCGCGCGCGCCGTCTGCGCGGTGCTCGCGCTGGCCGTGCTGGGCGGGCGCTTCGCACTGGCCTGGAACGATACGCACGAGTGGGCGCGGGCCGCATGGGCGGGCGAGGCCGAGGTCCTCCGCGCGCGCGCGGCAGTCGCCGGGGCAACGCCAGCGGAGGGCCCGGTCCTCTTCCCGAGCTTCCCGAGCGCGTACGAGGGCGCCTATTGCCTCGGCTTCGGCCTCGCCGCGCGCTTCCGCGCGCCGTTCCCCGCCGCGCCGCGTCCGGTGTGGCCCTGGCGCCTGATCTACGCCGCGGATGCGGCCCGCGAGCAGCTGGCGCTGGTGGCGCCGCGCGCGGACGGATCGCTGTGGCCCCTCGACGACGAGCTGCGCGTGCCCGAGCTCGTGTTGCGCGACGCGAGCGGCGTGCTCGTGACGCACGCGCGCATCGACGAGCACGCGATCCTCGCGGCCGAGGATCGCTCGCCGCGCTTCAGCGTCGCGGGCGCGCCGGCCGACGCGCTGCTGGCGGGGGTGCTGTACAGCGAGCTCGGCTACGAGCCCGTCCCGCTCGGCGCGCTGGATGCGAACGGCGCGGGCTCGTTCACGCTGATGCAGCTCCTGGCGAGCACGAACGGCGCCGTCGCGGGCGCGCAGCTGTTCACGGACGCCGCCGATCTCGGCGCGACGCGCGCGTACCTCGAGCTGCGCGCGCTGGACGCGAGCGGCGCCGTGCGCGCCGCCAGCCGCTGGGTCGAGCTCACCTGGCCGGCCGAGTTGCCCTCGTACGCGCGCGCGCTCAACGCACGCTGAGCGTGCCCTTGTAGTGCTCGGAGTAGTTGCTCTCGACGTCGCGCTCGAAGTACACCCCGTCGCCGTCGGTGTCGCGCCAGATCTCGACCGTCAACTCGGTCCCCGCCGGCAGACGCAAGGCCACGCCGGCCAGATCTTCTGGACGCTGGAACCAGGTCTCGCGCCCGCCCTTGCGCTGCACGGTCGTGAGCACGTCGTCCACGGCGAGGCCGGCGCTGGCCGCCGGCCCGTCCGGCTGCACCTGGGTCACGCGCAGATACGCGTTGCCGCCGCGATGGCCGATGTGGACCGTCTCGAGCGTGAGGCCGAGGTGCTCGAACAGCATGCCGTCGACCTTGTTCCAGGCCCGGAGCTCGAGCTGCTCCTCGCGCTTGCCGCGCTTCACGCTGAGCGCCACCGTGGCCAGCGGCTGGATGGCGATGCGCACGCGCCGGTACACGTCGCGCACCTCGCCTTCGAGCGCGGTCAGCAGGTGGCCGTTGAGCGCGCTCAGGCGGTCGCCGACCGCGACTCCGGCCAGCGCCGCCGGCCCGCCCGCGCTCACGCTCTGCACCTGGAGCGTGTTCTCGTCCACGTCGAAGCCCAGCCAGGCGCGCGCCTCCGAGAGCGCCAGCAGCTGCTCGAACAGCACCTTGCGCACGTGGCTGACCGGGATCGCGAAGCCGATGTTCTCGGCCATGTTCTGCATTGCGCTGTTGATGCCGATCAGCTCGCCGTTGATGTTCAGGAGCGGCCCGCCCGAGTTGCCCGGGTTGATCGAGGCGTCCGTCTGCAACAGGTTGTCGAACTGCAGGCCGTCGCTCGTGCCGATGTTCCGGTGCAGGCCGGAGACGATGCCGGTCGAGACCGTGTGCGAGTGCCCGAAGGCGTTGCCGATCGCGATCGCGGTCTCGCCCAGGATCGGATCGCTCTCGCACATCGTCACGGTGTGGAACGGCTCCTCGCCCTCGATCTTGAGCAACGCCAGGTCCTCCTTCGGTTTGCCCGACACCAGCACCGCGTCGTACACGTGCTCGTCGTCGCTGGCATCGAAGCGCACCTGGATCTGGCTCGCGTCCTTGACCACGTGGTAGTTCGTGATGATCAGGCCGTCCTCGTAGATGACCACGCCCGTGCCCGAGGGGCCTTCGGCCTCGACCAAACCGACCGGCCAGACCTGTCCGCGGACGTTGGTTGTGATCGAGACCACGGCCGGCTTGACACGCTCGACGACCTCGACCACCGGCGTGCGCCGCCGGTCGTTCAGGTTCTCCTGGGGGTAGGCGAGGGGCGCGAGCGCGAACAGGGCGGCGAAAAAGGACGGGAGAACGCTCATGCGGGGGCTACGCGGCACGGAGTAGGGCTGTGAGGGTGCCCGGGCCTCCCGCGCGCCCGTCGGGCGCGGCCCCGACCGCGGTGCGGGGGCTTGGTGGGCCGTAGTGGACTTGAACCACCGACCTCTACGATGTCAACGTAGCGCTCTAGCCAGCTGAGCTAACGGCCCGAAACCCCTGCCGCCCGAGTCGGCAACAGGGCGAGGAGGGTAGGTATCCAGCCCGGGACCCGACAAGGGATTTTCCCCGGAAAGGCCTCCGCACTGTCCCCCGAACCGCAATCGAGCACCGCGTGAAGATCGGCGTCCCCACCGAGATCAAGGCCCAAGAGAGCCGCGTCGCCCTGACCCCCGCAGGGGCCGAGCGACTGCAACACGCCGGACATCAGGTGTTCGTGCAGAGCGGCGCCGGCGTCGGCAGCGGCTTTCCCGACGAGAGCTACCAGAAGGTCGGCGCGAGGATCCTCGGCAACGCCGCGGCGGTCTTCGGCGAGGCGGAGATGATCTTGAAGGTGAAGGAGCCGCTCGATTCGGAGTGGCCGCTCCTGCGCAAGGGGCAGACTCTGTTCACCTACCTGCACCTCGCCGCGGCGCGCGAGCTCACCGAGGCGCTGGTCAAGACGGGCGCCTACTGCTTCGCCTACGAGACGCTGGAAGTGAACGGTGAGCTGCCGCTGCTGACGCCGATGAGCGAGGTCGCCGGGCGCATGGCGATCCAAGCCGGCGCGAAGTACCTGGAGAAGGCCCACGGCGGCTCGGGCATCCTGCTGGGTGGCGTGCCGGGCGTGAAGCCGGCCAAGGTCCTGGTCATCGGCGGCGGCGTGGTCGGCATCAACTCGGCGCGCATGGCCGCGGGCCTGGGCGCCGACGTGACGGTGATGGACACGAACCTGCAGCGCCTGCGCTACCTGGACGAGGTCCTGCCGCGCAACTGCCACACGGTGTACTCGACCCCGCTGGCGATCCGCGATCTCCTGCCAGGCGCGGATCTGGTGGTCGGCGCGGTGCTGATCCCCGGCGCGGCCGCGCCCAAGCTGGTGCGGCGCGAGGACCTGAAGCGCATGAATCCCGGCAGCGTGATCGTGGACGTGGCCGTGGACCAGGGCGGGTGCGTCGAGACCTGCAAGCCGACCACGCACGCCAATCCGGTGTTCGTGGTCGACGGGGTGCTGCACTACTGCGTGGCCAACATGCCGGGCGCGGTGCCGCGCACGAGCACCATGGCGCTGACCAACGCCACGCTCTCGTGGACCCTGCAGCTGGCCGAGCTCGGGGCGATCCAGGCCGTGAAGAAGTCGAAGCCGCTGGCCAAGGCGGCCAACGTTCTGGCCGGCAAGGTCACGTGCAAGGGCGTGGCCGAGGCCTTCGGTATGAGCCTCGAGCCGGCCGAAGAGCTGGCCGCGCGGCTCTAGCTCGCGCCCCAGCCGAGCGCGCGTCCGCCCCCGTGACCGTATCCATCCCCGAGCGCAACCCCGAGCGGGGGACGGCATGAGCGGCCTCTCGCCGCTCCAGGCGGCCCTGTTCGGGCTCGTGGAGGGGGTCACGGAGTTCCTGCCGATCTCCTCGACTGGGCACCTGATCCTGCTGGGGGGCGCGCTCGAGCTCGACGACGAGGGCACGAAGACCTTCGAGGTCGTGATCCAGCTCGGGGCGATCCTGGCCGTCGTCTGGCTCTACCGCGCGCGCTTCCTCGACGTGGTGCGCCGCGCCGCGGATCCCTCGACCCGGCGCTTCGTGCTGAACCTGGCCCTCGCCTTCCTGCCTGCGGCCGTGCTGGGGTTCCTGTTCCACCAGGCGATCAAGGCGCATCTCTTCCGCCCACTCACCGTGGCCTTGGCCCTGATCCTGGGCGGCGTCGCCATCCTGCTCATCGAGGCCCGCAGGCCGCGCACGCGCGTGGCCGAGGTGCAGGGCCTGCCGCCGTCGCTGGCGCTGGGGATCGGTCTGGCGCAGTGCCTCGCGCTCGTGCCGGGCGTCTCGCGCTCGGGAGCCACCATCCTCGGCGGCTACGCGCTGGGCGTGTCGCGCACGGCCGCCACGGAGTTCTCGTTCTTCCTGGCGGTGCCGACGATGCTGTGCGCGACGGGCTACGACCTGTTCGCGAACCGCGCGGCGCTGAGCGCTTCTGACCTGCCCGCGTTCCTGGTGGGCTTCGCGGTCGCGTTCGTGTCGGCGCTGCTCGTGGTCCGAGCGCTGGTGCGCTTCGTGGCGCGCAACACCTTCCGCAGCTTCGCGTGGTACCGCATCGCGCTCGGGCTCGTGACTCTCTGGTGGAGCCTGGCGCAGGCGAGCTGAGGCGGAGCGGCGGATGGGCTCCGCGCCGCGGCTCAGTGCGTGGCGCCGGCGCTGTAGCGCGCGACCCAGGCCATCAGCGCGTCGCCCGGACACTCGGTAGCAGCGAAGTGTTGGTGGCCGTAGACGCGAGTGCGGGCGATGTGATGGCCCTCGCACAGCCGGTCGACCAGGCGCTCGAGCGCCTCGAGCGCGCGCGGATCGGGGCGCTCGTGGTTGAAGTCGCCCAGCAGGCAGACGCCGATGTTGGCGATGTTGTTCGCGCCCTGGGCATGCGCTCCTTGCCAGTCGAGGGAGCGGCCCTGCCAGATGCGGCCGGTCGGATCGATCAAGAAGTGGTAGGCGATGTCGCCCCAGCCTCGATCGCGCATGTGCACCGTCTGGATGTCCTTGATCGTGTCGGCCACATGCCCGCTGGTCGGCACGCCGATGTCCTTAGAGTCCATGGCCGAGTGGTGGATCGTGATGCGGTTCCAGCCGCTGGCCGCGGTCAGGCGGTAGGGCAGGGCCTTGCCCGCGCCCCAGGCGGTGCGCGGCTGGATCGCGAGCCCGCTGGTCGTGGGGCTCGCCGAGGACGCGGCCGAGGCCGTGCGCGGTGCGGCGCTGCTGGGCTTGCCCCGGCGCAGCTCGTCGATTTGAGTCAGCCCACGCTCCGCGCGCTGCTTGAGCGTGGCGCGCAGGTCCGTGCGCTCGAGCAGGTTCTTGAAGCCGGACTCGGCGGTCTTCAAGCGGCTGGCGAGCACCGGCGCGGCCAGGTCCTTGGCTTCCTTCTGCGCCAGCGCGAGGCGTCCCTCCGCCAGCTCAAGCTGGGCCGTGGCGACGAATTCGGGATACTGCATTGGGCCCGACCCTTCGAGCCAGTCCTCGATGTCGCCGAGCTTGCTCCACGTCACAGGGCGTCCGGCCCAGTGCGGGTAGGCCGGCGCCGGGTCGTATTCGGGGACCGGATCGCGGGAGGGCGGCGGCGTGCTCGTGCAAGCCGAGAGCAGGGGGAGGCAACAGAGCAGTAGCGCCGACCGAAGGTTCAAGACGAGTCTCCTGGGTGAAGTCGCAGATCGTCCGAGATACAAGAACGTCCCTCCAGAAACAACGATGCACAGGACTTCTCCGGCCGCCGCTCTGTTCGTCCTGGCGCTCTCGTTCGTCTCCGCAGCGCGCGTCGCCCAGGCCCAGGAGCCGCTCGGCAGTGCCGAGCGCGAAGAGCTCGACTTCATGCGCCGCCGGGGCGAAGTCGCCGCCGCCCTGACGGCCCTCGACGGGGTCCTGACCGACACGCCGGACGACGTCTTGAGCCGCGCCCTGCGCGCACGCTGTCGGCAGGAGGCGAGCGACTATGCCGGCGCGCAGGAAGACGCGCGAGCGGTGCTGGAGGTCGCGCGCAGCGGCGCGCTCGAGGCCCGGGATGCTGCGCTGTGCGCGCGCACCTGGCTCGAGCTCGTGAGCGAGCTCGGGCGCGCCGGCGACGATCCCGAGGCCCTGGCCGCGGCCGTCCAGGCGCTGCAGCCCGAAGGCGACGGGCGCGACGCCGTGGCTCTCGGGCGGGCGCTGGCCTCGCTCGGGCGGCGCGTCGAGGCCCGTGCGGCCTTCCAGAAGGGTGCCCAGGCGCCCGCGGCTACGGACTGGGAAGCACTGCTCGCCCGCGCGCGCTGCGAGCGCGCGCTGGGCTTCTTCGAACGCGCGGCCAAGAGCCTGGTGGCGGCCGATGAGGCGGCGCGCGGGCGCAAGAGCCGCAGCTCGTCGGAGCCGGACGTCCTGATCGAGCTCGGCGACGTCTACTTCGAGACCTACGGCGAGGTCGATGACGCCGTGTCGAAGGCGCATTCGCCGGGCGAGCTGTGCAAGGAAGCCCTCGGCTTGCACCGCGACCACGCCGGCGCGCGGCTGCTCCTGTGGCGGCTGCATCGCTGGAACTGGCAGCGCACGAGCCAGTCGCCCGAGGAGATCCTGGAGACGCTCTTCGCCGCGCACCCGGACTCGGTCGAGGGCCTGCTCGCGCGCGCATCGGGCGCGCTGGACGACGGCGAACTGCCGGGCGCGCGCCGCACGCTGGAGCGGCTCGCGCGCCTGGCCCCGGGACGCCGCGAGGTGCGTACCGAGCAGGCCGCGCTGGCCTGGATCGAGCACCGTCGCGACGAAGCGCGCGCCACGCTGGCGGCGCTGGTGGCCGCCGATCCCGCCGACTCCAAGCCCGAGCTCGCCGTGGGCTGGCACCTGCTCGAGCTGTACCGCTTCGCCGAGGCGCTGGGCTTCCTGGAGCAGGCCGTCGAGCGCGATCCGCGCGATTGGATGGCCTGGATCCAGCTCGGTCGCGCGCGCGCCAACACCGGCGACGAGGAGCGCGCACGCGAGGCCTTCGCGCGCTCGAACGAGGTCGGCGAGGGCCGGCGCAACGCCTGGCGCGACAACACGCAGCTGGTGCTGAAGCGCATGAAGGAGTCGATGGTGCTCGAGGACCACGGCGAGCTGCGCTTCCTGTGGCGTCCTGAGGAGGGCGCGGTGCTGACCAGCTATCTGCCCGAGTTCTACGGCAAGGCGCGTGAAGAGCTCGCCGCGCGCTACGGCCACACGCCGGGCGTGACGCAGATCGAGGTCTTCCGCGACTGGCGCGACTTCTCGGTGCGCTCGACCGGTTTCGAGGGCTATCCGGCGCTGGGCGTGTGCTTCGGCCCGGTGGTCACGGCCGTCTCGCCGCTGTCCGAGCTGCGCGGCACGTTCTCCTGGGCGCGCACCTCGTTCCACGAGTTCACGCACGTGATCCACCTCGGGCTCTCCAACAACCGCTGCCCGCGCTGGATCACCGAGGGCCTGGCGACCTGGGAGGAGGGCGCGCGACGTCCGTCGTGGTCGCGCAACATGCGCCGCGATCTCGTCGATGCGCGCGCCAACGGCGAGGTCTTGCCGCTGCGCAAGCTCAACAACGCCTTCCGCGGACCGCGCGTCTTGTTTGCCTACTACCAGAGTGGTTTGCTGTGCCAGATGCTGATCGAGCAGGGCGGCTTCCCGCCGATGGTGCGTCTGCTGGCAGCCTTCGACCGCGGCGCCGACCTCGACGGCGCCTTTCGCGAGGTGTTCCAGCGCACCCCGGAGGAGATCGACGCGCAGTTCGCGGCGCGCGTGGATGCGCTGATCGCGCCGCTCGCGATCGAGCCGCGCTGGTCGCCCGAGGTGACGCTGCGCACGCGCTTCGCGCTGTCGCGCCAGCTGCCTTCCGATCCGGCGACGCGCGCGCCCTGGGCGCTCGACTGGTGCAAGGTCGCGTGGGGCTCGTACCTGGCGGGCAAGCGCCTCGACGCCGAGGAGAATCTGCGCCTGGCCGGCCTGGCCGGTCCGCTGCCGGCGCGCGGCGAGTTCCTGCGCGGCGAGCTGTTCCTGGCGCAGAGCGCCGGCGACGACGCCACGGCGGCGTTCCGCGCCGGGATCGAGCGCGGTGGCAACGACTACCGCGCGCGCATGGCGTTGGGTTCTCTGCTCGCGCGACGCGGCAAGGACAAGGAGGCGCTGGAGGAGTTCGCGGCCGCCGAGCAGGCCTTCCCGGGCTTCCCCGACGCACACTTCTCGGCCGAGCTCGAGCAGGCGCGCCTCTACGAGCGCGCCAAGGACAGCGCGCGCGCCATGGCCGCGCGGCAGCGCTGGCTGGACTGGAATGCGGGCGACTACGTGGTGCACGCCCGAGTCGCGACCTGGCTCGCCGAGCAGGGACGACCCGCCGAGAGCGCCAAGCTCTGGGAAGAGGCCAACGAGGTCGACCCCTTCCGCCGCAACCTGCACTATTCGTGGGGGCTGGCACTGCGCGCGCTCGGTCGGCACGCCGAGGCGCTGCGCGAGTTTCAGGTCGGTCCGCGGGTCCCGCTCGAGCTCGACGGCGACATCCAGCACGGAGCGTCCGAGGAGCTGTCGCTGGACGAACTGCTGGAGCTCGCCGGCGTCACGCGCGAGGAATGGGAAGCCCTGGCGCCTGAGGAGCGCCAGCGGAAGGTGGACGCGGGGCTCGAGAAGCAAGCCGGCGAGGGGGCGCCCAAACGCCTGTCGGGGGTCGAGAAGCGCTTCCGCGAACAGGACGCGCTGTGCCGCGGCTTCGCCGCGCTTTCTGCGCTCGAGCTCGGGCAGAACGAGCTGGCCAGGTCCGAGATGGAGAGCGCCCTGACCCTCGATTCGGCCTGCCCGCCCGCGCTCGAGGCGCGCGCGCGGCTGAAGTAGTCCGCGCGTCGGGTACGATCGGCGCGATGACCGCCCGTGGACGCTTCTTCGTGCTCGACGGCCTGGACGGCTGCGGCAAGAGCACCCAGGCGACGCGCCTGGCGCGCGCGCTCGGCGCCGAGGCGCTGCACCTGCGCGAGCCCGGCAGTACCGCCGCCGGCGAGCGCATCCGCGCGCTGCTGCTCGATCCCGAACCCGCGCTGACGCCGGCCGCGCAGGCGCTGCTGTTCGCCGCCGCGCGCCGGCAGATGCTGGAGGAGCTCGTCGCCCCGGCCCTGGCCAGCGGTCGCGACGTGGTGTGCGAGCGCTTCCACCCCTCGACCTTCGCCTACCAAGGTTGGGCCCTGGGCGTGGGCGAAGAGCGCGTGCTCTCCCTGCTCGAGACCTGGGCCGGCACGCCGGCGCCCGACCTGACCCTGATCCTGGACCTCGATCCCGAGAGCGCGCGCGCGCGGCGCGGGACGCAGGATCGTTTCGAGTCCGCGGCGCGCGACTTCCACGAGCGCGTGGCCGAGGGCTACCGGCGCTACGCCGCGCGGGTCGCGCGCGTGGTGTTGCTCGACGCGCGGGACAAGGTGGACGACGTCGCGCAGCGCATTGCGGCGGAGGTGGCGCGTGCAGGTCGCTAGCCCGCTTGCGCACGGGCCGACGCTGGAGCGGCTGTGGCGCGCGGCGCGCGAGTCGCGCCTGCCGCACGCGCTCCTGTTCGAAGGCCGCGACGGCATCGGCAAGTTCCTGGCGGCGCGCTGGTTCGCCATGGGCTGTCTGTGTCAGCACGGACCCGCCGAGCCGTGCGGCAGCTGCGGTCCGTGCAAGCGCGTGGCCTCGGGCGGCGAACGCGGCAACCACCCCGACCTGTTCGTGATCGATCCGCTGCTCGAGAACGAGGAGAAGATCCGCATCGCTCGCATCGCCGAGCGCGAGCGCGAACGCGGCGACGGCGAGCAGAGCCTGGAGGCGTTCCTGTCGCTGCGCCCGGTGGAGGGACGCCTGCGCCTGGCGCTGGTGCGCGAGGCCCAGCGCATGAACGAATTCGCGCAGAACGCGCTGCTGAAGACGCTCGAGGAACCGCGTCCGGGCACGATCCTCTTGCTGGAGACCAGCCGCAGCTCGGCCCTGCTCCCGACTATCCACAGCCGCTGCATCCGCGTGCGCTTCGACGCGCTCGACGCCGAACAGTGTCAGGGCGTGCTGTTGGCGGCCGGGCTGGAGGCCCAGGCCGCGCGCGAGCTCGCGCGCCTGGCCGAGGGCTCGCCCGGGCTGGCCCTGGAGATGGCGCGCAACGGCACGCGCGCCCTGCGCGAGATCCTGGCCGGCGTGGCCCTGGGCGAGCGCGACGCCCTGTCGGCCTCGGCCGAACTGTGGCAGGTCGAGGGCGAGTTCGGGGGCAAGAACGACACGGCGCGCCATCGCGAACGCGCGCGCGTGGTGCTCGACCTCGCCCAGGGCTTGCTGCGCGACGGCTGGCGCGCCTGCGCCGGCGTTCCGGCCGAGCGCCTGGCCCACGGCGACCTCGCGCCGCGCCTCGCGGCTCGTACCGGCGAGCACCAGCTCGAGCTGCGCGGCGCCGCCCTGCTCACGGCGCGCGCCGACATCGAGCGCAACCTGACGCCTGCGGCCGTGCTGGAGCGGGCCCTGCTCCTGCTGGCCGCGGGGCCGGCGCGCCGCGCCCGTCCGCAGCAGGGCTGAGCGGACGGGAGCGGATTCCCGGATTGGCTGGAGCGCGCTCCCCGGCGCTGGCCGAAAAAGCCCTCCGAGCGCGTTCGCGACCGGCTGTCCGGCGCCTGACGGCTCATCCTGGGGCCATGAGTCAGACTGTCCACACGCTGCCAAGCGACGCTTCGATGGTCGCCGCGATCCTGGCGCGCATCGGCGAGGACCTGGGCATGATGCTCGGCCACGACGTGGAGTTCGCTGTGCCGCGCGTCGAGCGCGCACGAACGCGGCCGGCCGGGACGGGGAAGGTGCACATCTCCTTCAAGCTCGGGTTCGTCCCACGGACGGGCGGGAAGCGGCACGGGGCCGTGCTCGTGCCGCTGCCGGACGCGATCACGATGTCCTGCTTCCTGCTGATGATCCCGGACGAGAGCGTCGCTTCGCGGCGCACGGAGACGGCCCCGGACGCGACGCTCAAGGACGCGCTGCTGGAGATCGGCAACATGATCGGCGGCGCGGTCAACACGGCCTTGGACACGCTCGGCCTGGCCGGCTGGTCGGCGCGGACCGAGGGCTGTCAGGGCGTGCGCCCCGGCGTGCGTCCCGCGTTTCCCTACGAAGAAGGCAGCGAACTCGTCGTGGCGCGCGTGGGCATGCTGCTGGCGCCGTTCCCGGTGTTCGACCTGATCCTGATCCTGCCGCCGCCGCCGGGCTAGTAGGTGCTCGAGCTTTCGGCGGAGCGCAGAGCCCGCTACCCTGCACGCGCTAGGAGGCCGCCATCCAGGACCAGATCCGCCTGCTCGCGCTGAAGGACGGGCGCTATTCGCCCGAGGCCTTCGCCTTCTTGTTCGAGTCCTTGCCGCACGCGATGCGTCAAGCCGGCAAGGAGAAGGCCGAAGGACCCGAGCGCCACGTCACCGGGCAAGAGCTCCTGGGCGGGATGCGGGCGCTCGCCCTGCAGCTCTTCGGGCCCCTGGCGCCGGCGGTGTGGCGTTCCTGGGGTGTGCGCGAGACGCTGGACTGGGGTCGCATCGTCTTCCTGTTGGTCGAGAACGGGCTCCTGAATCGCCAGGAGACGGACACGATCGAGGATTTCCGCGACGGCTTCGACTTCGAGGAAGCCTTCGTGCGCGGCTATCGGATCCCGCTGCCCGAGGCCCTGGGGAACGCGGGCGCTTCCACTCCCGAGGAGTAGGGGACCCGCCGCGCCCATGCTCGAGCGACTCTCCCGCGCCCGCCGCAACCTCGTGTTGCTGGCGCTGCTGGTACTGTCCGCGTGGTTTTTCTGGAGCGTGCGCAGCGTGCTCAATCCGCTGCTGTGCGGGTACCTGCTGGCGTACATCCTGCTGCCCTTGGTGGCGCGCATGGAGCGGCGCGGCCTGTCCCGGCGCGCGGCGGTGAACCTGATCTTCGCAGCCGGCTTCTGCCTGGCGCTCCTGGTCCTGGTGGCGCTGGTGTGGCAGCTGCGCGCGCTGGTCAGCGACGTCTACGAGAGCGCCAAGGCTTCGGCCACCGCCCAACCGGGCCAGGGGATCCCGCTACACGAAAGCCTCCAGCACCGCGCGGACGAATTCACCGCCACCCTGCGCGGCTGGGGGCTCGAGATCGAGGACTGGCCCGTGCCGGACCTGGAGGGGTTGCGCGTGCATGCGCAGACGTTCCTGGCCGAGTACGGCGACCAGGCCGGGCGCACCGGGCTCTCGCTGGCCGGGGGCCTCCTGTCCTTCCTGGCGCGTTTCCTGGGAGGCGTGTTCTGGGTCGTAGCGCTGTTCTTCCTGGTGCCGCTGTACACGTACTACTTTCTGTTCGTGATCGGCGACGTGCACGGCTCGGTCCAGCGCTACTTTCCGCGCCGCGAGCGCGCACGCCTGACGCGCGTGGCCGAGCGCATCGGCGAGATGATCGCGAGCTTCTTCCGCGGGCGCCTGGCCGTCGCCTTCCTGAAGGGCTTGCTGCTCGCCATCGGGCTGACGATCGCCGACATGCCCTACGGCTTCCTGTTCGGGATGCTCTCCGGCGCGCTGTCGATCATCCCCTTCGCGGGCGCGCTGAGCGGTTTCCTGCTGACCTTCGCGGTGGGGATCCTCGATCGCGGCGTGATCGACTCCGCCTGGCGCGCCGGGTTGGTATTCGGCGTGGCCGAGGTGCTGGAGGGCTACGTGCTCCTGCCGCGGATCCTCGGCGACCGATTGGGCTTGCACCCGCTGGTCGTGTTCTTCGCGTTGCTCGCTGGTGGGGCCGCGCTGGGCATGCTGGGCCTGCTGATCGCGCTGCCCGTGACGGCGGCGCTGGTGATCCTGTTCCAGGAGTTCGTCTCGCCGGCGCTGAAGCAGTTCGCGGACGAGTCGGGCTGAGCTACTAGGTTCGAGAGTCCGCGCGCCGCGCGCGGATTCTCGGGAGTAGTAGCTCCGGCGCCGCCGGCGCCGCGCCGCTCATCAAGCGGCGAGGAGGGGCAGGCCGCGGGGCGCGCCTGGCCTGGAGGAGGAGTCGCGGGGGAGGGTCTGCCTCCCGCGCCAACAAGAACTCAGCGCGGGCGCATGAGGTCTCATCGGGTTGCGGGCTGCAGCCCGCGCTGAGCCGCTTGCCCGCCGCAGGCGGGCCTGGTCAGGAAAGAACAGGCTGCCCAGGTCCGCTGAGCTTCTATTCGTCGGCCGCCTGCACGGCGAGCAAGACTCCTGGAGTGGCGGAAAGCGCAGCGCGGAGACTCGCGGAGAAGGAAAGAGCATGGTCTCCGCGGTTCAGCCTGCTGGAATCCGACGATCCGGAGGTCTTCCGCCCCGCTCCCCGTTTTCCTCCGTGGCGCTCCGCGCTCTCCGCGCTGCGTTTGGGTTGCGGGCGGCGCACGCGCTGAACAACTTGGTCTTTGGAAGCGCCGAAACGAAAGCGCCGCGCTAGAAGGGCGCGGCGCCTCGTTGCAGGCATCAGTCCTCGGGGGCGCTCAGTTCTTGCGGTCGTCGATCGTGCCCAGGATCTCGATCAGCTGGTCCATCTCCTCGCGCGAGAGCGTCTTGCCGCCGCTCTGCGCGCCGCGCAGCAGCGACAGTGCGCGCGTGAGCTCCTGCGAACCGCGATTCGCGAGCTGGATGCCGCCTTTGGGATCGGGCTTGGGCAGATCGAACACGAGGTTGAAATCGTCCACGTCGGTGGGCTTCTGGCCCAGGCCGTCGAGCGCGACCTCGATCGCCTTCTGCAGCTGCACGTCCTCGACGAAGTCGCCGGCCGGGAACTCGGCCCCGCGGTCGTCTTGCACGCGCCGACGCACTTCGTAGCGCAGCACGCGGCGCACGTCGTCGCGCGCCAATGTGGTGTTGAGGCCGCCCAGCAGCTCGTCGAAGGCGGGGTAGAGCTCGGGGCGCTTCTGGTCGTTGACCGCCAGGCGTCCGTAGAGCTCGCGGTTGGCGGCGTAGGTGGCCTCGACGTGCTTGCCCACTTCCTTGCGGATGCGGCGTTGCTCCTGGATGCGCCAGCCCTCGATCGCGGGTGCGTCCACGACCATGTCCGGCTTGACCCCGCCCTCGCTGATCACGTGGCCCTCGCGGTCGATATCGCGGTGGATCGAGCGCCCACTGGGCAGCAGGTAGTGCGCGATCGTGAGCTTGACGCGCGGCGCGTAGTCCATCTCGCCGTCGCCGTCCACGTCCTTGGTGATCTTCTCCCAGGGGTCGCGGATGCGGTTCTGGTTCTCGTCGTCCCACTCGTCCTCGGTGTCGGGCAGGATCTGGATCAGGTCCTGCACCGAGCCCTTGCCATAGGTGGTCTTGCCGACGAGCTTCGCGCGCCCGTGGTCCTGCAGCGCGCCGGAGACGATCTCGGCGGCCGAGGCGGTCGAGCTGCCCACCAGCACGACCAGCGGCATGCTTTCGGGAAGGACCGGTGATTTGGCGCGCGTGCGCAGCGTTTCCTTGCGCCTCTCTTCGGGATGGTTGCGGTCGGGCCCCTCCGTCGAGACCACGTCCTTGCCGCGCGGCAGGAAGAGCTCGGCCACGTCCACCGCGCCGCTCAACAGGCCGCCGCCGTTGAAGCGCAGGTCGAGAATCATCGATTTCATGCCGAGCCTCTTCAGCTCCTCGATCCAGGAGCGCGCTTCTTCCATGGCCACCTGGCTGAACTCGTCGAGCTGCAACAACCCGACGCCGCCGGGCAGCATCTGGTAGGTGCCCGGCGGGATGCGCACTTGCTCGCGCGCAACGGTGACCTTCATGTCTTCGGTCGGGCGCTCGATCAAGCCCGGCTCCATGCCGTGCCGCCACACGTAGAGATCGACCGGGGTGCCCGGCTTGCCCTTCAGGTGTTTGATGATGTCGTCCACCGGCTGGCCCAGCGTCTGCCAGTCGCCGATGCGCACGATCTTGTCGTCGGTCATCAGCCCGGTGTGGTACGCGGGCCCGGAGTAGATCGGCTTGACGATCGTGAACAGGCCGTCGTCCGGGTCCTCGTTGACGTAGGCGCCGATGCCGCCGTACTCGGCCTCGAGCTCGCCGTAGAAGCGCGCGTACTGCTCCGAGCTGAGCAGGTTCGAGTGGTTGTCCATGTAGTGGAGCATGCCGTTGATGGCGGCCTCGAAGAGGTCCTCCTGCTTGACCTGGCGGCCCTCCAGGTGGCGCTCCTGGATCAGGCGCAGCACGGTCAGGAACTCCTTCATCTCGGGCGTCGTGGACGAGCCTTCGGCGCGCTTCAGGAGCTCGCCTCGGGTGCGCTCGTTGGCGCGCCGCAGGTCCTCGCGTTGCAGGTAGGACTCGGCCAGGGCGCCGCGCTCGTCGGGCACCAGCTTGAGCTTCTCCAGCGTGGCGCGCAGCTCACCCTCGATGGCCACCGCGTCCAGCTCGGCCATCGACAACGCGCCCTGGGCCTTCAGCTCGGGATCCTGCGAGTCGAGGAACGAGCGCAGCACGGTGTTGGCCTTGATGCGCTCCTTGCCGCCGCCCGAGCGATAGGCGGCCTTGGCGAACTCCAGGCGCAGGCGCGGGGCCAGCGCGGCGTCCTCGGCGCGCTTCAGCATCTTGTTGGCGAACTCGTCGCGGCGCGTGGGCGCGAGGGTCTTGAAGGCCCTGTTGGCCAGCAGCTCGGAGGCGGCAGCGGCCAGGGTCGCGTCGCCCGCGTCAACCAGCGGGGCCAGCGCTTCGACCAGCTTGCCCACGTCCGGTGACGAGCCCAGCAGCCGGCTGGCGCTCACCAGCAGTGCCGCCTGAGGCGTGAGCTCCTTGGCGCGCGCGAGCCAGGAGTCGAGCGCGCGATCGAGCTCCTCCTTGCTGGCGAGCTTCTCCGCGTCGCGCAGCTCGAGCGCGCGCTGCCAGAGGGCGGGGACGTCCTTCTGGGACGCGCCATCAACCTCGCCGGCCACGAGCGCCTCGAGGTTGCCCTGCTGGTGCAGCACGGGCGCCGCCGAGAGCGTCGTCAGCGGCAGGACGAAGGGGAGGACAAGGAACAGGGCGAGGGTGCGCGCAGTCATGTGGGGAGGTACGGAGCTCTGGCGCGATGGTGGGCGCGATGGGAGCGGACGAAGTAGTCTAGTATCGAGCCCGCTGGCGGTCGTTCGTCGCGTTTTCGGAGCGCTCGCCCTTTTCGGTCCGCCGGCGGCGACTCCCAAGCGAAAAGGAATCCCTTTCCCCGATGCAGAAGCGCAGCACGAAGGTCGGCGCCCGGCGCGTCCTCAGTCACGTCGAGACGCGCGCGCGAGGTCGGCGCTCGCGCATGGTAGACGTGGGTAAAAAGCCGGCCGAGGTGCGCAGCGCGCTCGCGCGAGCGCTCGTGCGTTTCCCCGCCGGGCTGCGCGACGCGGTGTGGAAGGGGGCCGGCCCGAAGGGCCCGATCGAGGAGGTGGCGCGCTGCGCCGGGATCCTCGCCGCCAAGCGCACGAGCGAGCTGATCCCGATGTGCCACCCGCTGGCTCTGGAGCACCTGGAGCTCTCGGTCGAGCCGCTGGGCGCCGACGCGCTCGAGGTGCGCTGCCGGGCGCGCACGACCGGCAAGACCGGCGTCGAGATGGAGGCCCTGACCGGTGCCGCAGTGGCGGCGCTGACGATCTACGACATGACCAAGGCGCTCGACAAGGGCATCCTCATCGAGCGCGTGGAGCTGCTGGAGAAGACCGGGGGCAAGTCGGGCGGCTGGCGGCGCACCTAGTGTCCCTTCCCCGAAGCAGCGCCAACAATCCGCCGCACTGAATCGCCGCTGGCGGCGTTGCGCCTCCTCCTAGACTTGCACCGAAGGGGATATCCCCTTCGCTCAAGTGACCACCAGGGGCAGTGTCGCGGGATGGCCGACGCGGAGTACCCAGGCACTTGGCACAGTTCGACCGCTGGTTCGCGACGGAGGACACCTGTCGGAAGTGCCCTCGCGAAGCTGCGGTAGCC
>SIAI01000074.1 GCA_009691855.1 Planctomycetota bacterium | reverse complement strand
TGCACGTCGTCCGCGGCCGGAGCCTCGGAGTTGAACACGCCTTCGGTGGGGCTGACGAAGCCGCCGCGGAAGGTCACGTCGACCGTGATCGGGCGGTTGTCGGCCAGGGTGCGGCCCTGCAGGGTGAGCGTGGTGTAGTAGAGCTCGGGTCCGTCGATCGCGCTGTCCGCGCGGATCACGTGCGCGGCGACGATCTGGCCGTACACCGCGCTATCCGCGGTCTCGATCATCTCGGCCAGGCTGAAGCTCTTGATCTGCGCCAGCGCGCTCGCGCCGAGCGCGCCGAGCAGCAGGGTCGCGCACCACAGACGGGGGATTGTCTTCATGGAGGGGCGAGATGGGGGGGCGAGGTTCGAGTCAGGTGGTCGCTCCGTCGACGCGGAGCCCAGGTTCCGAGCCGCCGATTCAACCACCAAGTGCGCCGCACGTGTGCCGGTCCGGGCAAAAAATTGCTGCGGCGGCTTCCAAAGAACAAGCGGTTCAGAACGCTCGCCCGACTCGGGCCTGACGAGCCGGTGCTTGTTCTTTCCTCACCGGGCCCGCCTGCGGCGGGTAGAGAGGCTCAGAGGCTGTCGGAAAATCCCAGACCCCTGCGGGTCCGGCCTTCGAAGGAGTGTTTTCGCCCCTTGGGAGCGGGCTTTTGCCGACGAATCGCCGCGCTGCAGGTCGGTAGTGGGATTTTCCGACGCGCTCTCAGCGCTCGTCGGCGGGGGCTTTTTCTGGCGCGCTCCGGCCAAGGGCCTGCAGGAGCTCGAGGTCGTCCGGGGCGACCGACAGGTAGCGCTCCGCGATCGCCCGTCCGCGCTCGTCGCCCACGGCGAGCAGCGCCAGGCCCAGCTCACGCTCCACGTCCGGCCGGCCCTGAGACACGGCCAGGGCGCGCTCGAGGAACGCCACCCGTTGCGCCCCGTCGCCGAGCTCGGCCGCGGCCTGGGACGATTCGATCCAGGCCTCCACGGCCCCCGGCTCGGCCTCGCGCGCGCGGGCGAGGAAGCGCAGCGCGGTCGCCGGCTCCAGCACCTCGCGATAGGCGTGCGCCACGGCGCGGTCGAGCGCCGGCCAGGGCGCGAAGCGCTCGGCCACGGGTTCGAGGTAGACCAGCGCCTCCTCGGGAAAGCGCTTGGCCGTGAACATCCACGCCAGGGCCTCCCACAGCTCGCGCGTGGGCACGTCGAGCTTGTCCGCAGCCGGCACGGCCGCGAAGAACGCGCGCAGGGCCTCCTCGTCGAGCTCGATCTGCTGCGCGCGCGACTCGCCGCCCGACGAGAGCCTCTGCGCGCCGAAGTGCAGCGTCAGGCCGCGCACGAGCTCCGGCGCCGTGCGGTAGCTAAGGCTCGCGGCCCAGTCGCGCTGCAGCGCGAAAGCGCGCAGCTGGGGCATGGTGCGCAAGAAATCCAGCGGGCGCGGGCACTGCTGGTCCGCGATCGCCGCGCAGGCCTCGGGGGCGAGGTTTGCGTCCGCGCCGCGCACCAGCGCCAGCGAGAAGGAGTCCAGGAGTTCCAGTTCGAGCAGCAGCGGCTCGAGCGCCGCCCCGCGCTCCGCCAGGGAGTCCGCGTCGAGCCAGGCCACGCCGAGGGTCTCGTTGGCGAGCTCGAGCTCGCTCAGTCGCGGCGCGTCGCCGCTGCCCCACAGCTCGCGCGCCTCGCTCTTCCAGTTCACCACCGGGCCGCGGATCGACGGCGCGATGACCCAGTCGTAGCCGCCCTCGGAGAGGCGCGTGCGCGCCTCGGCCGGCGCGACGATGCGCCCCGGCGGCGCTTCCTCACCGGCGAACAGGCGCTCCTCCACCGCCGGCATGGCCAGGTGCCAGGGCGCGGTGCGCTCGAGCTCCAGCGCCCCCAGGGCGCGCAGCACGCGCGCGCGCGCGGGCGTGAGCTGGCCGACGAACAGCGTGCGCACCGCGCGCGTGCGGCGCGCGGGGGGCAAGAGCTCGAAGGCGCGGCGCAGGCGGCGTTCGTCCGCTCCCTGCTCGTCCAGCAGCGGTGTCAAGCGCCGGCGGTCGAGGGTGGCGATCGGCGTGCCGTCGCGCGCGCGCTCGACGGTCAGCAGGCCCTCGGGCGTGGGCCACACGAGTTCGGGCTCGACCACGCTCGGTGCCCAGGGCGAGAAACTCCACAGCGCCAGACGCGGCTGGGCCCAGGGCACGAGCGCGACGGCCAGGGCGAGTCCCACGCTCGGGAGCCGCAGACGCGCCTCGCCCACGCACGCCAGGACGAGCCCGAGCGCCGCCACGCTCGCGCCCAGGACCACCAGATCCCAGGCGAAGCTCGCCTGGCCGAGCTCGGCCGGGGTCAAGGCGTGCCCATGGGCGCGGATCACGAGCGGCAAGAGCACCAGCCCCAGCGCGGCTCCGACCAGCGCATGCGCCGCTCGCCCCGAGTGCCGCGTGGCGCCGAGCGTCGCACCCAGCACGAAGCAAGGGACCACAAAGGCGGCCGCGCCGAGCAGCGCATCGCTCCACAGCGTCCCGATCGAGGCGCCGTCGAGCGCGGGCAGCCCCGCCAGCCCCAGCGCCCCGCCCAGCTTGCCGTCCACAACACGACCCCAGCCGACGAACAGGCCGAAGCGTCGCAGGTAGCCGTGCAATCCGCCCGGCGAAAGCTGCGCCAGGAAGGTCAGGCCGGCGACCGCCACGCCCGTGCTCAGCGCCAGGCCCGTCGCGAAGCGCACGCGCTCGCCGCCGAGCTTGCTCAGCAGCGGCCCGAAGGACAGCGCGGCCACGAACAGGAGCGCCAGGAACACGCTCGCGAAGAGCGCGTCGTCGGCGCGCGTCGCCATGCCGAAGAGGCGCGTCTCGCGCGCCAGCGATTCGAAGGCGCAGGCGGCGCCGAGGCCGCACAGCACCAGTCCGAGGCGTTCTCCGCGTCCCAGGACTTCGGGCACGGGGCCGTCGGCCGTGCGCGATCCCGCCAGTGTGCGCAGCAGGAACGTGCCCACGACCAGCGTGAGGGCGTAGCCCGCGCGGCTGTCGGGAGTGACGTCGAGCACCAGTCCGTGCACGGCGAAGCCGGCCCACAGGGCGCCGAGCCAGGCGCCGCGCGGACCCTCGCGCAGCGCGCGCCGCGCCGGATCGAGGGCCAGGGCCAGGGCCAGCAGAGCGCCCGCGCGGAACAGTGCCGCGCTGGAGGCCTGGACGACCGCCAGCTGCGTCCAGTCGAGCCCGAGCGGGGCGCGCATGCACGACAGCAAGGCGCCGGCGCAGGCGCCGTGGGCGAGGCGGCGCAGCGTGAGATAGCAACCCATGCGGGGCCGAGAGGGTACGGCGCAGCCGCGCGCGTGCCAAACGCCGCAGGGGCACCGTGTTGGCGAATGCCTTGCCCATCGGCCATGCTCGGGCGCGATGAAGCGGATCCGTTCGGCCCAGCCTCGGCGTGCCCTGCCCGGGCGCGCGGAGCTGCGGCGTCCGCTGCTGCGCTGGTTCCAGGCCGAGCGCCGGGATCTGCCCTGGCGGCGCACGCGCGAGCCCTACGCGGTGTGGATCAGCGAGGCCATGCTGCAGCAGACGCGCGTCGAGACCGTGGTGCCCTACTACCTGCGTTTCCTGGAGCGCTTCCCCGACGTGCGCGCGCTCGCGGCGGCCGAGGAGCGCGAGGTGCTGACGCTGTGGAGTGGTCTGGGCTACTACTCGCGCGCGCGCGCCCTGCGCGCCGCGGCGCAGGCGATCGTCGCACAGCACGCCGGCGCCCTGCCGCGCACGCGCGCGGCCTGGCTGGCGCTGCCCGGCGTCGGGCCGTACACCGCCGGCGCGGTGCTCTCGATCGCCTTCGGAGCGAGCGAGGCGCTGGTGGACGGCAACGTGCAGCGCGTGTTCGCGCGCCTGTTTGCGCTGGAGGAGCCGCAGGGTTCGAAGGGCCTCGGCGAGCGCTGCTGGGCCGCGGCGCGCGAGCTGGTGCCCGCGCGCGACGCGCGTGGCACGCCGGGCGAGTGGAACCAGGCGCTGATGGAGCTCGGCGCCCGCGTGTGCACGCCGCGCGCGCCGCAGTGCCCGCGCTGTCCGCTGCGCGCGCACTGCCGCGCGCAGGCCGAGGGGCGCACGGCCGAGCTGCCGCGCGCGCGCGCGCGACGCGCAATGGTGGCGGTCGAGCTCGAGCTCTACGCCGTCCAGGAACGCGGACGCGTGCTGCTGGTCGAGCGCCCGGACGGTGGGCGCATGGCGGGCCTGCACGAGCTGCCCACGCGCCAGCTCGCGCCCGACGACGCGCGCCTGTGGCCGGCGGAACTGTCGGCGGGGCTCGCCCTGCGTCCAGGCGCGGAGCTCGGACGCCTGAGCCACGCGATCACGCACCACCGGATCCGCGCGACCCTGCGCGCGGCGCAGCTCGTCGCGCGCCGTGTGCCACCCGGCGTGCGCTGGGTGTCCACGGCCGAGCTCGACGGGCTCGCGCTCAGTGGCCTGGCCAAGAAGGCGCTCGAGCTCGTAGCGACTCCGTGATGCGCGGCTCGCTGCGGCGACGCCGGCCGCCGTCGCTGGGCGCGGCGTTGGGCGCCTACGCCGCGCTGGCCTGCGCTCTGGCTGACGACAGATTGTCGTTTACTCACCCGGAACCGCGCTCGGGCTGGACGCCAGACAACTACAGGATATCGTCGTAAGCGTCCCTTCCCCGGAGTCTGCCCATGAACTGCCACGGCGTCGCGCTGTTGTTCCTGTCCTGCTCCTGTCTGGCCACCGCCGCGCAGCAGGCGCGCTCGAGCCCCACGAGGCCGAGCACGCCCGGCAAGCTCCTGCTCTCGGGCTACAACAGCAACGGGCTGTACGTCTATCGCACGGCGGACGGCACGCCGCGCGGCTTCGTGCCCAGCGTGCGCGGCGCACAGTCGATCGTGCTCGGCTCCGACGGATTGCTGTACGTGTGCGCCGAGAAGGTCGACCAGGTCGTGCGCATCGATCCACAGACGCGCGTGGTGCTCGACGTCTTTGTGGGCGACGATCCGCTGACGGCCGAGGACGAGAACGGTCCGCTCGACGGTCCCACCGCGGCCTGCTTCGGTCCGCAAGGCGACCTGTTCGTGACCAGCTTCGAGAACGACCAGGTGCTGCGCTTCGACGGCCAGAGCGGCGCCTACGAGGGCGTGTTCGTGGCCAGCGCGTCGGGCGGCCTCGACGGCCCGGACGCGGGCACGAAGTGGGGCCCGGACGGCCTGCTGTACGTGCCGAGCTTCTGGAACGATCGCGTGCTGCGCTACAACGCCGACGGCAGCTTCGCGAGCGCGTTCATCCCCAACCGCCGCGGGGGCCTGCGCCAGCCGCGCGACCTCGTCTGGCACGACGGGCTGTGGTACGTGGCGAGCTCGTTCAACAACCGCGTGCTGCGCTACGACGCCGCCGGCAACTTCGTGGACCGCTTCTGCGACGTCAACCAGCCCTACTGCGTGGCCTTCCACCCGCTCGACGGGAACCTGTACGTGGTCTCCCTGGGCAACAACGCGGTGCGCGTCTTCGATGGCGCGAGCGGCGACCCTCTCAGTCCGCTGGTGACCGCGGGCGCGGGCGGCATCGACGGCGCGGTGTACCTGTACTTCCTGCAGTAGGGGCTCGGCGCCCGCGAGCGCTACGCTGACGGGATGGACAAGGCTGCTGCGCGTCGGCTCGTGCTCGTGCCCCTGGCCGAGGGTTTCGAGGAGATCGAGGCCGTGACCCTCATCGACGTCCTGCGCCGCGCTGGGGTCGAGGTGTGCATCGCTGGGCTGAAGCGCGGGCCCGTCACCGGCGCGCACGGGATCACCGTGGCGACGGACCGGGCGCTGGAGGAAGTCGAGGGCGAGCATCTGGCCATGATCGTGCTGCCCGGCGGCATGCCCGGCAGCGTCCATCTGCGCCAGAGCGAGCGCGTGCTCGCGCTCGTGCGAGAACTCGCGGCCTCGGGCCGCACGGTGGCCGCGATCTGCGCCGCGCCGACGGTCCTGGCTGCGGCGGGGGTGTTGGAGGGACGCGAAGTCACGTCGTATCCGAGCGTGCGCGGCCAGCTGGGCGGAGCGCGCGTGGTGGCGGACGCCAAGGTCGTGCGCTCGGGCCCCGTGGTCACCAGCCAGGGCGTCGGCACGGCGCTCGAGTTCGCGCTCGAGCTGGTCGCCGAGCTCGCTGGCCCCGACAAGGCGCGCGAGCTGCGCGCGGCGCTGCTCGTCGATTGAGCTGAGCGCGCGGGGACCTACCGCGCGCTGAGTCGTGGGCGGGTTCGTCGTTCTGCGCGCTAGGCGCTCCCGAGACTTCTCCACAAATCAACAGCATCGTGCGGTGCACGACGCTACGGCGCCTGGAGTCCGCGCGGCGCGATGGGCGCGTTCGCGGAAACAGGAGCTCGAGGATGATCACGAATGGAACGGGAGGCTGCCTCGACGAGGCGGCGTGGGAAGGGCTGGAGGAGCTGCGCGACGGCTTGCGCGCGTTCCTCGTGCGGCAGGTGGCGGACGAGAACGACGTCGAGGATGCGATCCAGGAGACGTTCCTGCGCGCGGCGCGCTACCGGCGCCGGCGGCGGGTCCTGAGCCTGAGGCCGTGGGCATTGCGCATCGCGCTCAACGTGCTCGCCGACGCCCATCGGCGCGGCGTGCGCACGCAGGCGAGCGGCGGCAGCGACGAGGCCTTCGATCCACCGGCGCGCCCCGCGCCCTCGCCGGCCGATCAGGCCTACCGCGTCGCCGACCTGTGGCTGGACGGCGAGGCCGCCAGCGAACTCGTGAGCCATGGGTTGGGCGCGCTGCGCCAGCAGGATCGCAGCCTGCTCGACGCCTACTACGGCGGCACCTGCGCCACGGCTTCGGCGGCGGCCGAGTGCGGGATCCCGCGCAAGCTGGTGAAAGTGCGCCTGCATCGCGCGCGTCAGCGCCTGGCGCGCGCGCTGCGGCGGCGCGTGGCCATCGAATCGCGCTGGAGTCTCCTGGCCTCGTGAGGACGAACCATGCGCACGGCATCCACCCTGGCGCTGCTCGTGTTGTGCACGGGGAGCGCGCACCCGCCGCAGGACGGAGCTCCGTCCCGCTGGCTCGAGGATTCGGTCCCGCGCATGTCCTCGGCCGAAGCGCAGTTCGCGCACGCGCGGCGCCTGAAGCAACGCCTGGCCGACGCGCCCGAGGCCGAGCGCGGCGCGCGGCGCGCCCTCGCGGTCGAGGCCTACCGCGCCGTGCGCCTGTTCCATCCCGAGGCGCGCGCGGCGGCCGTCGAGGCCGCCTTTCGCGCGGGCGAGATCCTGCGCGCGGCCGGCGCCGACGCCGGCGCGCTGGAAGAGTTCCGCTGGAGCGCCGCGCACGGCGAGGGCACCGAGTTCTGCGCGCGCGCGCGGCTCGAGAGCGGACACCTGTTCCGGCGCGCGCGGCGCTGGAGCGAGGCGCTCGAAGCCTACCTCGCCGTGGCTGGCGATCCGAGCGCGCGCGCCGCGCGCCGTGCGGACGCTTGGTCGTGGGCAGGCACGGTGTGGAAGGCGCAGGGGCGCGCGGACGAGGCGCGTCTCGCCTGGCAGCGCGTGAGCGACGAAGCGCCGGATCCGCTCGCGCGCATCCAGGCCTTCGACGAGCTCGCGCTGCTGCTGCTCGAGGCGGACGATCTCGAGGGCGCGGCGGGCATGCTCGAGCGCTGCACGAACGCGTTCGGCGCGCGCGCGCTGGAGGAGACCGAGGAGGGTGAGCGCGTGCGCAACGCGTTGCTGCGCATGCGCATCGTCGACGAACTTCCGCGCGCGATCCTGCGTCGCGCGGATGCGCGCGCAGAAAAAGGAAGTGCGAGAAAGTCTTGACAAGGTGAACGCACTTTTCATCGAGTGTGTTCGAACCCGTGTGGGTTCGATCGAGCGTGTTCGCGCTCCTGCGTCAGGAGGACTCGGGTTCCGGGTCCGCGCAAGGCGTGGGCGCACTCGGTTCTGGAAACACCACGACATCGACGGCCTCTCCCGCCGGGTGCGATCCTGTCGCGCCGCGGCTTCAGGAGGGTCCGATCAAGAAGGGCGGTTGGGCAGGAGCGTTCTCGCTCTCGCTCAACCGCTCGTTCTTTTCGGCCTCGCCGGGCCGTAAGGGCGCGGGAGTTCCCCGGAGCCTCAGGCGGGATCCAGCCGCGCGTACGGTTCGTCGCGTCGGAGGAGCGCGGAGGGGCCGCACCATGAGCCCAGCTGCGCTGAGCAGCTTCGCGCCCGAGACGTCCGCCACGCCGTTCCGGCGCGGGCGGCCTTTCTCGGCGCTCAGGTCCCGATGCCGTAGTAGGTGAACCCGAGGCGCTCAAGCACCTTGCGCGGGTAGATGTTGCGCCCGTCGAAGATCACGGGCTCGGCCAGGGCGACCTTCATTTCGTCGAAGTTCGGGTTGCGGAACTCGTTCCACTCGGTGATCAGCACCAGGCCGTGGGCGCCCTTGAGCGCGTCCATGGGCGTCTCGGCGTACTCGATGCGGTCCTTGAAGTGGTGCGCCCGGCACTCGCCCATGGCTTCCGGGTCGAAGGCACACACGCGCGCGCCGGCCTCGAGCAGCGCGCGGATGACCACCAGCGCCGGCGCCTCGCGCATGTCATCCGTGTTGGGCTTGAACGACAGGCCCCACACGGCGAAGCGCTTGCCCGCCAGCTTGCCGCCGTAGTGGCGATGGACGCGCTCGTAGAGCAGCTTCTTCTGGCTCTCGTTTACGGCCTCGACCGCGCGCAGGATGCGGAAGTCGTAGCCCAGCTCGTCCGCCGTGTGCACCACGGCCTTGACGTCCTTCGGGAAGCACGAGCCGCCGTAGCCCAGGCCCGCGAACAGGAACTTGGAGCCAATGCGTGCGTCCGTGCCGATGCCCTTGCGCACTTGGTCCACGTTTGCTCCGACCATCGAGCAGATGTTGGCGATCTCGTTCATGAACGAGATGCGCGTGGCCAGCATGGCGTTGGCCGCGTACTTGGTGAGCTCGGCCGAGACCCGATCCATGTGGATGATCGGGTTGCCCGTGCGCACGAAGGGCCCGTAGAGCACGTCCATGACTTCCTTGGCGCGCGCGCTCTCGCTGCCGATCACCACGCGGTCGGGCTTGAGGAAGTCGTCGATGGCCGCGCCCTCCTTCAGGAACTCGGGGTTGGAAACCACGTCGAAGGGATGGCGTGTCTGCTCGCGCATCGCCTGCTCGACCTTCTTGGCGGTCCCCACGGGCACGGTCGACTTGTCGACCACGACCAGGTAGCCGGTCATGTGGCGCGCGACGGTGCGCGCGGCCTCGAGCACGTACCTCAGGTCGGCGCTGCCGTCCTCCCCCGAGGGCGTGCCCACGGCGATGAACACGACCTCGGCGTTGGGGATCGCCTCTTCGTAGCGCGTGGTGAACTTCAGTCGCCCGTCGTGCAGGTTGCGCTTGATCAGCTCGTCCAGCCCCGGCTCGTAGATCGTGACGTCGCCATCCTTCAGGCGATGGATCTTCTTCTCGTCGATGTCGACACAGTTGACCGTGTTGCCGCTCTCGGCGAAGCACGTTCCGGCGACCAATCCGACGTATCCGGTGCCGATGACCGCGACTCTCATGGGGCGGGTTGAGGGGAAATGGGGAGCGAGAACCGCAGGGGCGGTTCGGAGGGGACAGAGATCGGCAAACCCTTCGGCCCGGGCCGCATCCGCAGTGGAGCCAAAAGGCGGCGCAGGATACCGTCTCGGGCCCGCGGAGGTCCGGGGCGATTAACTCAGCGGTAGAGTGCGTCCCCTACAAGGACGAGGTCGGGGGTTCGAATCCCTCATCGCCCACCCCTGCGGCCCGAAAACCGTTCCGATCCTGGACACGGTGAAGGCCCGCGGGATGGAATGCGTCGCGGCCAGCGGCCGTGATCCAGAACATGACCGGCGGAGCTGCTCTCGATCCCCCTGAAGTGCGCGCCAGCGCCGATCTGGCTGCCGCTGCGCGACCACGCGAGCGGCGCGGCCTCGGCAAGTTCCTGCACGACCTCGTCCATCGCCGACGGCGCTTCCGCCAACTGGTGGGCGTCTTGTTCGTGGCCTGGATGACCGCGGTCGGTCATCCGCAGCAGTGGTTGTGGTGGTCCCTGGGGACCGCGCTGGCCACCCTGGGCATGCTGGTGCGCCTGTGGGCCTCCGGGTACGTGATGAAGAACGAGGTCCTGGCCACCATCGGACCCTATGCGCGCGTGCGGCACCCGCTGTACGTGGGCAACCTGCTCCTCTGCGCCGGCTTCTGCGCGGCCTCCGAGTTATGGTGGAGCGTGCCCGTCGCGCTGGGGATCGTGCTGCTCTTCTATCCCGAGACGATCCGCTACGAGGACCAGAAGCTGCGCCGCCTGTTCCCCGGCGACTGGGATCGCTGGGCCGCCGAGACGCGCGCGCTGCTGCCGCGGCTCACGCCCTACGTGGGCAACGGCGTACGCGTGCCGTGGTCGCTGCAGCGCAGCCTGCTGCGCAACGGTGAGCCGCTGCACATCCTGCTGCTCGGCTTCGGCCTGTGGTGGCTGGCTCGGGGAATCGTCTAGCCGCTATTCGACCCCCGGCCTGCTGGCCTCCAGTAGGCGGCCGAGAACCGAGTACTCCTGCACCAGGTGGGTGAGGATGTCGTCCAGGCTGATCATGCCGACGCAGTGTCCTTCGTGGTCCACGACCGGCAGACGGCGCACCTCGCGCGAGCGCATGCGCCGCAGCGCATCCTCGATCGAGAGCTCGTCGGGCACGGTCTCCAGCTCGACCGTCATCACGTCGCTCACGGAAGTCGTGTAGGGATCCCGACCGCGACCGACCACGCGCACGGCCACGTCGCGATCGGTGAGGATGCCCGTCGGACGGCCGACGGCATTCATCACGACGAGCGTGCCCACGTTGCGCGTGCCCATGCGCTGCGCGGCGGTCTGGACGCTCTCCAGCGCGTCGGCGGTGTCCACGTTGCGCTGGCAGATCTTTCCTACGGTCATGGTGGGGGCGGAGCGGGTCCGACCGCTGTCTCAGGCTACGCTCGCTCGTCGTTTTCCGCCGTGCGTCCTTGTCCGTAGCGGACGCCAGCCCTGCGTCGTAGCGACGGGTGCTATCCTCGCAGGCGAGGATCGTGGCGGAGCGTTCGACAATACCCATGGCCGGAACTTCCGAAGAACAGCCGCACCGACCGACGCGCGCCGAGCTGGACGCCGCGTTCCGCTTCTACGAGCGCGTCACTTGCGACCTGGTCGCGATCTTCGAGCGCCACGGGCTCATCCTGTTCGTCAACCCGATCGCCGAACGCCTGCTCGGCTCCACACCGGCCGACTGCATCGGCCAGCAGCTGTTCGACTTCATCCACGCTGACGACCGCGGCGCCGCGCGCGCCGCCTTCGAAGCCTGGGCCCAGGCGCACGGCGAGAATTCGTTCCGCGTGGAGACGCGCGTCGTCGCCCGCGACGGGACCACGCGCCGGCTGGACTGGACGGTCGTGCCGCACCGCAACGAGAGCGGCGCGGCGAGCTGCTTCATCTCCCACGCCCGCGACGTGACCCCGCAGGCCGAGTCCGCCGAGCGCCTGGCGCGCAGCGAGGTCCGTCAGCGCTCGCTGCTGTACGGCCTGCTCGATCCGGTGGTCACGATCGACGCGCGCGGCAAGGTGGTCGAGGCCAGCGGCGCCATGGAGGCGATCTTCGGTTGGCGGCCGGAGGAGCTGCTCGGGCACAACATCAGGGTGCTGATGGTCGAGCCCTACGCCGCCGAGCACGACGGCTACCTCGAGCACTACCGCCGCACCGGCCACACCGCGATCCTCGGACGCACGCGCCAGTTCGACGTGCGCCGCAAGGATGGCTCGGTCTTTTGCTGCGAGCTCTCGGTCTCGCGCGTGGACGTCCCCGGCGAGCCCGAGCCGCTGTTCGTGGGCAGCTTCCGCGACGTCAGCGCGCGCGTGCGCGCCGAGCAGGCCCTGGCCGAGAGCGAGGCGCGCATGCGCGCCATCTTCGACCAGGAGCTGCAGTTTGTGGGCCTGCTCTCGATCGACGGGCTCCTGCTGGAGGTCAACGAGAGCGCGCTGCGCGGCATCGGCGCCAAGCGCGAGGAGGTCATCGGCAAGCCCTTCGCGGACACACACTGGTGGAGTTCTCCGCCCGAAGGCGCGGCGCGCGTGCGCGCCGCGGTGCGCGCGGCTGCGACCGGCGAACTGGTGCGTTTCGAGGTCGGCTACGTCGATCGCGACGGCCGCCAGCGCTGGATCGACTTCTCGCTCAAGCCCGTGCGCGACGTCCTCGGGGCGGTGCAGTTTCTGCTGCCCGAGGGGCGCGACATCACGCGCATCAAGGAGGTGCACGCGCGCGAGCTGGCCATGAACGACGCCCTGGCGCAGATCGGCGAGTCGGCCTCGCTGCTGGCGCACGAGATCAAGAACCCGCTGACCGCGGTGAATCTGGCGCTGCGCGCGGTGGCCGACCGCCTGGGCGAGGACCAGAAGAGCGTGCTCGAGGACCTGGCCTCGCGCCTGGCCAAGCTCGAGCGCACCATGCGCCGCACGCTGTCCTTCACCCGTCCGCTGCGCCTCGAGCGCGAGCGCTGCGACGTGCGCGGGCTGTTGGAGGACGTCGTGCGCACGCTGCAGCCCGAGCTCACGGCCGCGCGCGTCGCGCTCGAGCTGAAGATCCCGCCGGGCCTGCCGCCGCTGTTCGCCGATCGGCACCTGCTCGAGGAGGTGTTGTTGAACCTCGTGAACAATGCGCGCGAGGTGCTCGAGAACGGAGGCCACATCCTCGTCACGGCCAAGCGCGACGGGCGCACGCATCTGCGCCTCAGCATCGCCGACGACGGCGCGGGCATCGCGCCTTCGGTGCGCGCGGACCTGTTCAAGCCCTTCGTGACCTCGAAGAAGGCCGGCACCGGCCTGGGCCTCGCCATCGCGCGCAAGATCGTGCTCGAGCACGGCGGCGAGATCGGCGTCGAGGACGGCACCCTGGGCGGAGCATGCTTCTGGATCCGGCTGCCCTGCGCGGACGGGCGTTACTCCGAAGTGCGTAGGCGCGATGCAGCCAATGCGTAGGGCGTGCGCGGACGGCGATTCGAAGGTTCGGCGTGGCCTCGATCGGCTCTAGGATCCATGCAGAGGACTCCATGATCCAATCCATGACCATCCAACCGACTCAGCGCGTGCGCGTCTTCCTGGTCGACGACCAATCGATCATCCGGGCCGCACTGAAGAGCTTCCTCGGTGCGCGTGGCGACATCGACATCGTGGGCGACACGGGCGACCCGCGCAGCGCCCTTGAAGCGATCCGTGCCTCGCGACCCGACGTGGTCGTGCTCGACATCACCATGCCCGGCTTGTCGGGCCTCGATCTCCTGCCGATGGTGCGCAAGGCCATGCCGCGTACCAAGGTGCTGATGCTCACGCATCACGAGGGTGAGAGCTTCGTGGAGCAGGCGCTGAGGAGCGGCGCCGACGGCTATCTCTCGAAGGACTCGGATCCGTCCGAGCTCCTGCTGGCGATCCAGGCCGTGCGTCGCGGCGATCCCTACGTCTCGCCCAAGGTAACCTCGGGCCTGGTCGAAGGACTGCGCGGCACCGAGACGGGCGACAAGCCGGGCGGCTCGCGCCTGGCCGAGCTCACCCCGCGCGAGCGCCAGGTGTTCCAGCTCCTGGCCCTGGGCAAGAGCAACAAGGAGGTCGCCTCCGCGCTCGACATCAGCCTGGGCACGGCCAAGAAGCACCGCGAGAACCTGCAGCGCAAGCTGGGCTGCGGCTCGGCCGCCGAGCTGGCGCGGTTGGCGATCCGCGAGGGCTTGCTCGACGTCTGATCAGCCCGTGCGCAGGCTCCGCAGCCAGGCGAAGAAGCGCGCGCGCTCCTCGGTGTGGAGCACGAACGACCACAGCGCCAGCACGAGCAGCACGAGCACGCCGGCCTTGGCGGCCAGGGCCGTGAAGAGCGAGACGCGCGCGCTGTCCTCGAGCACGTCCATCCCCAGCGCCAGGCCGCCGCCCAACGTGACGCAAGCGAGGATCGCGCCCAGCCGTCCGAACTCGAAGTGCACCCCCGCCGAGCGCCGGCTGGCCAGCATCCCGAGTCCCGCCAGCACGGCGAAGGTCACCAGCGTCGCTACTCCCGCGCCCACGATCCCGAAGGGCGGGATGAGGGCATAGTTGAGGCCCAGGTTGAGCACCACCGCGCAGGCGTTGACGAGCACGAGCCGCCCGGTGCGTTTTTCCAGGAAGAGCGGCGTCTGCGAGACGTTGTACAGGGCCCAGAAGACGTAGCCGGTGGCCACGAACGGCACGACTCGATAGGCCTCGTGGAAGGCCGGATCTCCGGCGAGCAGCAACACCGCTTGGCGCCCGAAGAGGATCACGCCGAGGCTGGCCAGCGCGACGGCCAGCACCGCGTAGGTGCTGACGCGCGCCACCAGCCGCGCACGCTCCGCCGAATCCTCGATGCCGAAGATCCACGGCTGCCAGGTCAGGATGAAGGGCCCGAGCACCATGTTGGTGACGAGGTACGAGACCTTGTAGCCGAGCCCGTAGATGCCCGCGCCGCTCTGGCCCAGGAACTCGAGCACGATGCGCCGGTCCATCTGGTGCAAAGCGAGCTGCAGGATGCCGACCGGGATCAAGGGGGCCGAGTAGGCCAGGATCGGGCGCAAGATCACCCAGTCGAGGCGCGGGCGCAGGCTCCACAGGATCCAGCCGCACAGCGACAGGGACGTCAGGACCTCACCCGCCAGCATGCTCAGCAGGAAGCCGAGCACGCCCATGTCCCGGTTGCCGACTAGGTACAGGCTTAGCCCGAGCTCGAAGCCGAACTTCACCGTCTGGATGGTTGTGTACGACCCCGAGCGCTTGAGCGCCTGCAGGTAGTAGAGACCCGAGACCGTGCCCAGCTGAAAAGGCACCATGATCAACAGGATCTGACAGATGTGCACCAGCTCGGCGTCCGAGACGAGCTCGCCCTTCGAAAACAGGAGCGGCGTCAGCTGCGGGGCGAAGACCAGCATCGCCCCACAGAACAGCACGGCGGCGCTGGTCACCAGCAGCACGCACGAGGTGACCACGGCGGCGCGCTCCTGCTCCTTCTTGCGGTCGAAGTAGAAGCGCACCATCGCCGAGAGCAGGTTCTGACCGAGGAGCTGCTGCAGCGCGATCAACCACAGGTCGACGATGTCGCGCACGCCGCTGCCCGCCGTGCCGAGCCAGCCCGTGTAGAGCCTCGTCATGCCGATCGTGATCAGCCGCTGCAGCACGGGCGCGGCGCTGTAGATCGCCGAGTGTTTGAGCAGGCCGCCCAGCGGGCGCTCCGTTGGCGGTCCCTCGACGCGGGCCGTGGTGGGGGGGGCAGAGGGCATTTGCGGTGGGAGGATATCGGTCGCGGAGGCCCGAGCCGCGCGACCGTTCGCAGGCCGACCGCCGAGCGCAAGGGAGCCCCGCCGACTCCCTCCTCTCATCGGTTTCCCGCAGGCGAAGGCACCGCGCTCTTCCCAATAATGAGAATCTGGTGCCTCATGGCTCCGAGACAGGCCCTTTCTCCTGCGCGCGGGAAGTATGACCTTCCCTCCGGAAAGTGGACACCCCAGATGGCGCGCCATGCGCCAGGATGTGTCCGATGCCGAACAGGAAGCGCCGTAGTTATTCTCCCGAGCAGAAGGCCGATGCTGTCAAGCTCGTGCGCGAAGTGGGTAGCGTGAGTCAGG
>SIAI01000073.1 GCA_009691855.1 Planctomycetota bacterium | reverse complement strand
TGCTGCCCCAGGTATCTCCTGCGGCCAGTAGCAAGATCAGCCGGGCCCGTCGCGCGTCGTCGGCGCGTCCGACACGCCGCGCGGCGCGTTGCGTCAGCTCGACATGCTCTGCTTCAGTCAGTCTGATCGTCTCGCTCATGGACGACCATACTAGCGGTTTAGCTGTTACAGTCCACTAGGCCGAGGTACGGACCGACCTGCCGTGAGTCGGGTACGCGCGAGGGCGTGTCCAACGTCAGCACAAAGCTCAGCGCGGTCACGGGCCCAACACCACTCACTTGGCGCAAGAGCTTCGTCGCGGGATAGCGCTCGTCCGCCAGCTGCTCGATCCGTGCGTCGAAGCTCTTGATCTGGTCCGTGACTTGACCAATCAGGTGCACGATCGGCGTCAGCGCGGGCGCGAGCTCCACGGGAAGGTGCGTCAGGACACGCTTGTGGAAGCCATCGGGCGAGCACGTCGGCAAGCGAGTCCCGAACGACTTGATCGCGCCGCGCACGTGGTTGATCAGCGCCGTCCGGGACGCGACCGCTACGTCGCGCGCGCGCTTCACGGCCAGGTCGGCCTGGCACTCCACGGAGCGGTGCGTCACCGGCGAGAGCAACTGCGCGTCGACCCGCCCAAGGCGCGCGAGCAGTTCGGCGTCCGTGCGATCATTCTTGCGCTCGTTGCGCGTGATCAGCTGCACACGGCGTGGGTTGGCGACGATCACTTCGAGCCCGGCGGTCTGCGCCAGACGGCTCACCCAGGGCGACTGCCCACCGACTTCAAGGACCAGGCGCGCCGGCACCACACGCTCGAAGAACGCCGTCAGATCCTTGGGCGACATCGTGACCTTGCCCTGCTCGTGCGCCCGACCGTCCGCATCGAGCACGCAAAAGTGCGAGTGGCGGTCGCCCAGATCCAGCCCGACCGTGATCGGGATCGGCGCCATCGCAGTCGTCGGCAGCGGTGTCGTCGTCTTCATCGCTCGGGCAGTGGTCGGAACAGCGGTCTGCGTAGTAGATTGCTTCATGGTCGGCTTCCTTGTGGTTTGGGGTTGGTCAACATCCCCCTACTACCACTGAGGCGGCGCAAGCACGACCTCGCAGGGAGGCCGGCCTTCTCATCCCATCTATCCTCCCGTTGGCAGTGCCGTTCATGCGGAACTTGGCCGTGCTCGAGCCGAAGCGCGTGCTGCCCCAGAATCCAAGGCCGCCTTCGATCGTCTGGAAGACATCGCGGTAGCTCGGACCACGCTCGGGCCAGTGGTCGCGTGCGAAGGTGCCGTGGGGGAGCAGCGGCTCCTCGATCTTGCGGTTCTCGGGCACGATCCAGATCGAGGCGAGCCCGATCTGGAAGTCGCGCAGCGGGCGCTCGACGAGCGGCCAGGCGGTCGCGTACAGGCTTACGCCGTAGCCGAAATCCTCCGGCGGCGCGGGCACTTCCATGCTGATGTAGCCGGCGAGGCCTTCGGATACCAGTCGCGGCTCCTGCGCGGCGGCCGGGGAAGCGAGGATGGCGGCGACGAGCAGGTTCTTGCGCATGTTCACTCCTTGGATGGCACGGGATCGAAGAAGATGCCGCTGAGCGTGACGAGCTCGCCACGCACCTTGTTGAAGCGGAACTTCACCGGCCCCTCGCACTCGTAGACGAGGTACACGCCGCCCGCGTGGCCGCGCACGAGGCTGACCGGCGCGAGCATGCGCAGCGTGTCGGCATCGAAGAGCTCCACCGCGGAGCGGCTGCCGCGCTTCTCCCAGTCGACGAAGTAGAGCGCGATGCGGTGCTTGCCGGAGTCCATGACGCGGATCGCGACCGACATCGTCTGGTCGTTGTTGGATGTGCAGGCGGCTGTGCGCGGCGTGCTGTTGGCGGCATCGCTCGCCAGCGCGCGGTGGTCCGCCGTGCTCGCGGCCCAGATCGTGCTGTCGGGCCTGCCGGCTTTCGGGAAGGCGCGGAAGAAGTCGAGCGAGCTCACGTAGCTCGGCAGCGACTGCTGGTCGGTGCCGTCCGGGCGATAGCTGCAGAGCACGAAGCCGTCGCGGCCGTAGACTCCGCCCCAATCGCCGCCGGTCGTCGTGTCCTGCTTCAAGAGGCGCGCGGCATACAGCTCCGGGGGCGGTGCTGCGGCGGCGACCCGGCCGCGATACACGGTCGCGATCGAGTACTCGCCAGGCTCGAGGCCGTCGAAGTTCACGAACTCCGGGTCCTCGCTCGCGCCAGCGATACCGCGCAGCGCGTGGAACTGCCCGTCAAAGGCAAGTTCGCCGTTGATCGAGATGCGCGTGATAGCGCGCCCGGCTTTCGGAACGCAGAGTCGGCCCAGCGTTCCCAGAGGCGCATGGACCTGCGCCGCTCCTGTGTCGAGATCGAAGCTGGCGCGGATCTCACCCGCAGGCGTCGGCGTCGAGCCACAGACGCGCGTCAGCGTGCTGCCAAGATGCGGCCGGATGTCGTAGGTGGTGAAGCCGGGCGCGGTGGGGACGATGCCGAGCACCTGCTCGCTCAACCACGGGACGACACCCGCGCCCCAGGGGTGGCACAAGCTGACGATGCCGCACTGCGCGTTGGGCACGGCGTCATTCGCAGCGATGATCCTGTTCCACGACGGACGGTAGACCTCGAAGGTCGTCGTGCCGCCGTACTCGAGCATTCCGCCCCACATATCGCGCACGGTCCAGAGCGCATCGTCCCACTTTCCAAGGCGCGCGAGCGCCTGGAGGATGAAGTACTCGTTGAAGGGCGAGAGCGAGAGGCGGTTGACGCGGTCGCTGAGCTCCTTCGTGTAGAGCGCGTCGCGCGTCTCCTGGTCCAGGAGGCCCGTGTTCAGCGCATCGGCGGCGGCGTGGACGCCGAAGCTCGAGTACCAGCCGCTCTTCTGCGAGAGCTCGGCCAGCCTGGTGCGCGCGTGGCCGGCATAGCGCTCGCGCAAGTCGGATCGTCCGATGTGCTCCATCGCGTCCGCGAACTCGCGCCAGGTCCGGATTGCGAGCATCTCGTAGGCCCTCTGCGGCTCGGCACTCGGCCAGAACCAGATCTCGAAACCGGCGCCCAGGCGTTCGTCCCAGCCGTAGAAGGAGAGCGCGGGGTCCTTCCCGAAGTCGGCGAAGGCCGTGTCGAGCTTGGTGCAGGCGTTGTCGAGGTAGTGGCGCAGCGCGTCCGCATCGCCGGTGTAGCGGTAGTAGTCGAGCAGGCTCAGGACCCAGTAGAGCGCATAGCTGCGAATTCCGTTGTCCTGGTTCGCGGTGTTCTCGAGGTTCCGCCGCACGAACTCGGTGTTGCCGAGGGCGACCAGCGCGGCGGCCTGCGCGGGATGCGCGTCGCCTGTCCAGGACATGCGGTCACCGCGGTCCATCAGGATCGAGCCGAAGTAGTCATTGCACAGCGCGGCCTTCACTCCGTAAGCCGCCATGTACCAGCTGCGCGTCAGCAACGGATCGCTGCAGGCGAAGCTGCCGGCATAGTTCGTCGGCTTCACCTGGCACACGGCACGTATGCCGGTGATGTGCCAGGGCGCGTGCCAGCCGGTGACACGGATCCAGGCGAAGCGCACGCCGTCGTACAGCTCGTCGTTGAGCTCGAGGCGGTAGGTGTTGCCGTGCTGCACCGGCGCGCGCGTCTTCTCGACGCCCGGCTCGTTGTACTCGCTGATGCTCATCTCGACCTCGCCCGGGCAGTCCGGGCTGTCGAACTCGATCCAGGCGGCGCTCTCGACGCCGAAATCCAGGCGGATGGCGCCGATGCCCTGCACCGTGACGTCCGGGCTCGCACTCGTGAGCGAGGCAACGCGTGCGAAGGCCTGCGGCGGATCGGCCGACACGAACTTGGGCTGCAAGAGGTAGATCTGCAGCGCGTCGGAGGGCTTAGGGTCCGTCCAGCGGTACGCGACCAGCGGATCGGGCGACTCGGCGACGGCCGTGCCGCTGAAGCTCCCACCTTGCACATACGCGTAGGGCTCCTCGATCGGCGAGCGCGGGAGCAGGTTCAGGTCGCGCGGCGGCGCGGCGCAGGCGCCGAGTGCGAGCACGCATGTGAGCACCGCCCTCATTGCGCGCTCCTCGACACGCTGAGCTCGTAGAGCGACCAGTGGTAGGTCGGGTTCGAGCCTGTCTGCGTGATCCGGATCCAGCGTGCGTTCTGCGGCGGGAAGCCGATCGTGGTGATGCCGGGCGTCCCGCGGCCCGTCGCGATCGGCGCGCTCCACGTGAGGCCGTCGTCCGAGACCGCCACGGCGTACTCCGCCGGCGAGTCCCACTGCGCCCAGGTGTTGTCGAGTTCGATCTGGTCGAAGGACTGCCGCTCCTGCATGTCCACCTGGAACCACTGGCCCGGGTGCTGCGTCGTCGTCATGTCGCGCCAGCCCGTCCAGTGATCGCCGTCGAGCGCGTTGGCGGCCGGAATCTCGATCGGGATCTTGTCGCCGCTGAAGAGGAACGAGCCGTCGGGAACGGAGGCACTGGCGTTCCACGTGCGCGAGTCGAGCAGCACTTCGGGGCGCGCGGCCGGCCGGGGAGGCTTCGGCGTGGCGAGCGTCAGCGTGCCGCGAGCGACGAAGCGCCATGTGCCGGGAGCGGCGCGGAACTGCACGTATCCGCCCTCGTCGCCGACCCACGCGAGGCCTTCGAGCTTGCCGATGAACGTCCCGTTCCAGACGAGTGTGCCGTTGACCGAGATCGAATCGATCTTCGAGAAGGAACCGCGCGGGATGCCGACGATGGCCGCCGTCCCTGCCGGTGACTCCAGGCCGAGCGAGTACTCGCTGGCGCTCTTCTGGATTTCGACCGCGACGCGGCCCTTGATCGAGGGCACGACGACCTTGATCGAGGTCAGGAAGGCCTCCTTGGGCTTGACCGCGTACGTGCTCCAGCCCGGCTCGACCGGCCGCACGCCGGCGATGTCCTGCGAGAGCACGAGCGCCGGCGGATTCCAGCCGTGGTTGAGCGACGAGCCTTCGTCGAAAGCATTGAGCCACGAGGCCCACCAGCGGTCGTAGTGCTCCCAGAGCGTCGTGAAGCTGCAGCCGATCATCGTGCGGTAGCGCGTGACCATGCGCAGCAGCGCGCGATCCTGCAGGCCCATCGTGCACAGGGCCTCGAACACCCAGCGGTCGAAGAAACAGCTTGCGTTGGTCGTCTTCGAGAGGACGTTCGTGTAGATCGCGTCCCACTTGCTCTTGTCGGCGAGCCCGGAATTGACGGCCAGCGCGTTGGCGCGGTCATCCGGCGCCGTGACGTCCGCGGACTGGTAGAAACCGCCCTTCCAGAAGCGCTGGTCGAAGTCCTTGCGCAGCTCCTCGCGCCGCGCGTCGATGCGCGGCAAGTCCGCCTCGTGGCCGGTCGCGAGCGCCATCTTTCGCAGCGTGCCGAGGTCGAGGTACACGAAGCAGGTCTCGAGGACGCTCGTGTCCTTGCTGTCGTTGCCCCAGTCGAACCAGGTCTTCGCGTTGCCGAACTTGTAGGTCTCGAGCAGGAAGGTTTTCGTCGGCTCGTACACGGCCGCGATCGAAGCGAGGTCGCCGCTGTGCAGGTAGTAGAACCACAGGCCGTATTCGCCCAGGAACTCCAGGTGCTGTCCGGGATAGAAATCGGGCTCGAGCTTGCGCAACACGAGCTCCTTGCACAGCCGGTGCGAGCCCGCATCGAAGACGTAGAAGCACTGGTTCAGTTCCGGCGTGCCATCGCCCCAGAAGCCGACGCGCTCGCGGTCGGGGCAGTCGTAGAAGTGGTCGCGCATGCACAGGTACGCGGTGCGTGCGGCCTTGCGCCAGAGGATGTTGAAGTCCTCGTCGTTGCACTCGAACGAGCCGGCGAAGTTCGTGTCGTAGCCGGTCTCGCGATAGCGCACGCCCTTCACGGTCACGCCCGCAGGGATCGTGTAGAGCGCGCCCTCGCCACTGATCCAGTTGTGCGCTTCGTATTCGTGCGTGCCCGCGCTCGTCGTCACGCTCTCCGTGGGTGTCAGGTAGAGCACGAGCGGGTTCGTGGAGTTGAACAGCAGCTCCTTTCCGGCCGGCGCCTCGACCTCGATCGAAGGCTGGAACTGGCAGTTGTAGGGCAGCGTGCAGACGAGCTTCCAGGGCTCGTCCTCGACGTACGGCAGGTTCTGCGAGACGCGCACGTACGGCTTCTGGCCGTAGTCCTTGAGGCCCGGCTCGAGCTTGGACTCGCCCGCCAGCAGCGCGCTCATGCCCTCGCCCAGCGCCTTGCCGATCAGGAAGTAGGTCTCGCCGTTCTTGAACTCGTGATAGCCCTCGTCGGTCGGCGACTCCTGCTCGGTACGCACGAAGTCGTGCGTCGGGACGAAGGCCACGTGCTCGCGGAACTCGGGCAGCGCCGCCACGGCGGCCTGCGCGTTGCGGATTGCGAGCGCCGCGGGCTCCTTGCAGTCGGCGCCCCAGGGCCCCGTGAACTCACCGATCACGACCGGCAACCCCGGCGCGTCGAGGTCACGGCGCAGGTCGCGAATCAGGTTGGCGAGGTTCTTCTCGTACTCGGGCACCGCGTGCTCGGGATCACAGAAGTCGTTCCAGCCGTGCCACCAGACGAAGCCCGCGAGTTCGTAGCCATTGCCGCCGCAGTCCGGGAACTCCTGGCCGAGGTTGCCGAGCACGCTCTTCACCGTGGCGAGCATCTCCACATAGAACGGCCCGACGCTGCCGCCGGAACTCGGCGGACGGAAATCGGTGAAGAGGCTCTTGCCGCCCCAGGCGGTCTTGATGATCAGCACCGGATCGTCGCTGTGCTGCTTGAGCACGTGGCCGAACTCGAGCTCCGGGCCGAACCAGTTCTTGTTGCCGAGATCCCAGCCGAAGCCGAGGCCGAGGTGCCCTTTGGCGGTGCCGAACTCGTTGATGTCGTAGACCCAGACGTCGTCGCGCTCGGCCCACTGGCCGTCGCGCGTGCGCAGGTGCGCGAGCAGCGGCGCCTTGGCCGGATCGGCGAGCATCGCGCTCAGCGTGCCGGGCTTTCCCTTGCCCGCGTCGTCCTGCTCCTGCACGAGCCCCTGGCCCTGCATGTTCGACTGCCCGGCGAGGATGAAGACCTTGAGCGGGCGCTTCGCGCCGGTCGACTGCGCCGCCGCGGGCGTGGAGAGCAGCAGGCCAAGGGCAATGGATCCGCAAACGACGTGGAGGGGGCCGCTCATTGGCCTTCCCATACCACGCGGGCGCTCAGCAAATCGCGCGGATGGCGCCGTGGCCCCGTGCGCAGCAGTTTCTGAGGGATTCATCCTAAGATTGGAGCGCCGTCTGCATCCCTCATGCGGCGTGCGCCATGCGCGGCGGAGTAGACGGGCAGGCATGAAGTCGAAGATCGATGTCGCGAAGTTCGAACGGATCGTGCGTGAGCACCACGCTGCGGTGTACCGCACCGCGCTGCGCGTGTTGCGCGACGACGCGCTCGCGCTCGATGCGACCCAGCAGACGTTCATGCATGTCCTGGAAGGCAAGCTCAGCCTCGATGAGCATGGCGACGTGTCTCGAATCCTGCGCTGCACGGCTGCGCGCGAGGCGCTGATGTTGCTGCGCTCCGCTGCGAGTCGCAAGCGACGTGAACAGGAGCGCGCCCGTGGTGCCCGAGAACCCGGCCGCCCCCCAAGCAGGGCGCCCTGGGCCACGCTGCTGTCGGCCGGAGCAGTGGGCCGCAAAAGGAAGACCCTCGTCCCCCACTCCGGGCACCAGGCTGGCCTCCCCGGGCTGGGGCCAGACCGGCACGGCATGGCCTCCCGAGCTCGCCAAGGCCCTCCCACAACCTCCGCTGGCCGGACAGCTCGGGGTCAGCCAGGGGCGCGGAAGCGATACGTCCACCACTCCCCGGGCCTGAACGCTCCGCGCGGCTGGGGCTGGCTCACGAACCCCTGGCGGAAGGTCCCCGGACCACGTTTCGAGCCCTCACTGAAACGCCTCAAAGCCCTCGCGTGCTACGAGCGCCCGCCGAAGATCTCGTCGCCACTCACGGGCATCCACGCTGCTGCCCGAGGCGCACGTCCGGACTTCAACAACCGAAAACTCGGCTCCTTGCCCTTCGCCCACGACGCAAGCACGACTGCTCTCGCACGGTAGTAGGTCTTCACGGCACGAAGCCTCCTCAAATCATCGGTGGTCGGGTTAGCGGCTGAGCCTCCCTTGATCTGAATGAGAACGATCTCGAAGAGGTCCCCCGGCTTCAGCGGACGACTGACCGGTAGGTGATCCCTTCGAATGGCAATGAGGTCGACGATGCCGCGGGATTCGCGACCGCCAGGGCCTGCGAAGGCAACGAACTGCCAGCGCTTCGCAGCCTTCGTGCTGCGGGCACCGCCACGCTTCCCACCCGTCAGGTGGCGAATGCTCCACTTCGTCATCGTCGTCGCCCATAGCGCCGTGCGAGCCGCCTTGTCGGATGCCCTTCTGCTCATCTCTCCCTTCTACACACGCGGGACGGTCGCCCACCAACACTCCTCTGCACGGCTGGGGCTGGCGCGTTGGTGCATGAATCGGACCTGGCCGGCAGATCCCCCTCCCCGAGTGCCTCAGGTCCGGATCGCGACCGAGTTCGGCCTACCAAGCTCGGACATCCGGTTCAGCACGTTGCAGCGAGGGCCGCCTCGGCTTCCTACGCTTCCGAATGCCGAGCACGGAGCCGGGCATCTGGTCCTCCTGAAAACTCCCTCAGAGCGAGACGGCGAGGACATTCTATCTGCCTGTCGATAACGGACTTCCAGAGTGCAGGAGTGCTCCAAGACTCCCTGGACCAGTACACCATGTTCGTGCGCCGGAGGCCGGGGTCCCGTCGACGATCGCGAGGTCAGACGGCGAGCGGCAGCGACTCGAACTCCGTCGGCGAGCGATAGTCGAGCGTCGAGTGCAGGCCGCCCTGTCCTAATACTCAGCCGCCCCTCGTGGGAGCGTCCGGAAGTCGCTGGACCAGTACACTCCCCCCATACCCCCTCACTCCCCGACGCCCGTCCCCGTTCTGACCGCTTCCGGTGCGGCGGGCGCGAAAGCCATTTCCTTGCAGTACGATGAAAAGCACACGCACACAACGCCTCCTCGCCGCCGCGCTGTTCACCGCCAGCCTCGCGCTGCCGGCCTTGGCGCAAGAAACCATCGAAACCCGCATCGGCAAGCTGTCGTTCACGCACGACTTCGCCAACGGCTATCCGACCAAGGAAACCGTCACGAAGCTTTACGACGAGCGCGATTTTCAGCGCGCCTGCCAGCTTTACCTCTGGGCGATGCCGATGGTTTCCTTCGGGGAAGTCGAGCACGTCCTGATGGACGCGCCCGGCTCCGCCTACGGCGACATCATCCGGGTGGACACCGTCCCCTCCATCTCGCGCTTTCTCACGGGCAATGCCACGACGCCCTATATCATGTCCTGGCTCAATCTGGAAAAGAGCGGCCCGTTTGTCATCGAGATGCCCGCCGGCGCGTCCGCCGGTTTCGTGAATGATTTGTGGCAGCGGAACGTGACCGATGTGGGCCTGCCTGGACCGGACAAAGGCCAGGGCGCAAAATATCTCCTGCTCGGCCCCGGTCAGGCCGCGCCCGAAGGCACGTCGGGCTACACCGTCGTGCAGACCACCACGTTCAACAATCTGTGGCTCGTCCGCTTGCTCTCACCCGAGGCCCCGGAACGCGAGGCGATGCTGGCGAAAATCCGCCTGTATCCCTTCAGCCAGCGCGCCGCCGCTCCCGCCACCAAGGTCGTCTCATTGGGCGGCGGGGCATCGGTCGCCAATGCGCCGCGCGGTTTCACCTACTGGGAGCAGCTTTCCCACTGGGTCAGCGCCGAGCCGGTGCAGGAGCGCGACCGCATCATGATGGGGATGCTCAAATCGCTCGGCATCGAGAAGGGCAAGCCGTTCCAGCCCGATGCGCGGATGAAAACAATAATGACCGACGCCACGCTCGTGGGCGAAGCGATGGCCAAGGCCAACGACTACGAAAAACGCGCCATGCCCCAGGCGCACTATGCCGATGGTTCGGAGTGGATGTTTGAGCTGTGCCTCGATCCCAGCCAGGAATCGGAGTTCTATACGCAACTCGATGAGCGCGCCTCGTGGTTCTATGAAGCCTCCTGCACCTCCAAGGGCATGGTGAGCAAGACGCCCGGCGTCGGCTCCGTCTATCTGGGCATCAACAAGGACAACGACGGCAACTGGCTCGACGGTGCGAACACTTACCGCCTGCACGTTCCGCCCAATGCACCCATGACCCAGTTCTGGTCAATCACGCTCTACGACGTGTCCACCCGCGCCCTGATCCAAAACAATTCAGAAGTCACGGACCGCTCCTCCCGGCAAGACCTCGTGAAGAATGCGGACGGCTCGGTGGAGCTGTATTTCGGCCCCGCCGCGCCGAAGGGTTTCGAGAAGAACTGGATTCCCACCGTGGCCGGCAAGGCGTGGTTTCCCTACTTCCGTCTCTACGGACCGACCGAAGCGCACTTCGACCGGACTTGGAAGCTGCCGAACATCGAGAAGGTGAAGTGAACAAACCAATCAATCACATGAAGCGGATTTCAACAGGAGCAAACATACCTGTCCCTCCTCAAAACCCGCGCGGTGCCTCAGGGCGTTGGTGCATGAATCAAGCCGGACCAGCAGATCCCCTCCCCCAAAGCTTCAGGCCCTGATCGCGACCGACGCCGGTCGGCCAAGCTCGGACATCCGGTTCAAGACGTTGCAGGCGAGCACCGCCTCGGTCTCCTGTAGAGGTCGCTGCCAGATCACCCCAGAGCGGCCCTGCGGCCGCCCCAGGGGCTGATTCATGCACCAACGCCCCTCACCACTGCCAGCCGGCACACCACGGCCTACCCTGGAGCGATCCACGGCCCAGGGGCTCATGCGCTTGGACTTCCTATCCCCCGGAGGGACGGCGCCCGCTCTGCCGATTTTTCCGAATGCGTGTCGGCCCGGGGGTCGCGTTTCGGGATGAGGGGCAGGCAAGGCCCCAGCATCTCCGGAAAAGAGGGCGAGCGCCCAGCGCCGGACCGAATACCTCCGAAGCCCCGGATCCAACATGAAACGTCTCGCTCCGCTCCTACCCGTCCTCACCTGTCTCGCCCTCACGGCCACTCCCGCACAGGCGCAGTGGTCGCAGGACACCCTCTCGGTCGCGCGCAAGGCCCTGGCCAGCGCCTCGGACGGGCAGAGGGCCTACTTCGCGGGGGGACGGAGAGCGCAGCACAACTCTGTGCGGAGCACCCGGGTGGACGTCTTCGACACGGCCACCCAGACCTGGTCGCAGTCGTCGCTCTCCGTGGCCCGCAGCGAGCTCGCGGCCACGGCCGTCTGGCCCTACGTCATCTTCGCGGGCGGCTCGCTGAATGCCACGATCCCGAGCGCGGTGGTCGACGTCCTCGACACCCGGACCATGACCTGGTCCACGACCACGCTCTCGCAAGCGCGCTCCGTGCTCGCGGCGACGACCGTCGGAACCAAGGCCATCTTCGCCGGCGGGAACGCCGGTAGCCTCTCGGCTCCGGTTGTCTCCGACGTCATCGACGTGTACGACTCGGCACTGGGCGAGCCCGGCGATCCGCAGGCTTGGTCGACGGCCCAGCTCAGCGTGGCTCGTGGACAGATGGCTGCGGCCACCGTCGGCACCCGTGCGCTCTTCGCGGGAGGGATCGACACGACCTCGGCGCTGGCCATGGTCGACATCTTCGACGACTCGACGGGCACCTGGTCCACGGCCAACCTGTCGCAGGCCAGGATGCTGGAGCAACACTCAGCCGCCACGGCGGGCGGGCGGGTCTACTTCGCCGGTGGAGCGATCGACCAGGCGCTGACGTTGAGCGACGTGGTCGACGTGTTCGACTCCGCGACGGACACCTGGACAACCCTCACCCTGTCCGTTCCCCGGGGGAGCCTCTCGGTGGAGGCGGTCGGCGATCTGGTCCTCTTCGCCGGCGGGGTCGTCCTCACCCCCGGCTTCGACTCGAGCGACGTGGTCGACGTGCTCCAGGCCAGCACCGGGACCTGGCTGCCACCGAGCCACCTATCGCTCAAGCGCCACAACCTTGCCGCGGCAGCCGCCGGCGACCAGGTCCTGTTTGCGGGCGGCGACGAGCTCGGCAACGTCGTTTCCAACGTGGACGTGCTGACGTGCCCGAGCGCGACCTCTGCGGTCTACGCCGGACGGGGGCTCAACGCCGACACGATCACGCTGGTCGACATGGTCCTGGGCGAGCCCTGGAGCGCGCCGCTGGCGATCGGGCACGACCACGGAAGCGGCGGGCTCCTGATGCTCGAGGTGCGCACCGGGATCCTGGATCCGCTGCGCAACGTCCTCCCCGTCGGCCGCCGTAGGACCGAGCGGCTGATCACCGGTCCGCTCCTCTTCTCCGCCACGGGCAGCCACGACGGCAGCTCCGGCGACGTGCCCCCGATCATCATCCCGATGGACCTCTTGTTGGTCGGCGCGAGCTGGGCCGCGCAGTACCGGGTCGTCGGCGGCGGCTTCGTCGACCTGTCCCAGGCCGTGTTCGGGGTCGTGGGATGCCGCTAGCAGCCCGTTGAGAAAGCCCTGTCTCGACCGACGGGGACGGGCTGTGCCCGTCCACCGAGCTTCTGATTGACGCCAAGTCCGATTTCGACGCGTGCTTGCATCGACATTTAGTCCAATAGACAGAGCGGTGCATCAAACTGGGGCGCGAGACTTCGAGTTGGCGCGGACTTAGGCAGTCCGACGAAGAGTGACGATCGGCAAATGCGCACGGCGCTCCAGTCGACCCACTGTCATCACGAGTCGAGCGCCGACTTTTCCGCTAACAGGCACACTGGGAGCGGCACACCGCCGCTCCCGGTACCAGGGCAGCTGAAGCGCTCCCCCTTCCGCGGCCTCCGTGCGAGAGCCGCAACGACGCCCCGTGGATTCGGCGACGATCTCCGCGGCCGCGCGCGCGCTCCTGGCGGCCGACGAGCAGGCGTCCGACTCCGCTCCGGTGCCGGCGCCCACGCCCGCTCCGCCTCTCTCTACGCAGAGGTGAAGCGCGCCGCCCGGGCTATTTCTCGGACTGCAATCCGAGCGCCGTCCGTACCCGCACTTCGTACGCCCCCAGGTCGGCATCGCCCTCGCTCAGCGCCGTGAGCCCGACGGCGTGGCCGGTCTCGAAGAAGCGTCGCACGCGCGCGGTGAGCTCTGGAGTCGCCCTGCTGCCCGCGCTGCGCGCCCGCTCGATGGCGACGTAATCGACGCACAGGCGCGCCGCGCGCACGCGAGCGAGGAACGGTGTCGCAGCCACGGCCTGCTCGGCGGCATCCCACTGCTCGTCCGCGTTCTCCTGCCACAATTCTCCCAGCCACGGGGCGCCCACGCCGTCGAAGATGCCCGCGTGCACCTCGCGCGTCGGTGCCGGGAAGGGCAGGAGCTCGAGGTAGCGGCGGATCGGCTCGGCCGCGGGCCCATAGACCGCCGCCAGGAATTCGTCGCGAGCCACACGCTCGTCGGCCGCCGGATTCCACAGCAGCTTGGCCAGCACGTACCCGCGCAGCGCCTGGAACTCGCCCCAGGGCGAGGTGTAGTTGCCCTCTTCGAAGAGGCCCGTGACGCGGTGCGCGGCAAAGAAGCGCACGTTGGCGGCCAGGACGTCGTGGTTCGGGAAGGGCAGGAGGTAGTGGGCGAAATCGGTGATGTAGTCCCAGACCCACAGTCGCGCGCACCTCTCCGACCAGCCCAGGACATCCTCGACGAAGGCACGGTTCTGCGGGCAGTCCGCGAGCGGGTGGGCGAAGCAACATTCGATACTGCACAGGCGCACGACCACGTTCTGGCGCGCGCGCATCGTCTTGGGTGGGTGGCGTGACCATTGGTAGGCCAGGGTGTCCACCAGCTTGTCGGGGAACTCGGCTTCGAGCGCCGCGGCCACCTGGTTCACCAGCTGGAGTACGGGCGCGACCGCCGAGCCCTCACGCTCTGCCAGGGTCCGGCAAGGCTCACACTGGCAGTTGTTGAAGCGGTCGTTCTGCGAGACCGAGAAGACCTTGGCCTCGGGGTGCGCGCGCATGCGCCGGCGAATCTCTTCGGTCACGAGCCGCACGACCGCCGTGTTGGTGCAGCACAACTGGCTCTCCTCGCCCAAGCGCCGGCCGGCGACCTCCGCAAAGTACTCGGGGTGCGCGGCGAAGTAGCGGGCCGGCGGAACGAGCTCGTCGAAGGTGTGCACGAAGCCCTCGTATTCGAGGCGTCCGCCGCGCTCGGCGTCCAGCCGGGCATGGGACGAGTTCAGACGGTTGCGCACGGCCCAGTCCCCGTCGAAGCACTCCGCGACGAACACGTCGCGGTACTCGAAGGCAGGCCGGCGCGTCACGTCGAGGGCGGGGAGTTCGAGCCGCTCGAGCTTGGGAATCGCGCTCACCTCAGGTGTGAACCAGCGGCACCCCAGCTGCTCCTCCAGCAAGCCGTAGACAGCGTAGAGCGTTCCGCGCGGCTCGCCCCCGGCGACGACCAGGCGCTCGCCGATGGTGCGCAGGAGATACCCCTCCGGACCGAGTTCTGCGGCGCTGCACGTCACGCCCAGCCGCTCCAGCCTCTTCGAGGCACCGACCAGGATCTCTCGCTTCTTCGGCGTCTCGGCGTCGGAGACGAGGGCAAGTTCCGCGCCCGTCATCTCCTTCAGCCAGTACACGAGTTCGGCGGCCGCATGGCGCGTGGCCGGCGAGGCAGCGGCCGAGACGACGACGACGTAGCTGGAGCGGCCGTGCTCGGCCAGGACGAATCCGCCCTCGGCCTGCAGCGTCGCGCTCAGCAGCAACAGCAGCCAGCACGAGAGCATTCTCGGACCCACGGCCGCTCATCCTGGCAGCAGACCGCGGTGCAGGCCATCCCGAGCTGGAAGGACCCGACAGAGCCAAGGGCCACGCCTGGCGCCCCGCAGGTGCGGAACGACACCCAGCACAGGCGGTCGTGCGCTCGGGTTGGTGGTCTCGGAACGCTCCGCTTCCGGACAGCGATTTCGCAGCACGACCCCAGGGAGGGAGACCCTGTGCCTACGCGCCCTCCTCCGCAGGCCCCGCGAGAGACAGAGGCTCGACCAGCCAGGCTCCGTCCCGGAAGACGAGCTCTTCGTCCAGGGTCACGAAGGACGTCAGGACGAAGACGTCGACGTGATGCCGCGCCGCGCGCTTCTCTACCTGACGCCGCAGGGCCTCGTCCGCGCCGCAGGCGTCGCGCACGAAGCGCGCCACGACCTGACGCGTGTCCATGCCCCACTTCAGGATCTTGAGCGCGACGCGCCGGCGCAGCGGCGCCTCCTGCTCCGCCATCCACACCGTGCCGAAGCCGCCCTGGCCGATCTTCTCGAGCAGCTTGTGCCATTCGCGCCGGGTACGGTGTTGACCACCCAGGCCAATGGGGGCACCTACCTCTGGGGCTACCTCGAACCCGTCCGGTAGCTCGATGTGGTCGGCTTGGATCGGCGCCGGTAGACGCCAGGTGTCTACCTCGCGCATACCGAGTGCGCGTCATGCCCGACGGCTGGAATGACGTCCAACCAGCAACCGAACGCCAGCGGGACAGACGGCGCGCCCGGGCGCTCCGTGCGCTCTTCGCAGGGCGCCCTTGAGGGGCACGCGCGGCACCGCTTGACAGTCCGGCGGATGTGCACCGAGAATCCCGGCCATGGAGGAGCGCAGGGTTCCGCAGGGCACTCTCATCCACCTTTACGCGCAAGTGCCTGGGTATGCTGAGGATATGCGGTCGCTCGTTATCGGTCCAGGCAGGAGCGAGGTGCTTCTACGTCTCAAGCTGGAATAGATTCTGGGCCCTATAGTCTAGAGTTTCGCCCTTCCTCGAGGCGCGCAGCGGTGAGTTGGGAGCGCAGGGAGTCCCGCTTTTAAGAATCGCGTCGCGGAGGGCATCTTGCGGAGCGAGAGCGGGCAAGCGGCACGCTCCACCCCGCGATGGTTTCGGTGTGAA
>SIAI01000004.1 GCA_009691855.1 Planctomycetota bacterium | reverse complement strand
GCCGTAGCCGTGGGCTTTCTCGGGCCTTCGAAAGCGGAGCGTGGTTCCTCCACGCGAGCATTTCGAAGGTTCGAGAAAGGCCGCGGATGCGGTGAGTCCGGGCGAAGCGCAGCGCTCTGGGGAGCCAAGCGCTTGTTCTGGGACTAGGTTCGAGAGTCCGCGCGCCGCGCGCGGACTCTCGGGGGTAGTAGCTCCGACGCCGCAGGCGCCGCGCCGCTCATCAAGCGGCGAGGAGGGGAGGCCGCGTGGCGCGCCTGGCCTGGAGGAGGAGTCGCGGGGGAGGGTCTGCCTCCCACGCCAACAAGAACTCAGCGCGGGCGCATGAGGTCTCATTGGGTTGCGGGCTGCAGCCCGCGCTGAGAGGTTCGGGCCTGAGCTCCTGTTCGCCGGCCGCTTGCAGGGCGAGCAAGACTCCTCGAGCGGCGTCGACAGGAACCTGGGCGCCGGAACGAGGGACCCAGAGTTGAGCCGCTCGGACTCGCACGCCATCGCGCTAGGCTGGGGCGCACCGCTCCAGACCGCTCGTCTGCTCCAAGGATCCACGATGTCTCACCCTCGCTCTCACGCGCGCAACGTGCTCGTCCCGTTGTTCCTCGGCGCCCTGCCCATCGCGGCCCAGGAGGCGGAGCGCGCGCGGCCCGTCTTCGTCGACGGCCAGGCGCAGGTCGTGCCGGGCTTCAGCGACCCGGCGCGCTGGATCCGCCACGACCTGTGGGTCGAGACCGAGTTCGACTCCGACGGCGACGGCCAGCGCGACCGCATGCACGTGGACGTCACGCGTCCCGCGCAGACCGAGAGCGAGGGCCTCAAGGTGCCGGTCGTCTACGAGTCGAGCCCCTACTACTCCGGCACCGGCACGACGGCCGAGCAGTTCATGTGGGACCCGCACCAGGAGCTCGGCGAGTTCCCGAACTACCGCGTGAACCCGCCGCCGATCCCCTATCGGAAGCCGCGCTCGGTCATCAACGACTCGCACCTGGCCGACTGGGTCCCGCGCGGCTTCGCCGTGGTCCATTCAGAATCCGTGGGCACGGGCCAATCGCAGGGCTGCCCCTTTCCCGGCGACAAGATCGAGGCGCTCGCGCCCAAGGCCGTGATCGACTGGCTGTGCGGGCGCGCGCAGGGCTACACGAGTGCGCACGCGGGCGAAGCGGTGAAGGCGACCTGGTGCACGGGCAAGGTCGGCATGACCGGCACCTCCTACAACGGGACCCTGCCGGTCGCCGCGGCGACGACCGGCGTCGCCGGCCTCGAGGCGATCATCCCCGTCGCGCCGATCACGTCCTACTACCGCTACTACCGCTCGAACGGCCTGGTGCGCCATCCGGGCGGCTACAGGGGCGAGGACATCGACGTCATCTATGACTTCATCCACAGCAACGATCCGGCCCTGCGTGAGGCCTGCAACGAGAGCGTGCGCGATGGAGTCCTGATGGAAGGCTTCGATCGCGCCAGCGGCGACCTCAACGACTTCTGGAAGAGCCGCGACTACGTGAACCAGCTCGACTCCTATCACGCGGCGACGCTCATGGCGCACGCCTTCAACGACTGGAACGTGATGGCCGAGCACTCGGTGCGCCTGTACCTCGCGCTGGAGCAGCGCGGCGTGCCCACGCAGTGCTACTTCCACCAGGGCGGCCACGGCGGGCCGCCGCCGCTGGCGCAGATGAACCGCTGGTTCACGCGCTACCTGTACGGCGTCGAGAACGGCGTCGAGAAGGACGCGCGGGCGTGGATCGTGCGCGAGCACGCCGACCCGAGCAAACCGACGCCCTACGCCGACTATCCGAATCCCGCGGCGGCGCCGGTGACGTTGTTCCCGACGCGGGGCGGCGCCGAGCTCGGCGGACTCGCCACGCAGCGCGCTCCGGCGCAGGAACGCGAGACGCTGGTCGACGACGCCTCGATCCCCGGCGCCACGCTCGCCGCCGCCGCGCAATCGCCCAACCGCCTGCTATTCTCCAGCCCCGAGCTGAAGCAACCCGTGCACCTCTCTGGCACCGGGCACATCACCCTGCGCCTCGCCGCCGATCGCCCCGCCGCGAACCTCTCGGTGTGGATCGTCTCGCTGCCCTGGACCGGTTCGAAGAGCATCAACGACGACGTCATCACGCGCACCTGGGCCGACCCGCAGAACGCCGCCTCGCTCACGAGCTCGAAGCCCCTCGCCCCCGGCCAGTTCGTCGAGTTGCACCTCGAGCTCCAACCCGACGACCAGATCGTCCCGGCGGGCGAGCGCATCGGCCTGATGGTCTTCGCCAGCGACCACGACTTCACCCTGTGGCCCGAGCCCGGCACGGAGCTCACCCTCGATCTCGACGCGAGCGAGCTCACCCTCCCCGTCGTCGGCGGCCCCGAGGCCTGGGCCAAGGCCACGGGCCCGGATCGCTGAACGGGTTGAACCCGACGCGAGCGCGTGTGACCATTCGGCATCAGCCGTCGTTCCACACCTGCGCCTGGAGCCAGGAGCTGGCAAGGCCGGGACGCATCCGCCGCTCTTCCAGGACGGCACGGGAGAAGCCCAGGACTGGACACACGCCATGACCGAGAACCCCCGCCGCCGGAACACCCTGATCGCTCTGGTGGTGATTCTCATCCTGATCGTCCTCTTGCTGCTGCGCTGCACGCGGACCGAGCCCGAGGTTCCCTTGCGAGACGCCGGTCCGACGCCGTCCGCCCTGGCCGCTTCCGCGGCGCAGGTGCCCACGCCGATCGAGCCCGCCGTCCGGGAACCCGACGAGGTCCTCACCCCCGCGACGCTGAAGGTGCCCGAACGAGTGACGGCCGGGGCCGTGTTCTCGGTCGCCTGGACGGGGCCCGACAATCGCGGCGACTACGTGACCATCGTGCGCAGCGCGGTTGCGGACGACGCGTACGGCAACTACCAGGAGACGAGGCTGGGCAGCGCGCTGGAGTTGACGGCTCCGGTCGAAGCCGGCGCCCACGAGGTGCGCTACGTCACCGGTCGTTCGCACACGGTCCTCGGGCGCGCCGCGCTCGAGGTCGTGGCGGCCGGCGCCTCCCTCGACGCAGCGGACGAGGTCGTGCTCGGAGCGCAGCTCTCCGTTGCCTGGACCGGTCCGAACAACCACGGCGACTACATCACGCTCGTGCCGAAGGAAATGCCCGACGGGCAGTACGGCAACTACACCAACACGGACGAGGGTTCGCCGCTGAGCGTGAGCGTGCCTACCGTGGCCGGCGACGCCGAGTTGCGCTACATGACCGGCCAGGGCAACAAGGTGCTCGCACGCCGTCCGCTGCGGATCGTCATGGCCGACGTCAGCCTGTCGGCGCCGAACGAGGCCATGGCCGGAAGCACGATCGAGGTCACCTGGACGGGCCCGAACAACTCGGGCGACTACATCACGCTGGTTCCAAGCGCGACGCCCGACGGCCAGTATGGGAACCACACGGTCACTTCCAAGGGCTCGCCCCTGCCTCTGCTCGTGCCGATCCTGCCCGGCGGCGCCGAGCTGCGTTACATGACCGGTCAGGGAGGTCGTGTGCTCGGCCGTCGCCCGCTCGAGATCGTCGCGGCCGAAGTCACCCTGTCCGCGTCGGCCGAGGCCGTCGCCGGGACCACGATCGATGTCACCTGGACGGGCCCGAACAACCCAGGCGACTACATCACGGTGGTTTCCAAGGGAACCCGCGACGGCGAGTACGGGAATCACACGGTCACCTCCAAGGGCTCGCCCCTGCCTCTGCTCATTCCGATCCTGGCCGGAGCCGCCGAGCTCCGTTACATGACCGGCCAGGGCGGCCGTGTGCTCGGCCGCCGCCCGCTCGAGATCCTCGCGTCCGAAGTCTCCCTGTCAGCTCCTGACGAAGCCGCGGTCGGCTCCACCGTGACGGTCACCTGGACCGGCCCGAACAATCCGGGCGACTACATCACCGTGGTCGCCAAGGCCACGCCCGACGGCCAGTACGGGAACTACACGGCCACCGCCAAGGGCTCGCCCCTGAGCCTGAAGGCGCCCAAGGACGCCGGTGAAGCCGAGCTGCGCTACATGACCGGCCAGGGCGGCAAGGTCCTGGCGCGGCGAGCGCTGCGGATCGTTCCCTGAGCGACTCCTTCTCGCCGCGCTGAAAAGCAAGCGACGCCCTGCGCAAGGGCGCAACCAAGCGGCGCTCCAGGACCGTTTCCTGCGGGGGCCGGTTGGAGCGGCTGAAGGGACTTGAACCCTCGACATCCACCTTGGCAAGGCCGGCTGTCCTTGTAAGTCACTGACGCGAATGCGCTTGCAGCAAGACTCGCTCCTCGCCCGGTGCATGAATGTCGAGGCTTCACACCACGGTGGGAGGCATGCCCGAACGTCGAGAGTTGGCGACGTTGGTGCAGGGTCTGTCCACTCACGCAGTCCGCGCAAGGAAGACGACGCGACTCGCTTGACGGTCGCCGCTACCGCCGGAATAGGTTCGCGGCGGCGGAGGTTGAGGGCCCGGACCGGTTCACATCACTTCGAGTCCCATGGGCCCGGCGGCCGCCAGACTGCGGCGAAGGGGTTGCCGCGGGCGAGCGGGACGATCACCGGCCCGAGGAAGCGGCGGACCTGAGCAACGGCATCTGCCAGATCTTCGGGCGCCCCACTCAGGCGGGTCTTGCGCAGGAAGCCGCGCCACTGGGCGAACTTCGAGGTGTCGCTCGCGAACTCGCCACGCAGAGCCACCGGGCGAGCGGGGATTGCCAGGCCGCGACGATCGAAGGTTGCTCGGATGGCGCGAGCCAGGATCTCCCCATCGAACTCGAACTGCCGTGACAGGGCCCAGATGTCGAAGTAGTCGCGCATGCGGCTGTTCAGGAGACCGCGGTGAGCCATCGCATGGAACTTCTCGGCGATCGCACTCTCGCGCGAGTACGCACGGAGCCGTGGAGCCGGCATGTCCAGCAGGGTCGGATAGTCGAGCACCGTCGCCGCAGGAATGACGGAGTCGCCGAAGCCCACGTCGAGCTGCAGCTTGACCTTGGCGGTCCCGAGCGTCCCGTCGAGACGCAGGCGGACGCCGGCGTACTCCCCCTCCTCCGCGATGCGCTCTCCCTTCACTGTACTCGCAGCGAACTCGAGACCATCTGCTTCGACCTCCTCCACGCAGATTGCCTGCACGATGCCAACCATGTGGTCGATGTCGTTCGCCGTCCGCCCGAGGAGATCGATGTCTTTGGTGGAACGAGCGGGCGCGACCTTCCACACGGTCAGCATGAGCGCGCCCTTGAGGATGAACTTCTGCCGGTGACTCGAACGCGAAAGCCGGTACAGGAACCGCTCCATGGCGTAGTACTGCAAGAGCTCGTTGAACGGACGATCGCTCGCCCGCGCGCGATCGAGCAGGCGCTGTCGAATCGACGCGGGCAGGTTCTGGATCGGCCGTCGTTTCACAGCTGCGCCTCGAGGTAGGGGCGCATGACGCGCTCGACGCGGCACACGCGGGCGTGCTGCATGAGCTCGTCCAGGCTCCTGCGCCTCTTGCGTAGGTAGAGACGGAGCGCCTCGGTCGCGGTGTCGATCCCGAGCTTGTTGCGGTACTTGAAGCAGTCCGCGACGGTCTTCGCGGCGCTGTAGACGCGCACCGGCACTCCATCCACCGCATGGGTCTCGACCCCTGCCGTGAAGGCACGCCCGCTGAACCAGAAGATGCGCACGGGCGGATGATCGATTCGCGGTGGTTCCGCGCCGCGCGCGATGGCCAGGCAGACCTCGTGCGGGATCTGCGTCGTGAGCTCGTGAAATGCGAGCGCCGAGACGAGGCAGATCACCCCGCGGGGCGCGCGCAGAGCGACGGTGACCAGATCGGGTTCGGCGAGGGGCGGCAGAACCGCGAGCCGATAGAGCCCGCGGCTGAGCCTCTCGACCACGCCGGAACGATGCAGGTCCTGCAGGGTCCGAGGGTGGATCCCGAGGCGTACGGCCTCCTGGGTCCGCAGGATCCCCCGATTCCTTCGGAAGAGGGCTTCGGCGCGCTCCAGGGGGTCTCTGGAGCTCTTGTGAAGGCGTCCTGCCATGGTCAGAGATACCAGCATATCGGCAGATGCGTCGGTAATCCAATCCAGGACCCGGCCCACTCGACCCGCGCCCCCTCGTCCCACGTGCTGAAGTCGTGCGTCTTGTTGTCGGCGATGGCGAAGGCCGTGGCCTCGAGGTCCGTGCCCTCGAACCGGACGACGGGCACTCGGTCGTGGCCGAGCAGACGCGCGGCCCTCGTGACACACCCACAGGCCCCCCTCCAGCCGAGTACGCTCGTTCTCGCGTTGCGTACGGTTGCGTACGGTTCCGTACGCAAGCCCCGTCAGCGGCAGCCCTCAGCCCTCCGATCCGTCAAGCGGAACCAGTCACCTCAGGCGCCGAGCACGCGTCGCCCAACGAGCCTCGGAATCTCCCGCGGCGCCTCTCCAGGCTTCCCAATTCGAGACCCCCGAACCGGGCAACCTCCGGACAACCATCGGGCAACCAAAACCCGCTCCTGGACCGTTTCCTGCGGGGGCCGGTTGGAGCGGCTGAAGGGACTTGAACCCTCGACATCCACCTTGGCAAGGTGGCGCTCTACCACTGAGCTACAGCCGCAGGAGATCGCTAGAACCGCGATCTAAGGGCCGCAGAGGGTAGTGGCGAACGGCGGGCGGCGCAAGCGTCAGGCGGGACGAGCTTGCAGGAGTTCGGCGAGCCAGGCGGAGGCCTGGGCGGCGGCGGTGGAGAGGGGGTGGCCGAGGGCGAGAGCGGAGGCGAGCGCAGAGGCGTAGCGGCAGCCGGAGCCGTGCAGGTTGGCGCCGGGGAGGCGTGGGTGGGTCAGCCAGAGGGGGGCGCTGCCGCGTTCGAGGAGCAGGTCGGCGGCGGGCTCGTCGTGGGCGTGGCCGCCCTTCAGGACCAGGGCGCGGCAGCCGCGCTCGAGCAGCTCGTGGGCGGCGGCGAGGCGGGCGGCGCGATCGAGCTGGAGCGCGGCGAGCTCGTGCCCGGTGAGACTCGCCGCCTCGGGCAGGTTCGGGGTCAGGATCACCCCCAGGGGCAGGAGCTCTTCGACGAGCGCGCTCAGCCCCGCCGAATCGAGGAAGGGCTCGCCGCCGGAAGCCGCGAGCACGGGATCGACGACGACGGGCAGGCGCGGGCCGAGCTCGCGCACGAGCGCACACAGCGCGCGCACGGCGTCGGCGTCGGGCAGGAGGCCGCTCTTCAGCGCGTGCACCGGCTCACGCGCAAAGGCGCGGGCCTCGGCCAACCACTCGGGCGCGGCGCGCGCGCGCACGGAACGCACGCGCGTGCCGTCTTGCTCGGTCCAGGCGCTGATCACGCACGCCGCGCTGACGCCGAAGCGCTCGGCCGCCTCGCGATCGGCGTCGACCCCGGCCCCCCACCCGCGGCGATACGAGGGATCGTGGCCGGCGACGACCAGCAGGCGCGTCACGGGATCTGCGTCAGGCGGACCCCGCGCGCGCCGGTGCGCTCGCCGGGCTCGATCAGCTCGAGCGCGCGCCCGCGCAGACGCCGCTCCAGGCGCTGTAGATCGCGCCAGTCGTCGCTGGCCAGCGGCACCTGCCCACCGGCCACGGTCCCGCGCCCGCCGAAGGAGCCTTCCTTGCCGAGCACGTGCTGCAGGAACGGATAGGCCTCCACGCCGTCGGTGCGCAGCGACAAGTGGTAGGTCTCGCCCACCGCGCCGCCCACCAGCGACCAGCGGCAGTCCTCCATGCGCCGGAAGAAGTCGGCCATCTCCGCCACCGATTCGGCGTTGACCACGCGTCCGAGAAAGCCGAGCACGGCCGGACCATAGCGCCGCGCGCGCGACAGCGAGCGGTACAGGTCGCGGTAGTAGATCGCCGGCAGCGTCGGACGCTGGATGCGCGCGAGCTTCTGGTGGTCGGCGCGGCGGAAGGTCTCGAAGAAGGCCTCACAGTCGAGCTCGGTGGCGCTGTTGGCGAGGTCCAGCGTGTCGAAACGCACGCCGCAGCACAGCGCGGTCGCGATGCGCTCGTCGAGCTCGATCCCCGCATCGCGCAGGTAGCCGTACATCAGGGCCGAGGTCGCGCCGACCTCCAGGCGCAGGTCGTAGTGCGGCGGCAGGCTCTTCGTCTCGAGCGCGGCGACGTCCGGCGGACGGTGGTGGTCGAACACGGCCACCACCGGGATGCCCTCGGGTAGGGTCGTGTGCCCGAAGCCCGGCTGGGTGTCGACCAGGAAGACGCCGGCGTAGTGCTTGCGGTCGAGGCGATCCGCGTCGGCGAAGGCGAGCTCGAGCTCGCGCAGCATGGCCACGTTCTCGGCGCGCGAGATCTTGCCCAGGGCCGCGATCTCGGGGGCGAGCCCGAAGGCGCAGCGCAGCAGGAGCTCCAGCCCGAACATCGCCCCGAGCGCGTCCGGGTCGGGCGTGCGGTGCGTCAGGATCAGCGGCCGGCGGCTGCCCCAGCTCGGACGCAGGCCCTCGATCACCGCGCGCAGGTGCGCGAGCGGCTGCACTCCGGCGGGGATGCCCACGCCGGCAGGAAGGTCCCCGCTGGGAGGGGCGACGGTCGGGGTGTGCCGGATCATGCGGGCCGCGGGCTCCATCCTATCGGGTGCGGACGGGAGGATCCTGGGCCCGGGCTGTGTGACCCGAGAACGGCGTTCCTACTCCTGACGAATAGAAACGGGCGAACAGACGCTCTCCGCGGGACGCGCTGGAGCCAGGGGATCGAACGCGCGGCGCACTCCGCGCCCACGTCCGGCGCTTGGACCGTGGGCTGGAATCGAGATCGCCGGACGCCGGCAACACGCCCTGCGTGGGCTGGATTGCCGCGCACCGAGCACGGGGCCCCTGGCACAGCCTTCGAGTCTGCACGCCGCTCGCGTCCCCCCCCGCTGCCGTGAAGACCCTCCTCCTCAGCCTCTCGATCCTGTTCCTCGGCCTATGCCTGGTGGCGTTCCGCGAAACGCGCGCGACGGAAGACCGCGCGGGCGTAGCGCAGGTGAATTCCAGCGCCGCGGACTCGTCTCTGCTGAGCACGCCGGCGCCCGTTGCGCTGAAGGAACAAGAGAGTCTGCTGCAACGCCTGCCGTGGTTCGCGATGTTCTGTGCCTGGCTCTGCGGAAACGTGTTGGTCCTGGCGGGCCTGTGGGCGGCCTGGCGCTTCTTCGGACGCGGCAGCGGAACGAGCGCGGGCCTGTCGCTGGCCTGAAGGCGCGAAGACGACGCTTCTCCGAGACTTGCACCGAAGTCGCGGCGGCGGCGCGCCTTGCGGCGGGCGCAGGCGACCTCGGGATAAAGGCCCCTCGGCGTGAATCACACCACTAGAAGCCGTGGTCGATCAGGTACTGCACCGAGGCCAGGATCTCGGCGCGCCCATGGCGCGGACCGATCTCGAGCACGCGCTCGGCCGCCTTGGGCAGGTACTCGCCGATCAGCTTGAAATCGACCTCGCCGGTGCCGATCGGCAGCTCGGCCTCCTCGGCCGAGGCGTCCTGCAGGTGCACGCCGAGCATGCGCGGCGAGTAGGCGTCGAGCCACTGGCCCTGCGTCGCCAGGCCCAGCGTCTCGCGCTGGTGGATGCTGCCGACGTCGTGCCAGTACTTGAGGTTGGGCAGGTCGTCGAGCACCCAGCCCATGGATTCGAAGGCGATCAGCTCGTCGATCTCGCGTCCCGGCTCGACCGCGAAGACGGTCGAGGGTGCCTCCTGCGAGAGCGTGTGCATCGAGCGGCAGAACTGCTCGACCTGCTTGTAGGCCTTGCGCTGCATGCGCTGCACGAAGGAGCGCACGTCCTCCTTCAGCTCACCGTTCTCACCGCCGCGCGAGATGCGCTGCGAGAGGCCCTCGGCCTCGCGCCGCAGCACGGGCTCCTCGGCCTTGGTCCCGCGCACGACGATCGTGTTGCAGCCCCAGCGCTGCGCCAGGCGCACGTGGCGGCGCACCGAGTTCAGCGCGCGCTCGCACTCCTCCGGCACCAGGCTGCCCAGGCGCTCGACGGCCATCGAGCCATTGAGCGGGTCACGGCAGCCGACCACCATCGAGGGGATGGTCACGCCGGTCTCGCGGCGCGACTCGTCGAGCCCCTCCATCGAGGGTGGGGCCTCGTTCAGGCCCAGCTCGATGCGCCGGAAGCCCATGCCCACGGCGGCGAAGATCTGGTCCTGAATGCTCGGCAGGCGAGTGCCGAAGCAAGAGGTGGAGAGCGAGTACGCGTTCGGGATGCCCGGAGTCGTCACGGCCGAGAGACCCAGGGGACAAGAGGGAAGCCCGGGGAAAGGCTTTTCGGCGGGGGGGTCCGCCGCGGAACTATACCTCGGCCACGGAGGGGACGAGGAACAACGGGGAAGTCGAAAAGATCCGCGGCAACTTCGACGGAGTCGGCGCCCCTCCCCTAGCGCGCCCGCAGCCTGGGGCGCGGACGAACCATCTCAACGGGCTGCTCGTGGTGTGATTCACGCACAGGGGCCTTTATCCCGAGGCCGCCTGCGTTCGCCGCAAGGCGCGCCGCCGACGCGACTTCGGTGCAAGTCTCGGAGAAGGCGCAACGCCGCGGCGGGCGCGGGCGGCCCGGGATAAAGGCCCCTGTGCGTGAATCACACCACTAGGTGCTAGGTCCGCTCACACGCGCAGGCCTGCGCGGTGCTCGGGCACGTGGCTGAAGCGCGCCAGCAGCGGGTCGAGCTCCTCGCGCAGGAACTCCTCGACCTGCCGGTCGGCGCGCCCGATCGAGTGCGCGGGGTCGAGCAGCGACTGCAGGCGAGCGGAGAAGGGCTTGAGCACGGGATCGGCCTCGAGCAGGGCGCGCAGCGGGTTCTCGCCGCCCTCCAGCATCACCCCCACGGCCTCGTGCGTCGCGCGCCGCAGGTGCTCGTGCGCCTCCTGGCGATCGACGCCGCTCCGGGCCGCGTCCATCATCAGGTGCTCGCAGGCCAGGAAGGGCAGCTCCTCGCGCAGGTTCTTCTCTATGCGCTTGGGATGCACGACCAGGCCCGAGCCGACGTCGAGCACGAGCTCCAGCAGCCCGTCGGTGGCCAGGAACATCTCCGGCAGCGCCAGGCGGCGCACGGCGGAGTCGTCCAGGGTGCGCTCCAGCCACTGGTTGGCGGCCGTGTGCGCCAGGGAGTCGAGCTGCGCGATGACGTGCCGCGCCAGCGAGCACACCCGCTCGGCGCGCATCGGGTTGCGCTTCCAGGGCATGGCCGAGGAGCCGATCTGCTTCTTGCCGAAGGGCTCCTGCACCTCGCGCCGCGAGGCCAGGAGGCGCAGATCCGAGCCGAACTTCGCGCCCGATTGCGCAATGGCGGCCAGGGCCGCGCCGATGCGGAAGTCGAGCTGGCGCGGGTAGGTCTGGCCGGTGACGGCGAAGCAGCGCTCGAAGCCGAGCTTGGTCGCCACGCGCCGCTCCAGCTCGCGTACCTTCTCGTGGTCGCCCTGGAACAGCGACAGGAACGAGGCCTGGGTGCCGGTAGTGCCCTTGATGCCGCGCAGGCGGATGCGCTCGTCGACCTGGTCGAGCTCCTCCAGGTTGAAGGCGAAGTCCTGGATCCACAGCGTGGCGCGCTTGCCCAGCGAGGTCGCCTGGGCCGGCTGCAGGTGCGTGAGCCCGAGCACGGGCAGCGCCTTCCACTCGAGCGCGAAGACGCGCAGCGCGCGCAGCACGTTGACCAGCTGAGCGCGCACGAGCCCCACCGCCTCGCGCAGGATCAAGAGGTCGGCGTTGTCGGTGACGTCGCAGGACGTGGCCCCGAGGTGCAGAATGCCGCGCGCATTCGGGCAGCGCTCGCCCCAGGCGTGCACGTGGGCCATCACGTCGTGGCGCAGCTCGCGCTCGAAGCGCTCGGCCAGCTCGAAGTCGACGTACTCGAGGTTGGCGCGCAGCTCGGCCAGCTGCGCCGTGCTGATCGGCAGGCCGAGCTCGTGCTGGCTCTCGGCCAGGGCCAGCCAGATGCGGTGCCAGGTGACGAACTTCCGGCGCTCGGAGAAGGTCACACGCATGGCCTCGCCGGCGTAGCGCGTCGATAGCGGACTCTGGTAGTGATCGTGATCGCTCATGGGCGGGCGAGTGAGGATAGCGAGGCCGAGTGAGCGAATCAGGCCACCGTGGCCAGGGCGGCACTGGCCAGGCACAGCAACAGGCCCAGGGCGAGGCGCGCGACGAGCTCGCGCTCGCGCAGGCCCGCGCGCCCGAGCGCGAACACGATCCACAGCACCAGCGCGCCCCCGACCGAGTCGGTGAGCACGTCCAGGGCCGAGGCGTCGCGGTTGGGGACACGGCTCTGGTGCAGCTCGTCGAGGATGCCGTAGGCGAGCGTGATCGCGAGCACGAGCGCGATGCGCGCGCCGCGCGGGCGCGGCCAGCTGCCGTCACGCTCGCGCAGCACCACGGCCGCGACCAGCAGCGTCAGGATCCCGAACAGCGGCGCGTGGGCCAGGTTGGAGAGCAGCTCCCACAACGGACTCGGGCCGCGCTGTACGGGACGCGCCTGCGAGCTGAGGTCGAAGATGAGCACGGCCCACGACCCGGCCAGGATCAGTGCCAGAACGAACTGCACGCGCAGCAGGAAGCGGCCCGTCCCACGCAGCGCGCGCGTGAGCAGCCCGGCGTCAGCGGCCGGCATGCCTGCGCAGGATGCGGAACGTCAACCCGCGCCCGTCGGCGCTGCGATCGACCTCCATGCTGTCGACCATCTGGCGCATCAGGTACAGACCTCGGCCGCGCTCGTCCTCGAGTTCGGGCAGCTGCGCGCTGCGGATCGCGCGCCCGACGCGCGCCGGATCGCCGCCGCCCTCGTCGCTGACGGACAGCATCCACTCGCGCGTGCCGATCACCAGCTCGAGGTGCATGCGCGTGTTGTTGGCCAGATCCTGCTCGGTCATGGCCGGCGCGTCCCCGCTGTGGTCCACGGCGTTGGCCAGCAGCTCGGAGACGATCAGCACCAGCTTGTCGATCTCGTCGTTGCGCATGCCTTCCAGGCGCGCGAAGTGGCGCACGACATTGCGCGCCACGCGCACGTCGCGGTGCGCGGCCGGCAGGTCGAGGACCAGCTCGTGCTTGTGCTCGCGCAGGCTCACGCGAGGCGCTCCAGTCGCAGCGCGAGGTCCAGCGCCGGAGCGGAGTGCGTCAGCGCGCCGACCGACAGCCGATCGACGCCGCTGTGCGCGAATTCGGCGGCGTTCTCGAGGGTGATCCCGCCCGAGGCCTCGAGCTCCAAGGGCCGCGCGCGAGCGCTGGCGCGGGCCGCGGCGCGCAGCCGCGGGCACAGGCTGGCCAGCGCGGCCGGCGTGAAGTTGTCGAGCAGGATCACGTCCGCGTCGCCGGCCAGCGCGTCCAGGGCCTCGCGCTCGTCGCGCGCCTCGGCGGTGATGCGCATGCGCGCCCCGTGACGCGCGCGCAGCGCGGCCAGCAACGTGCGCAGGTCCATGCGCGCCAGATCGACGTGGTTGTTCTTGAGCATGACCTCGTCGAACAGCCCGAAGCGATGGTTCTCGCCGCCGCCGCAGGTCACGGCGTACTTCTCCAGCGCGCGCAGCCCGGGCGTGGTCTTGCGCGTGTCCAGGATCCGGGCCGGGCGCGCCGCGGCCACGAAGCGCGCGGTCAGGGTGGCGATGCCGGACAGGTGTTGCACCAGGTTCAGGGCCGTGCGCTCGCCGCCGAGCAACGCGCGCGCCGTGCCCTCGAGCTCGAGCACGACGTCGCCGCTCGCCAGCTCGGCTCCGTCGGCGACACGGGTCCCGACGCGCAGGGCGGGATCCAGGCGCCGGAACACGCGCGTGAACAGCTCGCCGCCGGCCAGTCGCCCACGGGCTTTGGCCACCAGGCGCCCGCGCGCGCGCACCTCGGGCCCGAGCAGAGGCTCGGTGGTCACGTCGCCCGCCCCGAGGTCTTCGGCCAGGGCGATGGGGATCAGGCGCTCGAGGTCGGCCTCCAACCCGGGTCGCGTCGCGTCGCGCGGCGTCTCAACGGCGGTCACTCGTGAAGTGTAGAGCACGCTCCCATCCCCCACTACCCGCCACCCTCCGGCCGGACCGGCCACCGAGCTACTGAAGCGTGCTAAGGAAGCCGAGCAGGAGCGCGTGGAAGCGCTCCGGCTGCTCCAGATAGCAGGGGTGACCCGCGCCGGGCAGAACCTCGAGGCGCGCGGACAGGCGGCGGGCGAGGGCCTCGCCCCGTTCCAGGGGCACGACCTCGTCGCGCTCCCCCCACAGGAGCAGCGTCGGTTGTGTCCAGGGCTCTTCGACCGCTTTCGTCAGGGCCGGGGCGATGGCGACCAGGCCCGCGACCGCACGCGCGGCCGGAGAGCGCTGCAGGAACTCCACCGCGAAGCGCCCTCCGAGCGAGGGCCCGACCAGCACGATGGACTGGCCACCGAGCTCGGCGCACACGCCCGCCAGGAGTTCGTCCCCATCCACCGCGCCCCAGGCCGGCGTGGCCCCCGAACCAGGCCAGTCGAGCGCCACGGCGTGGTAGCCGGCCTGGGCGAGGACCGACAACGTGCCGAGCTCGTTCCATGTCTGGGCCGTGAAGCGCGCGCCGTGTAGCAGCAGAACGACTCGCCCGCCCTCCGCTCCGGCCTCCAGTGCGTGCAGCGCGCCGCCCTGCAGGACGAGGGTGCGCGCGCGGGTCGTCGCTGGCGCACTCGCGCCCGGGGCGGGCAGCGCTTGCTCCTCCTGCAAGCCGCCGCAGCCCGTCAGCAGCGCGAGCAGGGCGACGGAAACGTGGCGCGCGAGTTCGGACATGGGTTCAGGATAGCCCACGCCGACCGCGAAGGGATCCGCATCGAGCCCTTGCGCGCGACACCACGCGCGCAGGTTGCGCGCGCGGACCTCGCCGATGCCTGGCACGTCCTCCCATACCAGTGGCGCGGCCCCGCGATACGTGTCGCGCGCGCGCGCCAGGGTCTGGGCCAGGACTTCGCCCACGCCCGGCAGCGCGCGCAGCTCGCGCGCGCACATGCGCCGCGGATCGCGCTCGACGCGCAGCGCGCGCAGGCGGGCGAGGACCGCAGGCGGCGGCGGCTCGGGAAGCCGCGCGCGCAGCGCAGCGAGTGCCAGGAACAGGAGCACGAATCCAACCCAGCCGGGAAGAGAACGCGACATGACGCGAGCACGAACCACGGCGCCCGCGGTGTCGCAGAAGCGCTGGATTCGCGCTACGCGAAGCGCGCCACGAAGCCGACCTCGCGCTGCAAGGCGCTGCCGAAGCCCAGCGGCGAGAGCGCTGCGAGCTCCTCGACCAGGGCCGACGCCACCAGGCGCAGAGCGCGCGAAACCTCGGCGCCCGGCTCGAGCGTGACCGGGACTCCGCGGCGGTTCACGCAGGCCGACACCGCCGGATCGTGGGGCAACCAACCGATGCAGCGCGGCGCGGCGCCGAGGAAGCGCTCGCCCACGCGGGCGATGCGACGCGTGACCTCGTCGGCCTCTTCCACGCTGGCCGCGCGATTCACCAGCAATAACGCGCGCGTGCCGGCGCGCCCGGCAAACAACAGCTTCAGGAACGCATAGGCGTCGGTCATCGCCGTGAGGTCCGGCGTGGTCACGATCAGCGTCGCGTCGCAGGCGCGCGCGAAGGCCATCGTCTGGTGCGAGACGCCCGCGGCCGAGTCCACCAGGAGGTAGCGGTAGTCGCTCTCGAGCTCGCGCAGGCCGCTGGCCACCATGTGCAGCTCGAAGCTGGAGAGCTCGGACATGCGCGGCACGCCCGAGCCCGCGGCGAACAGGTCCAGGTCCTTGCCGCAGGCGACCAGCGCTTCACGCGCGGAGAGCCGCCCTTCGACCACGTCCACGCAGGTCGCCTCGGGCGAGACGTCCTGCAGGATGTGCGCGTTGCCGACGCCGAAGTCGGCGTCCACAAGCAGCGTGCGCCCCCGCGGGGCGAGCAGCGCCGCCAGCGAGGCCGTGACCACCGACTTTCCCGTTCCACCCTTGCCGCTGGCGATGCACAGCGACACCGCGGGCGGACGCACCACGGATGCCTCGCCTTCTTCACGTGGAGCACGGGACAACGCTCCCCCCCCCGGCCGCTGTGACCGGCCGGAAGCGAGCTGCAAGAGCTTCTTGCGCGTGTCCGTCCAGTTCATGGACGTGCGAAGGGACCCACCGCGCACGAGAGGCTCGCCGCGCGGAGCGATTGCCCGGAAGCCGGGCTCCTCTCAACCCTTCGGCAGCGGTCGCGCACTCGCGCCCCACGGAGTGCTCTATTTTTTCGGCATGCCTCCGGACGGGACCGAGAGGAGGGGGCCGAGACCTTCCCTACTCGCGGAAGGCCTGGATCTCTTCGGCCGAGAGCAGCGGCTCGCCGCGCGGCGCGCTGGAGCGAGGAGGCTCGCTCGGACGCTCGCCGCGCGTCAAGCCTAGCACGCGCACGAGGCGCGCGAGCGCGCGCTCGACCAGCTTCTCGAGGTCGCTCGCGTCCGCCAGCGGCAAGGGCTCGTGGCGCGGCGCTATGCTGGCCTGCAAGAGCTCGCCAATGCGCTCGACGCGGCACAGCACCTCGCCGCCCAGGCGCCACACGACCGTGGTGGCGTCGGCCGAGGGCGTGAGCTCCTCGTCGAGCCGCTCCATCTTCTCGACCAGCGCCGTACCCAGCGGCTCGAGGCGCGCGGGCAGCGTGCGCAGGAACGCGGCCACGCCGCCGGTGCCGCCGCTCGAGCCCGCGGAGCGCGTGGCCTCGTCGAGGCGCACGAGGTAGGCGCGCTCGCCGGCCGCGCTCTTCACGCTGCGCAAGCCGAGCACGCTCACGCCCGCGTCGGCCAGCGAAGACAGGCGCTGCGCGAGGCGCGCATCCCCGCCGAGGCTGATCACGACCAGGCGCGGCGCGCGCTCGGGATTGATGTGGTCCTCGCCGCAGTGGCGCACGAAGAGCTCCAGATTCGTGCGCAGGACGCGCAGCGTGTCGAGCACCTCCAGCGCCGCCTTGTCGCCGTCCTCGACCGCGATCTGCACCAGGTGCAGCCGTCCGGCGGGATCGACCGCGACCAGGTCGGCGCGCGCACCCTCCAGCGAGAGCTCGCGATCCAGGATTTCCAGCCCGGGCACGATGTCGTCGAGGCCCTCGCTCAGGGAATCGAGCAGACCGCGCTCCTCGTCCGGCTTGCCGCGCGCGCGCTTCTCGTCCGCCGCATCCGCGTCGGAGCGTTCCGCCTCGTCGTCCTTCTTGCCGCGCACGGCCATGCGCTCATTGGACGCGCGGCGAGGCCCGCCGGCAAGGGATTGCGACGGACTACCCCTGGCCGGGGGCTAGCGCCGCGCCAGGGCGGCGGGCCCGCTGCGGCGCTTCACGCACGCGTAGGCGAGCGCGAGCGCGTCCGTGGCGTCGGCGGGCACGTCCAGCGGGCCGGTGCCGAGCAGCGTGGCGATCATGCGCGCGATCTGTTCCTTGCTGGCTCCGCCGTGCCCCAGCACGGCCTTCTTGGCGGCGGCCGGGGCGAGCTCGAGGATCTCGAGCCCGGCGCGCGCGGCGGTGGCGAGCACGACCCCCCGCGATTCGCCGATGCGGAAGGCCGCCTGGACGTTCTTCGAGTGGAAGGCGCGCTCCAGCGCCAGCACGCCCGGCCGCAGGGCGGCAAGGAGCTGCTCCAGCTCGGCCTGGATCTCGCCGAGGCGCGTGGCCACGGCCGCGCGTGCGTTCGGGCGCAGCACGCCGCAGGCGACGAAGCGCGGCCCGTCGGGCGCCACCACCAGCGCCCCGTAGCCCATCACGCGCGTGCCCGGGTCGATGCCGAGCACGATCGGCCAGCGGCAGTCCTTGGGCACGAGGTCCGCGGGGATCACGCCGCGCAAGGTACGGAATCGCGCGCGCCATTCCACTGGCCCCAGCTGATTCACGGAGGCCTCGAGCGAGACGTCGCAGCTGGCCTTGGCTGCAGGTTTTCGCGACCGAGAGGACCGGAACGGACCATTCTGGTCCGTTCGGACGCGCAGGGAGCGGCATGCGGCAGATGAGGCCAACTGCGGCGTCGGAGCCGAAGACTCCGTGAATCACCTGGGCTAACCTCATGGCCCTTGGAGCACTCCCTCACGCTGGCCGTAGTGGTCGCCGCCGGACGCTCGTCGCGCATGGGCGCGGCGCTGCGCAAGCCCTTCCTGACGCTGGAGGGCACGCCCGTGTTGGTGCACACCGTGCGCGCGCTGGCCGAGGCGCCGAGCGTGCGACGCATCGTGGTGGTCGTGCACCCCGACGACCTGCAGCGCGCCGAACAGCTGCTCAGCGCCGCTCACGTGGCGCACATCGAGGCCATCCTGCCGGGCGGCGAGGAGCGCATCGACTCGGTGCGCGTGGGCGCGCAGTGGCCCTGCCCCGGCATCGACAAGATCCTGGTGCACGACGGTGCGCGCCCGCTGGTGACGCCAGCGCTGGTGGAGGCCGTGATCCAGGCCGCGCGCGTGCATGGCGCGGCGCTGGCGGCGCTGGCGGTGCTCGACACGGTCAAGAAGTCCTCCGACGGACGCTTCGCCGAGGAGACCCTCGCGCGCGCGCACCTGTTCAAGGCCCAGACGCCGCAGGTGTTCGAGGCCGCGCGCTTCCGCGCGCTCCTGGAGCGCGCCGCGCAGGAGGGCTTCCGCCCCACCGATGATGCGGCGCTGTGGGAGCGCTACATCGGGCCGGTGGCGATCGTGCCGGGGCACCCCGCCAACCTGAAGCTCACCCAGCCCGAAGACCTGGAGATCGCGCAGGCCATCGTGCGTGCGCGCGCACACCACATATGAAGCCACAGATGAAGCACCGTGTCGGCCTCGGCTTCGACGTGCACCGGCTGGTGACGGGACGGCCGTGCATCCTCGGCGGCATCGTCTTCACGCACGCGCGTGGCCCGCTGGGCCACTCCGATGGCGACGCCGTGCTGCACGCGCTGGCCGACGCGCTGCTGGGCGCGGCGGGCCTCGACGACCTCGGCACGCTGTTCGCGGACAGGGAGCCGCGCTGGAAGGACGCCGACAGCTCCACGTTGCTGGCCGAAGTCGTGCGCCGCGTGCACGCCGCCGGCTGGCGCGTGGGCAACGTCGATATCGTGATCGCGACCGAGGGCCCGAAGATCGCTCCGCGGCGCGCGGAGATGCGCGCGACGCTGGCACGCCTGCTGGGGGTCGAGGCGGACGCAGTGAACGTGAAGGGGAAGTCGCTGGAAGGGCTGGGCGCGCTCGCGGGCGGAATGGGCGTGGCCGTGCAAGCGGTGTGCTTGCTGGAGCACGAGGCGTAGGCGCGCCGCGCGCTCAGCCCAGCTGATTCACGGAGGCTTCGAACGAGACGTCGTAGATGGCCTCAGCTGCTGGCTTTCGCGACCGAGAGGATTGGAACTGACCATGCATCTGGTCAGTGAGCACTCCGCCCACGGCGGGCAAGCGGCTTCCAAAGAACAAACGGTTCAGAAAGGCTCGCCCAACTCGGGCCTGACGAGCCGGTGCTTGTTCTTTCCTGACCAGGCCCGCCTGCGGCGGGCAAGCGGCTCAGGGGCTGTCGGAAAATCCCAGACCCCTGCGGGTCCGGCTTTCGAAGGAGTGTTTTCGCCCCTTGGGAGCGGGCCTTTGCCGACGAATCGCTGCGCTGCAGGTCGGCAGTGGGATTTTTCGACGCGCTCTCGGCGCGGGCGTTGCCCGCAACCCAACGCGCTGGAGCTGCGCCCGCGCTGAGCTCTTGTTGGCGGGGGAGGCCAACCCTCCCGCGCGACTCCTCCTCCAGGCCAGGCGCGACACGCGGCCTGCCCCTCCTCGCCGCTTGATGAGCGGCGCGGCGCCGGCGGCGCCGGAGCTACTACTCCCGAGAATCCGCGCGCGGCGCGCGGACTCTCGAACCTAGTAGCTCAGACCAGTCGCTTGCGCCCTTCCGTGGCGCACGGGCCCGCGCCCTCGAGCGGACTCGCCGCGCGTGCGCGCGGCGCCTTGCGTGGCTTCGCGGAGGCGCGCTTCTTGCGCCTGCCGTCGGAGACGAGCCTGACCTGGACGCGCTGGCCGAGCGCGGCCGCGACCGCTCGCAGTTGCGTGAAGGCGAGGCGCGGGTTGGCGCCGCTCTCGAGTTTTTCCAGCGTCTTCGGCGTGAGTCCAGCCGCGCGCGCGAGCTCGCGCAAGCTCATCCCGGCGCCGCCGCGCAGCTGCGACACGAGCTGCGCGATCTCCTGGCTCGCGCGCGCCTCCTCCAGCGCGGCGCGGTGCTTCGGGCTGTGCTCGAAGAACGACGGGTCGAGGTACTGCAGCGCGGCGGAGGTCGTCTTCTTGGCGGCCATGGACTCATCCATCGGGGGCGGCCTGGGCGGCGCTTGAAGCCGAAGCAGTTCGAGCTCTGTTCAGCGCGCGCGCTCGACCAGCGCGCGCCACGGGCGGTAGAGCAGCGCACCGAGCAGCACGATCGAGACACCCAGGACGCGACGCTCGATCGGGACGCCGAGCAGCTCGACGTTCGCCTCGCCCGGCGCCACGGGCTGCAGCAGCACGCCACCGACGACCACGCACGCCGTCAGCAGGTAGACGAGGGGTGCCAGCGGATAGAGCGGGCTCCGGAACGGACGGGGCAGCTCCGGCTGGCGCCAGCGGAGCAGCAAGAGCCCGAGCGCGGCCAGCAAGTGGAACATCCACTCCACGAAGACCACCGAGTCGACCAGGAAGCCGAGCGTGAACAGCAGGTAGACGCAGGTGATCGCGGCCTGGATGAGCAGCGCGCGTTGCGGCACGCCGGTGCGCGGCGAGAGTGCGCCGACCGACTCGAAGAACAGGCCCTCCTTGGCCATGGCCACGTAGACCCACGGCGTGGTGATGATGTTCACCGCGCAGATGCCAAAGGCCGAAATGCACATGCCCGCCGCGAGCAGCTTCTCGCCCAGCGGCCCGAAGGCGCGCTGCGAGAGCGTCTGGGCGAAGCCCTTGTCCGCGATCAGTCCGTCGATGCCGAGCACGGTTAGGTAGCTCGCGTTGACGCACAAGTACACGACCACCACACCGAGTACGCCGAGCAGGATCGCGCGCGGCAGGTTCTTGACCGGGTCCTTCATCTCGGGCGCGATGTACCCGACCAGCTGCCATCCGCCGAGCGTGTAGAAGAGCGGCAGCAGTGCGAACAGGAAGCTGCCCACGGTGAGCGTGTGCGCCGCCGCCGCCGGGACTGCGGCCGCGGCCGGCACGACGTCCTCACGACCGATGAACAGGAGCGCGCCGACGACCAGCGCGGCGATCACGACGAGCTTCGTGAGCATGCACACGTTCTGCACCAGCGCGGCGCGCTTCACGCCGCTCAAGGCAACCACGGTCACCGACAGGACCAGCAGCGCGGCCGCGACCGTCTCGCTCCGCGAACCCGATTCCCCCACCCAGCCCGGCGCCAAGATGTGCACCCGCTCCGCGCAGAACTTGGCGATCGAGGCGATGGCACCGGTCGACTGCACCGTCAGCACCACCCACGCGAACACGAACGCCAGCGGTCGCCCGTAGACCGCGCGCAGGTACACGAACCAACCGCCGGCGCGCGGGAAGGTCGTGCCCAGCTCGGCGAAGGTGAAGCCGGCCGCGATCGCCACCAGGCCGCCGAAGATCCACAGCGAGAAGTACAGCCACGGCACCGGCACGCGCTCGGCAATCGTGTGCGGGTTGAAGAAGATCCCGACGCCGATGATGCCGCCCATCACCAGCAGCGTGGAGTCGAGCAGTGTGAGCTTGCGCTCCGGCGCGGACGCGCTCATGACGCGGTGGTCTCGGCTACGTCCGGGCGCAGGTCGAGCTTCTGCAGCGTCCACAGGCGTGCGTAGACGCCGTTCTTCGCCAGGAGCTCGGCGTGCGTGCCGAGCTCGGCCAGGCGCCCGTGCTCCAGCACCGCGATGCGGTCGGCGCGCTGGATGGTCGAGAGGCGGTGCGCGACGACGACCACGGTCTTCTGCTTCACCAGCTCGTCCAGCGCCTTCTGGACCTCGGCCTCGGACTCGCTGTCGAGCGCGCTGGTCGCCTCGTCGAGCAGGAGCAGCGGCGCGCCCTTGAGCAGCGCGCGCGCGATCGTGATGCGCTGGCGCTGGCCGCCCGAGAGGCGCGAGCCCATGTCGGCGACGTTGGTGGCGTAGCCCAGCGGAAGCGTGGTGATGAAGTCGTGGATGTGTGCGGCGCGCGCGGCGGCCTCGATCTCGGCCTGCGTCGCGTGCGGTTTGCCGTAGGCGATGTTCTCGCTGACCGTGCTGTGGAACAGGAACGGCACCTGTCCGACCATGGCGTACAGCGCGTTCCAGTCGGCCAGCTTGAGCTCGCGCAGATCGACGCCGTCGATGGTGATGCGGCCGGCGGTCGGATCGATGAAGCGCGCCAGGAGATCGACCAACGTGCTCTTGCCCGCGCCCGAGGGCCCGACCAAGGCCAAGGTCTCGCCGGGACGGAGGACGAGCTCGATGTCGCGCAGCGCGTGCGCCTCGCCGCCCGGATAGAGGAAGCTCACGCTCTCGAGGGCCAACGCGCCGCGGATGCCTTGGATGGGGCGGGCGCTCGAGCTCTCGATCACGTCGGCGGGTTCGGCCAGGAGCTCCGTCAGGCGCTCGGAAGCGCCCACAGACTCCTGCACCCGCGCCCAGGTCTTGGTGATGTCCTTGACGCTCTTGGCCAGGCTGACCATGGCCCCCAGCAGTACGAACATCGTGGCGTCCTGGAACATCCCGTAGCGCAGCCTGAGCACGCCGAAGACGAGCACGATCAGGGCCAAGCCGGCAGCGCCGTAGAACGCCGTCCAGGCGTGGGTCATGGCGATCGCGCGCACCATGCGCATGGAGGTCGCGAGGTACGTCTGGTTGAGCGCGCGGTAGCGCTCGACCTCGCGTTCCTCGCCGCCGAAGGCCTTGACCGTGCGCACGCCCTGGAACATCTGCGTCAGGCTCTGCACCGAGTCCCCCAGACTCGACAGGCTCTTCTTCGAGCCCTTGCGCACGCGTCGGAAGAGCTTGGAGATCGGCCACACGGCGAGCGGCAGCACGAGCACGAGAACCAGCGTGGGCAGGGGCGCCTGGTAGAGCGCCACGCCCAGCATGCCCAGGGCCGAGAGCGGCTCGAGTACGAGCCCGTTCAGGCCCTGATTGATGGCCTCCAGCACGGAGGTCACGTCCGAGCTGACGCGCGAGAGGAGATCGCCGAAGCGTCGCGAGCCGTGGTAGCGCAGCGACAGTCCCATCAGGTGCCGGGCGACGTCCACGCGCAGGTCCACCACCATCTGGTAGCTGGCCTTGCGCGAGTACCAGGTCGTGCCCCACTTGGTCGCGGCCGCGACCAGCCCGAGCAAGAACGCAATCGCCGCGACGCACACCAGGAGCGCAAGGCTCGGATCGGCGATGCCGGTCCAATCCCGCGCGTGCGGCTCGACCCAGGAAAACAGGTTCCGCGCCTTATCGTCGACCAGCGTCGCGGCCTGATCCGGCTCGGGGAACAGCACCTTCCACAGGGGCTGCATGAGCGCAAAGGGCAGCGCTTCCGCGGCCGAGTTCACGACTCCCAGGCCGAGCACCAGGATCAGGATGCGCGAATGCCTGCGCGCATGGGGCTCGAGCAGGGCCCAGGCCTTCTTGGTCGGGGAACCCTCCGGGGCGGCGCTCATCGGGCGCTGATCATCCGCAGCCCGCCGCCAGCTTGCAAAGAGAGCCTCCCGGAAACGAATGGGGCCCGGACGAATTCTCGTCCAGGCCCCGTAGCGAGAGCCGAGCTACTGCTTCTTCGGCGCCGTGCCCGGCAGTTCCAGCCCGTAGACCTCGTTCTTCTGGATCAGCTCCTGGGCGAACTGTGCCAGGTGCCAGGTGATGTAGTCGTCTAGCAGGACGTCTCTCATGGTCCCCTCGTCCATGTTCAGGCGCTGCGGCGGCTTGGTGCGGCGCATCAGGCGCGGCAGGTACCAGCCCACCGGACCACGCATCGGCTGGCCAAGCGTTTGCACTTCCTGCTCGAAGAAGATGAAGTCGGTGATCGAGGTGCCGTTCAGGAACAGCCAGTACTCGCTCTCACCCAGCTGCGTGAGCAGGTTGTTGCGCTGGAAGTTGCGGAAGCGGCCCTTCTTGGGCTGGTTCGGGTCTTCCTGGCCGCGCTGGCTGAGGGGCGTGGGCTGCTCGTAGAAGTCCGAGTACTTCTCGACCAGCACGTCCCAGGGCTGCTGCTCCTCGACCAGCAGGCTGAGCACGTCTTTCATGCGCTTCTCGGCATCGACCCAGCCATTTTCCTTCCAGCTGTTGGCCTTGAAGTCGAAGGCCGAGCACAGCAGCACGTCCACGTCCACGGTGACCTGCCCGATCACCTTGTTGGTGCGGAACTCGGCGTGTTTCTGCAGTTCCTCGGGGCTCGGGGGCTTGAGCTTGAGCAGCCCCTCGTACATGCGCCGGTACTCCTTGTAGCGCTCGACCGAGGGGAACCGCTTGATCACCACGGCGATGCGTTCCTGGCTGAAGATCGAGCCCGCGTACGGGTCGCTGTGGAGGTGGTACGCGGCCTCGGCCTCTTCGTCGCTCGGCCATACGCCGGCCTTTTCGAAGGCCTCGCGCATCAGAGTCGAGTTCACGATCCACTGCTTGGCGTCGCGCACCTCCATGGTGGTGACGGAGGGCTTGATCTCGTTCCACACGTCATCGATGAGGATGTCCACGCCATTGACGCGGCACAGCACGCCCGCAGCGGGTGCGTTCTGGATCGAGGCCGTGGACAGCAGGTGCTGCAGGACCTGCTGCAGGATGGCCGAATCGAACTGGCGCTCGCCCATGTTCTTCTTGGTCGACTTGCCGTTCTTGAGCTTTTCCTCGAAGCTCGTCTTGAAGTACTCCAGCACGCCTTCGCCGCCCTCCTGCAACAGGATCGCATCCATGGTGAGCGGTGGGAACTGCGCGGGATCGTCGGGCAGGAAGAGCTTCTCGAACTCGCGATTGGCCTTCAGCTTCGCCTTGGGGTCCTTGGTGGCCAGCGAGTTCATCAGCTCATCCATGCCCACTTGCCCCTCGGGGTACTCGGCCTTGAGCTCGGCCTCGATGTCCTTCATGTACTCGTCGAACTCCTCGGCGCTGAGCTCGGCCTGGGCGCCCGCGTCGGTGCGGCGCTTCTTCTCCTCGGCGACGAAGATCATCAGCTTGAAGGCCTCGATCTCTCCGACCCCGTCCGGCCCCAGGCACACCTGCCTCTTGATCTCCTCGAAGGGCACGATCTTGCCGTTGATCACCAGCGGGCGGCCGAGCAGCTCGTCGTCGCTGGGCAGGTTCTCGATCTTGGGGCGCGCCTGCTCGAGCTTGGTCTCGGTGGGGAAGGTCGTCACCAGGGGCCTGTCAACCCCCTCCTCGTACTCGATCGGTCCCTCGATCTGCGCCGCGCCGAACACCAAGTCGGACATGCTCGTCGAGAGCTGGGATTCGTCCCCGGCCGTGGGAGTGACCGCCGTCGGCGTGGGCGCTGCATCCGTCTTGGGCTCGGGCCCCTTCTCGACCGGAGCCGCGGCGACCGACGGCGCCTTCTCATCGGAACCACCGCACGACGCCAGAACGAGCGCCGACGCCGCGGCGAGAATCCAGGCGGAACGAGACGACACGCGGGAGGGGGCGAAGCGCATGGGGTGGGACGGGTAGGCGGGTGCAGGAGTCGGAGGCCGGACTCTACGGGGGGGATACATCGGCGTGAGAAGCGGCCGGCGAAAGATCCCCAGCGTCGTCGGGCCAAAAAAAGCCGCGGGAGTCTACCTGTGAGCCGCGCCGGGGCACAACCGCGCCCGCCAGCCTTGCTATCTTCAGCGCAGATGGTGCGCGCGCGCCCCCACCCCCCCTGGCACCACGCCGTGCTGGCCCTAGTCCTGGCCAGTTGCGGCCGGGAAGCACCGCCCTCTGCGGTCGCCGCGGCGAGCGCTCCAACCGCGCCGGGCGAGAGCCTGAGCGGCGTGATCCTGAGGGTCGACGGCCTCGAGCTCACCGCGGTGGAGGTCGAACCCCTAGTGGCCGACATCGGCGAGCTCTATCCGGAGTACGCCCCCATCCACCTGCGGCGCCTGGCCCTGACCAACGAGTTCCTGCCGCGCCTGGCCGCGCGCGCCACGGCCCGCGAGGCCTGGGCGGCGGCGCGCGACGCCTGCCTGCGGGCCGGTCAGGAGGGTGTCCCGCTCGAGCAGCTCGCCGACTGGCACGGCGATGGAACCTACCACGGCCTCGGACTCGGCCTGTGGAGCGCGGCTCGGCGCCTGCCCGTCGGCGAATGGAGCGCCCCGATCGAGCTCCCCGGCCGCTGGGTACGCGCGCGCGTCGACGTGCGCGCGCCGGCCGCCGACCCGCGCGAGGAACGCCTGAGCCTCTCGACGCTCACGTTTCCCTACCTGCCCCTGCCCGCCGAGAGCTCGGCGGAAGGCAACCCCCTCGAGGCCGCCATCGACCACGCCACGCTCACGCTGCTCGACCCCGAGTGGGCCGAGGCCGTCCCCGAGACCTGGAAGCACCGCATGCGCGGTTCGAAGCCATGACCCGCTCGCTCTTCGCTTTGCTGTTCGCCGCCGGCCTCGCGCTCCTCTGCGTCGCGTCGCCGCTGGCGGCCCAGAAGAACAAGGAGAAGCGCAACGCGCCCGAGAACTGTCCCTGGTGCCACGGCGATCCAGAGCGGATGAAGGCGGCCGGAATCGTCAACCACGGCGGCTTCGAGTTCGTCGGCGACAAGGACACGGCCGGCGTGGACCACCACTTCGGCGGCAGGGACCTGTTCTGGATCGAGAGCCAGCACTACCAGCTCGGGCTCCTGCTCGGACCGCACAAGGTTGGCACGAACGAGTCCAAGAAGATCCGCGCCGAGCTGACGCGGCTGGCGGAGGTCCTGCCCGAGGTCGATCCCAAGGTGCGCGTGCTCGATGCGTTCATGCGCACGCACCTCTACGCGCAGCGCATGGAGGACCTGTGGCAGCGCTTCACGGAGGTGATGCAGGTCAAGGACGCGGACTTCCCCGACGGCAAGTCGGTGTGGCTGCTGGGCACGCCCTACATGGGCGAAGGACCGTACCTGGGTCAGAAGGGCAAGTTCGAGCTCTTGGTGCTGCCCACGGCCTCGGACCAGGTGAGCATCGCGCAGCCGCAGTTCGGCCTCTCGATCCGGCGCACGCAGCGCTGGAACGTCGTCCCGCGCGACACCCTGATCGTGCTCACGAACCTGGCCGAAAACGACCTGTACGAGGACGAGCAGATCCACGGGCACGTGGTCTTCAACATGACCATCAACATGCTCGACGCGTACAAGCACTACTCCTACGACACGCCCTGCTGGCTGCGCGAGGGCCTGGCGCACTTCATGGAGCGCGAGCTGAACCCGCGCTACAACACCTTCGACACCTCGGAGGGCGCCAACGACAAGCGCGTCAACAAGGAGAACTGGGACGTCGAGGTGAAGCAGCTCGTGGCCGCCGACAAGGCCCCGCGCTTGGCGGAGATGATCGGCCTGCGCACCTATGGCGAATTCGAGCAGCGCCACCACTACGCGTGCTGGTCGATGACGCGCTTCCTGGTCGAGCAGCACGCCAAGGGCTACGCCTGCCTGAACGACAAGCTGCACGGCCGCAAGGGACCCGACGGTGCGCCCGACGCCGAGGACCTGGTGAGCGTACATCGCAAGGCCTTCCAGGAGTGCGTCGGCCTGACCTACGCGCAGTTCGACGAGGCCTGGCGCGCCTGGGCCCTGACCCAGTAGACGAGGGCGAAGCCTTTTCTCGCGCCGCCGCGCGCCAGGTGCTCTATCCTTCCCGAGCATGTGGGCGCGCATCGCAGTGGTTGCCCTGGCGGCGCTCGCCGCGAGCTGCCTGGCGCCGCCCCCGCCGATCGTGGTCGAGACGCCCTTCGGCGACGTGCGCGCCGGCAGCCGCAGCAAGGCCAACGAGGTGGCCGAGCTGCTCGAGCGCCTGGCCCCGGAAGTGAAGGCCGTGCTGCCCGGCTCCCAGGACCGCATGATCGACGTGTGGGTCCAGAACGAGCTGGCCGTCTATCTGTTCCACAGGCGCCCCGAGAGCGTGCGCGGCTTCACCCTGCTCGACGACGAGTTCGACGCCAAGCGCATCCACCTGCAGGAGAGCGGCCAGTCGCCGTGGTACCTCGCGCACGAGCTCGTGCACGCGCTGATCGGCCCCAGCTGGGCGCCGCTGCCGGGGATCCTCGAGGAGGGCCTGGGCGACGTGATCGCCGAGACGCTCAACCCCGAGTACGAGGAGCACATCCGCTCGCACCGCCTGCTCAATGCCAGCGCCTTCACCGGCGGGCTGGACCTCGAGGTCGTCTACAGGCTGCCGAGCGCGGAGCCCTCCAGCACCTGGCCCGAGGTCGCGAGTCCCCTGCACCTCGAGCTCTGCACGTCGCTGCCGCCCGGCACGCTGAGCGAGCTCTTGCGCACGCCGCGCAGCGAGCTGCACAAGCGCTGGGCCGACATCCCCGAATCGTTCTACGGCGTGGCCTGGCTGATCGTCTCGCGCGCGGTCGAGCGCATCGGCCTCGAGGGGCTCCACGATCTGTGTCTGCGCGCCACGGCCGAGGGCCGCACGATCGTGCCGATCGAGTGGCTCGAGTCGGCCGCGGCGATGGACTTCGAGACCCTGGACTCGGCCTTCCTGGCGCGTTGCTTCGACCGCAGGGCGCTGCAGACCGCGCTGTACCTGCAGCCCGACGCCTTCGCCGAGGTGCTGCTCGACAGCCTGCTGCCGGTGCACGAACGGCTGCGCGCGCGCATGGGCTTCCGCGACGCGCTGAATCGCACCAAGCCCGCCATCCGCCTTGCCGACATGAGCCGCGTGAACCTGCCGCTCTACAGCGGGCCGCTGTATAGCGCCATGCTGCAAGGCTGGCAGACGCTGCCCGACGCGCCGGCCGGCGCGGTCACGGCGCCCTGAGCGCCCGAGAATCCTGCTGCGCCGGAACGGCGCGGCAGGGTTCCAGGGAGCGAAGTGGTCGGGCGCGCGAGCCCTCTCGCGCCCAAGCGCAACATCAGTCGCGCAGCCGGAACAGCCGGTAGTCGGCGCCGGCGACGTCGCGCGCGCCGCGGTACAGGAGTTCGAAGCCCGGAATCGCGCGCAGCTCCTCGTCCGTTTCGGCCAGGAACGCCGCGGCCGCCGTCCCCGCGCGCGGCGCGCGCTCGTCGGCGCGCAGACCGGCGGTCAGGCGCGAGAGCTGCCACAGCACGTAGCGATCGACGAGCAGGTAGCGGCAGCGGAAGTGCGCGCGCAGGAGCTCGGCCAGCTCCGCGCTCGTGCCCTGGAAGAACGTCGTCAGGAAGGCCTCGGCCTGGCGCCGACTGCGCTCCGTCTCGTACTTCGGCTGCAACACGATCGGGTTGTGCGTGTGCGCCAGGAGCGCGGTCGAGTTGACGAAGTCGCCCGCGATCGGCTCGTCGCTCGGCACGTTCGCGCACACCCATTCGACCAGCCGCACGAGTTCGCTGCGCGCCGGACCGGGCAGGTACCACTCGATGCGGTGCTCGCGCACGAAGCCGGCGAAGACTCCGGCCTGGGCCAGGGTCAACGCGCCGAAGCCGGCCAGGGCGAGCCTCCGTCGCGGCAGGCGCGCGAAGACCAGCGCCGCGGCGACCGGCGCGAACAGGCCCACCAGCACGGACAAGCGTGCAAACATCCAGGCCGCCGGCAGGGCGACGAGCGCCAGCCCGAGCGCGAAACGCTCGGCTCCGCCCGTCGCGCCCCGGCGCATTCCGAGTCCGACGGCCAGGTACAACAGGAGCGTCAGCGGCCAGCCGCTCCAGGCCAAGATCCCCGCCCACGACAGGGTCTCGAACGGCCCCTGCCACAAGAGGCGCGCGTCGAACGAGATCGCGTTGGGATCGTCCGGAAAGCGCCCGAGGTGCGCCAGCTTGGCCCACACCACCTGATGCACGTGCGCGTAGGAGCTCGGCGCCAGCGCGCCGAAGCCCAGCAGGGTCAGCAGCAACACCCCGGCCACCAGCATGCGCCCCGCGGCCGGCGAGAGCGCGCGCCGGCGGCGCACGAACTCCGGCGCGAGCAGCGCGAGCGACAGCGCCGCCGCCGGCGAGACCAGCAGACCGTTCGCGCGCAGCACGGGCACGAGCAACCCGAACAGCGCCGGCGGAACGAGCACCAGCGCGCTGCGCGGCAGCGCGAACGCGCTGCGCCCCGCGAGCAGACTCCCCAGCAAGAGCACGCCGAGCTCCAGCGTCACCACGAAGCTCGCCGCGTGCCAGGTGGCGAGCGCGCCGGCCACGCACAGCCCGCTGAGCAGATAGTCGCGTGCGCGCCCCGAGCGCAGCGCCCACGCCAGCCAGCCGAGGTGCAGCGCGAACAGCGTCAACGACAGGTCCTCGCCCACCAGCAGGAAGCCGATCGTGCGGTAGTTCGCGGGCGTCCACAGCGCGAGCAGCGCGGCCAGCGCGCCCCAGGCGAGGCTCCCGCTCGCCTGACACGCCCACAGGAAGATCCCCACCACGGCCAGCGCGGCCACGCCGGCCATGACCCACAACGCGGTCACGTGCAGCGGCGTGGCGCCACCCAAGTAGCGCTGCGCCCAGGCCACCAGGAACTCAGCCCCGAGCGGGAATTCCGCGGGCACGTCGGTCGCGAACGGGTGCTGGATGCGCGTCTCGGCGCCGAAGTCCACGGGCACGCCGCCGCCGCTCTCCAAGATGCGCTCGGTGAGGTAGTAGAGCAGCGCCGGATCGCTGCGCAGCATCCCGCGCGCGTCGTGCGCGTCGAAGTTCGGATCGGCGAGCGCGGTGTGGGCGCGGATCCAGGCGCCCCACAGCACCAGCGCGCACAGTCCCAGGCCGACCAGGAGCCGCTGCAAGGCCCGTCCGCTAGTGGTGTGAGTCACTTGGCGCGAGCTGACGCCCGCAACCCAAGACGAGGCCGGTGAGGTTCCGAAGACGCTCGGCGGAGCCCAAGGCTCCCGGAAGGATGTTGTCTGCGCTCGCCAAAGGCGCGCCGACGACGCGACTTCGCTGCAGGTCGCGGAGGCGGCGCAACGCCGCGGTGGGCGCAGACGGCCGGGGATAAGGGCCCATATGGGTGACTCACACCGCTAGCCACTCGCGCCGGCTTCGCGTTCGAGCTGGCGCAGGAGCTCGACGTTGGCGCGATAGATCACCGCCAGGAGCTCCTTCTTCTGCTTGTAGTTCGTGGTCGCCGGATCCAGGCCCTGCACGCTGCGGTAGAGCGAGGCCAAGCCCGGATCGACCGACTTCTCCTGCACCATGCGCGCGAGCTCTTCCTCGCTGGCATCGAGCATGCGCTTGAGCTGGCGCACGCGCTCCTCCAGCGTGTGCATCTCGGCCAGGACCTGCGCGCGCGTCGCGCGCGGCGCGCGGAATTCGCTCAGCGCGCGCTGCAGCACGGTCAAGACCTCGTTCTCCAGCGGCCCCAGGCCGGCCCCGCCGCCGGCCAGCTCCAGCAGCGTGCGCACCTTCTCCTCCAGCGTGCTCCCGGCCAGCTCGTGCACCCCCGGCAAGGCGGGCGGCAGCGCGGCCGGCGCACGCACGCGCGCGGGCACGGCAGCCGGTACCGTGCTGGGCTCGAGCGGCGCGCGCGGCAGCTCGCGGCGTGGCAGACGCTCGAACTCGACGCAGCGATCGCCGCCCTGGGTCTGGGCTTCCTTCAGCGCGTGCTCGCCGCGCGCGCGCAGCGCGGCCAGGTCGCCCTCGTCGTCGCGCAGCACGGTCCCGATCGACAGCGAGGCGCGCAGCACGCGGCCGTCGCCGTGGAACTCGAGCGCGCGGCAGCCGGAGAGCAGGCGCTTCGCCAGGGCCGCCGCGCCCGCGCGCGGTGTGTGCGGCAAGAGCACCAGCAAGCGCTGCTCGTGCAGCACGCCCAAGACGTCGCTGGCGCGCGTCGAGGAGCGCAGCAGCGCGGCCACCGCGCGCACGATGCGCTGCTCGGAATCGACCCCGTAGAGGTCGTGCAGTGCCTCCAGGCGATCGATGTCGGCCAGCAGCAGCGCCAGCGGGTAGCCGTAGCGCAGCGCGCGCCGGTACTCGCTCTCCATCAGGCGCGCGATCTCGGCGGGCGAGAACAGACTGTTCTCCCCCGTGCCGAAGTTGACCGTGGGAAAGCCGCTCATGGCGCCGCGCAGGAACATTAGGCTCTCTGTGCGCCCGCTTGGCCAGGCCAGAGGCGCGGCGCGCCGCGACGAACCCGGGGTCGCCGCCAACGTGCGCAGACCGAGAGCGTAGTCCTGCATCCGCGCGCGGAGGCCTACAATGGTCCGCCCCTCCCCAGTCCTTCGGAGTTTCCATGCACTTCCCGCTGCAGCCCTGGCCGGCCCTGTTCCTGGCCACCGCCCTCACCCTCCTCACCGCCGGCCAAGAGCCCAAGAAAGCCCGAGTGAAGGGCCAGCAACCGAAGGCGGAGAAGGCCGCGGAGCCCGTAGCCCAGGGGCCGAAGGGCTGGGATCCGTACTTCGACTACACCACCCTGCCGCTGACCAATGAGGCCTTTTGGGAGCCGCTCAAGGCCACCACGGTCTCGATGGAGGCGGCCTGGGACGTGGTGAAGCAGAGCGAGGGCGGAACGCTCTTTCCGCTGAACGTCCAGTTCGTGCCGGCCGCGGAGGGCGGCTACTGGGCCTTCCAGGTGTTCGCCAAGGCCGGCGAGGACGAGAAGCCCAGGCGCATCAACCTGCGCGTCTCGGCCGCCGAGCCGAAGATCACGAAGCGCCTCGAGCTGCTGAGCCTGCTGGCGGACGAGGAAGCCCTGTGGCCCGCGTTGCACAAGACCAAGACCCCGCTCGAGATCGCCATCCAGCTGTGCAAGGACCACTCGGCCGGCAACAAGGAAGACCAGCTGCTGGTGAACGACCCACGCATGCGCACGGCGCAGTTCGTGCCCGCCGGGGACGCGACCCACTGGCGCATCGAGATGATGGGCATCGAGAGGGATCTGGTGCGGCGCTTCGAGATCGAGGTCAACACCAAGGAACCGCGCCTGCGCCGCAACATGATGCTCGACCGCTTCGCGGGCGAGCCGCTGCGCAAGCTCGAGCCGACCGAGATGCCCAACGGAATGCTGGTGTGCGACATCGTCACGGGCGACGGCCAAGAGATCAGCGCCGATTCCAAGGTGAAGGTGAACTACCGCCTGTTCCTGCTCGACAACACGCGCCTGCACGACACCTGGAAGACCAAACTGCCCGAGACCTTCCCCGTTGCGGAGGCGCCGCTGAAAGGCATGAGCGAGGGCTTGGTCGGCATGCGCGTGGGCGGCAAGCGCAAGCTATGCATCCCCTACGAGAAGGCCTTCGGCGAGAAGGGCACCGAGGTCGCGCCGCCCAAGGCCATGGTCATCTGCGACGTGGCGATCGAAGAGCTGGTCGGGCCGTAGGGCCTGCGCGCCCTTCAGTAGGTCCCGAACGTCAGGTCGAGCGCATTGCAGAGCTCGACGCCACCGCCCAGCAGCGCGGCCTGCGTGTAGACCGTCCGGCCGTTCAGGGCGAGATCGCAGGGCACGGGCAGACGGAATTCGGCCGCGCCCGCGCCGAACGCCTGCTGCACGCTCACGAGGCGCAAGGCGCCGAGATCGACCAGGAGCTCGCTCGCGCCGACGAACAGCCCGCTCGCCGGCGCCGCGCGACCGATCAGCAGCGCCAGCATCACACCCCGACGCCCCGCGGAGTCGACCCGCGCCACCCAGGACGAGCCCAGGATCGGCAGGCTCGCACTGGTGAAGCAGGCCCGGTTCGTACCCCCGCCGTTGCGCACCGCGGCCGCGGCCTGCGCACTCCCGGCGGCGACGATCTTGAACACCTCGCCGTGGCCGCGAGCGCTGTGGTCGACGATCAAGAGCTCGCCGAAGCCGTCCTCGCCAAGCGCGACGATCCTGTGGATCGAGAGCCCGCCGCCAGGAGCGAGTTCGGTGGTGCGCTCCACGAACTCGCTGATCGCGCCGCTGAGCGGGTCGTGGCGGAAGCTCCAGATGCGGTCCAAGTTGGCGTAGTTGGCGAAGAAGTAGCTCCCTTGCAGTCCGGGAATGGCGCAACCGCGATAGACGAAGCCGCCGATCACGCAGCCCGACGGGTAGGTGAACGCCGGCGCGGCGAAACCCGGATCGCCGCACGGCGCTAGCGCAGCCGAGCACCGACTGGCCGCGCAGCAGGTGTCGCCTTCCATGCGGCTCCAACCGAAGTTCTGGCCGCCGGCGCCGGCGGGCAGGATGTCGAGCTCCTCGCGCGTGAGCTCGCCCACGTCGCCGAGGTAGAGCTCGCCCGTCGCGCGGTCGAAGCTGAAGCGCCACGGATTGCGCAACCCGAGGGCCCAGATCTCGTCGCGCACGCCGTCGTTCGGATCGGCGAACGGATTGTCGGCCGGGATCGCGTAGGGCGTTCCGTGGTCCACGTCCACGCGCAGCAACTTGCCGTTCCAGTTCGTCGGGTCCTGGGCGCGGCAAGTTGGATCGGCGTCCGGACCGCCGTCGCCGAAGCCGATGTACAGCATCCCGTCGGGGCCGAAGGCGAGGTTGCCGCCGTTGTGGATCCCGGGGATCTGCGGCTGCACGAGGAGCACCTGCTCGCTGGCGAGCTCGACCACGTCCGCATCCGTAGCGACGTGGAAGCGCGAGACGAGGGTGCCCCGGACCCCAGAGGTGTAGGCGACGAAGACGAAGCCGCTATGCGCGAAGTCGGGATGGAACGCGACCCCGAGCAAACCGGTCTCGCCCCCGCTGTTGGTGCGTGCGGAGAGGTCGAGGAACGGCGTGGACGCGAGCGCGCCGTTCTTCACCAGCCGCATTCGTCCGTCCTGCTGGGCCACGAAGAGGCGCGTGTCCCCCCCCCCGGCGCGCCGGCCCATAGCGGTTCTGAGAGGCCCGCGGCGACGCGCTGCGAGGTGAGCTGTGCCTGCGTCTGGGAGGCGAGCGAGAACAGCGCCAGCGCAAGCAGCCGGAAAGGCCCCAAGAGCTCCATCTCCATGGACTCCAGGATGCGCGCGCTCACACAGGCGTCGAGCCCCCTCGCTGGGGCGCGAGAGGACTCGCGCCCCGGAGGTTCGCGCATGCGCTCAGCGTCCGGCGTAGCGCGGCTTGCGCTTCTCGGCGAAGGCCGCCAGCGCCTCCAGGCGATCCTGCGTCGAGAGCACGCGCTCGTAGCAGCGCGCCTCGTGCTCGAGGCCCTGGCGCTGCGGCAGCTCGAGCCCGCCGTCGATCGCGGCCTTGGCCGCGCGCACGGCCACCGGGCCGTTGGCGGCTATGGCCTGGGCGAGCTCCAGCGCGCTCGCGCGCAGCGCGCCCGCGGGGGCGATGCGGTTCACGAGCCCCAGGTGCTCGGCCTCCGTCGCCCCGAGCTTCCGCGCGGTCAGGATCAGGTCCTTGGCGCGCGACTTCCCGATCAGGCGCGGCAGGCGTTGCGTGCCGCCCGCGCCGGGCAGGATCGCCAGCGCGGTCTCGGTCAGGCCGAGTTCGCTGTGCGGCGCGGCCACGCGCAGGTCGCAGGCCAGGGCGAGCTCGGTCCCGCCGCCGAAGCAGAAGCCGTTGATCACCGCCACCGTCGGCTGCGGCATGGCCTCGACGTCGTCCATCAGCGCGCGGATGTTGCGCACGAAGTGCGCCACGCGCTCGAGCGGCATGCTCTTGCGTTCCTTCAGGTCCGCGCCCGCGCAGAAGGCCTTCTCGCCCGCGCCGGTCAGCAGCAGGCAACGGATCGAGAGATCCTCGCGCAGCTCCTCCAGCAGCAGGCGGAAGCGCTTCAGCGTCGGGAAGGACAGGCAATTCATCACCTCCGCGCGCTGAATCGTCAGCCAGACGAGTTCGCCCTCGCGCTGGCAACTGACGAGCGCAGGCTCGAGGGGCACGTCGGCGGGAAACTCGGCGGCTACGCGGCTCATCGCGGCAGGATACTCGGCGTCCCGAGCAGCTCCAGCGTCTGCTGCGCCAGGCGCTGCGGATCGATGCGTTTCATGCACGCCAGCTGCTCCGCACCGGCCACCGGACAACGCTCGAGGTGGCACGGCCCGCAGGCCACGCGCACGCGCACCAGGCGCTCGTCCGCAGTCACGGCGCAGTGCCGCGGATCGGTCGGGCCGGCCACGATCACCGCCGGCCGGCCGAGCGCGCGCGCCAGGTGCCGTGGACCGGTGTCGCCGCTCCACACCACGCGCGCCTCGGCGCAGTGCCCCAGCAGCTCGGCCAGCGGCGCCAGCGGATCGCGCAGCACCAGCACGCGCGCCGCGCCGAGGCCCATGCGCACCGCCTCCAGCGCGCGCTCCTCGCCCGGACCGGCGCACAGGACCGGCGTGAGCGCGGGCTGCCGTGCGTGCAGCGCTCCCAGCGCGCGCAGCCACAGCTCGGGCGGCACGCCCTTGCTCGAATCCGCGCGCGCGCCCACGTTGGCCAGCAGGAACGGCGCGTCCGGATCGAGCCCGAGTTGCGCGCGGCGCGCACGCGCGGCGCTCAGGGCCGCGACCGGCACGTCGAGGCGCGGCTCGACGTGCTCCACGGCGACGCCCAGCAGGCCGAGCAGCTCCGCCAGGCTGCGCCCGAGCGGGCGCGGCAGGTGGCGCCGACCCGAGCCGGGCCGGCCGAGCTCGAGCGGCGTGGCCCCGCGCTCGCTGGCCGGAACGAGCGCGTCGCTCAGCAGCAGCGCGCGAGCGTCGCGCGCGAAGCCGACGCGCCGCGGGATGCGCGCGCGGAACGCGCACCACGCGCTGCGGAACGAGCCCGTGAGCAGGAGCGCCACGTCGTGCCCGCGCCAGGACGAAGGGTCGTCGCGCGCACCCGCTCCCAGTGCGAGGCGCCGCGCCCCCGGAAAACGCCCGTCGAGCAAGGCCAGATGCGCGGCCTGCCCCACCAGCGTCAGCGCGCCCGGCGCGAGGCGCGGCTCGAGCGCGCGCAGGGCCGGCTCGGCCATGACGAAGTCGCCCAGCCAGTTGGGCAGACGCACGAGCACGCGCTCGCGCCCCGACAGCGGCGCGCCGCGACTCATCCGGCGGCCAGCAGGCGCTCGGCGGACGCCAGCGCGTAGGCGGGTTCCAGCGCCTCCATGCAACGGTGATGGCCGAGCGGACACACGCGCTGCAGACACGGCGCGCACTCCAGGCCCGTCACGCGCGCGACCGCGGTGCGCTCGAGCGAACTCGCGGTGAGCTCGGGGAAGTTCGGGCCCATGACCGTCACGCACGGCACGTCGAAGGCGGCCGCGAACCAGCGCGGACCGGAATCGCTGGAGACCAGCAGCGCGGCTTCGGCCACCAGCGCCTTCAACAGCTCGAGGTCGCGCCTCTCGCCCGACAGGTCGATCACCGGCGTGCGACAGGCCTGCGCCACGGCCTGCAGCACCGGCTCCTCGCCCGGCGCGCCGGTGACCACGGCGGTGAGCCCATGGCGCTCGTGCAAGAGCTCGAGCAGCCGCGCATGGTGCCGCGCGGGCCACATCTTCGCCGCGCCGAAGGCCGCCGAGGGCGTGCACAGGACGTAGCGCGCGCGGTCCGCCAAGCCGAGCTCGCCGAGCCGCGCGCGCGCCGCGCGCCGTGCCACCGCGCTCACCTGCAGCTCGGGGTGCAGGCTCGCCGGCCGGATCCCGACCAGCCCGGCCACGTCCGCCAGGAGGTGTGCGGTCGGCACCGGCACGCGCCGACCCGCGCTACGCGGCGGCACGACGCGGTGCGTGAGCAGGAGTCCACGCCCGGAGAGCGCCGCGCCCGCGCGCAGCGGAATGCGCGCGCGGAAGGCACGCCAGGCGGCGCCCAGCGAATTCGTGAACAGCACCACGCCGTCGGGGGCGAGCTGGCGGTAGAGCGCGCTCTCGTCGGCGTCGCGCGGGACGGGCGCCAGGTGCTCCGCGCACGGCCCGCCGGCGAGCACCGGCGCCAGGTGCGCGCGCACAGCGATCGTCACGCGCGCGAAGCGCGGATCGCGCACCGCGGCGGCGAGGAACGGCGTCGCCATGACCAGGTCGCCGACCCAGTTGGGCGCGCGCAGGACCAGGTGCGCGAGGCCGTCGGGATGTGCTCCGGGCGAGTCCATGTCCAGGATTCGAACAGGAGCGCCGGGCCCGCGTCGAGATGCGGCCCGGAAACGGGTCGCGGGGCGTCCCGGAGACTGGGGGGTTTTCCTGGAGGGCCATCCAGGCTCGAATAGGCGGCTCGCGGCCAGGCTCCACGTGCCGCCGTGCCGCCCCCCACTCTCTTCTCACCGCCATGTCCACCGCCCCGCAAGACGAGTTCAACCCGCGCCTCAACGCCGAGTACCAGTTCAACGCGGCCGCCGACCACCTCCAGCTCGACGCGGGCGTGCGCGAGGTCCTGCGCCGGCCCGACCGCGAGATGACCGTCACGATCCCGGTGCTGATGGACAACGGCAAGCTGCACTGTTTCACCGGCTATCGCGTGCAGCACAACTTCACGCGCGGCCCGTGCAAGGGCGGCATCCGCTTCGACCTGAAGGTCGACCTCGAGGAGGTGCGCGCGCTGGCCGCCTGGATGACCTGGAAGTGCGCCATCGTCGACATCCCCTTCGGCGGCGCCAAGGGCGGCGTCGAGTGCGATCCGAAGGTGCTCAGTACGGGCGAGCTCGAGCGCATCACGCGCCGCTACACGGCCACGATCATGGACATCCTCGGCCCGGACCGTGACGTGCCCGCTCCGGACGTGGGCACGAACGACCAGACCATGGCCTGGATCATGGACACGTACTCGATGCACGTGCGCCAGGCCTCGACCGCGGTCGTGACCGGCAAGCCCCTGGCGCTGGGCGGCAGCAAGGGCCGGCGCGAGGCCACGGGCCGCGGGCTGATGATCGCCATGCGCGAAGCCCTGAAAACGATGAAGGGCATGCCGGACAAGGTGCGCGTGGCCGTGCAGGGCGCCGGCAACGTGGGCGCCATCGGCGCGCTGCTGATGCACCAGGCCGGCCACAAGATCGTGGCCCTCTCGGACGAGCGCGGCGCGATCCACGATCCGAAGGGCCTGGACCTGGTCGCGGTCACGAAATGGCTCGACGATCAGGGGCGCCAGCCCAAGGACAAGCGCAAGTTCCTGGACAGCTATCCGGCCACGCAGCTCGTGCCCAAGGAGAAGCTCCTCGAGATCGACTGCGACGTGCTCGCGCCGTGCGCGATCGAGAACCAGATCCACTCCGGCAACGTCGAGCGCATCAAGGCGCGCCTGATCGTCGAGGGCGCCAACGGCCCGACGACCTCGCTCGCCGACAAGGCCCTGGACGAGCGCGGCATCGTGGTCGTGCCCGACATTCTCGCGAATGCCGGCGGCGTGACGGTCTCGTACTTCGAGTGGGTCCAGGACCGCATGGGCTACTTCTGGCCCGAGGCCGAGGTGAACCAGCGCCTGGAGGAGAAGATCGTCGGCTCCTTCGAGGAAGTGCACGCCACGGCCAAGAAGAACAACGTCTCGCTGCGACGCGCGGCCTACATCCTGGCGCTCGACCGCGTGGCCTCGGCCTACAAGCTGCGCGGTCTGTTCGCGTAGCCGACGCTCAGCGCTTCGCGCGCGAGCGCCGCAGCTCGAGCGCGAAGCGCCCCGCCTGGGCCACCAGGACGCTGCCGAGCAGCACGCGCCCGCCATGCGCCAGCAACGGGTCGTGCGCCGCCATCACGCCGCCCACCGCGCCCACCAGCGCGCCCAGGGCCAGCGGCAAGCCGAGGGCGAAGCTGACGTTGCCCGCGCGCGTGTGCAGGAACAGCGAGCGCAGCGCGGCCACCGCGCCCGCCGCCAGGGCGCAGGCGCGCGCACCGCCGAAGCCGAGCTGGCCCAGCGTCAGGAACAGCGCCGGCACCATCAGCACGCCGCCGGCCACGCCCAGGAGCGGCGTGAGGAAGCCGCCGCACACGCCGATGCCCAGCGCGAGCGCGGTCGAGACCAGCGTCTCGTGCGGGACCGCGAGCGCCAGCGCGCTGGAGAACAAGAGCACGCGTAAGCCCGCCAGCCCCAGCACGACCGCGAAGACGAGCTTGAGGATGCGCTCGTCGATGCGCCGCGCCGCGCGGAAGCCGAGCTCCGCACCCGCCAGCGCGCCCAGCGCCAACGGCAGCACGATCTCCCCGTGCAATTCGGAGTCCCCGCGCGAGAACTCGACCACGGTCGAGGTGGTGGTCGTGGCCAGGACCACCAGGATGGCCGTGGCCGCGGCGCGCTTGAGCGGCACGCGGCGCACGCTGTGCAGCAACGGCCCGGCGAAGATCCCGCCGCCGATGCCGCACAGCGCGCCGGCGAAGCCGATCGCGAAGCCGGCCGGCACGAACCACAGCGCCGGGCGCTCGTCGGCCGCCTTCGTCGCGACGGGCGCCGCGCGCGGCTGTTCCAGCTGCGCGCTCAAGCGCGGCCCTCGGCGAGGCGCGCGTGCAGCGCGCTCGAGGAGTGCTGCTTGGCGTCGCCACAGATCGCGATCTCGATCCCGAGCTCGAGGTCCACGGCGCGCTCGGGCACGTTCTCGCGCGTGTAGTCGGTGCCCTTGGCGTGCACGGCCGGTCGCAACAGACGCAGGGTGGTCTCCAGCGTCGCCTCGGGGAAGACGGTGACGAAGTCCACGCAGGCGAGCGCGCACAAGAGCTCGGCGCGCTCGGCCAGCGGCACGCGCGGCCGTCCCGGGCCCTTGGCCGCGCGCACGGCCTCGTCCGTGTTCAGGGCCACGATCAGCGTGTCGCCGCGCGCCTTCGCGGCGGCGAGGTAGCGCGCGTGGCCGACGTGCAGGAGGTCGAAGCAGCCGTTGGCCAGCACGATGCGCCCGAGGTGCGCGCGCTCGCGCGCGAGCAGCAGAGCCAGCTCCTCGCGCACGAGGAACCGCGCAGGCTCGATGCGCTGCGCGCTCACGCCTTGAGCGGCTCCCCGGCGCGCGGCAGCGGCGAAACGCCCAGCGCCGAGCGCAGCTGGTCCAACCGGCAGGCGGCCGCCCCTTGCTCGAGCACGACCACGCCCGCCGCCGCGTTGGCCAGACGCATGGCCGCCGAACCCTCCAGGCCCGCCGCCAGCGCGAGGGTGAAGGCCGCCGCCGCCGTGTCGCCGGCGCCGCTCACGTCCACGGCCTCGTGGCCCGCGGCGGCGACGCTCATGGGCACACCCGTGCGCGGGAAGAGCTGCATGCCGCGGTTGCCGAGCGTGACCAGGAGGTATCGCGGCGCGCAGCGTTCCAGCACCTCGCGCGCGGCCGCCGCGATCGTCGGAACGGCGTCGAGCTCCTCGGGCGTGCGCCGCGCCGCCAGCGCGAGCTCCCCGAGGTTGGGCGTGATCGCGCTCAGGCCGCGGAAGGGCTCGAACGTGCGCCGTGGATCGAGCACGACCACCTTGCCGCGCCGCGCCAGCTCGCGCCCGACCTCGCCCAGCTCGTCGGCCAGCAGGCCGTAGCCGTAGTCGGAGAAGAGCAGCGCGTCGAGCTCACCGCCCAAGGCCTCCAGGCGCCCCGCCAGGCGCGCGCGCACGTCCTTCGACGGCGCGCCCTCGGGCTCGCGGTCGATGCGCAGCACGTGCTGGCGCGTGCGTCCGGGCTCGGCGCCCAGGATGCGCGTCTTGGTCGGCGTGAGCCACTCCGCGGTCGGCTCGACGCCGCGCACGTCGATGCCGTCCCGCTCCAGGCGTTCGATCAGTTCGCGCCCCTGCTTGTCGCGCCCGACGATGCCCAGCGCGTGCACCTCGGCGCCCAGCGAGCGCAGGTTGCGCGCCGCGTTGGCCGCGCCGCCCGCGCCGAACTCCTCGCCGCGGTGGCGCAGCACCATCACCGGCGCCTCGCGGGAGAGGCGCGTGGGCTCGCCGAAGAGGTAGTGATCGGCCACGAGGTCGCCCACGACCGCCACGCGCAGCTTCGAGAAATCGGGCACGAGGGCGGAACTCATGCGACCTGACTCAGCAGACCTCTTCCGCCGCCGCGGCGAGCGCCAGCGCGCGCAGGCGCTCGGGCACCGGCTTGGCTGCGGCCGTGAGCCATTCCACGCCGGCTTCCTCGGCCAGATAGAAGTCCGAGCGCACGCCCATGAAGGCGTTGAAGCGGATCGAGTAGTGCAGCTCGCGCGCGCGCGCCGCCGCCGCCGCCACCTCGCGATCGAGCTCGCGTACGCGCGGCTTGAAGGCCTCCCAGCCGGCGCGGTCCAGCGCGAGCACCTCTGTCACGATGGGCTGATAGCGCCGCGCCGCCGGGAACTCGTGGTGCCGCGCCGCGCGCGCGTTGACGAACCACGGCATGCACGTGGCGAGCTTCTCGACGAACAGGTTCTCGTCGGCGCCGAAGTCGAGGCACGAGCTCGCGGTGAAGTCCGTCAGCGTGCCGGCCTTGGCCGGATCCACGAAGCCGCCCTGGATCGAGAGCTGGTGGCTCTCGGTGCCGGGGAACGGGAAGAAGATCGAGGTGCGGAAGCGGCCGATCAAGGAGCGCGCCAGCAGATCGACCGTCTGCCAGCGCTCGTCGTGCGTCTCGTAGGGCAGCCCGACCATCACGAAGCCCGAGCTGTGCAGCCCGACCGCGTCGGCCACGCGCACCGTCTCGAGGATGTCGTCGTCGCTCATGAAGCGCTTCAGGATCTCGCGCCGCACGCGCTCCGAGCCCGACTCGATGCCGAGCTTGAGGATCTTGCAGCCGCCCTCGGCCATGGCCTTGGCCATCACCGGGTCGAGCCGGTTCACGTGGCTGTTCACCACCCACGGGACCTTGAAGCCCGCTTCCTTGTAGGCCTTCGAGAACGCGATCGCGTGCTCGGCGTTCAGCGTGAAGAGGTCGTCGTCGAGGATGAACGTGCCGACGTCCGGATAGCGCGCCAGCACGAAGCGGATCTCCTCCATCATCTGTGCCGGCGTGCGGAAGCGGAAGAAGCCGAGCTGCGACGTGCCGCGCCCGAGCTCGTCGCGATAGCGGTCGACGATCTTGTGGTTGAGGCAGTACGTGCAGCGGTACGGGCACCCGCGCGAGGTCATCAGCCCGAACCAGCCGTGCTTCTGCGCGGTGATGCGCGCGGTGTCGAAGAGTTCGTAGTCCGGGAGCGGCAGCGCGGCGTAGTCGGGGAACTCGCCGACGTTGTTGCGGATCCAGTGCGTCTCGCTCACCGGTGCCTGCTCGGCTGCGCTCGGGCGCACGCCGTCCTTCCACGAGAGGAAGTTGGGCACGTCGGAGGGCCGCTCGCCGCGCTCGACGCGCGTCACGAGCTGGAGGAGCGCGTCCTCGCACTCGCCCACGCCGACGTGATCCCACACGCCGTCCGCCATCACGCTCTCCGGCACCATCGTCGGGTGCACGCCGCCGACGACCAGCGGCGCCAGCGCGAAGCCCTCGGCCTCGGCGCGCGCGCGCAGCAGCCGCGCGATGCGCAGCGCCTCGGTGTACTGCATCGTCAGACACGAGAACCCGATCACCCCCGGCCGCCACGCGCGCACCTGCGCCACGATCTCGTCGTCGGTGGGCACCGGCGGCAGGTTCTCGTTCAGGTTCACCATCCGCGTCTCGTGCCCGGCGCGCTTCAGCACCGCCGAGAGCGCCGCCAGGCCGTGGTTGAACCCCATCTGCGTGTAGAGGTTCGGGTAGACGAAGAGGACGCGCATGGTGCTGGCGAAGCGGATGAGCGTAGCCGGGGGCGGCGCGCGAGCAAGCCGCGGCACGAAAACCGTGCTTGCGGTTCGCTGCTCGCCGTCAGCGCAGCTCCCAATTCACGGTGAGCTCCTGTCCGGTGGCGACCGTGCGGCGCTCCTCGTGCTCGAAGTGCCTGCTGCCCCCGGGTTCCCAGCTCAGCCAGCGCACGACGATCTCGCCCGGCGGCACGGTCCGGCGCGTGCTCTCCTGCGACAGTCCGTTCCCGAAGGGCAGCTCGACGCCTTCCCAGCGGATTTCGATCGAGAGCGTCGCATCCGACTCGTTGCGCGTGGCCACGGTGAGCTGAGCGCCCTCCGAGACGGGGATCACGAGCCCGTCGAGCACCTCTCCCCCGGCGATGCGCACGTCGCGCAGGACGCCGATGCGGCCGTCGTTGGTCGTGGCGATGAAGTCGTGCAGTCCGGGAGCGAGGTTGCCGAGGTCGAACTCACCGCCGTCCCAGCCGCGCTCGGTGCGCACGGAAACACCCGCTTCGACGGGCTGGCCCTGCGCATCGACCACCGTTCCGCGGGCGATGCCGGCCCAGCGCAGATGGATCTCGACGGACGGGTCGCCGGTGTGCGCCAGGACGGGCTCGGAACCCCGGTGGAGCGGGTCGTCGGGTGAAGCCTCGAGCCGGTATTCGCCCGGCACGAGCGCGCTGAGCGCGAAGCTCCCGTCGCGATCCGCCCACTCGCTGAAGCCATGGATGTACTGGAGCCTCTGCTCGCTGCCGCGCCAGGTCACGCCCGAGCCGCGCGCCGGCTGGCCGTCGGGCGTGAGCACCTTGCCGCGGATCTCGCCACCGGCATCGAGCACGAGCTCCACCTCGACCCGACCCAGCTCCGCAGGCACGCGGAACACCTCCGCGACACCTGGAAAGCGCGACTCGTCCTGCGCAGGTCCGAGCGCCCACCAGCCCGCGGTAACGCCCTCGAAGTGCGCGCGACCTTCCTCGTCACTCACGGGCGAGCTGCCCGTGGTCGACGGGCTGTGCCCGATTGCTTCCCCCCAAGTGAGCACGAGCCCGCGCGTGCGCTCCACCATCTCAGGAGACCAGTACAGCGACTGAATGGCGAGCCGGACTCCTCGCAGCGCAGCGCCGTCGCGCCCTCGCACGCGTGCCTCGACCGACGCTCCGCCGAGCATGGACCAGTGGACGTGCGCATGCTCTCCTGGCGCCAGCTCGAGCGTGGACGAGGTCATCTCCACGGGCTTCTGCGGCATCCGCCCCGACTGACGCAAGGAGACCCGCAGCTCCGCCGCGGCGGGCAGATCGACGAACTCGCAGCGACCGTTCGCGTCCGTTGGCTGCGACCACTCGTAGTCCTCCAGGCCGTACATCTCCTTGCCGAGCGCCCAGGAGCCGGTCGTCAGCCAGACCCCGACGTCCGTCGCAGGGTGCCCCTCGCTGTCGGTCACGAGCGCGGTCAGGGCCGCGAAGCGCCTCAGCGTCAGGCTCTGCGCCGTCTCGAACGCGCCCGCCGCGGCGTCGATCCAGCAGCCTCCCAGGAAGCGCCCCGGAGCACGCCCGAGCGCGACCCTGCGCTCCCACGCCGGCAAGCGGAGCACGACCCGGCCATCGCCGTCGCTGCAACCGCGGGCGAGCTCGTGGAGGTCCGCGACGCGCTTGGCAGACCCGCGCGCGTACGCGCTCACCTCGACGCCCGGGATCGGCACTCCGTTCTCGTCGACCACGCGCCCGTGCCAGTCGAAGGCCCAGGCCGTAGGCAGCGCCAAGCGGACCTCGCGCTCCTCGCCCCCGCGGAATGGCTCGAGCGTGAGCTCGCCCTGCTCGGCCAGCCCGTCCTGCCCCTCGCCGTAGAGCGTGTAGGCGAAGTCCGTTTGCACCACGAACTCGCCGTGCCCCGCCGCGTCCGTGAGCACCTCGTCGTTCTCGACGCCGCGCGCGGGATCCGCCTGGGTCGACGAGCGCCACTCGTGCTCCTCGTCGTCGCTCGTGAGCCCGAGGCTCACCCCGGCGAGCGGCTGCTCCGTCTCGCGCGCCACGACGAGCACGCGCAGCAGCGCCTGCCCCGGCCCGGGATGCACGGGCGTGGGCGGATCCTCGGCGTCCTCGTCTCCGTCCACGCTCACCGAGACTTCCCCCGGCGCCACCGCGGCGCGCTCGGCCGGCTCCAGCGGCGCGGGCGTGACGGCCGGCACCGGCGCGCGCTCCGGCTCGACCGCCGAGACCGGGCCAGCATCGCCCGCCTTCGCTGGCACGACTTCGCACAGTCCTTCGCGCACGAACCACAGCGCGCCGAGCACGCACATCCCGGCGACAACCAACGCGAGCGGACGAGCGTTCATCGAGACGGATACCGTAACCGATCGACGCTCATCGTCCGGAGCGACGTGGAGCATGCGCGCAGTACCCACAGAGAGAACTCACCGCGGTGCCCCGTGCCCGAACTCCGCCACCTCGTCCGTGCGCGTGAGCACGCGCTGCTCCTCCTGCGCGCGCACGCCGCCGTTCTCCTCTAGGTCGCTCCACCACGACACGCTCACGGGGCCGGGCGGCACACTCACGCTGGCCTCGCCGCCGGGCTCGAGCCAGCCGCTGGCGACGGTCGTGCGGCTCCAGGTGGCCCGCCACAGACGCCGCTCGTCGCCGCGCAGGAGCAGGCGCAGCGCGCAGCCGGGCTGCACGACGACGTCGAGCGGCACCGGCGCGAGCCCGGACTCGACCTCGACGTCCTGCAGCACGCCGACGCGGCCGTCGGCGGCGCGCGCGACGACGGCGTAGCGGCCGGGCGCGAGGCGGGCGAGGCGCAGGTCGCTGCCGAGCTCGCTCTGCGCGCTCGGGCCGAGGAGCTCCACGCGTGCGACCACCGCCGCGCCGCTCCCGTCGTGGACGCGCACGCGCAGCACGCCGCCGAGCGCCAGGCGCAGCTCGACCCTCGTTTCGCCGGCCCGCACCACGCCCGTCGCCGGCACGCAGCTCTCCGTGCCGCGCGCCTCCAGCCGATAGCGGCCGTCCAGCAGCGGTCCGAGCGCGAAGCGACCGTCGCTCGCGCTGTGCGCGTGGGCCTGAAAGGACGCGTCGAGCCCTATGAGTTCGAGCTCGGCCCCGGCGCAGGGTCCGCCCTGCGCGTCGAGCACGCGCCCGCTCACGCGCAGCCTGCGCGGCAGCACCAGAGGCAGGTGTCGTGCGCGCTCCTCGGCCCCCACGCGGAACAGGTACGCGGCGCGCGGCAGGTCCTCGCCGCCGCGCACGAACAGCGCCCAGCCGCCGGGCGGGACGCCGGCGAAGGCGAAGTTCCCGTCGCGCGCGCTCAGCGTGCGGGCCGAGCTCGCGCTGGTCGAGAGCGCCGCGAGCCCGTCGCCCCAGCAGGCCTGCGCGCGCGCGGCCGGGCACTCGCGCAGCTCGAGCTCGAGCTCGCCCAGCACGCGCGCGTCCTGATCGCTCACCGTGCCCGAGAGGCGACAGCCCGAGCGCAGCGTCCACTCGCGCACGGCGCGCTCGCCCGGCGCGAGGCGCAGGGACTCGCTGGAGGGCTGCGGATCGAGACCGAGCAGCGCACCACCGTCCCGTCCGAACTCGAGCGCCAACGACAGGTCGCCCGGAAACTCGAAGGCGCAGCCGCCGTCGTCGTCGGTGGCTGCGGTCCATGGGCCCGAGGTCGCCGCGCGCCCCTCCACGCGCAGCGTGACGCGCACGCCGCGCGCGGGCTCACCGCTCGCCTCGCGCAGGCGCGCGTCAAGGTGCGCGAGCGCGGGCGCAGCGCGGAGCTCGTCCGTACTCCGTTCCGCGCTCGAAGCCGTCCGCTCGCTCCTCGCGCTCGCCAGGGGGACGCCGGACTCTGCGTCGAGCGCCAGCCACGCCAGGCCGACGGCGCCGAACACGACCGCGAGCCCCGCCAGAGCGCGTTCCCTCATCTCCGACCCCTACCGCCGCTGCTCGCTCCGGTTACACGGTGCGAGACGGCACGCAGAATTCCTAGCGCGCCGTCAACGCCGCGGCGAGGCGCGGGCGGAGCTCGGCGTCCGCGCCGAGGAACAGCGCGGCCTCGATGTCCTCGCGCGCGCCGTCCAGCTCGCCCCAGGCCTGGCGCGCAAGGCCGCGCAGACCGCGGGGCCGGGCGCTCCAGGGTTCCAGCGCGATGGCGCTCTCGAAGGCGGCGCGCGCCGCGGCGCGGTCGGCCTCGGCGCGGATCGCGCCGGGCGCGGCGGCGCGCAGGGCGAGAAGCTGCGCGCGCTCGAGCCACAGCGTCGCGTCACCGCCGGCGCGCGCGAGCGCGGCATCGAGGCGGGCGAGCACGGACTCGACGCGCGCGGGCGACGCGCGCGGGTCGCGCTCGGCCGCGCGGCGCGTGAGCAGCGCCAGATTCGCCAGGTACGCCGCCGATTCCGGGGCGAGCGCCAAGGCATGCTCCAGCTCGGCGCGGGCGCGAGCAAAGTCGGCGGACGCGTCGCCGAGCCGCGACAGGGCGAGCTCGACCAGCGCGCGGTCGCTGCGCGCCGCGGCGAGCTCGGGCTCGATCGTCAGCGCGCGCTCCAGGTCTTCTTTGGCGCGTTCGACGGCCGAGCTCGCCTCGGCCAGATCGCCCTCGGCCGCGCGGCGCGCCGCCTGGCGCAGCTCGCCCTGGCCGCGGTTCGCGTAGGCCAGCGCGGTGCTCGGGCGCAGCACGAGCAGCGCGGGATAGTCGCCGAAGCGGCCCTCGAAGCCCTCGAGCTCCTGCGTCGGGGCCTCGGCCGAGGCGTCACCGCTCACGCGCGCCGCAGCCTGCGCCACGTAGGCCGGCGCGAAGCCACGGAAGAGGTCCATGGCGCTCATCGCCTGCGTCAGCGCGGAATCCAGGTCGCCGCGCTCCAGGGAAAGCGGCGCGAGCGCCAGCGCCGGCTCGACGCGCGTCGGGTCGAGGCTGGCGGCCTCGGCGTACAGACGCCGCGCCTCGTCGGGCTGGCCGGAGAGACGCGCGCGCTCGGCGCCGCCCAGCACGCGCGCGAAGGTCTCCAGCAGGACTCCGCCGTCGTCCACCACCGCGAGATCGTCGAGCGCGCGCGCGCGCAGCGCCTCGGCGGCAGGCGCGTCGCCGGCGGTGACGCGCTCCTGCTGCAGCTTCGCGAGCAACAGCCCGCGCTCGAGCCGCGCCGGACCGTAGCCGGGCGCGAGCGCCAGCGTGCGATCGAAGGCCGCCAGCGCCTCGTCGAACAGACGGTGCTCGCGCAACAGCTGTCCGAGCTTGGCCTCGATCTCCGCCGCCGGACGCCGGGCCAGGAAGCGCTGGCACAGGTCGATCCCGAGCTCGAGCTCCGCGTCCGCCTCCGCCTGGCTGCGGCGCACGAGGACGCGCGCGTTGGCGAGGTGCTGGTTGGCGGGGTCGAGCGTGCTGAGGACCGCGGCGATCGCGTCGTTCTGGGCGCGCTCGCTCCACAGCACCGCGCCCGCGCCCAGCGCGAACAGCGCCAGCACGAGCGCGGCCGCGACCCAGGCGCGGTTGCGGCGCACGAACTTCTCCAGGCGATACGCGAGCGTCGGCGCCTCGGCGCGCACGGGTTCGCCGGCCAGCCAGCGCGTGAGGTCCTCGGCCAGCTCCTTCGCGCTGGCGTAGCGGCGCTCCTTCTCCTTGGCCAGACACTTGTGCACGACCAAGGCCAGATCGCGCGGCACGTCGGGCGCGAGACTCGCGAGCGGCGGCGGCTCGTCCTCGACGACCGCGCGCAGCAGCGCGACCAGGTCCTTGTCCACGAACGGCGGCCGGCCGGCCAGGCGGTCGTACAGCGTCGCGCCCAGCGCGTACACGTCCGAGCGCGCGTCCACCTCGCGCGCGCGGCCGCCGGCCTGCTCGGGCGGCATGTAGCTCGGCGTGCCGAGCACCGCGCCGGAGAGCGACTGCGAGGTGTCGAGCGCGAGCTCCTTGGCGAGCCCGAAGTCGGTCACGACCACGCGCTCGCCGTCGATCATCAGGTTGTGGGGCTTCAGGTCGCGGTGCACGATGCCCTGCTCGTGCGCGTGGTGCACGGCCAGCGCCGCGTCGCGCAGCCAGCCGACGAGCCGGCGCAGCTCGGGTTTCTCGATCTCCGACAGCGGCCGGCCCTCGATGAACTGCAGCGCGATGGCGTCGTCGTGCGCGTCGTAGACGGCGGCGATGTTGGGGTGGTCGAGGCGCGCGGCGGCGCGCGCCTCGCGCAGCACCTGCTCGGCCAGGCCCGGCCCGAGCTGGGCCGGCAGGCGCAGGACCTTGAGCGCGACGCGCCGCCGCAGGGCCACGTCCTCGGCCTCGTACACGACCCCCATCCCGCCGCGGCCGAGCTCGCGCGTGATGCGATAGCGCCCGTAGAGCAGCTCGCCCGCCGCGCTCGGCTGGGCAGCAGCGCGCAGCAGACGCGCGCGCGCGGCGGGTGTGAGTTTCTCGCTCATGCCTCCTCGAACAACCAGGCGAGCTCGGCGCCCAGCTCGGCCGGATCGCGCACCGTCTCCAGCACCGCTGCGCGCAGGAGCTCGCGGAAGCGCTGCTTCGCGCGCTGCAGCCAGTTGGAGATGTCGGTGGTCGTGCAGCCGTGACGCGCGGCGAGCGTCTTGTAGTCGGGCTCCGGCCCGGCGGCGAGGTAGGTGTCGGCGAACACGGCGAAGGCCGGCGCGCGACCGCGCGCCTCGAGCTCGGTACGCAGACGCGCGAACGCTCCGTCGATCAGCGCCGCCTTCCAGGCCTGGTCGAGGAGCTCCTCGGGGCTCTGCGCGCTGCGGTCGGCGAGCTCCGGCACGTCCTCCGCGTCGAGCGCGACGGGTCGCTCGCCACCGCCGCGCTTCTGGGCGAGCTCGCGCCGACGTGCGTCGCTGGCGAAGCGCTTGAGCGCCACCTTGACGAACGCGCGGAAGCGCCCGCGCTCGCGCTCGGCCTTGGCCAGGAAGTCGCTCGAGAGCATCCAGGCGAAGAACTCCTGGAACAGCTCGTGAGCCTCCTCGCGCGAAAGACGCAGGGCGGCGCGGAGATAGGCCTCGGCCGGCGCTTGGTAGCGACGCGCGAGCTCGGCCAGGGCCTCGTCGCGCGCGGGCGCGCCCGCCGAGGCGCCGCCGAGGCGCACCTGCGACCAGATCGTGGTGGGGAAGATTCCGGGTTCCACGCGGCGATGAATCGGCGCTCGTTTCGCGTATCGATCGGAGCGCGCCCTTCGATGGCGCGCCGCTCGTCCCCTACGATACCAAGCCCCTGCGAGGTCGCCCGATGCTCTGCCCCACGCTCCTGCTCGCCTTCCTGCCCCAGTCCGAGCTCCCCGAGGCCGCCGCGCTGCTCGATCGGCGCGAGGGCGCGCTCGGCGCGCTCGAGGCCCGCGCGCGCATCCACGGCATCGTCATGCGCGGACGGATGGAGATGACCGGCTCGAACGTGCACGCGCCCTTCGAGGACCGCTATCGCCTCGTGGACGGCGGCGAGCAGGTGCTCCACAACCCCATGTGGAGCGGCGACGGCGCCAACACGCAGGGCACCGACGGACGCGTCTCGTGGAGCACGGACCCCGGCTTCGGCGTGATGGTCAAGGAAGGCGCCTCGCAGGGTCCGCCGCGCCGGCTATGGGCGATCTGTCGCAGCGCGCCGTGGCGCTCGCTGTACGCGAGCGCGCATACGCTGGGCCGGGTCGAGCGCGACGGGCGCGCGCAATACGAGCTCGAGATGCGGCCGCGCGAGGGTGCGGCCGAGCGCTGGTACCTCGACGCCGAGACGAACCAGCTCGCGCGCGTGGCGCTCGTCTTCCCCGGCCCGACCGGCGAGCAGCTGCCGATGGTGTGGAGCTTCCGCGCGTGGAAGGCGGTGGACGGCGTCCTCTACCCGCACGAGCGCGTGCAGGAGATCCTCGGCGCGCAGTTCGGTGGCGACGAGCAGATGCAGGAGCCGGCGCACGCGCCGATGGTGAGCATTCTCTACCGCGTCGAGTCCGTCGTGCACCGCGAGCTCACGCCCGCCGAGGTCGCGCCGCCCGTCGAGGTCGCCGCGGCGATCGCCGACCCGTCGAAGCGCGCCCAGGCGCCGCCGGCGGACGCGTCGAAGTGCGTGCTCGAGACGCACGCGCAGGAGCTCGTGGCCTCGATCCGCGTGACGATCCCCGACGACAAGGTCAGCATCACGCTGGCCGCGCTCCTGCCCGAGATCGGCGGCGTCCTCGCCAAGCTGGGCGTGCAGCCCGCCGGTCCCCCGTTCACGCGCTACCACCGCATCGACCACGAGGAGCACGAGATCGAGCTCGAGAGCGGCATCGCCGTGCGCACCGCGTTCAAGCCCACGGGCCGCGTGCAGCTCTCCGAGCTCCCCGCCGGCCGCGCCGCGATGACCTGGCACGTCGGCCCGTACGACAAGCTCGAGCAGAGCTACGAGCGCCTCGGCGCGTGGATCCGGGAGCAGAAGTTGAAGGCGAGCGGGCCGTTCTGGGAGGTGTACTGGACGGACCCGGGTCTGGAACCGGACGCGAGCACGTGGCGCACGCAGGTGTGGTGGCCGGTGGAGTGAGCGGGCGTGTGACTCGCGGGCGTGAGCGAGCGCGAGGACGAGGACGAGGACGAGGGGACGCGTGAAGAGGCGTTCCCTCGTCGCTGAGGTTTGCCGGCGAGGCGGGGATGCCGGATGTCAAGCCGAAGGCCCGGGCCTCTAGGGGAAGGAGGGCGAAGGCAAGGTGTTGGCGGGTTCCCTGGATCGTAGCGCTTCGGGCGAAGGCAAGGTGTCGTGGGACTCGTGGCGCTTCGGGAGAAAGGCGAGGTGTGACCGGTTCCCTGAGCTGCCGCGCTTCGGGAGCCTGCGTCGAGCACTCGTTGACGATGGTCAGGCTCCAGCGGGCTCGCTGCGTCCCAGTGCAATTCACCCGAAGCCTCACGACCCAGGGAACGCGCCAAGACCCTGCCTTCGCGCTTCCTTCCCCTAGAGGCCCGGGCCTTCGCTCTGGTGTCCGGCGAACCCGCCTCGCCCGCAAACGCCCTCGACCAGCGAACACCTCGTCGCGCACGTCCGCCCGACTGAACGCCTCACGCCGCGGCCGCAGGCACCTCCTTCGGATCGATGAGCCCGTGGCGCATCCAACCGAGCGTGAGCAACCACGTGCGCGGCTTGCCGATGTACGAGCGTCTCGATTGAGCGCGGTTGTCCATGCCCGAAGTCCACCCGTCGAACAGCGGCCCCGACGAGTACACGTCCGGCATCCTGGCGCGCCACGAGCCGTGCTTGCGAGCGTTCTGCAGCACGTAGATCAACGCGATGCGACACTCGCGCGGAGTCTTCAGCGCCCGCGAGTGGAACCGATCCGGCAACACCTGCCCGCACCGCCGCCACAGCTTGTTCAGCCGCTTCGCGATCCGCGCCCCGAGCGCGTTCACGCCGCGCGCCAGCGCGTCCGAGCTCCGCGCCTCGACGACGAGATGGATGTGGTTCATCTGCACGCTGTGCACGATCACCTGGAAGTCGCCACGCTCCGACGACTCCGCAATCGCGCCGCGCACGACCTCGTGCGCCGCAGCGCAGCGCAAGCTCGGCAAGCGCGCCGCGACGCGCAGCGTGACGAGCACGGGATGATGCGCGTCGAGCTTCGCTCGCCGTCGATGTGACACCCCCGCGCGCTCGTCCTTCGGCTTGCGTCCGGCACCGCGTCGCTTGCCGCCCCAGTTCACGAACCCGAACTCGCGTTGTCGGAGTCTCTTCGTCCTCATGAACACGAGCACTGTCGGGCGCGCGAACGGTTCGCGAGAAACTCAGAATTCCTCGTAGAATCCTGATAGCGCGAGGTTCGCGGGCGACAGTCGCCGAGTTCAAGTACTCAGCGCGAGCTCGAAGCCGCAGTGCCGCGAGCGAGCAAGTCGCGCTCGCCGAACTGAATGAGCGAGGTTCCCGAGATGCGCTCGGCCGCGCACCTCATCGAGAATCTCCGACCCCGACTCGACGCCCGTTCGTCTTCGTCTCCATCAGCGTCCGCGCCCCTCGCGAACTCGATCCGAGTCTCGGTGCGGACTCGCAGCACCTCATTCGCGGTGCCCTGAGTGAGCACAGTTCGTTGCGCCGTCGCTGCGCCCCTTACCCCAGCCCCACCTGAAGCGCTTGTACCCAGGGAACGCGCCCGAGGCCGCCTTCGCTCTCCCTTCCCCTAGAAGCCCGGGCCTTCGCCCGGGTGTACGCAAAGCCCGCCTCGCCGGCAAACCGCGCAACCAGGCAACTCCACTGCACATACGTGGAGGACGTCACGGCGCCGAAGCCCGACGCCGAGAATCGGCGCCATTCTGCTTGCGCGTCGCGCTTCGGCGCCGGAACCTCGGGCGAGGAGGTGAGGCGTCGATGCACAGGAATGGACTCCGGTTGTGTCTGTTCGTTTCGACCGTCGCCGGCCTGGGCGAGGGCCGCGGGGACGAGCTCCGCTTCCACGTCGAACCGGACGCGCGCCTGACTCGCAGCGTGCAGCTCACGCACGACCTGACCCTCGCTTCGGTGTCGATGACGATCGACGGGCAAGAGGTCGAAGACCTGGGCTCGGATGTCGGCCTGCGCGTCCACCTCGAGTACTCCTACGTCGTGCACGACCTCTTCGAGGCAGTGGCCGAGGGTCAGCCCCGCAAGGTCAGGCGCAGCTTCGAGGAGCTCTCGGGCAGCGAGAGGCAGGAGTCTCCCGACGATCCCGAGCAGTCGCACGAGGGAGACATGGAGAGCAAGCTGGCGGGTGGTGAGGTCGTCTTCACCTGGGACGAAGAGGAGCAGAAGTTCGTCGCCGCCTTCGCCGAGGGCGAGACGGGCGAGGAGTACCTGCTCCGCGGCCTCGAGGAAGACATGGACCTGCGCGCGCTGCTCCCGGCCGGTGAAGTCGCGGTCGGCGACCAATGGCAGATCGAGCTCGGCCAGGATCTGCTGAGCCCCGGTGGCGACCTCAGGATCTGGGACCACGACGAAGCACCCGACGAGATCGCCGCGGAGGATCAGCTGCGCGCCAACCGGCACACGAAGGTCACCGCGACCTACGAGGGCACGAGGGTCGAGGGGGACGTCGAGCTGGCCACGATCCGCCTGCAGATCGAAGGCTCGTCGTCCTCGGAGTTGAGCGAGTCGTCGGGGAGCATGCGCGTGGAGGACTCCTCCAAGCTCGAAGGAGAACTGCGCTGGGATCGGACGCACGGGCACGCGCGAATGCTCTCGCTGGAAGGTGAGACTCGCCTCGGCGTGCGCGATACGACGACGAACACGGTCGAAGGCGCGGCGTACGAAACCTCGAGCGAGTTCACCGGCGAGGTCCACCTTCGGATGGATCTCGCGGACGGGTGAGCTTCGGCGCTACGCGCCGTGGACGCGCTCCACGCTCTTGCGGAAGCGCGCGAGCGCGTCCCGGTAGACGGCCACGCGCGCGCCATCCGGCTCGAACGGCACGCCGTCGAAGCCCACGAACCTGTGCGCGAGCTCGTCCAGCGAGCCGCGGCGCACGATCCACGCCGCCTGCAGCGCCGCCCCGAGCGCCGCCGACTCGCTCTCCGCCAGCCGCTGCACGCGCGCGCCTAGACAATCGGCGAGCATCGACGCCCACAGCTCGTTCTTCGCGCCGCCGCCGACCAGGCGCACCGAGTCGATCGCGAGGCCGAGCGCGCGCAGGCGCTCGACGCCCCAGGCGAGGTTCAGGCTGACGCCTTCCAGCGCTGCGCGGAACATCCGCGCGGGTGTGAGCGAGCCCGGGCGGATGCCGAGCAGGGTCCCGCTCGCCTGCGGCAGATCGGGCACGCGCTCGCCCGCGAGGTACGGCAGGAACAGCAACCCGTCGCAGCCCGGCGCGACGTCGCGCGCCGCACGCGTCAACGACTCGAGATCCTCGCCCGGGAACGCGCGCGCCACCTCGTGCAACACGCCCGTCGCGTTCATCACGCACAGCAGCGGCAGGTAGCCGCCGGTCGAGTCGCAGAAGGGCGCGATCGCGCCCGCCGGATCGAGCACCGGCGTGCGCGCGTAGGCGAACACCGTGGCCGAGGTGCCCAGCGAGAGCGTGGCCACGCCCGGGCGCGTGGCGCCGCTGCCGATCGCGGCGCACATGTTGTCGCCGCCGCCGGGGGCGATGGGGATGCCGGCGGGGAGGCCGAGCTCGCTCGCCGCCGCCTTCGTCAGGCGCCCCATCGGTTCCTCCGGCGCGACGAGGCGCGGCAGCTTCGCGGCCAGCGACTCGTCGATGGCGTAGCACGCGCGCGCGTCGAAGGCGCGCGCGGCGGGGTCGAACAGGCCCGTGCCCGAGGCGTCGCCGCACTCCATCGCCAGCTCGCCGCTGAGACGGAAGTTGAGCCAGTCGTGCGGCAGGAGCACGTGCGCGAGGCGCGCGAAGTGTTGCGGCTCGTGGCGCTTCAACCACAGGATCTTCGATGCCGTGAAGCCGGTCGGCACGGCGCGGCCGAGCATCTGCGTGAGCTCGCGCGCCTCGGCGGCGGTGCTCGTATCGCACCACAGCTTCGCCGGACGCAGCACGAGCCGCGCAGCGTCGAGCGCGACGAAGCCGTGCTGCTGGCCGGAAACGCCGATTCCGCGCACGCGCGCGAGGTCCACGCTCTGCCCCAGCTCGCGCACGCACGCGCGCACCGCGCTCCACCACGTCTCGGGGTGCTGCTCGGCCGCGCCGGGCGGGAGATCGGGCAGCAGCTCGTAGGCGGACGCCGCTCGCCCGACGATCGCGCGCTCGTCGACTAGCAGCGCCTTCGTGCCCTGCGTGCCCACGTCGAGGCCGAGGAAGAGGTCGGTCATTCGCTGTCCCTGGGACCGCCGGGCTCCAGCCCGGCTCGGATCGCCGCGGAGAGAGGAAGGAGAAAAAGAAACAGAGGCCGGGCTGGAGCCCGGCGCTCCCAGGACCCGAGGCTCAGCCGCGCACGCCCAGCAGGTGCTCCATCATCAACTGATCGAGCTTCTCGTAGCCGAGGCCCTTCTTCGCCACCGCGTCGGCGTCGATCGGATGAGCGCGCAGCGCCTTGGCGTTCTTCTTCGAGTAGCGCGCCAAGAGCGGCTCCAGCTCGCGGTCCGTGCGCTCGGCGATCAAGCCGCGCACCTCCGGGTCGCGATCGAAGGCCACGGCGCGAGCCTTCAGGATCTTGTACGTGCGCATGCAGCCGCGCGCGAAGTCCCACACGCCCTGCTCGTCCTCGCTGCGGTAGGCGTGCGCGTCGAAGTGGCGCGGGCCCTCATAGCGGGCGGGGTAGCGCGCATCGCCGGCGGTGCCCTCGAGCAAGCGCACCAAGAGGAACGCGCCCTTCTGGTCCTCGGAGCCGAAGCGCAGGTCCTGGTCGTAGCGCCCGATCTTCTGCGCATTCAGGTCGATGTGGAACAGCTTCCCCGCCTCCATCGCCTGGGCCACGCCGTGCACCATCGAGAGCCCGGCCATGGTCTCGTGCGCGACCTCCGGGTTGACGCCCACCATCTCCGGGTGCGCGAGCGTGGTGATGAAGTGCAGCATGTGCCCGGTGGTGGCGAAGTAGATGTCGCCGCGCGGCTCGTTGGGCTTCGCCTCCAGCGCGAAGCGCAGCGCGTAGCCCTGGTCGCGCACGTACTCGCACAGGTAGTCCATCGCCTCGCGCGTGCGCGCCACGGCGGTGCGCGGATCGCGACAGGCGTCGGCCTCGGTGCCCTCGCGCCCGCCCCAGAAGACGTAGGTCTCGGCGCCCAGCTCGACGCCGAGGTCGATCGCGTCCATCGACTTCTTGAGCGCGAAGGCGCGCACCTTCGGGTCGTTGGCCGAGAACGCGCCGTCCTTGAAGATGGGGTGCGAGAACAGGTTCGTCGTCGCCATCGGCACGACCATGCCGTGATCCTCGAGCGCGGCCTTGAACCCGCCCACGATGCGCTCGCGCTCCGCGGCCGAGGCGCCGAACGGCACCAGGTCGTTGTCGTGCAGGTTGACGCCGTAGGCGCCGCACTCGGCCAGCTGCTGCACGATGTAGCTCGGCTCCATGCGCGCGCGCACGGGCTCGCCGAAGGGATCGCGGCCCGGGTTGCCGACGGTCCACAGGCCGAAGGTGAACTTGTCCGCGGGCGCGGGGTCGAAGGGATCGCCGCTGTGCTTCTTCTTGCCGTTCTTCACTGGGAGGACCTCCGCGGCGGATTGTGGCAGAAGCGGGTCGGGATGGGGAGCGGCGAGCGGGATCGTCGCCGAGCGCAAGACGTTCTACGGCTCGAGCGAGGCCGTCGTGCGCGCGCCCAAGGGCCAGGTGGTGACCTGCGCGCAATTCGCGGCCGAGCCGCACTGACGCGGCGCGCGCCCGCTCACTTCGTGGACGCGGGCGCGAGCGTGAATTCGCCCAGCAGGCACACCGACTCGCCCCAGCGCGCGCGCGCGAGCTCCAGCCGCTGAGTTGCGCGGCCCGGCGCGCTCAGGGCGAGTTGCAGCCCGCCTTCGGCCGGCAGCTGCGCGCGCTCGAGCGCCAGCCACACGGTTCCGTTGCGCTCGGCGAGGGCGAAGGCGCGCTCCAGCTCGCTGCCGTCGGCGGCGCGCTCCAGCCAGGCGAGGCGCGCGCCCGCCAGCGGCTGGTAGCGCTCGTCGAGGATGCGCGCGCCGAGCGTCAAGCGCTCGACGGCCGGAGCCGGCTCGGCCGTCGGCGCGGGCGCGTCCCCGCGCGCACCGAGGTGCGCGTCCACCAGCGCCTCGGACTCTGCGCCCGAGAGCAGAGTTGGCGGCCCGGACGGCTCCGCGCCGCAGGCGCCGAGCAGCAGCGCGAGCGCGACGAGAAGGCGCGGGCTCATCGCTCTACCACCTCGCCACGCTCCTCGCGCTCGAGCTCGTCCGCGAGGCTGGCTTCCGTGCGCGCCGCCGGCACGAGCACGCCGGCATGCTCGAAGCGCTCCACGAGCTCGGCCAGCGCGCCCTCGGTGCGCGCGCACACCGGCGCGAGCGCGTGCAAGGCCTCCGCCAGCGCGCTCCACTCCTCGATGCGCGCGTCCAGGGCGCGCGCCGGAACCTGGGCGCGCTCGCGCCCGCGCGCGCACAAGCCGTGCAACTCCTCCACGAAGCCCGCCAGCGCGCCCTGCGCCAGGTGCTGCGCCAGCGCGCGGGCCTCCTCGGCCAGGATCGCCTCGGCGCGCTCGGCGGCCGAGCGCTGCAGCGCGGCGCGTGCCTCGGCGCCGAGGCGCCGCGCCTTGTCCTCGCTGCTGAGCGCGCGTTCGGGGGACTCAGGCGAGCCCAAAAGCGCGCGGCGCACCTCGTCCTCGGCGCGGAAGACCAGGCGCTGGCCGAGGCGCGGCCGCACCGGGATCGAGCTGACGTCCAGCACGCGCAGCGCCGGCGAGGCGCGCGCGACGAGCGCGCCTTCGGCCCCCGCGCGCGGCCGCAGCAGATCGGCCAGCGCCACGCGCGCCTCGACCAGATCAGTGCGCGCGGCGAGCGAGAGCCCGGCCTCGCTGGTCTGGGCCAGCGCCGAGCGCAGCGCGCGCTCGGCCGTCCGCGCCAGCTCGCCGCGCGCCGCCTCGAGGCGCGGCGCGAGCGCGGCTTGCATCAGCGCGGCCAGGCTCGTGCCGTCGCTGAACCAGTCCTCGATCGCGCGCGCGAGCGGCGCGCGGAGTTCCTGCGCCAGGGCGGCGGCGCGCGCGCCGAGCGCGCTCGCCAGCTGCGCTCGCAGGCCCTCGAACAGCTCCTCGGCCGCCCACAGGCTCGCCTCGCGCGCCTGCAGACGCTCCAGGGCCAGGACGACGCGCTCCAGCGCGGCGCGCTCCTGCGCGGCCGCCGAGCGCCGCGGGTGCAGCTCGGAGAGTCCGCCCGTCGCCGCCAGCTCGCGCGCCTCGGCCAGGAGCTCGCGCGCGCGGCGCAGGGCGCTCGTCTCCAGCGCGTGCAACAGTTCGTGCACGTCCAGCACGCCGCCCAGCTCGCGCAACAGATCGCCCAGTCGGCTGCGCCGCGCGGCGCCGGCGACGGGCGCGTCCTCAGCCCCCGAAAGCCGCGCGCGCGCGGCCTCCAGGAGGTCCAGGGCGAGCACCGGCACGCGTCCCGAGTGCAGCGCGCGCGCCAGCGGCGCGGAGGTCGTCAGCTCCTCGAAGGCGGCGAGCAGGCGCGCGGGATCCTCGCGCTCGGGGCCGGCCACCAGCTCGCCGGCGCGCGACAGCTCGCGGCTGCGGTCGTCCAGATTGAGCACCAGGATCAGGCGCTCGAAGGCCGCGAGCAGGTCCTCGATGCCGTCGAATGTGGCCGCGTCGCACAGCTGCGCGGCGCGCACCACGAACACCGCCGCGCGCGCGCGCTCGGGCTCGCCCACCAGCTGCGCCGCGTAGCTCGGGAACAGCGCGCCGTGCACCGGCGGGCACTCGACCAGCTCCAGCGCCGAGCGCTCGAGCAACGGCGCACAGAGCGCGCGCTCGCTGCGTCGCAGGGCCTGGGGCAGGTGCCGCGCCGCGTCGAAGGGCTCGCCCCGGTCCTGGACCGCGCGCACGGCCGCGCACAGCTCGACGTGCGCGCGCTGCAGCACCAGCGCGAGTGCGGAAGGATCGGGCACGAGCTCGCTCTGGCCGTCGAAGCGCGCGAGCAGCGCGCTCTGCTCGCTGGCGTGGCGCGTCACGCGCACGCACGGATAGCCGGGCAGGATCGAAACCTCGCTGACGCGCGCCGCGGTCAGCGCGTCGAGCAGGGTGGACTTGCCGGACTTGGCCGGCCCGAACACGAACAGCGTGGCGCGCTCGGCGGCGACGCGCGCCAGCAGCGCCTGCAGTTCGCCCTCCAGGGCGGCGAGCTGTGCCGCGAGGTCGTCGGAGGCGAAGGGCAGCTCGAGCTGCGTCGAGCGCGCGCGCAGGACCTCGCTCGCCTGACGCAGGGCGGCGGCGAGCGGAGCGAGGGCGCGCTGGAAGGATTGCGCGAAGAGGGCGAGCTCGCTCTGGTGCATGGTCGCAGGGATTGTCGACGGCTGGAGCTCGGACGCAAGGGCCGGGTTCGGTGCGCGCCCCTGGGACCGCCGGGCTCCAGCCCGGCTCTTCATCATGCCGTCGAAGAGCAGCCGGGCTGGAGCCCGGCGGTCCCGGGGAAAGCAAGGCGGGCTCCGCTCGCGCGAGCGATCCTCGCTCACCCGCTCACTTGTCGATCTCTTGGCGGAAGAAGATCGTGGCGTGGTCCAGGTACTGCGCGCCGAGGTGCTCGACGAGGAGCTTCTGCTGCTCGGCGACGGGGATCTCGTACTCGGTGTCGCGGCGCCAGTGCGTGGGGTCGTCCAGGGTGCGGCCGTGTTCCTCGCGGTGCACGCGCAGGTGGTCGAGCAGGTCGGGCAGCTCGGCCTTGTGTTTCGCCAGCAGGAACTCGACCGCGCCGAAGCTCGCCTTGGCGGCCGTGTCCACGTACTTGCCGCGCTTCCAGCCCAGGAAGTCGGAGGGCTTGAGGGCCGCGCTCTTGAACTGGTTGTGCACCAGGCCCGGCCAGCCGGAGTGCTCGCCGACGCCCACGAACTCGTCGCGCCAGGGGAAGCAGTAGACCGCCTGGCGCAGCGCGATCTCCATGTGCCAGGCATAGCCCTGCACGAACCAGTTGGGCAGCTCGGCGAAGCGCCGCAGGACGCACAGGCGCGCCAGGCGGTTGATCAGCTCGTGGTCGGGGTCCCATTCCTCGACGCCCGGCGGGTTCGCGAGGTACGCGGCGGTCAGCGGATCGCCGAGCACGAAGCCCGCCAGCGCCTCGGCGCCCTTGGCCCAGCCGGCGAGGTACGCGAAGGCCTCGGCGAGCTTCGCCAGCAGGGCCTCGAAGTCGTCCTGATCGGTGACGATGAACAGCACCATCGTCTGCGTGTCGAGCGGCCCGTCCTGGGAGCCCCACTTCTCCTCGACCGGCGGCGCGCTGGTCTCGGGCTCGGGCTTGACCGGGGCGAGCTTCCAGGGGTGGTCGGCGCCCTCGGGATCCTCGGGATCCTCGGGCAGGGGCTTCTCGCCGCGCGCGGGCTTGGGTGCATCCTTGGGCTTGGCGGCGAGCGTGAGCGGCGCCACCTCACGGCGCGTGGGCGGCGCGGGCAAGTCGAGATCGAAGCGCTCGACCACCGAGAGCGCGAGCTCGAGCTGCCGCGGCGCGCTGTCGTTCGAGCGTCGGCTGATGAGCAGGAGGCGCCCGGCGCGGTCGAGGTCGAGGCGGTACTCGTGGGCCGCGCACCACTCGCGCCAGGCCGTCAAGGCGGCGCGCGCGCTGGCCGGCATCTCCTCCGGCAGCTCCCCGCTCTTCAGCTCCTTGTCGCCCCAGTGCACGGGCGCGTCGCCACCCGAGTGCCACGCCAGCAACGCACACGCGATCGAGAGGACGGTGCTCATTTGCGCTCCGACAGCCAGCGGTGGAAGCGGCGCTCGAAGGCGCCGAGGTCGAGATCGAGCGCTTCCTGCAGCGCGGAGGCCGGCACGTAGCCGGCGCCGAGGCGCGTCAAGAGCGGCGGCACGATGGCGGCGTGGGCCTCGAGCAGGTACGTGGCCAGCGCGTAGGAGAGCAGCACGTCCTCGGTCGTCAGCGCGCCGGCGTTCTTCTTGAACAGCTCGACCAGCGCCGGCGCGCGCTGCTCCTCGTACAGGCGGAAGGCCTCGTCCATCCAGTTCGTGTCGGGCTCCATCAGCTTCTGGCGCAGCGCCATGTCCGTCTGCGGGTTCGCACCCGCCGCGGGCGCCGCCAGCCAGGTCATGCGCGTGCGCACCAGCGCGCGCGTGAGGTACAGGCCGAAACCCTCGTAGGCCCAGCCCTGGTCCACGCTGATCTGGAACGCGCCCGAGAGCCAGTAGCCGAGCAACAGACGGACACTGCCGTCGATGCGCCGCTGCGAGTCGCCGGTCCAGAAGGCGAAGTCGTTCGTGCCCTGGATGCCGCTGCCCTCCATGAACGCGTAGCGCGCCACCTCGCCGGGCGGGACGCCCGGATGGTGCGCGAGGAAGGCGTCCTTGTGCTTCGGATCGGCGAGCAGGAACACCGTCGTGTCCTTCGGCAGCGCGTGCTGCGAGTGGAACACCGACTGCAGCAGCCGCTGCAGCGCCTGCACGGCCTGCGCGGCGAGCTGCAGCTCCTCCTCGCCCGCCGTGCCGACGATGCGCACGCCGGGCGCGGTGAAGGCCTTCAGGGCGAGCGGGATCCGGCTCTCGCGCTCGTTCAACTTCGCCGGCGCGGCCGCGCTCGCGCCCTCGAAGGCCGCCTTGATCTGGGCGCGCAGGGCCTCGCGCTGCTGCTTGGCAGCCAGCGTCTCGGGCAGGACCCAGCCGCTCTCGCCGCGCACGTCGCCGAGCAGCGCGTGCACCGTCTCGTTGTCGGGCTCGAAGCGCAGCACCTCGCGCGCGACGGGCTCGCGCTGCTCGCTGGAGAGGCCCTTCGTCTGCAGCAGCGCGAGCAGCGCGCCCACGTAGCCCGAGCTCGCCTCGCGCCAGCGCTGCGGCGCCTCGGCCAGCGCCTTCTGGTCGAAGTCGCGGAAGGTCTTGGGCTTCTCCGGCGCCTTCCAGGTGCCGTCCTTCAGGTGCGTGAATCCCAATTGGCGGCGCGCCTCGGCGTGCGCGGGGTCGAGCTCGAGCAGGAACTCGAAGGCCTTCTTGCGCTCGTTGAAGAGGTTGTTCGCCTGACACCAGGCGACGTAGCCCTCGAGGCCCGCCGTGAGCGTCTTCTGCGCCTCCGCGCGCCGCGCCTCGAAGTCCACGAGCTGCCCCGCCGCGCCCCCTGCCAGGAGCGCGAGCAGGATCCAACTGCCGACGATCCGTCTCATGCCTCTCTCCGCCCTTTCGCCGCCGACTGCCATCGGCGGACGGGGGAGCTTACCCGCGCGGGGCGGCAAAGTTGCGCGGCAAAGTGGGGCGCGAGAGGACTCGCGCCCGAAGAACTTCGCGCAAGAGCGGACTGCCGAGAGCGGCAGTCTCGCTCACGGGCTCAGGGCCGCAACCCGGTGGGCAGCACGAGCTCGTTCTGCTTCTCGTCCTCGGACGGCGCCTGGCCCTCGTTCCAGCGCACCGGGGCGCGCTTCGCGGAGGGGTACTGCGTCTCCATCGGCTCCCACACGCGGTCGACCTTGTCGGTGAAGAGGTCGCCGATGAGCAGATCGGTCACCGTGCCGCGCAGCTCGGGATAGCTCCTGATGAAGTTGCCGAAGCTGAAGCCGTCGTAGTACTCGCACACCAGGCGCCGCATGCGATCGACGCCCTGGTTGAAGGGCACGCCCCACTTGCCGAGCTGCGCGGCCGAGACGTCGTTCTTCTTCAGCCCCTCGACCACCGCGTCGGCGGCCATCTCGCCCGAGCGCAGCGCGAGCAGCACGCCCGAGGAGTACAGCGGGTCTAGGAATCCAAACGCGTCGCCCACGAGCACCCAGCCGTCGCCCGCGACCGTCGTCGAGCGGTAGGAGTAGTCCTTGGTCGCGAAGTAGCCCGTTAGGCGCTTCGCCCCTGCCACGCGCTTCGCGACCGCCGGGCAGGCCGCGACCTCCTGCTCGTAGCGCTCGCCGTGCGCGGTCTTCGTCTTCTCGACCGAGCCGCCGAAGAGGTCGTCGAACGGGCGCACGATGCCGACGCTGAGCCGGTTGTCGTGCAGCGGGATGTACCAGAACCAGCCCTTCTTGTCGGCCGTCTGCAGCACCATCGTGGCGCCCTCGTCACGCCCGGTGTCACGGTACGCGCCCTCCCAGTACGTCCAGATCGCGCCCTTGTCGAGCAGCGGGTCCCAGATGCGCAGCTCGAGCTTGTTCATGAGCATGCCCGACTGGCCGCTCGCGTCGACGACGACTTTCGCGCGCACCTCGCGCACCGCGCCGTTCTCCTCTTGAATGCGCACGCCGACCGCGCGCTTCCCGTCGAAGAGCCCTGTGTTGTCAAAGAGCACGTCGCGCACGCGGATGCCCTCGAACGCGCTCACGCCGTGCTCGCGCGCGTTCTCGAGCATCATCTGGTCGAACTCGCTGCGCACCACTTGCCACGTCTGCGAGCACTCGTGCGGCTTGTTGTCCCAGAAAGTAGAAGGGCGCCGACTCTTTCCCGGCGGCGTTGACGAACTGCACGCTGTGCTTCTGGACGAAGGGGGTCGCCCTCATCTTTTCGAGCATGTTCAGCCGCTTCAGCACCCAGTACGTCTCGGGGATCAGCGACTCGCCGATGTGGAAGCGCGGGAAGTGCTCGCGCTCGAAGAGCTGCACCTTCAGGCCCTGCTGGGCCATCAAGGTCGAGACCGTGGAGCCGGCGGGTCCCCCGCCGATGACGACGACGTCGCAGGAGTCGGTGATCGTGGTCGCGCGTTGCATCGGGCCAATGTATCCGCGCGCGCGGCGCGTGTGGATGCGCGGACGGCGGGGATTACGGAGCTCTCACCGCTCTACGGTGAACGCGCGGGTCAGCGGGAAAGGGATACCGTCACGCGCTGCTGCGGCTCGCTGCCCGCGACGACCTCCAGCGCCCCGGCGGCCCTCCAGCCGTCGGGCGAGCGGGCGGAATAGTCGAAGTGGCCGAGGGGCAGGGCCGTGAACACGAGCAGGAGCTCGCCGCCCGACACGACCTGCGCCCGCAGGCGGCGAGATCGCGTTCGTCACGGAAGCGCGCGAAGGCGTCCTCGAGAGTGCGCGTGGTCATCGCCCTTCCTTCCGCTGCGGAGCGAGGACGTTACAGCAATCCGCGCATGCTCGGGCTACTCGTCCTCCCAGTTCAACGACACCAGCACGCCCTCCGCGAAGCGCATCGTCCAGAAGGTCTCGCCGTCGGCGTGTTCCTGGCGGTAGAGGAACTCCTCGACGGCGTCGGCGCCCTCGCCCAGGGGGTGCTCGCGCACGAGGCGGAAGGAGCGCGACGACTCCAGGAGCGGGCGCAGGGGGTCGCGCTCGCTCGCGAAGCTCGCCTCGTTGGCGAAGCGGCGCATGCCGGGGCCCAGGAGGTCGAGCTCGCCCTCCTTCAGCACGGCCTGGCGCAGCGCGGCGAGGTGCTCGGCGGTGAGGTCCGGGTCCTCGTCGCGCGCGAGCGGCAGCGACGCGTAGTTGAGCGCGGGCAGGAAGTGCGCCGCCGCGGTGCGCGCGAGGGAGCCGATTCCGCCGCCGTAGGTGTTGTAGTGCACGAGCACCGAGAGGTGTTGCTCGGGGAAGCGCAGGTAGTAGCACGAGAAGCCGTTGGTCTGCCCGCTGTGCGAGAGGTGCGCGAGGCCGCGCGTCTCGTCGGTGAACCAGCCGGCACCGTAGGGGATCGTGCGCCCGTCGTTGGCCTTGGCGGGTTCCCACAGCTTTGCCCGCAGCGCGGCGGGCAAGAGGCGTTCGGTGTAGAGCGCCTCGTCCCAGCGCAGCATGTCGGCGATCGTCGAGACAATGCCGCCGGCGCCGAGCGTCGCGCTCCAGGCGATCGGCGGCTGGGCCACGCGGGTTCCCGTGCGGCCGTGGTAGCCCGTCGCCACCTGGACGTCCGCGGGTCGTTCGAGCGCGTAGCTCGAGCGCATCCCCAGAGGCTCGAAGATGCGCGTGGCGAGGAAACGCTCGAAGGGGAGCCCGCTCTGCTTGGCGACGATCAGGCTGAGCAGGTAGTAGCCGGTGTTGCTGTACTCGAAGCGCTCGCCGGGCTTGAAGTGAGGCTGGTGCTCGGCGGCGCGGCGGATGACGTCCGCGGCGGCGTGCGGCTCGTTGTAGTAGTCATAGCCGGCGATCTCCTCGTAATCGGGGATGCCGGACATGTGGTGCATGACCTGCTCGACGGTCGCCGCGCGCCACGCCTCGGGAAGCTCGTCGAGCACCGTGCCGAGCGGCGCGTCGAGCGCGAGCTTCTTCTCGTTCACCAGCATGAGGAGCGCCATTGCGGTGAACTGCTTCGACAGCGAGCCGACCTCGAAGGCGAGCTCGGTCGTGTAGGGCGTCTGCTTCGCGACGTCGGCAAACCCCGCCGCCTGCTGGTACATCACCTTGCCGTCCTTGAAGACGGCGAGCGCGGCGCCGGGGACGCCGCCGGCGAGGATGCGCTCCTCGGTCCGCTTCGTGAACTCGGCGGCGGAGAGCTGCGGGCAGGGCGCGGCGGAGAGGAGGCTGAGGAGAGCGACCGACAGGAGCATGGCTCCATTGTTCCTCGGGTCGCCTCGGCCGCGCTCCGCTCCGCTGGCTGTTCCTGGCGGACGGACGTTCGAGCTGGGTTGCGCGCGGCGCTCAGCTCTTGCGCGTCGGCGGAGTCGCGGCCGGCGCGCGCATCTTCTCCACGATCGCGCTCGTCGAGCGGCCCGGCAGCATCTTCGCCAGCACGACCTTGCCGCCGTGGCGCTCGACCCACTCGCGGCCGACGACGCCCTTGTCGGCCCAGTCCTCGCCCTTGACGAGCACGTCGGGGGTGACGAACTGCACCAGCTCGAGCGGCGTGTCGTCGGCGAACGAGGTCACGGCATCGACCATCTGCAGCGCGGCCAGCACGGTCATGCGGTCGGCCAGCGGGTTGATCGGGCGCCCGTCGCCCTTCAGGCGCTTCACCGAGGCGTCGTCGTTCACGCCGACGACCAGCACGTCGCCGTTCGAGCGCGCCTCGCGCAGGTAGGCCACGTGGCCGGCGTGCAGCACGTCGAAGCAGCCGTTGGTGAACACAACGCGCTGCTTCTCGGCGCGCCATCCGGCGATGCGGCGCGTGAGCTCGGCGCGCGTGCACACCGAGCCCGGGTCCTTCGCGCCGCGGTCGAGCACGGCGGCGAGCTCGGCGCGCGTGACCGAGGCCGCGCCGGATTTGCCGACCACGATCCCGGCCGCCTGGTTGGCGAGGTGCACGCAGGCCTCGAATTCGAGCCCGGCGGCGAGGCCCAGCGCGAGGTGCGCGATCACCGTGTCGCCCGCGCCGGTGACGTCGAACACCGCGCGCGCAACCGTGCCGACGTGGCCCTCGCTCGCCTCGCCGGCGTGCGCGCCGCCGCGCGCGAAGAGGTAGTACATGCCGTCCGGGCCGAGCGTGATCACCGCCGCCTCGACGCCCGCCGTCTGGATCAGATCGCGCACGGCCTGGGACATGTCGGCGAGCTTCGGGAGCCGGCGGTGCAGCGCCTCCTCGGCCTCCTTGCGGTTGGGCGTGAGCAGCGTCGCCCCGTGGTAGCGCGCGTAGTCCGAGCCCTTCGGGTCCACCAGCACGGGCACGCCGCACTTCTTCGCGACCTCGATCACCACGCGCAGCACGTCATCGCACAGCACGCCCTTGCCGTAGTCGGAGAGCACCACGGCGCCGGCGCGCCGCACGCGCGCTTCGAGGCCCTGCACCAGCCGCGCCGCGTCGGCGGCGGACAGCGCGCGCGCGTCCTCCCAGTCCACGCGTAGCATCTGCGCGCCGGAGCCGAGCATGCGCGTCTTCTCGGTCGTGGGTCGGTCGGCGAGGCGCAGCAGGCCCGCATGCTCGACGCCGATCTTGTGCAACAGCTCGAGGAGGTTCGCGCCGCGCTCGTCGGCGCCCAGCACGCCCAGGATTTCGACCTCGGCCTCCATCGCGCGCAGGTTGGCGGCCACGTTTCCGGCGCCGCCCAGGCGCGCCTCGGTCGCGCGCGCGGCCAGCACCGGGATCGGCGCCTCGGGCGAGATGCGCTCGACCTGGCCCCACACGTAGCGGTCGAGGATCAGGTCGCCGACGATCAGGACGCGCGGGCGCGGCAGGTTCTCGAGGCGCGTGGCGAGTTCGCGTTCGTTCATGCGTGCACCGGCTGCGGCGCGCGATGGTGGCCGCCGTCCTGCTTCAGCAGCGCGACGTACGCGCTCACGCCCTCCGCCAGCGGCGTGAACTCGTGCGCGCAGCCGGCGTGGCGCAGCGCGGTGAGGTCGGCCTGGGTGTAGTCCTGGTACTTGCCGCGCAGCTCGTCGGGGAACGGGATGCGCTCGATGCGCGCGAGCGGATAGTGCCTCGCCGTCGCCTGCGCGAGCGCGAGGAAGCTATCGGCCTGGCCCGTGCCGCAGTTGAAGATGCCGGAGACGCCGGGGTGCTCCCACAGCCACAGGTTGAGCTCCACCGCGTCGTCGACGAACACGAAGTCGCGACGGAAGGTCTCCGAGCCCTCGAAGATCGACAGGGGCTTGCCGGCCGTGAGCTGCTGGTGGAAGTGAAACACCACCGAGGCCATCTTGCCCTTGTGGTTCTCCTGCGGGCCGTACACGTTGAAATAGCGCACGCCGGCGACCTGTGTGCGCGCCGCGGGGAGCAGCGTGCGCACGTGGCGGTCGAACAAGAACTTCGAGAAGGCGTAGACGTTGAGCGGCTCCTCGCACGCTTCCTCCTCGCGGAAGCCGCGCTTGCCATCGCCGTAGACCGAGGCCGAGGAGGCGTACAGGAACGGGCAGCGCCCCTGCGCGAAGGCGAGCAGCGTCTTCGAGTACTCGTAGTTGACGCGCAGCATGAAGCGCCCGTTCTGCTCGGTGGTGTCCGAGCAGGCGCCCTGGTGGAAAATGGCCTCGAACTTCGTCGAGCGGAAGGAGTCGAGGCGCGCCTCGAAGTCGCGGTAGTCGAGGAAGTCCTTGAAGCGCAGCGCGTTGAGGTTCTTGTGCTTGACGCCCTGCTCCAGGTCGTCCACCACCAGGATGTCCTCGATGCCGCGGCGGTTCAGGCCGCGGACCAGGTTCGAGCCGATGAAGCCGGCGCCGCCAGTGACGAGGATCATGGGTCGCTCCTGTCGGCCGCGAGGGCCCACGCGCTGGAGCGGCCGGAGTGTAGCCACGGCCGCGGGGCGAAGAAAACGTCTGCCGGACTTCCGCTCACTCTTCTTGTCCGCCTTCGTTCGCCGCCGTCGCTCCGCGCGCCATGCGCGGCGCCGCACCGGCCTCGAGCGCGCGCGGCGTGTCGCGGTAGCGGTCGTGGATCCACACGTACTGCTCGGGGTGCGCACGGATCGTGCGCTCGAACTCCTGGTTGATGCGCGCGACGATCTCCTCCACCGGACGCGCGCCCCACTGCGCGGGATCGAGCACGGTGCCGAGCTCCAGGCGGAAGTGCAGGGAACGCTCGGCCATGAGGCACGTGGCCATCACGATCGGCACGCGCTGGCGCTTCAGGAGCACGCCGGGAGCGCGCTCGCAGCGCGCCAGACGCCCGAAGAACGGCGCCAGGAGGGCGCGCCCGCTGGTGCGCTGGTCCAGGATCATGCCGATCACGCCGCCGGCCTTGAGCACCGCCGGCGCGGCCGCCATCGAGCCCTTGCGCGAGAGGATGCGCACGCCGTGGCGCTCGCGACTCGCCTGCAGCAGGCGCGACAGCGAGCGGTTGCGCGGCGGCTTGGCCACGCCGTACACCGGGTGCCACCCGGAGGCGACCAGCGCGGTCAGCCCGATCTCCCAGTTGCCGAGGTGCGCGCCCACCACCAGGCAACCGCGCTTCGAGTCGAACACGGCGCGCGCCGCGGGGCTGACGACGAGTTCGACGTGCTCGAGCACGCGCGCGAGCGGCACCTCGGCGAAGAAGCGCTCGGTGTCGAGCGTCACTTGGAAGAGCTGCGCGTAGGCAGCGCACGTGCGCCGCGCGAGATCGGCGGGCTCGAGCTCGCCCAGCGCCTGGCGCAGGAAGTCGTGCGCCGCGCGCACGCGCCGGCGCTCGATGCACATGGCGAGCCGCGCGAGGCCCGAGAGCAGCGCCGCGCGCGCGCCCTCCGGCAGTCGGATCGCCCCGGCCAGGGCGCCGCGCACGGCCAGGGTCGCCAGGCGGCTGAAGAAGCCGTCCGAGTCGCCCTCGACCGGCTGCCAATCGACCGGCCAGGAGCGCGATTCGTCGGCGCGTGCCTCAGCCATGCAACCCCTCGTGCAGCGCGGCGCGCTCGATCCGCGCGCGCGCGCGTGGCAGGGCGTCGAGCAGGGCTTCGAGCACGGCGGCGCCCTCCAGCAGCTCGAGCTCCGCGCCCAGCACGTGGGCGCGCGCCAACCCTTCCAGCTTGACCGCGTCCTTCTCGCTCGTGAGCAGCCAGCGCTCGCCCGCGCCGAGCCCGGCGAGATCGGCGGCGACGTAGCGATGGTGATCGGGGAACACGCGGTGCTCTCCGATGCGCGCGCCGAGGCCTTCGACGGTGCGCTGGAAAGCCTCGGGGTTGCCGAGCGCGCTGAGCAGATCGACCGTGCGCCCGGCCAGCTCGGCGAGCGCGAGCGCGCGCCCCGCGGGATCGACGAGGCGCCGCGCGCGGTGCACGGCGGCGAGGATCGGCCGGCCCGGGGCGAGCGCGGCGAGCTCGGCGCGCAGACGTGCGAGTTCGGCCTCCGCGAGCTGGTCCGTGCGCGTGAGCACCAGCGCATCGGCGCGCGCCAGGGCCGTGGGCGGCTCGCGCAAGAGACCGCGCGGCAAGCATGCGCGCACCGCAGGCGCGTCCCCCTGCGCCGGCAGCCCCCACGGCCGCGTGGCGTCGACCAGCACGAGGTCGAGGTCGCGCGCCAGACGTCGGTGCTGGAAGCCGTCGTCGAGCACGATCACGTCGACGCCGCGCGCGACGAGCTCGCGCGCGCCGCGCACGCGCTGCGGATCCTGCACGAGCTCGACGCCCTCCAGCGCGCGCGCGAACCAGCGCGCCTCGTCGTTCTCATGGCGCGCAGCGCCGCGCTCGGCGCCGTAGCCGCGCGAGAGGATCCCCGCCCGCAGACCGCGGCGCGCGAGTTCGCGTACCAGCATGGCCACGAAGGGCGTCTTGCCCGTGCCGCCGGCGCTCAGGTTGCCGACCGAGATCACCGGCGCGTCCACCCGCTCGCAGGGCAGCCACCCGCGCTCGTAGCCGACCGCGCGCAGGCGCGCGAGCCCGGCGAACAGCGCTGCCGGCAGGTGCAGGAGCTCGAGCGTCCCGCCGCGACGCGCGAGGCGCTGATCGAAGCGGGCGCACGCGGGCATGGGCGGCAGGCTGCCGGGACGGCGCGCGGGATCCAACCGCGGCCCCTGCTACAGCAGCGGCTTCTCTTCTTCGGGGATGAGCTCGATCAGACCGCGCTCCATCTCCAGGAAGGCGATCTTGATCGGGTTCTGCTCGCGCGTCTCGATCAACGGCGCGGCGCCGCGGATCAGCTCGCGCACGCGCTTCTGGAGCAACGCAGTCTTGTGGAACGAGCCGGAAACGGATTTCTGCAGGCGCTGAGGCAGGGTGGTGTCCATAGGCGTCGCAGCGGTTCGGGCAGGCAGCGGGACCGCATGAATCCCCTCGCGGGGTGGAACGGGTTCGGGGTGGCCTGCCGGATCGCGTAGCTTAGCGAACGGCGGCGCGTGCGCCAAGGCGGAGGCGCGGCGCGCTCACTCGGAGCCCAGCGGGTTCGTGCCGTCGAGCACCAGGTCGGCGCAGGCGCGCGGCGGAAAGGTGCGCTCCAGGACGCGCTGCTGGGCAAAGGCCTCGCGCAGCGGCTCGGGATTGAGCTCGCCGCGCTGCCGGCCGCGCAGGCGGCGCCAGGCCACCGTCTCGGGCAGGTCGAGGTGGATCAAGCGCTCGAGGCCCGTGCGCAGCTTGGCTCCCAGGAGGTAGGGCCCCTCCAGCAGCAGCACGGCACCGGCCGGGACCGTGCGCTGCCCGAGGAGGTCTGGCGCTTCGAGCGTCACGGCCTGGCCCGCCTCGTGGGGCCGCAGGAGCTCGCGCTCCAGGCGCACGAGGTCCAGCACGCCCTCCAGGGGGTCCTTGGTGGGCGCCCCGGCGGCCGGGGCGAACTCGGTCAGCGAGATCGCCGACACCGCCAAGCCCAGCTCGGCGATGCGCCGCGCCGCGTCGCGCGCGAAGAGCGTCTTGCCGGCGCACGGCCCGCCGGTGATACCCAGGCGAAGCCCCGGGCGCTGCAGAGCGCCCACGCGCTCGAGCGCGTGCTCGAGCCAGCGCCCGCGGCGCTCGAGCAGCGAGACCAGCTCGCCCATTGCGCCGATGCGGCCCTCGGCCTCGACCGCTTCGTCGCCCTGGGCGAAGCCGAAGGCGCAGTGCACGTGCGGGATGCCGTTCTCCCAGGCCGCGTCGCGGTCGCTGGAGCGGTCGCCGACCATCACGGCGCTACGTGTGCCGAACTCGGTCAGCAGGCGCGCCAGCATGTCGGCCTTGCTGTCGATGCCCGGGCTCTCGCGGCAGTACGCGCCGCGCACAAGGGGCCGCAGAGCGAGGCCGTCGAGCATGTGCTCGAGGTACGACTGCTGGCAATTCGAGGCGATGCCCAGCGCAAGCCCGCGCCGCGCCAGCTCGCCCACGACCTCACGCGCGCCGGGCATGGCCGGCGTGCCACCCGAGCGCAGCAGGGCCTCCTCCTCCTCGACGCACGCCACCAGGATCGCGCGTCGCTCGGCGTCGGCGAGGTCGGGGAACAGCGAGCGGAAGCCTACCTCCAGCGGCAGGCCGACCAGCGAGAGCCACTGCTGCGGCGTGGGCATCACTCGCCTCAGCCCCAGCGCACGAAACGCGCGCCCCGCGCCGCGCTCGGCGGATTCGATCCAGAAGCGGTCGGTCGCCACCAGGGTGCCGTCGAGATCGAAGACCACGGCGTCGAAGCAGAGCGGGCGCATCGCGCGCCGGAGAGGATACGGTCCTACGCCGGTCGGCGAACGGGGCTCATGCGCATGGCGCGCGCGAGTCGCTGCAGGTTTGCCGGCCAGGAGAAGGCGTGGTCGGCGCCTGCGGCCAGCACCTCGGAGGCCCACAGCTCTTCGGGCTCCTTCGCTGTGACCACCAGCACGGCCTGCGGATGGCGCTCGCGCAGTTCGCGGATCAACGGGCCGTTGCCGCGCTCGTAGCCGCACACCCATAGCACGTCGATCGCCGGCCCCTCCCTCAGCGTGAAGCGCAGGTCCGGCATCTCGTCGGCGAGGTGCTGGACCAGCGCCCGCGACAGCGCGCGCTCGGGATGGAGCGTCGTGAGCAGACAGAGCGGACGTCTTCCTCGCGCCAGGCGTGGGGAAAGGGAGGAGTCGGTGCGAGGCGAGGCGACCATGAGTGGAAGGCGCGGGGTCGGGCGGTGGGAACCCGTTACGACCCCTGCGGCTCCTTCCGTTAGTGATGGACGAGGCCAGGTCACCCGGAAGTTCCCGGTGGGGCCGGTTCCCGGAAGGGATCGACCGGCGGAAGCCCTCTGCATGAAAAAGAAGCAGGGTGACCCCCGTCGCGTTACAGAAGACTTTCTGCTTCGGAGCCGCGCCCGCGCGACCCGAGCGGCGGTCGCACCGGGTGGAGCCCGTCCCTATGCTCTCCCGGCTGCACCATGAGCCGCCGCCTTCCCGAGAGCCCGAACGCGTGAGACGGCTGCTCGGTTTCGTGCGGCGCTTCCTGCGCCACCGCCGGGCGCTGGCGTTCGGCGTCGCCTGCATCCCTGTGGTGGCGGCGTGCGACATCCGCCTGACGCTGTGGTTCGGCGACGCGCTCACGCGTCTGCAGGCCGAGGAGGATCCGGCCTTCTTGAAGGGGCTGTTCTTCGCGATCCTGGGCGTGGCCGCGGTGCAGGGTCTGTTCCGCTACCTGCAGCGCTGGTGGATCGTGGGCGTCTCGCGCAAGGTCGAGGCCGAGCTCAAGCAGGAACTGTTCGACAAGTTGGAGAGCCTGCCGCTCGCCTTCCACGTGCAGAGCCGCTCGGGCGACATCATCAGCCGCCTGACCTCGGACGTGGAGAACGTGCGCATGCTCATCGGGCCGGGGAGCATGTACGTGCTCGGCTCGCTGTTCATGGTGCCGGGCAGCCTGGCGGTGCTGTTCCACATCTCGCCCGGAGTCACGCTGGCAATGTCGTTCCCGCTGCTGCTGGTGACGGTGGCGATGATGATCATGACGCCCAAGCTGCAGCGGCACTCGACCGCGGTGCAGGAGAGCCTGGCCGAGATCGCGGCGCGCGCGCAGGAAAGCTTCGCCGGCGTGCGCGTGGTCAAGGGTTACGGCCTGGTGCGCCACGAGATCGCGCGCTTCCGCGCCGTGTCGGAGACGAATCGCACGCACCAGCTGAAGCTGGCGCGCGTGAGCGGCCTGCAGGACGCCTGGATCCATCTGTCCTACGACCTGGCCTTCCTGCCGGTGCTGGTGGTCGGCGGCTGGGCCATGATCGATCGCACGCTGGCGGTGGGCGACCTGTTCAAGTTCATCGACCTCGGCTTCAAGGTCTTCTGGCCGGTGATCGCGCTGGGCTGGATCGCGGGCCTGTTCCCGCGCGCCGTGGCCAGCGCGCAGCGCATCGACGAAGTGCTGGATCAACGCTCGGAGATCGTCGAGGCGAACGACGCGCGCACGCTGCCGAGCGTCGCCGGCGCACTCGCGCTGCGCGAAGTGAGCTACGTCTACGCCGGCGCCGCGCGCCCCGCCTTGACCGGGATCACGCTCGACGTCCCCGCGGGGACGACGCTCGGCGTCGTCGGACCGACGGGCTCGGGCAAGAGCACGCTGCTCAACCTGCTCGGACGCCTGTTCGAGGCCCAGGGCGAGATCCGCCTCGACGGCGTGCCGGTCAAGAGCCTCACGCTCGACTGCCTGCGCGGCGCGCTCGCCTACGTGCCGCAGGACAGCTTCCTGTTCTCCGACACCTACCGCGCGAACCTCGAGTTCGGCGCCGATGGCCCGCTCGACGAGGCCGCCCTGCGCGGGCTGGTCGAGCAGGTGGCGATGACGAGCGAGGTCAACGCCTTCCCGAGCGGCCTGGAGCAGCTCATCGGTGAGCGCGGCGTCACGCTCTCGGGCGGCCAGCGCCAGCGCACCTGCATCGCGCGCGCGCTGGCGCGCGATCCGCGCGTGCTGATCCTCGATGACGCGCTCTCGGCCGTCGACACCGAGACCGAGTCGCGGCTCCTGGCCAGCCTGCGCCGCGCCGGCCGCGGGCGCACGGTGGTCGTGGCCGCGCACCGCCTGGGCACGGTGCGCGCGGCGGAGCAGATCCTGGTGCTGCGCGAGGGTAGGCCCGAGGCGCTGGGCACCCACGAGGAGCTGCTCGAGCGCTCGCGCTGGTACCGCGAGACCTGGGAGCGCCAGCGCATGAGCGCGGAGCTGGCCGAGCTGTGAGGGTCCCCCGCCATGGCTAACGCGCTGGCCGAGGAACTCGACAAGGACGAGGTCGCGACCAAGGCCTGGGACAGCGCCGTGCTCGGGCGCCTGTGGCGCTTCGCCACGCCGCACCGCGGCAAGTTCGCACTCAGCTTCGCGATCCTGGCCTGCCTGTTCTTCCTCGAGCTCGCCTCGCCGTGGATGCTGAAGCACGCCATCGACGGACCGATCACGGCCGCGAGCACCGCGCGCGCGGCGCTGGAGGGCGGCGAGTTCGACGCCAGCCCGTACCTGCGCGAGCTCGCTTGGTGGGGCCTCGCCTACCTCGTGGTGGTGCTGTTGGCGGCGGTGTTCCGCTACCTGGAAGAGAACCAGCTCACGCGCACCGGCCAGGCGGTGGTCACCGACCTGCGCGCGCACCTGTTCGCGCATATGCAGGCGCTGGAGCTCTCGTGGTTCGACCGCCACCCGACGGGTTCCTTGGTCACGCGCGTCACGAACGACGTCGAGAACCTGAACGAGCTCTTCACCTCGGGCCTGATCGTGCTCTTGTTCGACATGATCAAGGTCGCGGTGGTGCTGGTGCTCTTGTTCCTGGTGAGCCCACCGCTGGCGTTCCTGGTGCTCGTGCTCACGCCTGTGCTGATCGGCGTCAGCCTGGTCTTCCGCGGCGGCGCGCGCCGCGCCCACCGCTCCGTGCGCGCACGCCTGGCGCGACTCAACGGGTATCTGCAGGAGGTGCTCTCGGGCATCCGCGTGGTGCAGGTCTTCCGCCGCGAGCAGCGCGTGTCGCGGCGCTTCGGCGCGCAGCTGGCGGACGTGAACGAGGCCCACTTCCGCACGATCCAGCTGTTCGCGCTGTTCTTCCCGATCGTGGCCTGGGTCACGGTGCTGATCCAGGCTGGCGTGCTCTGGCGCGGCGGCTACGCAATCCACGGCCACGCGATCACCTTCGGCGATTTCATTTTGTTCTGGTTCTGGCTGCAGGTCTTCGTGGGCCCGATCCGCGAGCTGGGCGAGCGCTACAACGTGCTGCAGTCCGCCTTCGCCTCGGCCGAGCGCATCTTTCTGATCCTCGACACGCCCGCCACGCTGGCCGAGCCCGCCGCGTCGCGCGCGCTGGCGCTGCCCTTCCGCGGACACGTGCGCTTCGAGCACGTCAGCTTCGCCTACGACCCGCGCTCGCCGGTGCTCTCCGAGCTCTCCTTCGAGATCCCTCCGGGCGCGACCGTGGCGCTCGTCGGCGCGACCGGCGCGGGCAAGTCGACGATCGTGAACCTCTTGCTGCGCTTCTACGATCCCACCTCGGGCCGCATCACGATCGACGGCGTCGACCTGCGCGAGCTCGACACGCAGGCCTTCCGCGAGCGCCTCGGGCTCGTCTTGCAGGAAGACTTCCTGTTCACCGGCACGGTGCGCGAGAACCTGGTCCTGGGCCGCGCCCACGTCAGCCCCGAGAGCATGGCGCGCGCGCTGGAGGTCAGCGCCGCCAACGACATCGTGCAGCGCCTGCCCATGGGCCTCGACACCGAGCTGGCCGAGCGCGGCGCGACGCTCTCCACCGGCGAACGCGAGCTGATCGCCATCGCGCGCGCCCTGGCCGGCAACCCGGCGCTGGTGATCCTCGACGAGGCCACCTCCAGCGTTGATTCGGCGACCGAGGCGCGCATCGAAGCCGCCACCTACGAACTCCTGCGCGCGCGCAGCGCGCTGGTCGTCGCCCACCGCCTCTCGACCGTGCGCCGCGCCGACAAGATCCTCGTCTTGCACCACGGCAAGCTGCGCGAGTCCGGCACGCACGCCGAGCTGCTGGCGCACAACGGCATCTACGCCAGGTTGCACGCGCTGCAGTTCCGCGAGCCGGAGTAGCGCGAGCCGTCTACTGCGTCGCGCGCGCGCTCTCGCTCCAGCGGCGCAGCGCCAGCGGGTCGAGCGCCAACACCAGCTCCTCGCCGCCCGGGCGCTCGTGCTCGGTGCGCGCCAGCACGAAGGGCGGGTCGCCGTCGACCACCAGCTCGACGCGGTAGTCCTCGTCGGCGAGGCCGGTGAGCTCGAAGCGGCCGCGCGAGTTGACCTCGGCGCGGTGCTCGAACGGTGTGGCGGCGTAACGCAGCGAGACGGCGCGCACGCTCCAGCGGCGGGGATCGATCTCGTGGGCGTCGATGAAGCCGTGGATCACCAAGCCATCGACCTCGGGCGACGCGACGGGCACCGGCGCGCTCGCCTGCGCCGCCTGGAACTCGGCCGCGCCGCGCGCACGCCAGCACACGAGCGTCCCACCCACCGCCACCGCGGCGATCAGGATCGCGACGCCCAGGTTCCGGGCATGGCTCATGTTCTCATTCCCCTAGAGAGCCGGTCCGACCCGGCGACTCCCGCCGCTGTCGAGCCTCCGAACTCCTCCGAGGATAGTCCCTCGGGAACGCAGCGGGCAATGCCTGGCGAAAAAGTAGGCCCTGCGGCCGAGCAGGTTCCGTCCGGGTGGTGCCGATAAGGGGGCCCGTGTTCCCCGCTCGGCCCCCCAGCCTCCTGCGCAGCCTGTGCGCCGCGGCGACCGTCTTCGCGCTCGCCTTCTTGCTGCTGGCGTTCCTGCGCGCGCGCGACGAGGCGGCCCTGCAGAGCTGGACCGAGCAAGGACTCGCTTGGCTGACGCTGGAACGCTTCGCCGCCGAGCGCGCCACCTCGCCCGCCCTGCTGGCGGCTGGCGTGGCCTTGGCGCTGTTACTGGCTACACGCCGCGTCGCGCGACTGGGCGCCCTCGTCCAGCGCGCGCGCCTGGACCTCCTCGGTCACCCGCTGTGCATCCTCCCCGCGCTGCTTGTCGCCTTCGTGCTGCCCGGCGTCGTCGCGCGCGGCACGCGTCCCGAACCCGCGCGCCAGGCACCCAACGTGCTCTTCATTCTTATCGATACCTGGCGCGCGGACCACACCGGCTTCCTGGGCTACGAACGCGAGGTCTCGCCCAACCTCGATCGCCTGGCCAAGGGGGGCGTGGTCTTCGAGCGCGCGCTGTCGCAGTCCTCGTGGACCAAGCCGGCGGTCGCGACGCTGCTCACCGGGCTCCTGCCCTCGCAGCACCACGCCGTCAGCCAGGCGATCCCCGAGACGCCCGTGCGCGCCTTCCGCCTGAATCCGCGCCTGACCACGTTCATCGAGCTGCTGCACGGGCTCGGCTGGCAGACGGCGATGTGGTCCGACAACCCGAACATCACCCCGCCGGTCGGCTTCGCGCAGGGCGCGGAGTCCTTCCGCGACTACTTCCACCAGCCCTGCCACGCCGAGCACTGCGGCGAGCTGCCCGAGATCCTGTCCGACGTGGACCGCTGGTTCGCGGAGACGCGCGACGCCGCGCGCCCGTTCTGTCTCTACGTGCACGTGATGGACCCGCACTACCCCTACGAGCCGCCGCCCGAGACGCGCGGGCGCTTCGACCGCAAGCCCTCCGACCTGCAGCTCACCGGCCCGATCGTGCACGACTACATGACCGGCAAGCGCTCCGAAGAGCGGCTCACCTCGGAGCGCCTGATCAGTCTGGTCGATCGCTACGACGAGGAGCTGCTGGCGCTCGACGGCCAGCTCGGCCCGTTCCTCGAGCGCATGCGCCGCGAAAACCCGAACACGGTGATCGTCGTCTCGGGCGACCACGGCGAGGAGTTCTACGAGCACGGCAACCTCGGCCACAGCCACGCCCTGTGGCAAGAGCTCGTGCACGTGCCGCTCCTGGTGTGGGCGCCCGGACTGGCGCCCAAGCGCGTCACGACGCAGGTGCGCCTGATGGACGTGGCGCCGACAATCCTCGAGCTCGTGGGCCTCGAGCGCGGCCTGCCGGGTGCGCAGGGTTCGAGCCTGATGCCCGTCCTCGCTGGCCTGGAGACCGCCGACCGCCCCGCGCCGATGGAGGTCGGCGGCGACCAGAAGCCGGGCTGGCAGTGGCGCGGCCTCTGCGATGGACGCATGAAGCTCCTGCGCCGCGAGAAGGACCTGCCCACGCTGCACTCGATTCCGTCCCTGGGCGACGAGGACGCGGGGCCGCGCCCGGGCTGGCAGCTCTACGACCTCGCCACCGATCCACAGGAGCGCACGAACCTGTTCGCCGAGCGCGGCGACGAGGCCAAGCGGCTCTTCGCCGAGCTCGAGCAGCGCGGCTGGTACGTCGCGCCCGAAGCCCTGCTGGGCATGCAGGCCACGGCGCTGCAGCTCGATCCGCAGCAGTCGGACGAGCTGAACCAGCTCGGCTACGGCGGCGGCGAAGCGGGCGAGCCCGTCCAGCAACCGTGAACACGCGCGCCGCCAGGCGCGGCCGAGCTCACGCCAGCGCGATCGCGCGCAGGTAGAAGGTGAACGCCGCCAACGTGAGCGCTGTGGCGCTCGAGGCCAGCGACCAGGCCAGGGTCGCGCTCAGGCGCAGAAAGCGCCCGCGCAACGGCACGCAGGTGAGCGCCAGCGGCACGGCGGCCAGGAACCAGGCCAGCACCACCGATTCGAGGGCGCCGCCGAGCTCCGAGCGCCCGGGGAGCTTCTCCAAGCGCGTCAGCGCGGTGAACAGGAACACGCCGTGCCCGGCGGCGAAGGACAGCGAGCCGAAGAGCAGGATCCAGGCGCGTAGCGAGGCCTGCGAGCGCTCGCTCACCGCGTCGCGGCCCTCGAGCAGGCGCAGGCGCGGCGCACCCGGCAGCGTAGGAGCAGAGGTCGTATGGAGCGATTGGGCTTCCATGGTGTCCTCCTGATCGGCCGGGCCGGCGCGGGGGTTGCGAGCATCTCGGCGGAAAACCGTGCCTTCCGTCGCGGAAAGGCGACCGCTCGGCGAGGTGCCGCGGCCGCCACGGTTCCGGTTGCGCCCGGCCGGCGGCCGAAGAAGGAGCGATGCGCTCGCTGCCCCTTGCCGCCTGGACCGGCGCGCTGACCGTCGCCGGCCTGCTGCTGGCCTGCGACCGCCCGCCGGCCTCCTCCGCCTCGAGCAACCCGCGCCTCGCCGCGGCGCTGAAGGAGCGCGCCCAGCAGCTCGACGCGCGCGAGACCAACGTCGGCACGCTCGTGCCCGACCTCGCCTACAGCGACCTCGACGGTCGCAGCGGACGTCTCTCCGACTTCCGCGGTCGCCCGCTGGTGCTCGCCGTGCGCGACGTGGGCTGCCCGGTCTCGCAGCGCACCGCGCCAGTTCTGGCGCGCCTGGAGGACGAGTACCGCGCGCGCGACGTCGCCTTCCTGTTCCTGAACGAGAGCCCGCACAACACGCCCGAGGAGATCCGCGCCGACATCGCCGCGCACGGCTTCGACGGCCCGACCATCCACGACGCCGAGCAGCGCCTCGGCGCGGCCCTGGGCGCGCTCACCACGACCGAGGTGTTCGTGCTCGATGGCGCGCGCACGCTGGTGTACCGCGGCGCGATCGACGACCAGGTCGGGCGCGGCACGCTGGCGGCCGAAACACACCAGCACTACCTGCGCGACGCGCTGGAGCAGACGCTCGTGCAGCAGAAGGTGCTCGTCCCCGCCACCAGCGCGCCGGGGTGTCTCCTGGGCATCGAGGCCAGCGCGCTGACGACGAGCGCGCCGACCTACCACCGCGAAGTCGCGCGCATCCTGCAGCAGAACTGCGTCGAATGTCACCGCGTCGGCGGCGTCGGGCCCTTCGCGCTCGAGAACTACGCGCAGGCCAGGGGGCGACGTGCGATGCTCGAGCTGGTTACCGAGGACGGCATCATGCCGCCCTGGTTCGCCGCGCCCGACACGGGGCCGTGGGCCAACGATCGGCGCCTGTCGGAGCGCGACAAGCAGACGCTGCTCTCCTGGATCGAAGCCGACGCGCCCGAGGGCGATCCCGCCGAGACGCCGCTCGCCATCGTCTACCCCGACGGCTGGCGCATCGGCGAGCCGGACCTCGTGTTCCAGATGCAGGAGCGCTTCGAGGTTCCGGCCGAGGGTGTGGTGCGCACGCGCTTTTTCGAGGTCACGCCCGAGGTACCGGCGGATCTCTGGATCCAGCGCCTCGAGATCCGCCCCGAGGCGCGCGCGGTCGTGCACCACGTGACGGTGAGCTACCAGCTGCCCGTCGACGGCGGCGACAGCGCCGAGCGCGAGCTGCGCCGTGCCCTGCTGCCCTGGTCGCGCAGCGCCAACGAGGGCTGGGTGTTCCTGTTCGGCTACCTGCCGGGCAAGGGCCCGCGCGCGTACCCCGAGGGCATCGCGCGCTTCCTGCCTGCAGGCGCGAAGCTGCGCTTCGACATGCACTACACGCCCAACGGCAAGGCCATCTTCGACCAGACCAGCCTGGGCCTGGTGCTGGCCGACGGGCCGCCCGAGCTGGTGGCCGAGAGCCGCAACTTCTGGAACGTGGACATCGTGATCCCGCCGCTCGCGCCGAGCGTGACCTTCACCAAGGAATACCCGCTCAACCACGACGTGCTGCTGCGCTCGCTCACGCCGCACATGCATCTGCGCGGGAAGTCCATGGTCGCCGATCTGATCCACCCCGACGGCCAGGTCGAGAAGCTGATCGACATCCCCGCCTGGGACCAGAACTGGCAGTTCAACTACGTCTTCCGCACGCCGCGCGTCGCGCAGGCCGGCTCGCGCGTGCGCGTGACCGCGACCTACGACAACTCGCCCGACAACCCGGCCAACCCAGACCCGAACGCGTGGGTCAAGGACGGCCCGCAGACCACCGACGAGATGATGTCGCTGATCGTCGAGTGGATCCGGCCGCGCGTGAGCGAGTGAGCGCGGAGTCGCGAGCGACTTCAGGAAGTCCCTGAGCGCCCCGATCCACGACAAAGGTCTCGGCGCGTCGCAGACGAGAGGCAGTTGTGGATCATCCAACCGCTCACCAACAGGATCACGCCCAGCCACCAAGCTCGCTCGTAGTGTGCGCCTGGAGCGTCGAACAGCTCGGGCATGGCGTTCCACGAGGCGTGCAAGCCGACGCGCACGAACAGGTTCCTGGTCACGAGAAAGACCAGCGCGAGCACGGCTTCGAACATGGCCGTCCACGACAGCACACTCGCCAGAGCCTCCCCGGTGAGCCCGCCTTCATGGACGAGCACTGGAACGTGAAGCAGCGCAGCGAACGCCGTGATCCCGAGGAACGCCACAACCAGGGCGACGTTCGCGCTCGCAACCCGCGCGATCCGGAGGAAGACCTGAGGCAGCACGTACCCCCGAAAGAGCGTCTCCTCTGTCAGCGCGTTACCGAATAGCTGCGCGCCAAATCCTGCCAGCGGTGCCCCTTCTTGGCCTCTCCACGCGAAGTGCAAGGCGACGGGACGCCCTTCAGCAATCCCCGCCATCCACACCGATGCCTGCACGAACACCCACAAGAGAACCGTGACGATCATGGCGCCAACAAGATCCGGAAGGTTCCAGCCCAGGTCCTTCCAGCGGAGGCCGTCACGAAGGAAGACGAGCCACATGAGCCCCAGCGCGAGCAACGGGTAAACAAGCTGCTCGGCGATCCAGCCATGGGTCGTCGAGCTCACCTCAGCCAGGAGGCGACCAAAGCGGCTGTCCGTGATGAAGACGGACGACACCAGGACCAAGGCGAATATCGTCACCGAGGAGATCAGGGCAGCGAGGCTCGACAGCCGAAGGCCCGCCAAGAACCGACGGGTGCCGAGCTGAGCGCGACTCAACCCATGCGTGAGCCGCTCGCGCTCCGTGATCATCGACCAGCCACTGCAGCTCGATGCCGTGCCAAAGGTATCTTCACGCCATCAGCGCGCGCCGATGCGGCGCTCGATGAGCATGCCGACCAGGAAGATCGCCCCGCCGCCCACCAGCGCGTAGCTCTCGTACTGCATCGACTTCAGGCCTTCCTCCTTGAAGCCGAGGTTGACCGAGAGCACCAGGCCCACCAGGACCACGACCATGCCGAGGCCCTCGAGGCCCTTGGCCAGCAACCACAGCCAGCGCATCGCGCGGCGAGGGTACGCGCGCGACGCGCGAGCGTCTACTTCCCGTGGCGCGCGAGCACGCGCAGGGCCGCGGGCAGGAGGCGCGCGACGGTCAGCGTGCTGGTGTCCGCGTCGGGGCGGTAGGAGGCGTAGTCGGGAGCCAGGCTCGCCACGCTCTCGCCGCGCCCGTAGAGCTCGATCTCGTGCGCCGGCGTGGGCGCGAAGAACGCCAAGAGCGGCACCTTCTGCGTGAGCGCGAGGTGCAGCGCCAGGGAATCGCTGGTGATCAACAGATCGCACTGCGCGACCAGCGCGGTGAAGTCGAGCAGCGCGTTCTCGGTGCCCGCGTCCACCCAGCGCAGGCCGGCCGCGGTCAAGCCGCCGCCGATGCGCGCGTTGCGCTCGGCCTCCTCGGGCCCGCCGCACAGGAGGAACGTCGCCCGCCCGGCGCGCGCGCGCGCCAGGCCCGCGGCCAGCTCGAGCGTGCGCTCGATGGAGAGCTTCTTCGACTCCCAGCGCCCGCCCGAACCCGTGTTCAGGCCGATCACGGGGCCGGCCGCACAGAGCAGCGTCCGCGCCGCGAAGCGCGCCCCGAACTCGCGCGCCGCGCTCGGCAGTTCGAGCTCGGGTTCGCCCCGCTCGATCCCCAGCATGCGCGCGAAGAGCTCCGGGTGGCTGGCCCTGTTCTCGAGCTTGAGCCGGTCGGCGGCCTCCTTGCCGTGCACCGAGAGCAGGCCCATGTCGAACCACGGCGAGACGTCGGGGGTGTAGCGGCGCACGCCGTGGGCGTCGAGGTACGCACCCGAGAGTCGCCCGTCGCGGCCGTCGCCGCCCAGCGCGCTGGCCAGCGCGCACAGCGGCTCCTCGTCGTCGAAGGACAGCACGCGCGCGAAGGGCGTCGCCGCCAGCTCGGCGCGCGCCGCGGCCAGCGAGCGTTCGTCCTGGGGCGCCACGCCGAGCGCACGCGCGATCAAGCGGTGGCCGCGCACGAGTTCGAGCGCGCCGTGCGCCGTGAGCCACGTCACGCGCAGGTCGCGCTGCTTCTTGGCCAGGCCCGGCAGGATCGCGGTCGTGCGCACGACGTCGCCCAGGGCACCGGTCTTGATGACGAGCAGGTCCACGCGTGCGCACGATATCGGCGCGCGTGCGAGCACTCCAGCGGTCTCCGCGACGCGCTCAGCCGCCACCGATCGCGGTCACGAGCTCGAGCACGTCGCCGGCCGTCACCAGATCGCCGGGCGCCAGGCGCTTTCCGCCGCGCCACACGGCCGGCACCAGCTCGTCGCCGGCGAAGTAGGACGGCGCGGCGTCGCGGTGCGTTTCGGCCGCGCGCAGCACGCGGGCGAGCGACGCCGGCAGGCCGAGCGCCACCCGCCACAGCTCGCCGCGCGCGCGCAGCGTGACCACGCCGTGCACGAGCGCGCCGCGCACCTCCGTCGTCTCGGCGACGTGCTCCGGCATGCTCTCGGCCAGTCGCGCGAGCTCCAGCACGCGGGGCGTCCCGAAGGCCGCGCGCGCCGCGGAGTGGGGCACGCCGCGCTCGTCGAGACCGCGCAGCGCGCGGTACTCGTCGAGCATGCCCGGCTGCGCGAGCGCCGCGCGCGCGAAGGCCGGCTGGTCCTGGTCCACGGACGCGCCGTAGCACGCATTCAAGGCGCGACGCGCCAGCACCAGGTTCGCCCCGGCCGCGAGCAGCCGCGCTCCAGGCGCGCGCGCGGCCCACTCGGCGTCCTCGGGCGCGCGCAGTGCCGCGGGCAGGATCCAGCGCGCGAGCTCGTCCACGGCGCACAATCCATCCGCCAGGAGGCCTGCGGCCGAGAAGGCGCAGAAGCCCGTGAGGTCCACGGCCGAGATCAGGTTCTCGTGCCAGAAGACGAGCCGGCCCTTGCCGTCCGGCGCGTCGGCCACGAGCGCCGCGGGCGCGACGGGGAGCGGCGCCAGCAGCGTCGCGAGCCGCGCCGCGTTCGCGCTCTCCAGCAGGAACGGGAAGCTGCGCATCGGATCGGCGCCGCCCGAAGCCACGCACTGGCCGAGCAGCGCGGCGCGGCTCGCCTCCGGACGCACGGCCTGCCCGCGGCTGATCGGCACCTCGCCCTCGAGCTCCAGCGCGCGCGCCAGCTCGGCCGCGCCGGCGCGTCCGGGTGCGCCCGGATCGTGCACCAGAGCCTCGATGCGTCGCGTGAGCTCGTCGCGCTGAGCGCGCGCACTCGCACCGCTCAACAGACCGCGTTCCTGCGCCAGACACTGGAGCGCGAGCACGGCGCCGACCTCCTTGGCATCCACGCCCAGCCGATCGCAGACCCCGAGCAGGTACAGCGCCTCGTCCAGCGTCTCGAGGCCCAGCGCGACGCCCAGCGCCTGGCTGGCGCCGAAGCGCGCGCCCTGGCGCACGCCGTCGGAGCGTTCGAAGACCCAGCCACAGGGGGTCGGGCAGCCGCGGCAGCCGTGGCGCGCGTCGGCGCGCGCGCGGGCCTCGCGCGCCAGCTCGTGGCCGAGCTCGCCGGCGAGCTCGCCGCGCGCGGCGAGGCTCTCGAACAGCTCCAGCGTGCCGCCCTGCGCGCGCGCGGCGAGACGCGGCGAAGCGCGCAGCCGTTCGAGCAGCGCGACGGAGGCCGCGCGCGAGAGCACGGAGCCCGCCGGCGCGCGCACGCACAGCGCCTTCAAGCCCAGCGCCCCGAAGCACGCGCCGAGGCCGCCGCGACCGACGAAGCTCGGCGGCGCGTGACCCGCGGCGAGACTCGCGAAGGGCAGGCCCCGTTCGCCGGCCGGGCCGATGGTGAGCACGCTGCAGGGTGCGAATTCGAGTTCCAGCGCGCGCGCCGCGTCCGCCGGCGCGGCGCCGACGAGCTCGGGACGAGCGACGAGCGCGCAGCGGCCGTCCTCCTCGAGCAGCAGCACCGCGCCGCGGACGGCGCAGCGCCCGCTCAGCACGAGCGCGTCGGTCACGCGCGCCAGGCGCGCGCCCAGCTCGCCGCCGACGTGGCCCTCCGCGTACAGCCCCGAGAGCGGCGCGCGCGAGAGCACCGCCGCGCGCGCCGCCGTCGGCAACCCGTCGCGCACGGCCTCGCCCACCGCCAGCACCAGCGGCTGCACGCCGTGCGCGTCGCGCTGCGCGTGTTCCCACAGGCACGCGAGGCCCAGCGCGCTGCCGCCGAACTCGGCCAGCGTGCGCCAGGCCGGCTCCAGCTGCGGGGCCCGGAACACGGCGCTTCCGCCGCGCTCCAGCGCGCTCAGGTCGACGTGCAGGACGCGCATGGCGCCATCGTAGCTCCCGGCGACGAGTCCGCGGCTTGTGCGAATCCCGACCTCGGCCTACCGTTCTTGCCCTTCGCGCCCGGCGAACTCTCCGCGTGAACCTCTCCTTCAAGATCGGCAACGCCTTCGGGATCCCGGTGCGGATCCACGCCACCTTCCTGCTGCTGATCTACGTCCTCTACATCTCGACGCCGGATCCGCTGCTGGTGTTGGGCGCGACGGGGGTGAGCTTCGGCTGCGTGCTGCTGCACGAGCTCGGCCACAGCCTGGTGGCGCGCAACTTCGGCCTGCGCGTGGCCGACATCACCCTGTGGCCGCTGGGCGGGATCGCGCGCATGAGCGAGATCCCCGAGAACTCGCGCATCGAGGGCCTGATCGCGATCGCCGGCCCGGCGGTGAACTTCGCCCTCGCGGGCCTCGCGATCCTGGGCCTGTTCGCGGGCCACGCCCTCGGGCTGGAGGACGACTCGCTGCCCCACGGGTTCCTGCTGGTCTTCACGGGCATCAATCTGGCGCAGGGCGGCTTCAACCTGCTGCCGGCCTTCCCCATGGACGGCGGGCGCTTGCTGCGCGCATTCCTGGGGCGCAAGCGCGATTGGCTGCGCGCCACCGAGAGCGCCGTGCGCGTCGGGCGCATCGTGGCCTTGCTGCTGCTGATCGGCGCGCTGCTGCTGATGCGTGAGGGCCGCGGCAGCTGCATCCTGATGCTGATCCCGCTGTTCATCTGGTTCGAGGGCACGCGCGAGCTGTGGGGCGTGCGCTTGCGCCACGGCGCCACGCCCTTCGGCGCGGGCTTCGGCTTTCGCCCGAGCGCGCCCACGCCCAGCGCCCCGAGCGCTCCCGCGGCGCCGCTGCCGGACACCGCCGACGCCGGCGAGCGCGGCGTCGCGCGCCGGCCGCAGCTGTGGCAGAAGGGCGACCCGCGCGCGGGCGGCTTCAACGAGGATCAGGTGCGCTGGCTCGAGGCCTACCGCGGACGCCTGCGGCCTCCGCCGGAGGAGCCTTAGCCGCGCGCACCTCGCGCAGGTAGAGGAACAGCTCGCGCAGGAACGTGCGCGCCTCGTCCACCGCGAACGTGCGCGTACCGAGCTCGAGGCGCGTGGCGTACAGACGCGCAGCGCGCAGCAGCAAGCGCTCGCCGGCCTCGGGCTCGAGGTCCACGCGTGTGAGCAGGCCGCGCAGGAAGGCCAGGTCGGCCGCGCCCAGCGCGCGCACCTGCAGCGGCTCGAAGGCGAAGCTCTTCGCCTCGAGCGCCGACCAGGTCTGCCCCGGCGCGGGCTCGGCCGGCGCGCGCGGCGCGCGCTCGCGCAGGACCAGCGTGCCGGCCACCAGGTCACCGAGCCGCTGGCGCAGCGGGGTGAGCGCGATCACCACCCACACCACCGGCACCGGCACGATCAGCAACGCCTCCAGCGGCACGAACAGCGAGCGCAGGAAGATGCGCCCGGGGCTGGCGCGGAAGCCCGAGAGATCGCACACGCGCAGGCCCGCCCAGACCTTGCCCGGCGTGCGCCCGTCGAACAGCCAGGTGAACAGGAACGAGTAGGCCACCAGGGACACGATCGCGGCCGAGGCCAGGATGAAGTTCATCGCCGGCAGCCGGGTGAGCTGCAGCACGGTGGCCAGGACGATGTACCCGATCGATAACAGCAGGACGTCGATCGAAGCGGCCAGGATGCGCGCGCCGAGGCCGGCGAGCTCGAAGCGCAGCGGCACCCCCTCGGGCGTCTCGATCGCGAGCTCGGCCATACGCTGCGCAGTGTATGCTCCGCGCGAGCGCATGGAGATCCTGCAGGGGAGCGAGGGCGGCGCGGTCAAGGGCACCGCAGCCGGGGGCACCGCAGCCGGGGGCAACGCAGCCGGGGGTGAAGCCACCGCGAGCGACGCGGCGCTCGAGCGCCTGCACGACCTGCTGCACCCGCGCCGTGCGCTGAAAGACTGGCACGAGGCCGAGCTGCTCGAGCTCCCGCGCCTGTACCGCCACGCCTGCACGCGACTCGCGCGCGCGGAGCAAGACGGCGCCGACCCGCGCCGCGCGCACGAGCTGCGCGGCCTGACCGCGAGCGCCCACGGCCTGCTGCTGCGCGAGGCAGCGCACGACGCGCGGCCCTGGCTGGTGCGTGCGCTGGAGTTCGTGCTGCGCGCATCGCCGCGCGCGATCCGCGCCGAGTGGCGCCTGCTGGCGGCGTCCTTCGCGCTCTTCTACGGCCTGGCCGCGGTGGCCTGGGTCGCGGTGCGGCGCGACGTGGACCTGGCGCACTCCTTCATGGGTCCCGCGCTGGTCGACCAGGAGCTCGAGCAACTCGCGGCCCTGGAGCCGGGCGAGTCCTTCCGCGGCAACTTCACCTTCGGTCTGGCGGAGTCCCCGGCCTACGCCGGCGCGCTGCCGCTGCACAACATCGGCGTCGGCATCGTGTTCTTCGCCTCGGCGCTCCTGCCGCCCTTCTATCTGTTCCTGCTGAGCCAGAACGCGCTCATGCTCGGCACCTACACCGCCGTGGCCGGACACTGGGGCCAGGCCGGCTCGATCTCCTCGATCGTGTGGACGCACGGCGTGCTCGAGATCGAGGCCCTGATCCTGGCCGGCACCGCCGGGCTGGTGCTGGTGCGCGCCTGGGTGCGGCCGGGCGCGTTCACGCGCGCGCACGCGCTGGTGCGCGAGAGCCGGCGCGCGCTGGAGCTGTTCGTGCCCGTGTTCCCGCTCTTGGTCGTGGCCGGCTTCATCGAGGGCTTCGTCAGCCCGCACGCGCCGCTCGGCGTGCGCCTGACGATCGCGGTCGCGAGCGGGGTCGCGCTCGTGTCGTGGGTCGCGCTGGGCGGGCGGCGCGCCGCGGAGCCGGCCGTGAGCACGAAGCCCTGAGCGCGCCACCTGCGCGTCAACGCTCGTCGGCCGCCTCCTGGACCTGGACGCGCACGCTCTGCCCGGCCTCGAGCTGGAGCTCGATCGTGCCCGAGCCGTCCCCGGACCGAGCCTCGAGCGCCAGACCGTTCCACTGTTCCCGGGAGAGGTGTTCCCGCTCGAACGTCGGTGTCGCCGGCGGGAAGCCGATCTTCACGCGCGTGCCGGGACGCACGTCGCGCTTCAGGACCGGCTCGTGTCCGGCCACGGCCAGGGTCAGCGTGTAGGCGTCCTCGTCGAGCTCGTTGAACCAGGCCTCGACCTCGCGGATCGAGCTCGGCGCGAGCGAGTGGCCGCGCGCGTCGGTGAGCCACAGCTCGCTGGCCAGCGGCGCACGTCCGATCCCGACCTGAACGAGCAACGCGCGCGACGGGTCGTGGCCGGAGTAGGAGAGCTCGACCGGCGTGGTCGCGCCCTCGCGCACCTCGAACTCCTGCTCCAGCGCGGAGCCCAGCTGGGGATGGAAGAGGCACAGCTCGACCTTGCCCGGCGGGACGTGCTCGAAGCGGAAGCGACCGTTCAGGTCGAGGCGGGTGAAGCCCGTGGTGCCGCGCGGCACGAACGAGGGCAACTGCGCGCCGCGCGGCAGGATCGAGAGCGTCCAGTCGCGCTGCGACTCCAGACCGCGCACGAGGCCCTCCAGCGTGCCGCCGGCGGCGAGCACGACCACGCCGAGCTCCAGCGGCCCCGACGTGGGCGGGAGTTCGACGAAGCGCTCGAAGCGCCCGTGCTCGGCGACCTCCAGGCTGAGGCGCACTCCGCTCCACTCCTCCTGCAGATCCAGACGCAGGCGGCCCTCGGCGTCGAGCGCGAGTTTCTGCTCCACGCGCGTCGCGCTGCCCACCTGGAACGCCTGCGCTTCGACCTTGGCCTCGCGCACCGGTGTCAGGTCGGCGCGCAGGAAGGTCGCCGTGAGCCAGCGCCGCGGCGGAGCGGGCTCGTCCGCGCGCTTCCGGCGCGGCGCTTCCGAGCGCGGGCGACGCTCGGGCGCCTGCGGACTCCGGGAGGACGCGCTCCCGGTCGTCGGCGGCTCCGCCGGAGCGAGCTCGAAGGGCGCGACTGCGTCCGGGGCGCTCGCCACGGGCGCACTCTCCCCCGGCGCGGAGCGCGCCTCGACGCACAAGCTGAGCCACAGCACGGACAGCACCGCGCATGGTGCGAGCAAGAGGAACAGGAGGATCCGCGTACGCATGCTGTCGAGCGGCGAGGCAGCACGAGGCTCGCCTGCGCGGCTTGCGAACAGGTCGTCCGCGCGCCGAGGGCATACAGGTGCGACGGAATGTGCAGCGACTCTCCGCCCACGCGGAGCCGCGCCTCAACCGGCGCGGCGCTCGTCGAGCCAGGCGGCGAGCAGCGGCGCCGCAGCCTCGGCGGGGAGCGCGTCGAGCACGCGCGCGCCGCTGGTGGCCAGGGCGCGCAGCGAGCGCGCGCGCTCGGCCATCAGCTCGAGCGCGGTCGCGCGCAGGGCGGCGTCCGCCCCGGCGGCCGCCTCGCGCAGGGCCGGATCGTCGAGCGCCGCGAACACCAGGCGATGGTGGCGCGAGGCCGCGGCCAGGGCCGCGCGCTGCTCGGGCACCGCCAGCGGATCGGCCACGTCCGAGAGCACCAGCACCGTCGCGCGCCGGCGGTGGCGCACGGCGAGCTCGCGCAGCGCGTGAGCCAGATCTCCGTCGCGCTCGGAGGCCTGCAGCGGGAACAGCGCGCTCGACAGGCGTGCCTGCGCACGCGCGCCGCGCACCGGCGCCACGTAGGCGATGAGCGCGCGCTCGAAGGCCGCGGCGCCCACGCGGTCGCCCTGGGCGAGGGCCGCGGCGGCGATCTCCAGCGCCGCGTCGAGGGCCCAGTCGAGCTTGGTCCAGGCCGCGCGCGCGCCCGCGCCGCCGGGCACGCGCATGCGTCGGCCGCAGTCGATCAACAGCACGAGCTCCTGGCCGCGCTCGACCTGGTAGCTCTTGACCATCGGCTTGGCGCGACGCGCGGAGGCCTTCCAGTCGATGTGGCGCACCTCGTCGCCGGTCACGTATTCGCGCAGGGATTCGAACTCGCTGCGTCCCCCGCGCCGGCGCAGGCTGCGCACGCCGAGATCGCGCCAGCGCTCGGAGGCCGCCAAGCGCAGGGTCTCCTTCAGGCGCAACAGCGCGGGCTCGACCGCCAGCTCCAGCGCGCCGGCGAAGCGCGCCTGGCGCGCACACAGCTGCAGCGGACCGCGCACGCGCACGCGCAGGTCGCCGAGCGTGAAGCGTCCTCGGCGGCTGGCGCGGTACGCACGCTCGAGCACGAGCTCGCCGGCCGCGTCGAAGACGCCGCGCTCGCTCGCGCCGCTCGGCGCCGGGCCGTCGCCCGCGCGCGCCTCGAAGGTCGCGGGGTAGGCCTCGTGGACCTCCAGCGCGAGTCCGGGGCGGCCGCGCGCGAGCTGCAGCGTGCGCGCGAAGTCGAGCGAGAGCTTCACGCGCGAGGGCGCCGTGCGCCGCAGACCGAGACGCTCGGGGTTCCCCGCGCGCACGAAGTCGAGCAGCACCGCGGCCACGAAGAGCGCGTCCAGCGGCCCCACCACGAGCCGCAGCGGCGCCACGAACGCGGCCAGGGCCGAGAACAGGAGCAGGCCCGCGCACAGGGCCGCGCAGCGCCGCGTGGGGATCAGCGTGGCACCTCCAGCGTGTCCAGGATCTGCTCCAGCACGCTCTCGCTGCGCACGCCCTCCAGCTCCTCGGCCGGATCCAGCAGCACGCGGTGGCGCAGCGCGGCCACGCACACCTCCTTGACGTGATCGGGCGTCACGTAGTCGAGTCCCTCCAGCGCGGCGCGCGCCTTGGCCGCGCGCAGGAGCATCACGCCCGCGCGCGGGCTCGCGCCCAGGACGAGCGCGCGCGACTCGCGCGTGGCGCGCAGGATCGAGACCACGTAGCCCGGCAGGTCCGCGCGCACCTCGACCGCCTCGACGCGCGCCTGCGCGGCCTGGATCTCGGCCGGCGAGGTCACGGCGCGCACGCCGAGCTCCTGCGGCGTGGCCGCGGGCGAGCGCGTGTGGGCGGCGGCCAGCAGCTCGATCTCGCGCTCGCGCGCCGGATAGCCGACCAGCAGCTTGAACAGGAAGCGGTCGAGCTGTGCCTCGGGCAGGGGATAGGTGCCCTCGTGCTCGATGGGGTTCATGGTCGCGAAAACGAGGAACGGCTGCGGTAGCGCGTGGCGCGTGCCGTCGATCGTCACCGCGCCCTCCTGCATCGCCTCCAGCAGCGCCGACTGTGTCTTGGCCGGCGCGCGGTTGATCTCGTCGCACAGCACGAACTGCGCGAAGATCGGCCCGGGCTGGAAGCGGAACTCGCCCTCGCGGGGATGGAACACGCCGGTGCCGGTGACGTCGCTCGGCATCAGGTCGGGCGTGAACGAGAGGCGCGCGAAGCTGGCTCCGAGCGCGGTCGCCAGCGTGCGCACGAGCAGCGTCTTGGCCACGCCCGGCGGGCCCTCGAGCAGCACGTGCCCGCCGGCGAGCACGGCGCACAGGCACAGGCGCAGCTCCTCCGAGAGGCCCACCAGGACGCGCGCGCACTCGGCCTCGACGCGCTGCGCGAGCTGCACCACGGACGCGATCGGCAGGGGTTCGGACATGGGGCGCTCAGGATCGGGTGCGACTCGCCGGGTGGCCACGCTGGGCGCGCATTTTTCCGCTCTCGAGCGGGAACAGCTCGCCCTCGAGGGCGGAGAGCTCGCGCGCCAGCTCCTCGAAGGCGGCCTCGTCGCGTCGGGCGTGCTCGCCTTGCGCGGCGTCGAGGCGTTGCAGCAGGCGCTCGTCGCCGCGCGCGAGCGCGCTCAGGCTCTCGGCCAGCGCCGCGGGCTCGCTGCGCCGGGCGGCATCGACCGGCGGCGCGCGCAGGCCGGCGCGCAGGCACCAGCGCTCGAGCAGTCCGCGCTGCAGGAGGCGCGCGAGCAGATCCCAGCGCCGCGCCTGGATCAGCGTGCGTGCGAAGCCCTGGGCGCGCGCCAGGGGCGACGCGGCGAGCAGCCCCTCGGGGTCGCGCGGGAAGGGTCCGCTCCAGGCGCTGCGCCAGCCGAGGACCAGCACGAGCAGCAACACGTGCACGCTCAACCAGGCGAAGCGCGGCTGGAAGAACAGCGTCAGGACCGAGGGCGGAACCCAGCCGCCGAGCGCGTACTCGTCGAACAGGATGCGCTCGAACGGTCCGAGGGCCTCGACCACGCGCACGAAGAGCAGCGCGGGCGCGCTCGACGCCGCCAGATGTTCGTTGCTGAAGAACGCGCCTCCGAAGGCCAGCACGGCCACGCGGCCTGCGCCAGCGCGCAGCAACACGCCGGCCGCGCCACCTGGAGCGGAGCGCAGCAGGACCTCGCCCGCCGCGCCTTCGCCCTCGAACTCGAACTCGCCGTGCGGCCCGGGGTCGAGCGCGAAGCTCGTCCCGCTCGACAGGCTCACGCTCGTCGCGCGCGCCTCGTGGCCGAAGTAGCTGAGTTCCGCGCAGCCCGGCAGCTCGGCGTCGCACAGGAAGTCGAGCGCCTCGGCGTCCTCGCCGAGCACGAGCAGCGTCCCGCCCTCCTCCACGAAGCGTCGGTAGTGGGTGAGGTCGCGCCCGCCGCGCGACGCCTCCGCGACGGCATCGGGCGCGGGCTCGGGAGCGGTGGGCAATCCGGCCAGGACCAGCAGCGTGCCCGGGCCCGTCAACTTGCCGGGCGCGCTCGACCAGCTCGCGACCGGCAGGCCCAGGCTCTTGGCCATGGCGAACAACGCGCCCTGGCCCTCGTCCTCGGCCGAGAGCGCGCTGTTCTCGAGCGGCTCGGCGCGCCCCGGGACGAGCAGCAGCAGCACGAGGAAGGTCAGCACCACCACGAGCAGCAGCGCGAGCCCGAGGCGCTCGAAGAAGCGCGCGCTCACGGCGCGCCCTCCAGATGCTCGGCCAGCAGGGCTTCCAGACGCTGCACGTCGGCTGCGCTGACCGGCGCGCGACCGAATTCCTGGGGCTCGAGCTCGCGCACCAGCGGCGCGAGCAGCGCCTGCGCCGCGGGCGACGGTTTGCCGCGCGCCAGCAGCTCGCGATTCGTCCACGCGGGGCGCAGCTCCAGGTCGCCGCGCCCGCCGAGCGCGACCAGCACCGCCTGGAGGAAGAGGCGCAGCGCGAGGCGCAGGTCGCCCGCGTCACGCGCGGCGCGCGCCGCCCCGGCCAGCGCTCGCGCGAGCGCCGCGGGATCGGGCTCCGGGCCCTCGCCGCCCACGAACTCGCCCGCGCTCGGCCGACGCTGGAACGCGTGCTTCAGCACCAGGTTGCCCACCACGGCGATCGCGCCCACGATCAGCGCGACCAGCAGCAGCACGCCGAGAACCTCGAGCGTGTCGTCGTTGGCGTGTGCGCGCAGCCACTCAATCCAGGCGCTGAGCGGCTCCTCGGGCTCGGCCGTGCGGCGCACGCCCTCCAGCGCGCGCGCCAGCGCCTGGCGCACCTCGTCTTCGGGGATCGGCGTTCCGCCCTGCAACTAGCGCGCTCCCGCCGAGCCGAGCTCGTGCTCGGCGCGCTCGAGCCACAACTCCAGATCGCGGCCCTCGCGGCGCACGCGCAGGTCGAGAGCGTAGGCCACCATCAGCGCGGCGCGCACGCAGCCCGAGAGCCCCAGGAACAGGGCCGCGACGAGGCGCGTCAGGAGCTCGATCGCGTCCGCGCCGAGGCCCAGCTCGCCCTGCAGGAACTCCTGTGCCTGCGGGTAGCTCAGCGCGCCCGAGCCGGCGTCGAGCAAGCCGCACAGGACGAGCTGGCCCACGATCGCCAGCAACACCCAGCGCCCGAGCGCCGGCGTGCCGCGCGACAGCCGCCAGCTGCGCGACAGCGCGCGGCCCATGCGTCGCGGAATGTTGGCCAGGCGCGCCAGCGGATTCCGGCGCCCGCGCGCGCGCTCCGCCGCGTCCAGCAGCTGCTCGCCCTCGAGCACGTAGAGCGGCACCGCCGCCCAGGTGCGGCACAGCACCAGGAAGTACGGCACGAAGCACAGCGCCATCAGCGGCACGGTGGCGAAGTTGGTCAACACCAAGAGCACGATCGTGGCCGGCGCGGAGTAGAGGCCGCGGCGGATCGCCGGGCCGAGCGGCCGGGTGGAATCCTCCAGCGCGTCCCCCACCAGACTGACGACCACTCCGGTGGCGGCCAGCGGGAAGAGGAAGCTCGCCGAGAGCCGGAGGTAGTCGATCTTCCAGTAGAGGGACTGACTCCGGACGAGCAGCGAAGCCAGCAGGTAGATCAGCACCGACAGCGCCAGGCACGGGCCGATGCGCGCGATCAGACCCTCCAGGCCGAGGTCCAGGATCCCGGCTGCGTCGCGCGGAGCGAGCTCGACCCGCGCGCGCTGCGCATGCCGGCTGTTCGTCCTTGCCGCCTCGACGGGCCGCGAGCCGCGCTCGCGCGCTGGCCGCAGCTCCTCGACGCTGAGCGTGCGAGATCCCGCCCCCATCGCCTCAGCTTAGCTCAGAGATTGCCCAGATGGATCGCGCCGGTCGGGCAGTTGCGCGCGCAGGCGTGGTCGCGCGTGCACTCGTAGTTGTGGATCTTGCGCACCTCGGCCTTGTCGCCCTGGGCCCAGAAGGCCTGCGTCTCGCACACCATCTCGCAGTTGCCGCAGCCGATGCAGGCGGTGGAGTCGATGCGGATCGAGACGTAGTCGCGCGGCGTGACCGGACAAGCCATGCCGTCCAGTTTCTCGTCGCGCACGAGCTGGCGCGTGGCGGCGTGCGAGGTGACCACGCGCAGGGTCTCTTCTTCGCCGAGACGCACGACCTCGGGCACGTCGCTGAACTCGAAGCGCGCCAGGTGCCCGACCTTGGGCTGGATCAGCACCGTCGTGCGGTCCTGGTGCATGTGCAGCAGCTGCTCGACGATGATCTCCTCGGCGATCTCGAACGAGCGGTATAGCGTGCTGACCACGCGGTCCTTGTAGTTGGGCGTCTTGAAGGTCGCCTTGACCGTCAGGTCGACCGCCAGGATCAGGTCCGGGCGCAGGGCCTTGGCGAAGCGCAGCGGCAGCGGATCGACGATTCCGCCGTCCATGTAGTGGTAGCCGCCACGCTCGTAGGGCTCGAAGATGCCCGGCAGACAGCAGGACGAGTACACCGCGTCCACCAGCGAGATGTCGGTCATGCCCTGCGTGCCCCAGAAGGCCAGGCCGCCGGTCTCCAGGCACACCGCGTTGCAGTAGAAGGGCACCTTCATCGCTGCGAAATCGAGCTCGGGCAGGATCTCGGCCAGGCGCTCGCGGAAGGTGTCGCCGCGGTAGACGCTGGACGCGCGCACGCCCTTCAGCAGGAACTTCACGAAGTTCAGCTTGAAGTAGTCCTCCTTCTGGAGGTTGGAGACGATCTCCTCCATGCGCCGCAGGGACACGCCGCCCGCCGCCAGGGCCCCGATCAAAGCGCCGATCGAGGTGCCGACGATGGCGTCGTACTGGATGCCGAGGCGCGCCAGGGCCTTGAGCACGCCGACGTGCGCCATGCCGCGCATGCCGCCGCCGCCGAGCACGAGCACGGTGCTGGGCCGCGTGCGCGCGCCTTGCACGGAGAGGCCGGTGGACGGGTCGGGAGGCTTCGCGTTCAAGGGTTCGGATCGATCGGGCGATCTACTGCGTTCCATTCAAGGGAACCAGCGCGTCCAAGTCCATGCACAGAGCGGCATGGATTCACTCTCGGCCGTTCGCTTGAATCACTCGCCTCGAAAGATGTCGAACTCCTCCGCCGCGCTCGAACCGCTCGTCCTCGCCGCCGCCGTCCGCCTCCCCCAAGCACGTGCGGGTGGCGTCTTCGCGCGCGAGGACGCCGGGCACCTGGGCGCGGCCGTGGTGCGCGAGTGTCTGGCGCGCGCCGGCGTCGATCCCGCGCTGCTGTCCGAGGTCGTGGTCGGCTGCGTCGGTCCGCCCCACGATCAGGCCAACGTGGCGCGCGTGATCGCGCTGCGCGCCGGCGTGCCGCGCTCGGTCCCGGCGCACACCGTGGCGCGCAACTGCGCCAGCGGCATGGAGGCCGTCTCGACCGCCGCAACGGCGATCCGCGCCGGGCGCGGGGATCTGTTCCTCGTGGCGGGCGTCGAGGTGATGAGCGCCTACCCGCTCGTCTACAACCACCTGGCCGTGGGCTTCTTCTCGCGCATGCTGCGCGCGCGGACGCCCGTGCAGAAGCTCGCCACGCTCGCCAGCGCGCGTCCGGCGATGTTCGCGCCGCGCGTCACGCTCACCGAGGGCCTCACCGATCCGACCGTGGGGCTGATCATGGGCTCGACCGCCGAGAACCTGGCGCGCGACTTCGGCATCACGCGCGCCGAGGCCGACGCCTTCGCGCTGCAGAGCCACCAGCGCGCCAAGGCCGCGCGCGACTCGGGCAGACTCGCGAAGGAGATCCACCCCCACGTCCCGCTGGCCGCCAAGCCCGGCCAGGGCGCGTTGCTCCACGACGACGGCATCCGCGACGACCAGTCGCTGGAAGCGCTGGCGAAGCTCAAGCCCTATTTCGAGAAGCCCGACGGCGTGGTCACGGTCGGCAACGCCTGCGGCATCACCGACGGCGCCTGCGCGATGCTCGTCACCACGCTCTCGCGCGCTCGCGCGCTGGGCCTGAAGCCGCTCGCCGCGCTCCGCGGCTGGGCCTTCTCGGGCTGCGACCCCGCGCGCATGGGCCTCGGCCCGGTCTACTCGAGCGCCAAGGCGCTGCGCGACGCCGGCTGCACGCTCGCCGACATGGACGTGATCGAGATCAACGAGGCCTTCGCGGTGCAGGTGCTCGCGTGCATGAAAGCGTTCGCGAGCGACTCGTTCGCCGCCAAGGAGCTCGGCCTCGGCAAGGCGCTCGGCGCGATCGACCCCGCCAAGCTCAACAAGAACGGCGGCGCGATCGCCATCGGCCATCCGGTCGGCGCCACCGGCGCCCGCCTCCTGCTCACCGCCGCGACCGAGCTCGCTGTCTCCGACAAGAGCCTCGCCCTGGCCACGCTGTGCATCGGCGGCGGACAGGGCGGAGCGTTCGTGTTGGAACGGATCGCGGGCTGACCTCCACTTCGCGCGCGCAGCGCGGCTCAGTCGCCAGGCGCGCGGAGGACGGCCAGCCCTCCGGGCACGAGCGCCAGTGGCACGCGCGCGAGCTCGTCCTCGCCGTGCCAGAACACCAGCGTGCGCGCGTCCTCGCTCACGGCCAGCGGGTGCGCACCCGGCTCGGGCAGGAAAGCGACGGTGCCGGAACCGTAGGCACTCCAGTGGTCCCGCCGGAAGGAGTACAGCGAGAGCGCGTTGCCGTCGGCGTCGAGGGCCGAGACACGCTCGAACGCGGGACCCGCGGCGGCGACGAGTTCGACGCGGAAGGGGCATAGGCGCGCCACCGGGATGCGCAGCTCATCGCCTTCCTGCGCACCCTCCAGACCAAAGGACCGCAGCACCACCCCGTCGCCGCTCACGTGCAGCATGGCGCATTCTCGCGGGAAGTGCGTGAACTCGAAGCGGCCGCGCGCGTCGGTCGTCTGCGGCTCGCCGGTCTCCCACGTCGACACGCTGCCGCTCGTGGCGGTGACCAGGAACGGCGCGACGCGCACCTCCGCGAGCGGCGACCCGTCACGCGCAACGACGAACCCCGCGAGAGAGCGTGTGGACGCGCTGCGCTCGGGCTCGGCAGCCTCCTTCCGGAGGAACCACAGCCCCACCGCCACGACCAGCACCACGCCGACGACCCAACGACGGTTCATGAGTGACCCTCCAGAGCGCGTTCGAGAATAGCAAGCGCGCCGCGTGGCCCCGCTGCCGGGCACGGGAGATCCGCGCACGACGCCGCACGGCCTTGACCTGGAGGGACGGGTTTCGTGACCTGTCGGCGCGAGCACGCCGCGCACCGGTCAGGCTTCGCGCCCGGATGGACGAAAGACTTTTCCCATGATCGATCTCGAAGGCTTGCCCCTGCCGGCGGAAGCGCCGGCCGCGGGGAGTTGCGTGCGCATCGAGCGGCCCGAGGCCGGACTCGCGCTGCTCTATCTCGATCCGCCGCACCGCAAGATGGCGGTGTTCGACGTGCCGCTGCTGCGCGATCTGGATCGCGCGCTGGAGGAGCTCGCCAAGGATGCGTCGCTGCGCGGCCTCGTCATCACCGGCAAGGAGCCGCTGTCGTTCGCGGCCGGCGCCGACGTGGAGACGATCGCCAAGGTCTCGGACCCCGCCCTCGCCACGAAGTTCGCGCGCTCGGGCCAGGGCCTGTTCCAGCGCATCCACAAGCTCTCGCGCTCGGGCGGCGGGCGCGTGTTCGTGGTCGCGGCCGTGGGCGGACCGGTGCCGGGTGGCGCGTGCGAGATCGCGCTGGCCTGCGACCGCATCGTGCTCGCCGACCATCCGAAGAGCCGCATCGGCCTGCCGGAGGTGCTGCTCGGCATCATCCCGGCCTGGGGCGGTTCGCAGCGTCTGCCGCGGCGCATCGGCGTGACCGCGGCGCTGGGCGCGATCCTCACCGGCAAGCTGCACGTGCCGCGCGTGGCGCTGAAGATGGGCCTGGTCGATCGGCTGACGCCGCCGGAGTACCTGGTGCGGGTCGCGAGCGAGATCGCGCTCGGGCGCACGCCCTGCCCGTACCGCGGGCGCGTCGGCGTGCGCAAGGTGCTGATCGATCGCAACCCGCTGGTGACGGCGCTCATCGCCAACCAAGCGATGAAGAAGGTCCTGGCCGAGACCAAGGGTCATTACCCGGCTCCGCTGGCGGCGATCCCGCTGATCGTCGGCGCGCCGCGGCGCAATCTCGAGCTGGGGCTCGCGGCCGAGGCCGAGGCGGTGCGACCGCTCTCGCTCGGCGAGGTCGCGCGCTCGCTCATCGGCCTGTTCCAGCTGTCCGAGGAGGCCAAGAAGAACGGCAACCTCGCCGACGGCAAGAAGGCCGCGCCCATCGAGCGCGCGGCGGTGATCGGCGCGGGCATCATGGGCGGCGGCATCGCCGGCCTGATGGCCGAGCGCGGCCTCGAGGTGCGCCTGCGCGACCTAGACCAGAAGCAGCTCGACGCGGCCGTGGTCGCGCACCAGGGCGAGATCGACAAGAAAAGGAAGCGCAAGCAACTGCAGCGCCATGAGGCCGACGCCGCGCTCGATCGTCTGACGGTCACGACCGAGGCCGTGGGCTTCGCGCGCTGTCAGCTCGTGATCGAGGCCGTGGCCGAGAGGCTCGAGGTCAAGCGCGCGGTGCTGCGCGAGCTCGCCGCGCAGATGGGCGACGAGACGATCCTGGCCACGAACACGAGCTCGCTCTCCGTCGACGCGATCGCCGAGGGCCTGCCCAATCCCTCGCGCGTCGTCGGGATGCACTTCTTCAATCCGCCGCGGAAGATGCCGCTGGTCGAGATCGTGCGTGGAGCGCGCACCAGCGAGGAGGTCGTGCGTCGTACGGCGCGCCTCGCGCTCGACCTCGGCAAGACCCCGGTGATCACCAAGGACGTGGCCGGCTTCCTGGTGAACCGCGTGCTCGGGCCGTACCTCGACGAGGCCATCCGCCTGGTCGGCGCGGGCGTCGATCCGGACGCGATCGATCGCGCGCTGGTCGCCTTCGGCATGCCCATGGGACCGTGCGAGCTGATCGACGAGGTCGGACTCGACATCGCCAGCCACGCCGGCGCGTCACTGGAGAAGGCCTACGGCGAGCGCATGAAGGCCTCGCCGCTCCTGAAGCCGCTGGTCGAGGCCAAGGAGCTCGGCAAGAAGACCGGCAAGGGTCTGTTCCTGTGGCAGAAGGGCCGGCGCGACAAGCTCATGAAGGCCGGAGTGAACCCGCGCCTCGCGCGCGGCTCGAAGACGCTCACGGCCGACGAACTCGTCGACCGTTGTGTCTTGGCCATGGCCAACGAGGCCGTGCGTTGCCTGGCCGAGGAGGTCGTGGACGGGCCGCGCGCGCTCGACCTCGCCACGGTGTTCGGCACCGGCTTCGCGCCGTTCCGCGGCGGCGTGCTGCGCTATGCGGACTCGCGCGGCCTGGCCAAGGTCGTGGAGCGCCTCGAGAAGCTGCGCTTCGAGGTCCAGGGCGAGAACGAGCGCCTGGGCCGCTACGAACCGGCACCGTTGCTCGTGGACCTCGCGCGCGCCGGCAAGAAGCTCCATGGCTAGTGTCCCTTCCCCGAAGTATCGCGCACAAGCCGCCGCGCTGGATCGACGCTGGCGGCGTTGCGCCTCCTCCGAGTATTGCAGCGAATACGCGGCGGCGGCGCGCCTTGCGGCGAACACAGACGACCTCGGGATAAGGGCCCCTCTGCGTGACTCAAACCACTAGCTCCGGCTTCGTGCGTCCCTTGTTCTCCGGCCGGCTCGAATCGGCGGCGCTGTTCCCCTACCCGCACCAGGATGCGGAGGCGGCCGAGACCACCGAGGCCATCGTGGCGACGGTGGCCGAATGGGCTGCGCACGCCGTCGATCCGGCGGCCATCGACCACGCCAAGACGATTCCGGCGAGCGTGGTCGCGGGCCTGAAGGAGCTCGGACTCTTCGGCCTGACGATCCCCGAGGAGTACGGCGGCGCGGGCCAGGGCCAGGTGACCTACGCGCGTGTGATGCAGACCGTCGCGCACCGTTGCGCCTCGACCGTGACCGTGCTCGGTGCGCAGCTCGGCATCGGCATGAAGGCGCTGGTGCTGTACGGCACGAGCGCGCAGAAGGCGCACTGGCTGCCGAAGCTCGCCAGCGGGGAGCGCATCGCCGCCTTCGCGCTGACCGAAGCAGGAGCCGGCTCCGACGCGGCCGCGCTGGCCACACGCGCCGAGCCGCAGCCCGACGGCTCGTGGAAGCTGAACGGGCGCAAGATCTGGATCACGAACGGCGGCATCGCCAACGGCTTCACCGTCTTCGCGCGCACGCCGGATCCGGCGAAGCCGGGCGCGAAGCCGAGCGAGTGGCCGATCTCGACCTTCTGGGTCGAGCGCGAGCGCAAGGGCCTCACGACCGGAAGCCCCGAGAACAAGATGGGGCTGTGCGGCTCGTCCACGACCGATGTCGCGCTGGAGGACGTCGTGGTCCCGCCCGAGGCGCTGATCGGACCGCGCGGCGAGGGCTTCAAGGTCGCGCTGAACGTCCTGAACTCCGGCCGCCACGGCCTGGCGGCCTGCTGCATCGGCCAGGCGCAGCTCGCGCGCGACCTGGCGCGCGCGCACGCCGCCGAGCGCGTGCAGTTCGGGCACCCGATCGAGCACTTCGGCATGGTGCAGGAGCTCCTCGCCGGCATGGACGCGGATCTCTACGCGATGGAGGCCACGACCTACCTCACGGCCGGGCTGATGGACCAGAAGCGCGAGACGATGCTGGAGGCCGCGTGCTGCAAGATGCACGCGACCGAGCGCCTGTGGCAGATCGCCAACGACGCGCTGCAGGTCACGGGCGGCACGGGCTTCATGCGCGAGTACGCCTACGAGCGCATCCTGCGCGACGCGCGCATCAACATGATCTTCGAGGGCACCAACCAGGTGCTGCGCATGATGATCGCCTTCCAGGGCCTGCGCTCGCTGCAGCGCGGCGAGCTCGTGCCCGCCAGCGGCGCGGCGCACCTCGAAGGTGTGTGCAGCGAACTCGAGGCCGAGCGCACCACGCTCGAGGCGCTCGTGCCGCGCTTCGCCGCGAGCTGCCAGCTCGCCCTGCGCACCCACGGCGAGCGCGTGCGCGCTGCGCAGTTCGCCCTGCACCGCCTGGCCGACATGGCCGCGGCGCTGTTCGTGTCCGGCGCCGTGCTCTCGCGCGCCAGCGCCAGCCGCGCGCGCTCGACCCTCGACGCGCGCGAGCTCGACCTCGCGCGCCTCGCCTGCCGCCGCGCCTTCAAGGACTTCGAGCGCGCCGCGCACGAGGAACAGCAGCCCGACGACGAGCTCGTGGCGCGCATCGCCAGCGCATCGACGGGCTGAGCGCGTCGGCTCCACCCCCGGCTCCGGGATGCTCGTGGCCCTCGGCGACCTGGACCTCGACGGCGACCTGGACGTCGTCGAGAGCGCGACGAGCTGCTATGGCTACGCGGACGAGCTGCGCGTGCTGAGCAACGAGGGCCCGGGTTTTCGCCTCGTGTTGCGCATGCCCGGCGGCCGTGAGCCTTGGCGATCTGGACCTGGACGGCGACCTCGACCTGTTCGACGGACGGCAGGTGCTCTTCAACCTGCGCCGCTCGCTCGCCCAGCGCGGCCTGGCGCGCATCGGCCGGGACGTTTCGCTGGAGCTCCGCGGCTCGCGCAACGGCGGCGCGCTGCTGGTCGCCGCGACCGCGCTCGCGCCCGTGGCGACGCCGTTCGGTCGGCGACAGATCGCGCTCGACACGCGGCTGTTCGCGCGGCGGATCGCGCTCGACGGCGAGGGGCGCGGCGAGGAGCACTTCGCGGTGCCTGCCGACGCGACGCTGATCGGCACGACGCTCCACTGGCAAGCGCTGATCTCCGCGCCGCTGCGCTGGTCGGCGCGCGAGGAGACGACCGTGACCGGGCTGTAGCGCTCGCACGCGAACTCGGTCTGCGGCCGGCGAGCTCCCGCTCGCCGGCCGCTTCTCTTTCTCAGCGCGCGGCAACGGATGGGTAAGCATGCTGGACGACGCGCGGACGAGCGCTAGGCTTCGCGCTGCATGGAGGTCGAGGGCACGGGCGAGAGTGCGACACGCTGGAGCTTCGCAAGGCGCGTGAGCTTGCGCTTCGCCTGCGCCTACTTCGGGCTCTACTTCGCCTCCTTCCCGCTCGGGCTGCTCCCCTGGGACTGGCCGGCGGAGCAGTACACGAAGCTGTGGCGCTCGTTCGTGCCGTGGGTCGGTGCGCACGTGCTGCACCTCGCGCAGCCGATCACGGTCTTCCCGCTCGGCAGCGGCGATACGACCTACAACTACGTCGAGGTGCTGTGCTTCGCGGTGCTCGCGCTGAGCGCGACGCTGGTGTGGTCGCTCGCCGCCTGGCGCGCCCCGCACCATCGACGCGCGCACGCGCTCTTGCACACCGGGTTGCGCTTCGCCGTGGGCATGACGCTGATGGGCTACGGGATGGCGAAGGTGATCCCGACGCAGTTTCCGTTTCCCGGGCTCGAGCGGCTGTCGCAGTCCTACGGCGACAGCTCCCCCATGGGTCTCTTGTGGACCTTCATGGGCTTCTCCAGCGGCTACAACCTGTTCGCGGGCGTGTGCGAGACGCTGCCGGGCGTGCTGCTCTTCTACCGGCGCACGGCCACGCTCGGCGCGCTGCTCGGCGCGGGCGTGATGGCCAACATCGTGGCGCTGAATTTCTGCTACGACGTGCCGGTGAAGCTGTATTCGGCGCACCTCTTCGCCGCCTGCGCGTTCCTGGCGCTGCCGGACGCGGCGCGCCTGTGGAGCGTGCTCGTCGCCAACCGTCCGACCGCGTCGGTCGCGCGCCGGGCGCTGCCGTGGCGCTGGGCCGAGCGGCTGCGACCGTGGGTGGTCACGGCCTTCCTGGGCTACGTCTTCTACGGGCAGATCACGGGCGGACTCGAGGGCTACCGCATCTACGGCGCCGGCAGGCCTACGAACGCATTGTGCGGCGTGTACGAGGTGCTGGCCTTCGAGCGCGACGGCGCCGCGCTCGAGCCGAGCGACGACGCGCGCTGGCAGCGCGTCACCTTCAACGCCTACGGCGGCTGCACGGTGTCGCTGGCCAGCGGCAATCAGCTCGCGTGGAGCTACGAGCGCGGGGCGGCGGGCGCGACCGTGAAGCTGACCGCGGGCACGGGCGGGCAGGTGAACGAGCTCGAGACCGTGTGGAACGATCCCGAGCACCTGGACCTGGCCGGTGACCTCGGCGGAGCGCTGGTCGTGGCGCAGATGAAGAAGAAGACCTTCCTGCTGCAGTCGCGCGGCTTCCACTGGGTGAACGAGACGCCCTTCAATCGCTGAGCCCGACGGACGCCCTCGCGGCTCGAACCGCTCCCCATGCCGCGGATCAGGCCAGCACACCGCTTCGCCGCACCGCGGACGCTGCTACTCTGGACGACTCGGACTCCGCTCATGATCGATTCCCAGGGGGGCGCCCAATGAACGCCAAGCTCGTCGCGTGCCTCGTGGTTCTCGCGCTGCTCGTCGCCGGCGTCCTGTATCTCGTCACCGGCGAGCGCGACGGCGCTGGACGCGGTTTGGGTGAGCGCATCGCGCGGGCGCAGCCGGTGGACGGCGTGGACTCCCCCGCCACCGTGGAGCTCGGCGCCGCTCCGGCGAGCGCGCCGAGCAGCGTGGCGCGCGAAGCCTCGGCGCCGCAGCCCGCGGCCGCGGACGTCGATCCGTGGCGCGGCGAGCTGGCGGGTCTGACCGGGCGCGTGGTCGAGAACAACGGCACGCCCGTCCCCGGCATGCGCGTGGCGCTGGTCGAGATCGATGCGGGGCTGCTCTTCGACGGCGGACCGATCGATGCCGAGGAGCCGCGCCTCGAGCTCGAGGAGACGGTCACGGACAACGAGGGGCGCTTCCTCCTGGGCGGCGCGCACACTTCGGCCTTCCACGGCCTGGGCGTGGATCTCGGCGGTCCGCGCGCGACGGTCCGCGTGATCGATCATGCCCTGCCCCATCGCGAGCGCACCGACATCGGCGATGTGGTGCTGGCGCCGTTCGGCGTGCTCACGGGGCGCGTGGTCGACGAGAGCGGCGCGCCGCTCGCCGGCGCGCGCGTGCGCTGCGGTCCGTTCCCCGAGGAGATCCTGCGCATCTCGCCGTGGGAGTTCCGCGCCGACAGCCTGATCGCGGTCAGCCTGTTGGCCGTGGGCGGCGATGGCCAGGGAATCATCGAGCTCCCGGGCTGGATGAGCAACGCGGTCGAGCGCTTGCCCGTGCCCACCACGGAGAGCGCCGCCGACGGCAGCTTCCGGCTGGAGGGCGTCGCGCTCGCCTCGGTCGTCGGCGGAGTCGACAAGCGCGGCTACGTCGGCGTTCCGCTCGGCCCCCTCGACCTGACCAGTGGCGAAAAGGACGCCGGCACCCTCGTCCTGAAGCGCGGCCGGACGGTGCGCGGCGTGGTCGAGGACAGCTCCGGCGAACCGGTCGAGGGGATCGAGGTCCACGCGGGCGCCGAGCTGTATCCCGGCACGGCCGCGATCCTGCAGCCCTGCGGGCCGACCGACGCCGAAGGAAGGTTCGAGCTCAGCGGCGTGGCCGAGACCGGCCAGGTGGTGGCCGCCGCGCGGCGCTCGGCGCACGAGCCGTGGAGCTCGACGATCTCCGCGCGACACGAGGGCCTGCGCATCGAGGTCGAAGGCACCGTGCGCTTGACCGTGAACGTGCGCGACGAGCAGGGACAACCGCTGTCCGGCGCGCGCCTCCAGCTCGCGCCCGCGCACCGGCTCGACCGCCGCCAGGACTTCGGCGCGGCGCTCATTTTCCTGCCCAAGCCGCGCACCCCGGCGGGAGTCTTCAGCGAGGTCGAGCCGGGCCGCTACGTGCTCGCCAGCCTGTGCGCGGGACTCTACGACATCACGGCGCGCGTGGCGGGTCTGGCGAGCGCGTACCGGCAAGCAGAGTGTCGCGCGGAGACGAACGAGGTCACGCTGACCTGCAGCGCGGGCAGCAGCGTCGAGCTGCGCGTGATCGACGCCGTCACCAAGGCGCCGGTGGTCGGTGCGCGCGGCAGCGTCCTGCGCGTCGGCGCCGAGGGCCTCACCAAGCTCGGGGTGGCCAGCACCGACGCGGAGGGCCATGCCTGGCTCGGGCCATTGCCGGATCTCTCCGCGGAGGCCGAGATGCCAGGCTTCATGCCGCTCGAAACGATGGTGCTGGTGCAGCACCCGCGCTACGGCGACCACTCGGCCAACCTCGACCTGCACGTCTCGCCGCTGGTGGTCGAGCTGCAATCCGGGGGCACGCTCGCGGGTCGCGTGCACTGGGGCGGCGCGGTGCCGACGCGGCTCTACATGCTGACGCTGGAGTACCGAGGCGCGGATGGCTTCCTGGGCGCCTTCCACCTGCCGCGCTTCAGCGTGACGGATCTGGCCGGGGAGTTCCGGGTCGCCAACCTCGTCCCGGGCGAGTACCGCGTCGAGCTCTCGGAGCGCTTCCTGGACCAGGATCCGCTGGGCCTGATGAACGGCGACTTCAAACCGCCGACGCTGTCCCAAGAAACGGTGCAGATCAAGAACGGCGAGACGAGCGAGCTCGTCGTCGACCTCAGCCCCACCGGCCGCGGCGCGACGGCGCGCCTCGTCGGTCGCGTGCGTGTGGACGGGCGCGGCCTGGAGGGCGCCGAGGTGCGCGTGCGCGGCAACGAGCACCTGAAGGTGGTCACCGACTCGTCGGGGCGCTTCGCGACCGAGCCCTTCTCGATCCGCGGCGCGACCTGGGTCGCCATCGAGGGCGAGGTCGCGCTCGGCAGCGGTCCGCGGCAGACGACGCAGCTCTACGAGCAGTCGCTGCAGCTCGTGCAGGACGAGGTGAAGGAGATCGAGCTCGACCTCTACCCGCTGACGATCCACGCGCGCGTGGTGGACGCGAATTCGGGCGAGCCCGTGGCCGAGGCGGAAGTCACGGCGCGCGCCAAGGACCGCGGGACCGCTACCGGCAAGGGGGTCACCGGCTCCACGGGCGAGGCCGAGGTGCTGATCCTGGAGCCCGGCGAGTACTCGCTCTCGGCCAGCGCCGAGGGCTTCGGGGGCGCCTCGAGCGCGGTGAACGTGCCCGCCCAGGGCCTGGTCGAAGCAACCGTGCTGCAGCTGCCGCGCGCCGTGCCCTGCGTGGGTCACGTGCAGGTGGATGCGGCCAGCGAGCCGCGCCGCGGCTTCGCCTACCTGGGCGTCCAGGGCGACGGCAACTCGAGCTCGACCGGGGCCATGCTCCAGGCGCCGGACTACAGCTTCACGCTCGCGAACCTGGTCCCGGGCAAGTACCGCACGCGGATCTACCTCGGCGGCCAGCAAGGCCAAGAAGGCTCGTTCGAGCTGGGCCCGGAGGGCGACGAGAACCTGGTGCTCGTCTTCGTGCCCGGCGAACCGCGCTGAGCGTTCAACGCCGCTCGGGACGCGCGGCGCCCACGGCGTCCAGCCAGCGAAAGAGCTTCGACTGCAACTCGCCCGCGCGCTGCGGGCGTTCCGCGGCGAGGTCGTGGAGCTCGCCCGGATCGCCACTCAGGTCGTAGAGCTCGGCGCGCTCCTCGCGCCAGCCGTAGACCAGCTTCTCGTCGCCGGCGCGCAGCGCGCTCTGGAAGGTCTGGTGCGGGAAGTGGAAGTACAGCGCGTCGCGCGCGGGCCCGCGCTCGGCGCACAGGAGCGGCGCGAGGTCGAGGCCGTCGCAGATCGGCGGCGGCGCGCGCCCGGCGAGCGCGAGCAGCGTGGGCAGGAGGTCCATGCCGATCACGGGCACCGCGCTCGTGCCGCGCGCGAGCAGCGGCCCACCCCAGGCGACGAGTGGCACGCGCAGGCCGCCTTCATAGAGGCGCCCCTTGCCGGAGCGCAACGGCAGGTTCGAGGTGATCGAGACGCTCTCGTCCGTGTCCCCCGGACCCGCTTTGCGCTTGCGCACCAAGCGCTTCGACTCGAAGCCGCCGTTGTCGGAGGTGAAGAGGAGCAGCGTGTGCTCGGCGAGGTGCAGCTCTTCCAAGGTGGCGCGCAGGCGCTCCACGCTCGCGTCGAGGCGCGCGATCATCGCCGCGTAGACGGGGTTGTGCTGCGGCGCGGACGGATCGGCGCGCTGCTCGAACTCGGCCACGAGCGCGGGCGGCGCGGCGAGCGGCAGGTGCGGCGCATAGTGCGAGAGCACCAGCAGGAACGGCTGCTCGTGCTGCGCGCGCAGGAAGCGAACGGCCTCGTCGGTCAAACGGTCGGTCAGGTACTCGCCCGGCGGTCCGTCGGGGAGGCTGGGGATGCCGTAGGGCGCGAAGTAGCTCGGCGTCGCGCCCGCGGTCGAATCGGCGAGGCTGGTCTCGAAGCCGTGCGCGCGCGGCGTCTCGCCGAGGTGCCACTTGCCGATCCAGGCCGTGCGGTAGCCGGCGGCGCCGAGCTCCGTGCCGAGCGTCGGCCCGGCGGGCAGGTTCTCGACCACCGTCGGCTCGACGAGCTCGCCGCTCGTCTCGCGCTCGTCGTCCTCCTCCGTCGGCGCGTGTGGGCCGAGGGCCTTGGTCAGGTGCAGGCGCGCCGGCGCGAGCCCGGTCAGGAGCGCCGCGCGCGAGGGCGAGCACACCGGCGCGGCGGCGTAAGCGTTGGAGAAGGAAAGCCCGTCGGCCGCCAGCCGATCGATGGCCGGCGTGCGCTGGAAGCGCGAGCCCTGGAAGCCCACGTCGGCCCAGCCGAGATCGTCGGCCAGCACCAGCACGAAGCTCGGGCGCGGCGCCGGCTCGGGCGTGCAGGCGGCCAGCGTGAGCGCGAGCAGCGCGCTGGCGCAGCTCGAGCCCGGGTTCGCGGCCCGGGGCGCAGTGGAGCGAGGGCGACGGGCGTGCATGGGCCGCGGAGGGGGGCGCGAGGGGACTCGCGCCCAGAAAATTCGCGCGCGAGCTCGGCCTCCGCGCCGTGCCGGCGCGGCGGAAGAGCTCACCCGCTCAGTGTTCCTTGCGCTTGTCCAGGCGATGGTGGAGCCCGCGCTCGAGCTTCAGGACGGCCTGGTGCACGGCCTCCTTGAACTCGGGCGCGTCGTGCTCGGCCGTCACCGAGTCCATCCCCTTCGGCTTCGCCTCGAGCAAGCAGTGCTTGTCGACGCCGTTCTTCTTCTGCGAGTTCAGGTCTTTCAGGTGCACCTCGACGCGCGTCAGGTGCGCGGCGTGGTGGGCCAGGACGTCGGTCAGCTGCTTCTCGACATACCCGCGCAGCGCGTCGGGGAGGTCGAGGCCTTGGGCGAAGATCTGGATCTGCATCTGGAGCGAGAGGATAGCGGCCGTAAGGGCCCCGAGCGATGGGCCGCGCCTCTCCCGACGCAGGGTGCCTACTGGTGCGCCGCCTCAGCCCGAGCCTTGCGGGCCAGGACCCGGTACAGGTGCTCCTGCTCGTCGCCCGTGCGCGACACCAGGATCAGGGCGTCGAGCTCGCTCTGCTGGTCGAGGAAGTGCTGCAGGTTCGCCTGCGTCTCGGCTTCATCGGCGCGGCCGAGGCCGAGGGCGACTCGCGCGCCGGCCAGGAGCTCGACCGTCGCGCCCTCGGCCGTGGCGTCGTCCATGCCGCCGGCCTCGCCGACGACGCGGAAGCCCCGCGCGAGCAGCTTCTCGCGCAAGAGTGCCAGGACGCGCGCGTCGACCTGCGTGGTCAGGTCGTCGAGCACCAGCACGCGGCCGCGCGGCGGGAGCGGGTGCTCGGCGAGCGCCGGCACGAGGGGCTCGGCGTCGGACCCGGCGTGCTCGTCCCCCGCTCCGGTCGGCGCCTCGCTCGGCCCTGCGGGTGCGGGCTGCGCCTCTTCCTCGCCGCCCAGGTCCTCTGCCACGCCTTGTGCGAGGTCGAGCACCTTGCGCTCGCGCGGCGACAGACTCGGCCACGCGCGCGGCGCGGGCTCGAAGACGACGGGTTGCTCGCGGTAGGCGACGCGCGACTCTTCACGGGCCTCGTGGCCGATGAAGGCCGCGGCGCTGGCCGTCAAGAAGAGGCCGACCACGCCGGCGGCCGCCAGGCCGACCGGCCGGCGCCACCGGCGCCGCCGGCCGAACTCGCTCGGCGCGCGCGGAGTCTCGAAGGCGGCGGGACGCGCGGCCGGCGGCATGAAGGGCGGCGGCGAGTAGGACGGGGCCGAGAACGACGGCGGCGCGAAGGCAGGCGCGCTCGCCACCGGTGAGCGCGCTTCGGCGCGCTGGAACGAGGGCAGGTCGGCGGGGCGCAACGCAAACGGATCGGGTGCGGCCGCCAGCGCGGCGAGGTCGGCGCGCATTTCGGCCGCCGACGGATAGCGCGAGCCCATCTCGGCCATGGCGCGCTGCACGATCCACTTCAGGGCCTCGGGCGCGCGCTTGGTCAGGCGCGAGAGGCTGCCGTGGGCCGGGAAGCAGTTCTCGAGCAAGGAGTACAGCACCGCGCCCGCGCTGTAGACGTCGAAGCGCACGCCATCGACCTCGTGCACCTTCACGCCCTGCATGGCCAGTCGCACCATCTCTGGATCGCGGTAGTACTCGGTGCCGTGCGTGGTGAGGGTCAAGGCCGAGGCCAGCGGCGTCACCAGCCCGAAGTCCACCAGGTGCGCGCGCCCGCTGGCCACGATCACGTTGGCCGGCTTGATGTCCTTGTGCCACAAGCCGCCCGAGTGGAAGCGCTGCAGTCCGTCGCACAGGTCGACCGCGTAGCCGAGCGCGAGGCGCAGCTCGGGATCGGCCAGGCCGTCGGCCGTGCCGCGCGCGTGCAGGGCGCGGATCACGCGCTCCAGGTCCTCGCCCTTCACGTAGGGCATCACGTAGTAGAAGTGGTCGTCGGCCAGCTGGTGCTCGCACACCAGGCCGAGGCGGCTGGCGGCCTCCAGCGCGCGGCTCTCGCGCACGATCTGCGGCAGGGTCGAGCCGGCCTCGAGCGCGAAGGACTTGATCACCACCTCGCTGGGCAGGCTGCGCCCGGCGCGCAGCAGGCGCCGGTGCGCGGAGGCCTTCGGGCGCGCCACGAACAGCTGCGCGCCCGAGCCGCCCGAGGGCAGGGTGCCGATCACGTCGTAGCCGTCGAAGGTCGCGTGCCGTGCGCGCCGCGCCCGCGGAGCGCGCTCGATCGCGTCGGGCAGGCGCCGCTCGACGCCGTCCACCAGCGCGCCCAGGCCCACGAAGCGCAGCGGGTTGCCCAGCGCCACGCGCCACACGCCGACGCCCACGCCCTTCAGCTCGTCGCCGAAGGCGCGCGCGTAGTGCCGCGCCGCCGAGAGACGCAGGATCACCAGGTTGCCGAGGGCCAGCGGCAGCGTGGCGCCGGCGGTGACCGCCGCGCCGACCGTGTGCACCGTGTCCACGGCCTCGTCCTTGACGAAGCGCAACACCCGGCCGAGCAGGCGCAAGACGAGCTTGACGACCTTCCAGAGCAGGAAGAACAACCCGGCCACGATCCCGAGCGCGATCAGGCCCGCGAACAGGGCCAGGGCCGAAGCGGCGATCGACAGGACACTCATCGTGGGGCCTCGTGGGGCGCGAGATCGGTGCGGAGGGAGAGCAGCGAGCGGACCACGCGCCGCAGCGGCCCGGGCGTGCTCGCGGGGCGCGGGAGGAACCCGCTCGCCGCCGAGGCGGGCGTCGGCGCGCCCGGGCCCAGCTGGATGCGATGCACCACCTCGGCCACGGCCGCGTCGAAGGCCGCGTCGTCGCCCTTGTTGGGATTGGGCGCCAGGCCGTTGCGCGCAAGCTCGGCTTGTTCCTCGCTCGAGAAGGAATACTTGCTGAAGGTCTCGATCAGGCGCGTGCGCACGCGCTCGCGCACGGCCGCCGCGCGCCGGCTGACGGTCGCCTCGGAGGTCGCCAGGGCCTCGGCCACCTGCTTGCCGCTCCGGCCCTCGAGCACGCGCGCGCGGAACACGGCGAAGTCGGCGAAGCCGCAATCGCGCTCGCTGGCGCGCAGCGCGGCGGCCACCTTGGCGTCGAACACGGCCTGCTCGTAGCAGGCGTCCGGGGTGGGCTCGGAGGAGGCTTGCGGGAAGTCGTCGTCCAGCGAGCGCGGGCGCCGCCCGGAGCCGCGCTTCTGCGCCATGCGCCGGTCCATCTCGCCGCAGAAGCTGTGGTGCGCGATCGCCAGCAGCCAGGTCGAGAAGCGCGCGCCGCGCGAGGGGTCGTGGCGGTCGATCGCGTCCGCCAGCGCCGTCAGGGTCTCCTGCGACAGGTCCGCGACCGTCTCGGGCCCGATCGAGCCCCGGCCCCACTTGGCCAGCTGGCCGCGCAGCACGGGCCCGAAGTTCTCCCACAGCTCGAACCAGGCGGCGGGTTCGCGGGCGCGGAGGCGGCGGACGAAGTCGGTGGTGGGATCGCTCAGCACGGCGGCAGGGAGGAACGCCGAGGGACGGACAGGGCGCCCCTTAACCCCGCGCGCGCGGCGGTATTCGCAGAAAGGCCGTTCGTCGCCGCAAGCAGTCCGTTGAGAGAGTCCCTACTGCGGCAAGGCGCGCTCTGCCTCGCGACGGGACTTTCTCAAGGGCCTGCAAGACGGCGCGCGCCATTCCCAAGGAGTTGACCGGAAGCCGGCCGCCCGGCCGCAGCTCTCCCCCACCCGCTCAACACCGGAGCCCAAGCATGTTCTCGTTCCTCGGCAAGGCAATCAAAGTGGTCGTCGTCTCCTCGCTCCTGCTCGGCATGGCCGGCGCCGGGGCCTACGCCCTGATGGGCAAGCACCGCACCGAGGCGGTCGTGAACGAGCTCCAGGACAACCTCCTGGAAACGATCGACGAGCACCTCGACAACCCGGGGCTGATGCGCTCGCAGCTGCGCGAGCTCGAGCGCGAGTACCCCGAGCGCATCGCCCAGGTGCAGTCCGACCTCGCCGCGATCCGCCACGAGATCAAGTCCCTGCAGCAGGACGTGTCCGTGTCCGAGCGCGTGGTCTCGCTGGCCGAGCGCGACCTCGAGCGCCTGGGCACGCAGGTCGCGTCGCAGGTGCCGAGCGAAGCCGGCGTGCAACTCGTCAGCGTGCGCCTGGACGGCCAGCTGCACACGCCCAACAGCGCCCACGCCGAGCTCGAGCGCGTGCGCGCCACGCGCGGCGCCTACGCCGGGCGCGCCGCCGACGGCCGCCACGACCTGGGCTACCTGGAGAAGCAGGCCTCGCGCCTGGAGGAGCTGCTGGCCAAGCTGCAGGGCGAGCAGACCGAGTTCCGCGCCCAGGTCGTGGGCCTGAACCGCCAGATCGACGCGATCTCGCGCAACGACCGCCTGCTCGAGCTGCTCGAGAAGCGCAACGAGACCATCACCGAGTGCAGCCAGTACGAGGCCATCAGCCTGAACCAGATCACCAGCCGCCTGGATCAGATCAAGGGCAAGCAGGAGGCCGCGCTCGACATGCTGGCCAGCGACGAGAACGCCACCGACTACGAGAAGGTCGCGCGTCAGGAGCTCGCCGGTGAGGAGCTCACGCAGTTCGTGCCGCCCGCGCCGCAAGCGCTGAATCGGTAGACACTCCGCGAACGGAGCGAGACGCAGGATCCGAACACGCGTCACGCCACCGATGGGCCGCCGTCCTGCAGGGGGACGGCGGCCCTGTTCATTTCATCACTCGCGCGTGCAGCCAGGCCACGAGCGCGTCCAGGAACTCGGCGTCCACCGCGCGCGTCTTGAAGTAGTCGAGCTCGCTGGGCGGGTCGCTGGCAACCTTGAACAGGTGGTCGAGCTTGGGGAAGAGCTTCAGCTCGTGGTCGGGGTGTTTCGCGGCGTCGAGGGCGGCGAGGAGCTTGGGGGCGTCGCGCTCGGCCGAGACCTGGACGTCGCGGCCGCCCTGCGCGATCAGGAGTGGGCAGTGCACCTTGGCCAGGATCGGCAGCGGATCGCGGCCGAGGTGGCTGGCGAGCCAGGCGTGCGCGGGCACGAAGGCCGCGAGCTCCGGCGCCAGGCCCTCGCTCTTCAACGGCTTCTTGGCGGCCACGTCGGCGAGGAACACTTCGAGCTCCTTGGCGAAGGCGTCGAGCTCGTCGGGCGTCGCGCCCGCGCGCTCGCGGACCATGCGCAGCTGCTCCCTCAGCAGCGCCTCCAGCGGCCGGCCCGGTCCGGCCATCAACACCACCGCGGCGATGGGCTCGCTGGCGGCCAGGATCGGCGCGCTGATCGCGCCCTCGCTGTGGCCGATCAGCACCACGCGCTTCGGGTCCACGTCCGGGCGCTCGAGCAGGAAGTGCACCGCGCTACGCCCGTCCGCGACCAGGTCTTCGAAGGTCATGTCGACCAGCGGCCCGGTGCTCCCACCCACGCCGCGGTCGTCCACGCGCAGCACGAGGAAGCCCTCGCGCGTCAGGCGGTCGAGGATCTCGTGCGTGCCGAGGTCGAGGCCCGAGGAGTAGCCCTCGCGGTCCTGGCCGCCCGAGCCGGAGAGGAAGAACACCGCCGGGAGCCGCCCGGTGGCGCCCTTCTTCTTCGTGATCGCGCCGGCCAGGCACACGGGGCCTTCGAAGATCGTCACGTCCTCGCGCTCGAGGTCGTCGGCGCGCGCCTGCGCGGGCAGCGCGATCGTGAAGGGCGCGAGCATGGGCTCGCCGCGGCGCATGGTGATCTTCTGCGCCGGGACCTCGACCAGGGTGAGCTGGCCGTCGGCCGACCAGTGCAGGCGCTCGCCGAGCGAGTCCTCGTACACGCTCTCGGCCGCATCGGAGGAGACGGTCTTCAGCGTGTAGGGAAACGAGCGCAGCGCGTTGGCGGAGAACAGCGTGACCGCGTGCGCATCGGCCGGCGGGCGCGCGGCGAGCAGGAGCTCGAGCTGCGAGACGAAGTTGTTCGCCAGCAGGAACGAGTCGGCCGGCGCGTCGGCGCTGAGCTTCTTCTCGCCCGAGCCCTGACGCGCGACGCACTCGGCCTTGCCGCCGACGAACACGCCCTCGACGCCGCTGGTCACGTCGCCGAGCTGCGCGCGGAAGTCGAAGCGCAGCGGGTGGCCTTGTGCGTCGGTCCACAGATCGACCGTGAAGCTCTGCTGGGTCCCGCCCATCTCGAGCGCGACCTGGTCGTGGAACAGATGCGCGCGCGCGAGCCCCAGAGCGACCTCGCCCTCGTAGTGCGAACGACACTCGCCCAGGCGCTGGCCGCCCTGCTCGATCGTCCAGGCGGCCACGCGCCCGGGCTCCAACGGGCCGGGCAGACCGCCGGGGTCCTGGGTCGGAAGGGCGAAGGGTGCGCAGACGAGGGTGGCCAGGAGCGCGAGCATCCGCTGATTGTGACGCGCAGCCGGCCGCGGAGAAAGCAACCCTGCTGACAGCACGCGGTCAGCAGCCCGCGCTACCTTCGTGCTCGTGGGGGCCGAACGAACGTCCAGCACACTCCATCCCGAAAGGAACCGACCGTGTCGATCGCCAACGAACTGATCCGCGACCTCGAAGCCGAGGCCAAGAAGACCAGGGCCATGCTCGCCGTCGTGCCCGAAGCGAAGCTCGACTGGAAGCCGCACGCCAAGTCGATGACCCTGGGCGGACTCGTCGGCCACGTGGCCGAGAACCCGGCCTGGATCCCGGCCATGCTCGAGGACGAGATGGACTTCGGCGCGATGAAGGACTATCGCCCGTTCGCGCCGAAGGACCGCACCGAGCTGCTCACGGCCTTCGACAAGAACATGCGCGCCGGCCTCGAGGCGATCCGCGGCCGCAGCGACGCCTTCCTGCTCGCCACCTGGACCATGCGCAACGGCGACAAGGTCCTGATGTCCGCGCCCAAGCACGAGGCGCTGCGCGGCACGGCCATCCACCACTGGATCCACCACCGCGGGCAGCTCTCGGTGTACCTGCGCCTGCTCGACGTGCCGCTGCCGCAGACCTACGGGCCGACCGCGGACTCCCCGTCGTTCGGCTGACGCGCCGCGACAGCGCACGCGGAGGCGGAGCTCGGCTAAGCTCTCTGCCTCTGCGATGCGCCGCGCCGACCGCCTGTTCCAGCTCGTGCAGCTCCTGCGCACGCGCAAGCTGATCACGGCCGCGGCCCTGGCGGCGGAACTCGAGGTCTCGGCGCGCACCGTGTACCGCGACGTGGCCGACCTGATGGCGAGCGGCGTCCCGATCGAGGGCGAGGCCGGCGTCGGCTACGCGCTGCCGCACGGCTTCGACCTGCCGCCGCTCATGTTCGACGCCGAGGAGATCGGCGCGCTCGTGCTCGGCGCGCGCATGGTGCAGGCCTTCGGCGACGAGGCCCTGGCCGCGCGCGCGAAGACGCTGCTCGCCAAGGTCGAGGCGGTCGTGCCCGAGCGCCTGCGCAAGGGCTTCGGGCGCCCGGAGTGGCAGGTGTGGCCGAGCATGCGCCGCGAGGTTCGCGCGCACGTCGAGCGTCTGCGGCGCGCGATCGACGGCCGGCGCAAGCTGCGCTTCCGCTACCTCGACCAGCAGGGCGCCGAAACCGTGCGCACCGTGCGCCCGCTGTGCCTGGCCTTCTGGGGCACGGTGTGGACGGCCGGCACCTGGTGCGAGCTGCGCCAGGGCTTCCGCAACTTTCGCCCGGACCGCATGCGCGAGGTCGAGCTGCTCGAGCCCTTCGCCGACGAGCCGGGCAAGGACCTGGCCGCCTACCTGCGCACGGTCGAGGAAGACCTGACGCGCGAGCGCGCGGGGGGCGCACGGGGCGCAGCCTGCCGGCGACCAAGCCGCGCGGCTGAGAGGGTGAGCAAGAATCCCGCGCCGCTCTGGCGCGGGTGTTCTTGCTCACCCTCGAACCCCCTGGGCGCGAGTTCCTCGCGCCCCCAAGACCTCGAAGCTCGCCGTGGTTGGATTGTTGCTCACACTCTGAGTACCTGAGGGCCTCGAGATGCGCTCCGCGGAGAGCGCCGATTCGACTTCGCCCGCGCCCGTGCGCTGGCCGATGAGGGCGCTCCGTCCCCGTCCCGAGATGGCCCAGGATCCCCGCAACAGTTCGCCCGAGGAGCTCGCCGAACTCGGCGCCGCCGAGAGCGCGCCGCCCGCGACGCCGCCCAGCGCGCTGAGTTCGCTGCTCGCGCCGCCCAGCGCCCCGCCCGTTCCGCGCGAGGCGCCGGCGCCCACGCGCCTGCCCTCGGCCGCCACCGCCGAGCCCACGGCCTACGCGGCCTTCCTGGCCTGCAAGCATTTCGCGGCCCTGGATGGCCTGCGCGCGCTCGGCATCCTGGCCGTCGTCTGGCACCACACCGTGGGCGGACCGGGCCGCTTTGGCGCCAACCTGTTCTTCCTGCTCAGCGGCTTCCTGGTGACGACGATCCTGCTGCGCGAGCGCGCGCGCAAGGGCACGCTCGACGTCGTCGGCTTCCGCACGCGACGCGCGCGACGGCTCTACCCGCTCTACTTCACGGTGCTCGGCGCCTACGTCGGCGTCGTGGGCCTGCTCGAGCCGCTGGGCGCGGCGCGCAGCGACTTCTTCGCGCACCTGCCGGCCTTCGCCACCTTCACCTCGAACTGGTTCGTGGACCTCGAGGGCGAGCGCACGATCTTCTACTTCGCCTGGTCCTTGGCGGCGCAGGAGCAGTTCTACCTCCTCTGGCCGCTGTACCTGAAGCACCTCGACGCGCGCCGCTGCGCCGCGGCGCTGATGAGCTTGCTGTCGGCCGTGTACCTGACGCGCGCGGGCGTGTTCGACCTGGCGCTGCCGCCGGACACCTTCGCGCGCACGCTGGTGCTGTCGGTGATGCCGGCGCTGCTCCTCGGCGCGCTGGCGGCGCTCGCCTTGAACGCGCGGCGCGGCTTCGAGTTCGTGCGCCGCGCACTCGGCTCGCGCTGGGCCTCGTGCGCGCTGCTGGCGACCGCGCTCGTACTCTGGCGCACGCCGGTGATCCCCGAGCCGGTGATGCACGTCACGCTGACGCTGCTGACCGCGGCCTGCGTGCTGCGCGAGGACCACTACCTGGCGCGCTTCCTGTGCCTGCCGTGGGTCGTGCACGTCGGCGCGGTGAGCTTCGGCATCTACCTGCTGCACATGCTCTGCCACAACGCCGTCGCGCGCGGGCTCGGGAGCTTCGGGATCGAGCTCGACGTGCTCGATTTCGCGCTCACCGCCGCGCTGGCGATCTTCGTGGCCACGCTCAGCTACCGCCACTTCGAGAGCCGCTTCCTCTCGCCCGAGAAGCGCGCCAAGCGCGCGGCGTAGCTCAGCGCGCCGGCGGTGTGACCTGGGGCGCGTTCGACGCCGACTGCGGCTTGCGGATGAACGCTTTCTCGGCCCAGTGGTTCAGCCACGCGCCACCGACGAAGGCGAGCACCGCCGGGGCCCAGGCTGCGGGCAGCCCGCGTAGCGCGGTGAGGACCAGGGCGAGGCCGAGCAAGGCGACCAGCACGCCGATCACCTGGAGCCAGCGACCGGCCGGCGCAGCGCCGGGCGGGTGCGCGCGTGCTGCACGGCCCACCACGTCCAGCGCAGACCGTAGAGCGCCCCGAAGCTCCGAGTAGGACCAGCGGGCATGCGCCCACACCTGCAGCAGCTCCCCCGCGATCCAGGCGGAAAGGGCGACCGCCGCCGCAGCGACCAGCTCGAGCGCGAGCGCGTCCTGGATCTCTTGCTTCATGAGTTCGGCCCTCTTCGTCAGAACGCCAATCTTCCCCAACGCCTCAATCGGCGCGCTCCAACAGGTACGCGGTCACCGCCGGCCAGTCCGGGAAGCGCTCGGTGCCGAAGTGGATGTGCTCGCCGCGGAAGCGCTCGACGCCGTTCTTGGTGCGGTCGTCGACGAGATAGTCGCCGGCGTTGAGGTCCTTGTGGTGCGTGAGGATCAGGCGCTTGTAGGCGAGCGCGCCCAGGTGGCGCTTGATCCACAGCAGCTTGTCGCTCCAGGCCGAGGGATTCTCCCAGGGCGCGGTCGAGAGCACGTACGTGTCGAAGCGCGGCGCCAGCGTCGCGTAGGCTTCGAGCGCGCCGCGCAGCGGCTGCATGTGCGCGAAGATCCCCGGCACCTCGTCGAGGCGCCCGTCGTACTCGCGCACGAGTTCAGGCGCAAGGCGCGCGACGCCCGAGGGGAAGTCGACCAGCACGTTGTCCATGTCGACGTAGAGGAGCTTCTTCATCCGTGCGCTCCGTGAACGCCGCTCACTGCGCCGGCGCGTAGGACTCGAGGTAGCCGCACTTCGGGCAGCGGAAGGTGCTCACCTTCAGGCGCAGATGGCCGCTCAGCTTGAGCCCACTCCAGAAGCTCGGCACCGGCTCGCCCTCGACCCAGGAGCTCTGCGTCACGCCTCGGTGCCTTTCGTCCAGCACGAAGCCCTCGTCCATCGCGGGGCCGCACTTCGGACACTTCGGTACGCGCTCGGACATGGCGTGTGGCTCCAGGGACGTGGTCGCGGTGACTCGGCGTGCCAGGGTACTTCGATCCGGCCGCGGGCGGAACGCGCCTTCCGCCCGCCGGCGCGTGCCTTGGTGGAGCGCGTTGCCTATCCTGGCCGCGCAGTTCGGTCCGAACCCGCCGGCCGCGCCTCCTCCCATGCCCCACCCCATCCCGCTCGACCTCCTCTGCATCAACACGATCCGCACGCTCTCGATCGACGCCGTCGAGAAGGCGAACTCGGGGCATCCGGGCTTGCCGCTGGGCGCGGCGCCGATGGCGTACACGCTGTGGCAGGGGCACCTGAAGTTCGACGCGGCGGATCCGCGCTGGCCGGACCGCGACCGCTTCGTGCTCTCTGCCGGGCACGGGAGCATGCTGCTCTACTCGCTGTTGCACCTATACGGCTTCGAGCTCTCGTTGAGCGAGATCCAGAACTTCCGCCAGTGGGGTTCGCGCACACCGGGGCACCCGGAGTTCGGCATGACGCCGGGCGTCGAGGCCACCACGGGTCCGCTCGGGCAGGGCACGGCCAACGCGGTCGGCATGGCCATGGCCGAGCGCTTTCTCGCCGCGCGCTTCAACCGCCCAGGGTTCGAGCTCGTCGATCACTTCACCTATGCGCTGGTCAGCGACGGCGACCTGATGGAGGGCCTGTCGCACGAAGCGGCCTCGCTCGCCGGACACCTGAAACTCGGCAAGCTGATCTACCTCTACGACGCCAACGACGTGTCGCTCGACGGGCCGCTGTCGCTCGCCTTCAGCGAGAACGTGGCGCGGCGCTACGAGAGCTACGGCTGGCACGTGCAGTACGTGAAGGACGGCGACCACGACGTGCTGGCCATCGATCGCGCGCTGCGCGCGGCGAAGATGGAGAGCGGCCGACCGTCGATCATCGTCATCAAGACCACCATCGGCTTCGGCTCGCCCAAGAAGGCAGGCACGGCCGGGGCGCACGGCTCGCCGCTCGGCAAGGACGAGGTCGCGGCCACCAAGAAGGCCCTGGGCTGGGAGGCGCCGGGCGACTTCTACGTGCCGGCCGAGGCGCAGCAGCACTTCGCCAGCGCGAAGGCGCGCGGCGCGGCGACGCACGCGCAGTGGCACGAGCGCTTCGCGGCCTACGCCCAGGCTCATCCCGAGCTGGCCGCCGAGTGGAAGCGCGCCTTCGCCGGTGAGCTGCCCGCGGGCTGGGAGGCGGCCGCGCCCAAGTTCGATCCGGCGACCAAGATCGCCACACGCAGCGCGGGCGGCAAGGCGCTCAACGCCTTCGCCGCGCGCATCCCCAACCTGTTCGGAGGCGACGCGGACCTGAGCGGCTCGACCAAGACCGCGCTCGACAAAGAGGGCTCCTTCGACGGCCGCACGGGCGCCGGGCGCAACGTGCACTACGGCGTGCGTGAGCACGCCATGGGCGCGATCGCCAACGGCATTGCCTACCACGGCGGCGCGCGCACCTATACGGCGACCTTCTTCGCCTTCGTCGACTACATGCGTCCGGCCGTGCGCCTGGCGGCGATGAACCACCTGCCGGTCACCTTCGTGTTCACGCACGACTCCATCGGCCTGGGCGAGGACGGGCCCACGCACCAACCGGTGGAGCAGCTGGCGAGCCTGCGCGCGATGCCGAACCTGCTCGTGCTGCGCCCGGCCGACGCGACCGAGACCAACGAGTGCTGGAAGCTCGCGCTCTCCGCCACCAAGCGGCCCGCGGCGCTGGTGCTCTCGCGCCAGGACCTGCCGGTCTTCGACCGCACCAAGATGCCCAGCAGCGAACTGGTCAAGAAGGGCGCCTACGTGCTGGCCGATCCGCCCGCCGGCACGGCCGTGCGCGCGCTGCTGATCGCCACCGGCAGCGAGGTCAGCCTCGCTCTGCAGGTGCAAAAGGAACTGCAGGCGCAGAAGATCGGCGCGCGCGTGGTGTCGATGCCCTCCTGGGAGCTCTTCGAGGAGCAGGACGAGACCTACCGCGCCTCGGTGCTACCGCCCGAGATCAGCGCGCGCGTCTCGATCGAGGCCGGCGCGACCTTCGGCTGGACGCGCTGGATCGGCGAGCGTGGCATCGCCGTGGGCCTGGATCGCTACGGCGCCTCGGCTCCGGCCAACACGCTGTACGACAAGCTCGGCTTCTCCGTCGAGCGCATCGTGCGCGCCGTGCGCGGGCTGGTGAACGACACGGTGCTGGCCAGCCGCTGAGGCTGGCCAGCACCGTGTCGTTCGCGCCGCTGCGCGCGCGCTGGCGCCCGTTCGCCGCGCTCGCCCTGATCCTCGTCGGGCTGACGGTCTCCGCGTTCGTGCTGCGTCCGCTGTGGCCGCGCCTCGGCGAGCTCGTCGACTCCGCGCGCGCGCTCGATCCGGCCTGGGTGTTCCTGATCGCGCTGCTCTACCTGCCCTTCTGCGCGCTGCTCTTGCCGGGCTCGTGGGTGACGATCTTCTGTTGCCTGGTGTTCGGCTTCTGGCCGACCTTCCCGGCCATCGTGCTGGCCAGCAACCTCGGCGCGGCGCTGGCCTTCGCGCTCGGACGCACGCTGCTGCGCGAACGCGTGCACGCCTGGCTCGCCGCGCGTCCGCGCTCGCGTGCGATCGAGCGCGCCATCGGCGAGGAGAGTTTTCGCCTCGTGTTCCTGCTACGGCTGACGCCGCTGGTGCCGTTCAACGCGCTCAACTACCTCTTGGGCGTGACGCCGATCCGCTTCCGGGCCTACGCCGCGGCGACCTTCGTGGGGATGCTGCCGGGCACGGCGCTGAACTGCTACACCTTCGCCAGCGTGCGCGACCTCGCGCCTGTCCTGGCGGGCAAGCTCCCTGCGGATCCGCTGGGACTCGCGGGAATCGCGCTGCGCATCCTGCTGACCGTGCTCGCCACCTGGCTCGTCGCCCGGCGCGCGCGCGCGGCGCTGGCCGACACGCTGGCTTGATTCAGCGCAGCGCGTCTTCGAGCGCGGTGCGCGCGTCCGTCTGCGCGTCGCGGTACTTCACGATCAGCGCGCAAGCGACGTGCAGGCGACGGTGCGTGGCCCACAGGTCGAAGGGACGCTGCTGCGTCACCGGGCGGCTGCCGGGAACGACCACGGCGCCCGCGGGGATCTCGAGCGGCTCCTCGAGCGTGCCGATGAGCTCGCGCTCCTCCACGAGGTCGTAGACCTTCGTCGAGCCGGTCAGGATCACGCCCGCGCCCAGCACGGCGCGCGCGCGCACGAGCACGCCCTCGTAGAGGCCGCACTGCCCGCCGACCAGCACCTCGTCCTCGACGATCACCGGGCGCGCGCCGACGGGCTCGAGCACGCCGCCGATCTGCGCCGCGGCCGAGACGTGCACGCGCGCGCCGATCTGCGCGCAGGAGCCGACCAGCGCGTGGCTGTCGATCATCGTGCCCGCGCCGACGTGCGCGCCGATGTTCACGTAGCAGGGCGGCATGAGCACGCAGCCCTTGGCCACGTAGGCGCCGCGGCGCACCGCCGAGCCGCCCGGCACCAGGCGCACACCGGCCTCGGGCGCCTGCACGCCGAACTTGTCCACGAATGGCCACAGCTCGCGCTGCTCGCCGACCGGGCTGGCGCTGCGTGTGCGGAACAGCTCGAGGATCGCCTCCTTGACCCAGGCGTTCACGCGCCAGGTCCCGTCGGCCAGCGGTTCGGCCGCGCGCACCTCGCCCGCCTCCAGCGCGGCAAGCAGCTCGTCTCCGTTCTTCCGCCCAGGCTTCCATTCAGGCATGACGCCGCTAGGTTAGCGCGGGATGAATTCCGCGACGACCTCCGTTCCGAGCGAGATCCTGCAGCTCGGCGACCCGCGCCTGCGCTGGCCCTCGGCGCCCGTCCCCGACGCCTGCGCGGCGGGCGTGCGCGTGCTGCTGGCGCGCCTGCACGAGAACCTGGCCGACTTCCGCGCCGCGCGCGGCTTCGGGCGCGCCATCGCCGCCCCGCAGCTCGGCCGGCGCGTGCGCGTGGTGGCCTTCAACCTCGGCCGCGGCCCGCGCGCGCTGATCAACCCGCGCATCGTGGCGCAGAGCGACGAGACGTTCACGCTGTGGGACGATTGCCTGTGCTTCCCCGACCTGCTGGTGCGCGTACGCCGCGCGCGCTCGGTGACGATCGAGTTCGACGACGAGCGCGGCCACCCGCAGGTGTGGAAGGACCTCGCCCCGGCCGAGAGCGAGCTGTTCCAGCACGAGCTCGACCACCTCGATGGTGTCCTGGCCCTGGACCGCGCCGTGGATGCCGAGGCTGTCGTGACGCGCGCCGAGTTCGAGCGCGAGCGCGAGCGCTTCGCGGCGCTGGTGGACTCAGCGCCGCGTTGAGCCGCGCTCAGCGCGCGAGCGGCGCTCGCTACCGTCCAGCGCGAGGCGCCATGACTCGAAGCGCTGCAACGCGCTGAGGTTGGCCCGGAACACGAGCCAGCGGCCGTCGGCGCTGAGGCGGTACTCACCGATGGAAACGCCCGCGGGCAAGTTCGTGAGCCTCCTGGGAGCGGCGCTGCCGTCAAGCGGAAAGAGCTCCCGCACATCCTCGGACTCGACCACGGCGAGGACAGCCCGCAATCCGTCCGGGTCAGGACGGAACGATCCACCCGCCCGATCACCCTGGCCACATAGGCCCGCTGAGGCGGACGTTCTGGGCAGGAGCGAGAGAAGCCAGGGCGAGCAGGGTGGGAAGGGAGAGGGCGGTGTGGACCATGGCCAGGCTCCGGGAGGGGGGCCTTTCAAACCTGGATGCACCGGCCGCGGCGGACTTTGGCTGGATCGGCCAGAATCCGTCCGCTGAGGGCCGCCTCAGGAGCGGGCCAGCAGCTCGCGCGCCGTACGCTCGTACTCCCCCACCGCGCGCTCGAACGAATCCACGGCCAGCCTCTCGTGATCCGTGTGCGCGTCGTCGATCGAGCCCGGGCCGTAGAGCAGGCGCGTGCCGAAGCGCGTCAGCCAGGGCGCGTCGGTGCCGAAGGCGACCACCGGCGCGTCCTGGCGGTGCGCGTCGGGGACGAAGAACTCGACCGGGCCGTAGCTCTTCTCGGCGGTGAACTCGACGTCCTTGGTGAGGTGCGCGCGGATGCGCGCCTCGACCGCGCGCGGCTCCTCGACCACGCGCACCATCACGCTGGCGGTGGCCGCGGGCGCGACGACGTTGGAGGCCAGGCCGCCCTGGACCAGGCCGAGGTTCAGCGTGCCCTTGCCGAACAACGGGTGCTCGCCCCAGCCGTCCTCGAGCAGATGGTGCGCGACGTGGACGAGCTCGTGGATCGCCGACGGCCCGAGCGGGCGCGAGCTGTGCGAGGCCACGCCGTGCGCGCTCAGCGTGCCCTTGAACACGCCCTTGCCGCCGCGGATGAAGCGGTTGTCGGTGGGCTCGCCGATGATCGTCCAGCGCGGCTTCCAGCGCTCGCTCGTGACCTTGTTGGCGTGCTGCGCGCCGCCGCCGTCGGTCTCCTCGCCGACCGTGAACAGGAAGCCGATGCGCCGCTCGCCGCTCGCCACCAGGCGCCGCGCGGCCTCGATCATGGCCAGCGCGGGGCCCTTGGCGTCGCACGCGCCGCGGCCGTGGATCGCCGTGCCCTTGCGCGTCGGCCCGAAGTAGGGCGGCACGGTGTCGAGGTGCGTGCAGAAGACGAGCTCGGGCTCGTCGGCGCGGGAAAGCACGTTGAAGCGCCCCGGCTCGACGTCCTGGCGCTCGACGCCGAAGCCGAGGCCCACCAGGTGCCGTGCGAGCGCGTCGCCGTAGTCGCCCTCGTGCCCGGTGACCGAGTCGATCGCGATCCAGTCGCACAGGGTGTCGAGCGCGTTCGGCATCCAGGCAGCGTACCGACGAGGCCCTGACGGCGCACGCGCGCGTCGCTACACTCCGCGCCACTCGATGGTCGGCAAAGCGAACCTCTGGAAGGTCATCGCCGCGAGCTCGGCGGGCACGCTGATCGAGTGGTACGACTTCTACATCTTCGGCAGCCTGGCCACGGTCCTGGCCGGCTCGTTCTTCCCCAAGGACGAGCCCGCCACGGCGCTGCTGGCGACCCTCGCGACCTTCGCCACGGGTTTCGTCGTGCGGCCCTTCGGCGCGCTGGTGTTCGGACGCATCGGCGACCTCGTCGGCCGCAAGCGCGCCTTCCTGTCGACGCTGATCCTGATGGGGCTCTCGACCGCGGCGATCGGGATCCTGCCCACCTACGAGCAGATCGGAATCCTGGCGCCGCTCGCGCTCCTGCTCCTGCGCATGCTGCAGGGCCTCGCTCTGGGTGGTGAGTACGGCGGCGCGGCGACCTACGTGGCCGAGCACGCGCCCGACGGCCGGCGCGGGTTCTACACGTCTTTCATCCAGACCACCGCGACGCTCGGCCTGTTCGTGTCGCTGGGCGTGATCCTCCTGTGTCGCACGCGGCTCGGCGAGCAGGAGTTCGCGCGCTGGGGCTGGCGCATCCCGTTCCTGCTCTCGATCGTCCTGGTGCTCTTCTCCTACCTGATCCGGCGCAAGCTCGCCGAGTCGCCGCTCTTCGTGGCCATGAAGGCCCAGGGCAAGGGCTCGGCGACTCCGCTGCGCGACAGCTTCGGGAAGCGCGCGAACCTGCGCCTCGTGCTGCTCGCGCTGTTCGGCGCGACGATGGGCCAGGGCGTGGTGTGGTACACGGGCCAGTTCTACGCGCTCTACTACCTGCAGACCGTGCTGAAGGTCGAGTTCGTGCTCGCCAACAAGATCGTGGCCGTGGCGCTCTTGCTCGGCACGCCGTTCTTCGTCGTCTTCGGCGCGCTCTCCGACCGCATCGGACGGAAGCCGATCCTGATGAGCGGGTGTGGGCTCGCCGTGCTCGCCTACCTGCCGATCTACCACGCGATGACCCTCGCCGCGCGGGCCGCGGGCGGGCCGAACGTGACGATGCTGGTGCTGCTGGTCCTGGTGCAGGTCCTGTTCGTGACCATGGTCTACGGCCCGATCGCGGCCTTGCTGGTCGAGCTCTTCCCGACGCGCATCCGCTACACCTCGATGTCGCTGCCGTACCACATCGGCAACGGCGTCTTCGGCGGGCTCGTGCCCCTGGTGGGCACCTGGCTGGTCGGCGTGACGAGCAACCCCTACGCGGGGCTCTACTATCCGATGGCGATCGCCAGCGCGACCTTCGTAATCGGGACCTTGTTCCTGCGCGAGCGCCGCAACGTCGTCCTGGCCGAATAGCGCGTCAGGGCCCGATGAGCACGCTCACCGGATCCGAATCGAGCGGCGCGCCCGGGCCGAAGATGCGCGCGCGCCACTCGAGGTGCAGGCCGATCAAGGGCGCGAGCACGACCGCAGGGACTGAGTACGACGGCTCCGCGCGACCGTCCGCGTCGAGCTCGCCCGCCGGGCCGGGGAAGAATGGTGCCACGGCCGGCACAAGGTAGCGCGCGAACAGCGCGTCCGAGCCGAAGCCGCGCTTCTTCGCGCCGGCGAGGCGCGTGAACAGCCAGTACTTCGCGCGCGGTCGCATCGGCTCGCTGACCACGAACGGCACGCCCTCGGGTGCGGTGCTCGACAGCGTGTCGCGCCCGGCGTGCAGGCGCGCGGCGGGGTCGGAGCGCAGCTCGAGGTACGGGTACAGCGTCGCGCGCACGAGCGCGTCGCTGGCGCGGACCACCAAGCGGTCGAGGCCGCTCTGCGTACCCGCGCGGACGCGGCACGAGTACGTGCCATCGCCGTGATCCTGCAGCGGGCCAAGGCTGACGTGCGTCGGCGCGCCGTCGAGGGTCGCGAGTTCGACCGTCGTGCCGCCGTGCGTGAGGCGCGTGCCCTCCAGGTCCGCCAGCTCGATCGTCAGCGTGCGCTCGGTCACGCCGTCGGCCGGCAGGGAATCGACCGCGCGCACGCGCGAGCGGATCCCGTCGGGCCGACCGACGCGCTCGGCGCGCCAGGCGGCGAAGCGCTCCACGAGCTGGTCCACCGGATCGGGATCGTCGTGCAGCGCGTTCGCGCCGTGGATCGAGAGCCGCAGGTGGTAGGCGCCGGTCACGCAGCTCTCGCTCACCACGCAGCTGCCGTCCGTGTCGCCCATGCGCGCCACCAGCAGGTAGCCGATGTGCGCCGACTTCTCGAAGTCGGTGGGGATGCCGCAGTCGCCCAGCGAGCCCAGGCCGCAGGAGCAGCGCCCGTCGCCGCCGAGTTCGCGCGCGCGCACCATCGCGGCCATCACGCGCTGCGCGGTGTCGCCGGTGCTCGCGCGCAGCACGCGCTCGGCCTCGTCCACCACGATCTGGTCCGAGAGGATGTTGCCCTGGATCGCGTAGGCGAGATCGTCGACCACGCCGGCCACGCTTTTCCGCGCCTGACCGCACTGACGGCCGGTGAAGGACAGCGGATCGTTGGTGAAGTCGACGATGCCGAACTGGCGCGTTGCGGAGCCGGCGTCCTCGGCGCGGATGCGCGCCAGGATCGCCTGCGGCGTTTCGCCTGCCAGGAAGCCCTCCCAGATGCGCACCTTGTTCTGGCCGTTGTCGAGCACGGACTGCGTCACGCCGCCGCCCACGCCCACCAGCAGCACAGGGGTCCACTCCGTGAGGTCCTGACGCGGGATGCAGGTGGCCGAGGCGATGCACACCTCGCCCGTGCGCCGGTTCACGACCACGATCGACCAGGTGGCGCTGCTGCAGGGCACGAGCACGCCCAGCAGACACAGGAGCGGGAGCAGACGGCGCAGGAGGAGGTTGGCCATGGCGACCGTCCAGTGTGTGCGCTGCAGCGCGGCTGTGGGGAGGCCGGCGCGGGAATTCCGTTCCGCGCCCTCGTCCACGAGGAGCTCTTCTCAAGTACGTCCCAAATTCGGCTCGACAAATGGACTCCTTGTCTGCCCACCGCACACGTTCCTCGCGCCCAAGGAAACCATGCCCCTGTCGGAGCTGACCGAGCTCGTCGCCGAGCTCGATGGGGCCAACCTGGACATCCCCGCGGAAGCAGGGGCGCTGGTGCGACGCATGGAACAGATCGGCGCCCTGCTGGAGCGCGTGGGCGCGGCCAGCTCCGCGGCGCAGCTCGCCCTGGCGGCCAACCTGCTCGCGCGCTCGAGCCGGCTCAGCGGCGAGGGCGAGGAGGTGCGCCGCACGGCGCGCACGCTGGTGAGCGCGGTCGAGCGCGCCTTCCACCTCGGCCCGGCGCCGACGGAGAACGCCCGCGCGCGGGCCGCGGCCCCCGAGGCCGAGCGCGGCTCGCGCCGACCCACGGCGCACACGCAGCTGCGCCTCAGCGTCGCGCGCGACATGCTGCTGGGCGAGATGCTGGTGCACTTCGGCGTCGTGGCGCAGGCCGAGCTCGAGCTGGCGCTCGAGCTCCAGCGCGGCACGCAGAAGCGCCTGGGCGAGATCCTGGTCGAACACGGCTTCACGACCCAGGCCGAGCTCGAGCTCGCGCTCGACCATCAGAAGCGCATCCGCGGCGTGGCCAGGGCCACGCCGCCGGCCCAGGCTCCCGCACGCAGCGCCGAGGCTCCGCCCGCTTCCAGCGCGGCGCGCTCGCCCTCGGCGCCGCTGCCCAGCGTGGAGAAGCAGCCGGCGCGCCTGCGCATGGCCACCGAGCTCCTGCTGGGCGAGATCCTCGTCCTGCAGGGCGCGATCACGCGCAAGGAGCTCGAGCAGGCTCTGCTGCAACAGCGCAAGAGCGGGCAGCTCCTGGGCGAGACGCTGCTCAAATCGGGGCGCGTGTCGCGCCAGCAGATCCACAGCGCACTGACGATGCAGGGCTCGAGCCGCCGCAGTCGCACGCGTCAAGCGGGCTGAGCGCCCACGGTCCCGCTCAGCGCGGGCGAAGCCCGCAACCCAAGCGGAGGAAAAGCGCACCGCGGAGACGCGGAGAACGCGGGGGAACGCGGAGTAGGCGAACAGGCTGAAACCCGGGAGGCCCCTTCTTCCTCCGCGCCTCTACGCGTCCTCCGCGCCTCCGCGGTGCGTCTTGTTCTTCCGGCGCTGAAATGCTCGCGCCAGACGTGGACTTCCGCGAGTAGCAGATCAGTCAGCTCAGGGCAGGACGTCGAAGCCGGCCGTGTTCGTGCTCTCCAGCGCTCCGCCGTCGAGCACGTAGCCGGTGGCCTCGATGCGCCAGCCGACCAGCGCCGCCAGGGCGGCCGGCGGCACGGAGAGCGACGCCTCGGCGCGCCCGTGCGCGTCCAGCGCCAGCGGCGGCGCGGGGAAGAACGGGCTCTGGGCGATGGACAGCACCGGCAAGCCGCCGGGCAGCGCGCGCCCGGGGTTGCGCGCGTTGCCGAGGCGCGCCACCAGCAGGTAGCGCGCGCCCGGCTTGTCGGCGCGATTCAGCACGAACGCCGGCTGCCCGCCCTGGGCCGCCGAGAGCGCGCTCTCACCGAGATACAGCTGCGTGTCGAGCGTGGCGATCTCGAGCGGCGGATAGAGCGTGGCCGTGACGATGTCGCTCGGATCCGTGGGCGAGACGTCGGTGGCCTTGACCACGAAGCGATCCACGCCGGCCGTGGTGCCCGCGCCGAGCGTGAAGGTGTAGCGCCCGTTGCCAAGATCCTGCACCGGGCCGAGCGTGGCCAGCGACGGCAGACCGTCGGCGGTCGTGACCTCGAGCAGCGCGCCGCCGTGCGCCAGACGGCGCTCGTCGATGTCGCGCAGCTCGACCGTGATCGTCCGCTGCGTCACGCCGTCGGCGGGCAGCGCCTTGAGGCCGCCGACGCGCGAGAGGATGCCGTCGGGCCGGCCGGCGTGGTCGCGGCGGAAGTTGTCGTACTGGTTGCGCAGGGTGAAGATCGGATCGATCGGATTGCCGCCGCCGCGGATGTTGATGTTCAGCCAGTACTCGCCCTGCGCGCAACCGCGGCTCGCGTTGCAGCCGGCGTTCGTGTCGCCCACGCGCGCCACGATCAGGCAGGCCACGTGGGCCGACTTGGTGAAGTTCGGCGGCGGCACCCCGCAGCTCGTGGGTCGGTTCGGATCGCAGGAGCAGCGTCCGTCGCCGCCCAGCGCGCGCGCCGCTTCCATCGCGGCCATGATCTTCTGGGAGAGGTCGCCCTTCTTGGTACGCAGCGCCGCTTCGGCCGCGAACACGACCGCGTCGCCGGTCAGCACGTTGCCCTGGATCGCGTACAGGACGTTGCCGATGCGCCCGCTGACGCTGGTCGCGGCCAGACCGTCGCGCCTGCCGGTAAAGCTCACCGGATCGCCGCTGAAGTTGACGATCCCGTACTGACGCGTCTGATGCCCGTTGTCCTGGGCCGCGAGCGCGGCCAGGATCTCGGCCGGCGTGTGCGCCTCGTTGAGGTAGTCGAAGTAGATCAGGCGCCGGTTCGCACCGCTGGAGTCGATGAAGGACTGGGCCGCGGCCGCGCCCTCGCCGACCACGATCACCGGCACGCCGGTCTCGATGTCGAAGTTCGTCAGGCACGTGGCCGTGGCCACGGCGACCTCGCGCGTGTCCAGGTTCACGCACACGATCGACCAGGTGGCGCCGGGCTGGGCGGCGAGCAGGACGAGACCGAGGAGCGAGAGCAGGGTGCGGCGCAACATGCGCAAGAGAGTACCTCGCCCGGCGCGGAGGCGCCGGGGCGGAACTCGATTCAGCGAGCTTCGCCCAGCAGCCCCTCGCGCAGCAGGAACGCGCCCAGCTCCGCGGCGATGCGCTGGTTCCCGGCCGCGCTGGGGTGGCCCTCGCGGAAGTAGTAGGGACACACCTGGCCCTCGGCCACCTCGAGGACCGGCAGCAGGTCGAGCGCGGGGAGGCCCTGGGCGCGCGCGCGCTGCACCAGCAGGCTGCCGGGCCGCGCGCGAGCGAAGCGCGCCGGGTCCTGCTCCAGGCGCTCGAGCAGCACCCGGAACGTGCCGGGCTCGACCTGCACCGCGCCCGGCAGGCGCACGAGCACGAAGGCGATGCCGCGCGCGCGGCAGTGCTCGGCCGCGGCCGCGATCGCGTTCCAGGCGAGTTCCAGCTCCTGCGCGATCAGCGCGTCGGGCTCGATGCGCGCCGCGCGCAGGAACTCGTTGTTGCAGGCGACGTCGAGCGGCACCCAGCCCAGGGCCACGAGCTGGTCGGCGAGGACGTGCTCGAGTCGCCGGCCGAGGAGCGAGTAGCGCATCCAGTAGGCGCGCGACCACAGCGGCGGCGTCGGCAGCGCGCGCGCCAGGAAGTCCGGCGGCGCAGGCGCGCCGGGCGGCGGACCGACTTCTGGCGTTCGCATCGCGCCCGGCGCCGCTGGCCGAGGGAGCGTCTGCGCCTTGCGGCAATCGTCGAGGTCGTTGCCGTCGTAGAACACGAAGGCGCACACGCGCGGACTCAGGCGCTCGCTCCAGCGCTGCAACACGCCGAGCTCGTGCGGCGGGCCATAGCCAGGCACACCGCCGTTGTAGACGCGCCATTCACGAGCGCTCGTGCGCGCGAGCTCGCGCTCGAGCAGCGCGGGGATCGTCTGCTGCTGCTCCACGCCGAAACCGAACAGGGTCGAGTCGCCGAGCAGCAGAACGCCGTCGCGCGGTGCCGCGCCCGCTCCGCCCGCCGCGCCCGCTCCGCTCCATGGCCGGTCGCGGAAGCCGTCGGCGTTGAGCTCCACGCGCTCGCGGCCGTACTCGAGGTGCACGAAGCGCCCGCGGAAGCCCGGGCGCAGGGCCAGGCCGAGTTCGGCGTCTTCGACGAAGATCTCGTCGCCACCCTCCTCGGGCTCGATCCAGTACGGATTCAGCGGCACGAACTCGCGGTACAGCCGCTCGGCGCCGGTCAGCACCGTCAGAACGGCCGCCAGCGAGAGCGTGAGGCGCGCGGCGAACTTGGCCGGGCGCGAGACCGCGGCCAGCGGGTGCAAGGCGAGGTGGCACACCAGCGCCGCCAGCAACAGCACCGCCAGGCCGAGCACCGGGCGCAGCGGCAAGGGAGCCGCCGCGTACATGAAGGTGCGCACCAGGAGGGCCGTGGCCGGAGCCAGCGGAGCCAGGCGTCGCACGCGATCGGACGCAGAGCGCGTGCAGGCGAAACCGAGCAGCGCGGCAAGCCCCAGCCCGGCCCCGTTGGCGAGCGACCAGTCGCCGAGGCACGTCCAGGCGAGGCAGACGAGGGCGAGAACGAGCCAGGTACGCACGATGACCCGGCGATCGTACCCGCGGGGGCGCTCAGCCGGCGGCGCTGAGGCTGGCGAGCTTCGCGCCGCTGGCCACGGCCTCACCCTCGCGCACGAACAGCGCGCTCACCGTGCCCGTGATCGGCGAGCCGATCTCGTTCTGCATCTTCATCGCCTCGAGGATCAAGAGTGGCTGGTCCTTCTCGACCGCGTCGCCGACCTTCACCAGGAGCTTGACCACCACGCCGGGCATGATGCTCTTCAGCTCGCCGCCGCCCTTCTTGCGCGTCTTCTCGGCGTCGTGCGCGGCGCGTTCGCGCTCGTCCTCGAGCGCAACCTGATAGAGATGCCCGGCCACGGTCACGCGCACCTCGGCGGCGCTGCCCTCGATCGAGATCGCGTAGGCCTTGTCGCCGCTCGCGCCGCCCTCGCCGCCGAGATACAGCGCGGCCTGGCCCAGGCGATCGACCTCTTCGTAGCGCACAGTGAGCGGCGCGCCGTCGTAGGCGACGCGCAGCTCGCCCAGCACCTCGGTGAGCTCGACCACGTGCTCGGCGCCGTTCACCTCGACGAAGTACTTCACCGCGTGCCTCCGTCGAACGGCGCGCGCTCGGGCCAGCCGGCCAGCGACTCGGTGCGCCGGGCGATCCAGCCCGTGCGGTCCTCGGCGCGCCCGGCCAGCGCGCGCCGGCGCGCCTCGTTCCAGCGGTGGATCGCCGCCGCCACCGCCGCGGCCGCGACCTCGCCGCCCACGCGGCCCTTGAAGTCGATCGTCTCCAGCAGGTGCGTGTCGAACGTGCCCCTGCGGAAGCGCTCGTCCTCGAGCACCGCCATCGCCGCGGGCGCGCTGGTCTTCACGCCGCCGATGTTGAGCTCGGTCAAGGCGCGGCGCATGCGCTCGATCGCCTCGATTCTCGTGGGTGCCCACACGATCAGCTTGGCCAGCAGCGGGTCGTAGTTGAGCCCGACCTCCATGCCGCGATAGAGCCCCGAGTCCGTGCGCACCCACGGCCCGGCCGGGAAGCGCAGGTTGTGGATGATGCCGGTCGAGGGCAGGAAACCGTTGGCCGGGTCCTCGGCGTTCAGGCGCACCTCGAGCGCGTGGCCGCGGAACTGCACCTCGGACTGGGTGTAGCCGAGCGGCTCGCCGGCCGCGATGCGCAGCTGCTCCTTGACGAGGTCGAGGCCCGTCACCATCTCGGTGACCGGGTGCTCGACCTGCAGGCGCGTGTTCATCTCCAGGAAGAAGAACTCCGGCTTGCCGCTGGCGTCGGTGTAAAGGAACTCGACCGTGCCCGCGTTCACGTAGCCGACCGCCTTGGCGGCGGCGAGCGCGACCGCGCCCATCTGTGCGCGCAACTTCGCGTCGATCACCGCCGAGGGCGATTCCTCGATCAGCTTCTGGTGCCGGCGCTGCACGCTGCACTCGCGCTCGCCGAGGTGCACGCCGTGCCCGTGCGCGTCGAACAGCACCTGGATCTCGATGTGGCGCGGCTTGTCGAGGTAGCGCTCGAGGTACACGCGCCCGTCGCCGAAGGCCTTCTCGGCCTCGCTGGAAGCGCCGCGGAACGCGCCCTCCATGTGCGCCGCGTCGCGCACCACGCGGATGCCCTTGCCGCCGCCGCCGGCGGAGGCCTTGAGCGCGATCGGGTAGCCGACCTTGGCTGCTTCCTTGATCGCTTGCTGCGGATCCGCGAGCGCCTCGACGATGCCCGGCACGACCGGCACACCGGCCGCCTGCATGCGCTTCCTGCTCTCGATCTTGTCGCCCATGGCGAAGATCGCGCTCGGCGGCGGCCCGATCCAGACGAGCCCCGCGTCGAGCACCGCCTGCGCGAAGTCCTCGTTCTCCGACAGGAAGCCGTAGCCCGGGTGGATCGCCTCGGCGCCGACCTGCTTCGCCGCCGCCAAGATCTTCTCGATCGAGAGGTAGCTCTCGGCCGGCGTCGAGCCGCCCAGCGGCACGGCCACGTTCGCGAGGCGCGCGTGCAGCGCGGCGCGGTCGAAGTCCGAGTAGACGGCGGCGACCTCGATGCCCATCTCGCGCGCGGTGCGCAGGACGCGCAGCGCGATCTCGCCGCGATTCGCGATCAGGATGCGTTGGAACATCGCGGCCTAGAGGGGGATGTTGCCGTGCTTGCGCCGCGGCCGGGACTCGAGCTTCGTCTTGAGCAGCTCCAGCCAGCGGATCAGCATCGGGCGCGTCTTGTGCGCCTCGATCACGTCGTCCACGAAGCCGCGCTCGGCGGCCATGTACGGGTTCGAGAACGTCTCCTCGTACTCGGCCGTGCGTTGCTTCTCCTCGGCGGCGGGGTCCTTGGCGGCCTGGATCTCGCGGCGGTGGATGATGCGCGCGGCGCCGGCGGCGCCCATCACGGCGATCTGCGCGTTGGGCCAGGCGAGATTGAGATCGGCGCGAATGTGCTTCGAAGCCATGACGTCGTAGGCGCCGCCGTAGGCCTTGCGCGTGATGACGGTGAGCTTCGGCACGGTGGCCTCGGCGTAGGCGTAGAGCAGCTTGGCGCCGTGCAGGATGATGCCGTTCTTCTCCTGCTCCGTGCCGGGCAGGAAGCCGGGCACGTCCTCGAAGGTGACCAGCGGGATGTTGAAGGCGTCGCAGAAGCGGATGAAGCGCGCGCCCTTGATCGAGGCGGCGATGTCGAGGCAACCGGCCAGCACCGCGGGCTGGTTCGCGACCACGCCGATCACGTGGCCACCGAGGCGCGCGAAGCCGACCAGCATGTTGCGCGCGTAGCCCTGGTGCACCTCGAGGAACGACTCGCGGTCCACGACGTGGCGGATGACCTCGCGCATGTCGTAGGGCTTGCTGGGATCGGCCGGCACCAGCGTGTCGAGCGCGGGCTCGACGCGCTCGCGCGGATCGTCGCTCGCGACGAAGGGCGCGCCCTCGGCGTTGTTCAGCGGCAGGTAGCTGAGCAGGCGCCGCAAGAGCGCCATGCAGGCGCGGTCGTCGGGGCTCGTGAAGGCGGCCACGCCCGAGCGCGTCGCGTGGACCTCGGCGCCGCCCAGCTCCTCGCTCGTCACGACCTCGTGCGTCACGGTCTTGACCACGTCCGGCCCGGTGATGTGCAGGTAGCTCGTGCCCTCCACCATGCAGATGAAGTCGGTGATCGCCGGGCTGTACACCGCGCCACCCGCGCAGGGCCCGAGGATGGCCGAGATCTGCGGCACGACGCCGGAGGCCTGCACGTTGCGCCAGAAGATCTCGGCGTAGCCGCCGAGCGACTTCACGCCCTCCTGGATGCGCGCGCCGCCCGAGTCGTTCAAGCCCACGATCGGCACGCCGACCTTGAGCGCCATGTCCATCACCTTGCAGATCTTCTCGGCGTGCGTCTCGGACAGCGAGCCGCCGAAGACCGTGAAGTCCTGGCTGTACACGTACACCGGCCGGCCGTCGATCTGGCCGTGCCCGGTGACCACGCCGTCGCCCAGGATCTTCTGCGCCTGCATGTCGAAGTCGGTGCAGCGGTGCGCGACGAAGCGGTCGATCTCGACGAACGAGCCCTCGTCGAGCAGGAGATCGAGGCGCTCGCGCGCGGTCAGCTTGCCCTTCTTGTGCTGGGCGTCGATGCGCTCCTTGCCGCCGCCGACGAGCGTGAGCTCGCGCATGCGCCGCAGACGCTGCAGCGGCGTTTCACCGGGCGACGAGGCCGATTCGGATTGCGGCGGTTTCATGCGTGAGAGCGGATCATCCATCGGGAGTCGTGGGAGTGCGCGCGAAGCTGCTCAGGAACCCGCAGTTGGGGCAGCGATACGAGACGACCGCGTACACGTCGTGGCCCTTCAGCTTCGAGGCGACGGACCATATGTGTGTCCCGGTCCAGTCGGCCGGCCCCGCGACCCACAGCGGGGTGCAAAGGCTGGAACGCGCGCGATCGGCGACGTGACCGGCTTCCATCGCCACGCGGCACTCGGGACAGTTGGGCGGGGTCATCGCGGTTCGCTTTCTGCCCGTACTCCGGGAACTTCGACGAGCTCGGTGAGCACGCCGTGGGTGGCCGAGGGATGCACGAAGGCGATGCGCGTGCCGTGTGCGCCGGGGCGCGCGTGCTCGTCGATCAGGCGCAGGCCGGCGGCCTTGAGCACGGCCAGCGCGCGCTCGACGCTGGCCACTTGATAGGCGAGGTGGTGCAGGCCGGGGCCGCGCTTCTCGAGGAAGCGCGCGACCGGCGAGTCGGGCGCGGCGGGCTCGACCAGCTCGATGCGCTGCGCGCCGGCGTGGCACACGAGCACGTTCACCTTCTGGTCGGCGACGAACTCGGGGGCTCCGGCGTGCATGCCCAGCACGTCCACGTAGGTCTTGCGCGCCTCGGCGAGGCTCGGGACCACGATGGCCACGTGATGGAGGCCCTGGACGACGGAGTGGAGCGCGCTGTGCATCGCTGGGTCGAGTGTCAAAAGCCCTCGGGCGGCTTGTAGCGCCCGAAGACGCGCTCCAGGCACCCGCAGAGCTCGCCGATGGTCGCGTAGCTCTCGACCGCGCTCAAGATCGGAGGCAGCAGATTGTCGCGCCCACGGGCGGCTTCCTCGAGCGCCCGCAAGCGGCCCTCGACGCGCGCGCCGTCGCGCTCGGCGCGCACGCGGGCGAGGGTGGCCAGGACCTCGTCGCGCGCGCGGTCGGAGGGCTTGAAGAGCTCCGGATCGGGCTCGTTCAGGCGGTACTGGTTCACGCCCACCACCGCGCTCGCGCCGGACTCGATCGCGCGCTGCGCGGCCAGAGCCGAGAGGTGGATCTCGCGCTGCACGAAGCCGGCCTCGATCGCGCTGACGGCGCCGCCGCGACGCTCGACCTCGGCCATCAGCGCCAGCGCCTGGCGCTCGAGCTCGTCGGTCAAGGACTCGATCAGCGGCGAGCCGCCCAGCGGATCGACCACGTCGGCCACGCCCGACTCGTTGGCCAGGACCTGCTGCGTGCGCAACGCCAGCCGAGCGGAGGCCTCGCTGGGCAGCGACAGCGCCTCGTCGCGCGAGTTCGTGTGCAGCGACTGCGTCCCGCCCAGGATCGCGGCCAGGGCCTGGATCGTGACGCGCACGACATTGTTGTCGGGCTGCTGGCTGGTGAGCGTCGAGCCCGCGGTCTGGGTGTGGAAGCGCAGCGTCCACGAGCGCTCGTCCTTGGCGCCGAACTCCTCCTTCATCATGCGCGCCCACATGCGCCGCGCGGCGCGGAACTTGGCCACCTCCTCGAACAGGTGGTTGTGGGCGTTGAAGAAGAAGCTGAGCCGCGGCGCGAACGAATCGACCGCCAGGCCCGCGGCGATGGCGGCCTTCACGTAGGTGCGCGCGTTGGCGAGCGTGAAGCCGAGCTCCTGCACGGCGGTCGAGCCCGCCTCGCGGATGTGGTAGCCCGAGATCGAGATCGTGTTCCACTGCGGCACGCGCTCGGCGCAGAAGGCCATCAGGTCGGTCGTCAGGCGCAGGGAGGCCGCGACCGGGAAGCGGTAGTTGCCGCGCGCGGCGTACTCCTTGAGGATGTCGTTCTGCACCGTGCCGCGCAGCTGCGCGCTGGGCACGCCTTGCTTGGCGCCGAGGGCCACGTACATCGCCAGCAGGATCGGCGCGGTGGCGTTGATCGTCATCGAGGTCGAGACCTCGCCCAGCGGGATCTCGGCGAACAACCGCTCCATGTCGGCCAGGCTGTTGATCGACACGCCCACCTTGCCGATCTCGGGCTCGGCCAGCGGATGATCGGAGTCGTAGCCGATCTGCGTCGGCAGGTCGAAGGCGGTCGAAAGCCCGGTCTGGCCGCTGGCGAGCAGGACGCGGAAGCGCTGGTTCGTGTCGGCCGCGCTGCCGAAGCCCGCGTACTGGCGCATGGTCCAGAAGCGCCCGCGGTACATCGTCGGGTGGATGCCGCGCGTGTACGGATAGCAGCCCGGCAGGCCGCCGTCGGGCGCATCGCCGTAGAGCGGCGCGAGCTCGAGCCCGGAGGGCGTGCGGAAGGGCGAAGCGCGCTCGGGGCTGGCCGCGGCGGCCGGACGCCAGACCTCTTCCTTCCAGCTCGCGGCAGGCTGCGTCTCGCTCTCGCGGGTACGTCGGGTCATCAGCGTAGAAGCGGAGTCGTCGGAGCAGGCGTCGGAGCGGGCCCCGCTCGACGCATGGCCGCTCCGCCGATAGCGGGCGGGGATTCTACGGGATCGCCAGGGTGTATCCTCTCTGTGAGCGCGGCCGATCGTGAATAGCGGGCGACGCTACGCGTGAGATTCCACGACGAACGGGCGCGCGCTCCACGCCCAGATCTCTCGAGCACTCGGGCAACCCGCACCGAGCGCTGTCCCCACCCTTGATCCTCGGAGCCCGGGTTCGTCCCACCCCGAACCCGCCCCTGCCCCATGAAGAAGCCCGTTCTGGCGCTGCTCTTTCTGCTCCTCCCGGCCGTCCTGGTCCTGCTCTGGCTCTCGCTCGGCAAGAGCGAGCGCGGCCAGGCGACGAACGACTCGCAGTCAATGACGGGCCTCGCGCAGAAGAAGGCGGAGGCCGAGGTCGCGACCCCGGTACCCCTCGAGCTCGCCAAGCCGGAGAAGCAGCCCGAGCTCGTCCCTTCCGCGCCCACCCCCGCGAGCGAGGATCGCCGCGCCGTGGCGGAGTCCGGCTCGGGCCGGCGCATCCTCGGGCGCGTGCTGTTCCCGCTCGGCGCGCCGGCGGACGATTCGCTGCGCGTGCTGGCGCTGGCCGAGGCGCAGCCGCTGCGCCAGATTTACGGCACGGGCGGCGTGCTCGCCGACCTGGCCGAGGGCAAGAAGGAACGCGCCCTCGGAACGGCCTCGGTGGGCGCGGACGGGAGCTTCTCGCTCGCGCTTGCCGCCGCGGGCGACGTCGTGCTGGTGCTCGACGGCCGCTTCCTCTATTCGGCCCAGCCCTACCGCGCCGCGGCCGGCGACGACGCGCCCGCGCTCGCGGCCGAGCTCGGTGGCTGCCTGAGCGGCCGCGTGCGTCTGCCCAAGCTGGGCGTTGCGTTCGAGGGCATCACGGCCCAGCTCGGTCCCGACGCGCAGAACTTCTCCGCCGACTCGCTGAGCTCGAACACGCTCTTCCAGCGCCGCGCCACGCTCGACGCCGATGGGCGCTTCGAGCTGCGCGCGCTGCCCTGCGGCACGCCGCACGCGCTGGAGGTCGAGGCCAAGGACTACGCCGATGAAAAGGTGCCGGGGCTCGAGTTCGAACCGGGACGCGTGCGCGAGGTCGAGGTGGCGCTGCTCGTCGGCGCGACCCTGCGCGGCGTGGTGCGCGACGAGGCGGGCGCGAATCTGGCCGAGGCCGAGGTCAAGGCGGCCGAGAGCGGCATGTTCGGCTTTCCCGGTGATGAGCTGGCCAAGACGAAGTGCGACGCGAACGGCGCCTTCGCGCTCGAGCACGTGGCCCCGGGCAAGTGCATCTTGCTGGCCAAGAAGGCCGGGCAGCTCGAGGGCGAGCCGCAGAAGCTCGAACTCGCCGACGGTGAGGTGCGCGACGGGCTGGTGATCACGCTCGGCAAGGGCGCCTCGATCTCCGGCCGGGTCGAGCTTGCCGATGGCAGCGCCGCCGAGGGTGCGCTGGTCAAGGTCAGCTTCGACCCCGAGGCGATGGTCGGCATGGGCGCGCTCAACGCCGCGCGCGGCGGCTCGGGCGAGTCGAAGAGCGCCGCCGACGGACGCTTCGAGGTCGCGGGCCTCGGCAAGGGCCCCTTCGTGGTCGTGGCGACGCTCGAGCGCGGCGAGGGCGACGCCAAGCAGAAGTGGCTCGCGCGCTCCAAGTCCGTCGCGCCGGGGACCAACGACATGCTGCTGCGTCTCGCCGCGCCCAGCACGATCGCCGGGCGCGTGCGCGACGCCGCGGGCGCGCCGGTCGCCGCCTTCCACGTGCGCACCGCGCAGGCCTCGGGCTCGCTCTTCATGTCCGTTGAATCGCGGGGCCAGGACTTCCAGGATGCGGAGGGCAAGTTCGCGCTGCGCAACCTGGAGCCCGGCAGCTGGACGATCGAAGCCAGCGCCAAGGGCTTCGGCCCGATGACGCCGCTGGAGCTCGCGCTGCCACGCGCGGACGAGACGCCGCTCGAGCTCGTGCTCGCGCCCGCGGCCAGCGTGGCGGGCAAGGTCGTCGATCCGAGCGGCGCGCCGGTGAGCGGGGCCAAGGTCACGCTGCAGGTCGAGAACCTGCAGCGCCTCGCGCGCCTGCGCGGCGACATCCAGGCGCCCGAGGCCACCAGCCTGGAGGACGGCACGTTCGTGCTCGAGGGCCTCGGCAGCGGGACGAGCTCGATCTTCGCCGCGCGCGAGGGCTTCGCGGCCAGCGAGCCGGCCTCGGTCGAGACGCGCTCGGGCGAGCGCAGCGAGGGCGTCGTGCTGGCGCTGCGCAAGGGCGCGCGGGTGCTCGGCGAGGTCTACGGCAAGGACGGCAAGCCCGCCAGCGGCGCGCAGATCATCGCCCAGGAACAGGGTTCGTGGATGCCGAGCATGAAGCGCTCCGACGGCGAGGGCCGCTTCGAGTTCGAGAACCTCTCACCGGGCGCCTGGACGATCAGCGCGATCCTGGTCGGCGGCGACGTGGACCTCGCCGGCGGCGCCAGCGACGCCACGGCCTCGCTCATGGACAACATGCGCTTCACCATGGTGACGCTCGAGGACGGCGAGGAGGAGCGCGTCGTGCTCGGCGCGCCGCCCAAGGACCCGGTGCTGCTGCAGGGCAAGGTCGAGCACGCCGGCGAGCCCGTCGTGGGCGGCATGCTGAGCTTCATGGCCGAGGGCGCGAAGGGCATGGAGGCGCTGAAGATCGCCTCGGTGGGCGCCGACGGGCACTATCAGGTCGAGCTCTCCCAGCCCGGGAAGTATCTGGTCACGGTGCAGATCAACAAGAGCGGCGCCGCGTTCCAGCAGGACAGCGTCGTGTTCCGCGAGACCGTGCCCGAGACGAAGCAGCACACGCTCGACTTCGAGCTGCCGCTGGGCGCGGTGCGCGGCCTGGTGCGCGGAGCGGACGGGAACGCCTTGTCCGGCACGCGCGTGACGATCTCGACCGACGGCGGGCTCGAGGCCGGCACGATGCTCGGCGGGCACTACGCCGAGGCCTCGACCGACGAGCACGGCCGCTACTCCTTCGAGTTCCTGCGCCCGGGCCAGTACGCCGTGGCCGCGGGCGGAGCGCTGTTCGGCGGCGCTTTCGGAGGCAAGACCACGGCCGGACGCGTGGTGCGCGATGGCCTGCACGTCGCCGAGGGCAAGGCCGTCGAGGGTGTGGACTTCGAGCTCTCCGAGCCCGGCAACATCCACGGTCGCGTGGTGAGCGCGACCGGCGTGGGGATCAAAGACGCCGCGATCTTCGTGCGCGACAGCCAGGGGCGTCCGCTCGACCGCCTGTCGATGATCACCAGCTCGGCCGACGGCAGCTTCGCCTACGAGGGCCTGGCCGAGGGCGAGTACCAGGTCTCGGCGCGCGGCAAGGGTCAGGCGAGCGCCGAGAGCGCGCCGGTGCGCGTGAAGAAGGGCGAGAACGCCAACGTCGAGATCGTGCTCTACCCGGGCACGACCCTGGTGATCGAGATCGTCGGCGACGACGGCGAGCCGCTCCACGCGCAGCTGACCGTGACCGACGCGCGCGGACGCGAGATGCAGGGCCTGCTGGGCATGTCCGAGATGGCCGCAAGCTTCAGCGAGGGCTTTAGCAGCTCGACCGAGCGCGTCGGTCCCCTGCCGCCGGGCACCTACACGGTCACGGCCACGACCGACGACGGCAAGAAGAGCACGAAGCCTGTGACGCTCGACGGGCAACCGGAGCGCAAGCTGAAGATCCACCTGAGGTGAGAGGCGCAGCAGCGTCGTCCGACGGGTGACCGGGTCTCTGTCGAGGCAGCGGGCCAAGCCTCGTCGAAGACCGCACTCCGAGAGTGGGGCGGACGGCGCGCGCGGCGTTCGGATCGTCTCCGGGATCCAGGCTCCTGCCCAAGCTGGATAGGCCGAGTTTCTTGGCGGGTCGATCGCCCGTGCCCCGTTCTCCAGGGCGACGCTCGAACGACGGATCGACGCGCTCACTCGCCCCTTCCATCAGATGAGGAGATCCCAGTGAAAGCCAAGAAGCTCTGCTACGACCGCATCCTGCACCGTGATCTCGCGCTCCCCCACCGATCCCTGTCCCAGGGGCCCGGCTCCGCAGCGCGTGCGATCGCCCTCCGGAATCGCCAATGGAACAACAGCTCGACGATCGAGGTGTCGTTCAAAGGCGGCACGAACCAGCAGCAGGACATGGTGCGCACGATCGCTCCCGAGTGGTGCGAGTTCGCGAACCTGAGGGTGAACTTCACCGAAAATCCGGCGGCCGCGATTCGCGTCTCCTTCAACCCGAACGATGGAGCCTGGTCCTACATCGGCAAGGACAACCTGGAGATCCCGGTGGACGCCGCGACCATGAACCTCGGGTGGCAGGACAAGGCCGTGATCCTGCACGAGTTCGGCCACATGATGGGCTTGGCGCACGAGCACCAGAATCCCCAGGGCGGCATCCGCTGGAACGAGGCGGCGGTGATCGCCGACCTGAGCGGATCCCCGAACTACTGGGACGAGGCCACGATCCGTCACAACGTGCTGAACAAGTACAGCATGGACCAGATCATCGGCACCGAGTTCGACCGTGAGTCGATCATGCTCTACGGGTTCCCGGCCTCGTGGACGCTCGGCGGACAGGGCACGAACGCGAACTCGGACCTCTCCAAGAAGGACAAGGAGTTCATCGGCAGCCCGCAGATGTACCCGGGGCAGGGTCTCGTCGAGCTGCCCCAGCTGCCCGTGTTGGCAGCGACCGCCGCGGCCATCAGCCAGAGGGGGGAACAGGACACGTTCCGCTTCCAGGTGGCGAAATCCGGGGAGTTCGTCATCGAGACCGGCGGCACGTCGGACGTGATCCTCTCTCTGTACGGTCCGAACTCGGCCACCAAGCTGATCGCTCAGGACGATGACTCCGGGGCGGGGAGCAACGCGCGAATCGAGGCCAGCCTGCAGCCGGGCACGTACCAGGTGCAGGTGCGGCACTACAGCCCGGGTGGAACCGGGCCGTATCGAATCTGGGTTGCCGGATAAGTGCGAACCGGCAACGGATCTGACGTCGAGGGAACGGCGCGTGTGCTGGCTCGACCAGCAGCGTGCCTCCGCAAACAAACCATAAGGCTCGAGGAGAGACCAAGATGGCTACGAAGAAAAAGTCCATGAAGCGCGCCGCCCCTGCGGGTGAGGCCGTTTCCGTCCGTTCGGCCGCTCAGGCGGCAAGCCTGGCCACCAGCCGGGGAGCCCGGCGACTGGCCGCCGCCGCGGCAGGCACGCCCATGCGCGCGCTGAACACCGACCTGACCAGCGAGCTGAACAATATCGACTTCCACAAGATGATCGGCGGGCCGCTGCAAGCGGCGGTCGATGCGCAGGTGGCTTCGTCGTTGGCCACGATCGACTTCATCAACAAGGTCGGGTTCACGACTCCGGTAGACAGCTCAGGAGAACCAGATCCCAACGGCAAACGCGAGCTGGTGATGGTCGACTTCTCGCACAAGCGGAGGGACGTCGATGCGGCAGGCCAGCCAATCGAGAAGGAGACCTTCGTCAAGGTACCACTGCTGGCCATGCTGCCAATCCCGTCGCTGCGCATCGAGCACGTGATCATCGACTTCAACGTCAAATTGAACTCAGTCGAGTCCTCCAAGACGTCCACCGAACTCGGCGTGAAGGCGGAACTCAAGGGTGGCTTCGGCCCGATCAGCTTCAAGGTCTCGACTTCCTTCCAGCGCAAGACCGCGACGAGCGTCGAAGTGAAGAAAGAGTATGCGCTCAGCGTGAACGTCAAGGCGGTACAGGACGAGATCCCGGCCGGCCTGGAGAAGATCCTCGGCATGCTGGCGGCGTGAGCAACCCTTCGGGCGGACTGCGCGGGAGCGGAAATCCATGGCGGAGATCACCTTGGCCGACTACACCGGCCACCTGCTGCTCGAGGTCATCAAGGCCAGGCAGATGGCCGACGACTACTCGCGCCGCGTCGCCCTGAGCTACGCGGAGGATCCTGTGCTCCGGCACTTCCCCGCGCCGCGCTTCAAGCTGCCAAAGGTGGAGCTGACGATCCCGGTCCTGGTCTCGAGCGTGCGCGTGAGCCAGCTGGCTCGCTTCAACATGCGGGCAGAGGCCTTCGTGGCGCTCGTCCAGGGACGTTGCAAGGACGTCGTCACTGCCGTGCAGGCCGCCGGCGGCAACCATCCGCTGGGTGCCAAGCGGGCAGCGCCGCGAGGACACTCTCCTCGCGGCGCCGCCCGATCCGCCGCGGTCGACGGCCTCATCCGTGACTTCTACGAGCAACTGCGCGGGAACCCCGACCCCGCCCAGCCCGGGAACATCGTGAGGCCCTTGTGGTCATCCATCTTCGAGGGGACGTTGCTCGAGAACCGCCTCGGCGACATCTACAAGCGGACCAATCCGAGGAACGAGCTGCTGACGAAGACGACCGCCGAGCTGTTGGAATCCGTGAACGCCAACACCGTGATCGAGCGCACCACGATCGACAGTCTCCTGGTGAATCCCGAGACCAACGCGGTCAAGAATGGGACCAACGACGCCTCCGTGTTCACTATCAGGGCAGAGCTGGTGGAAGAAGGAGTGCATGTCCGCTCGGTCAAGGACGAGTCCACGGGCGAGGCGAAATCGGTTGTCGAGTTCGAATAGGCCGTGATCCCTTTCCTGCACGACCGCCTGCAGAAGCTGCAACACTTGCTCGAGCGCTCCAGCGCCACGCTGGTAAAGTACAACCACCTCGATCTCGACCTCGCCGCGGCGTTGACCGCTTGCCTCGATGAGGCCATCGGCGCCTATCGCGCACTGGATCGCACCGACGTCGAGAACAAGCTCCTGGCCCTCAAGGCCCAGTACGTCACGGCGCAGCACGGGGTCCACCCGTTCCGGCTCGAACCCGTCCTCAACCAGCGGCGCGCCATGCAGCGGACTATCGCGCTGCACGTGCTGCAGGAGAGCGCCCAGCAGGTGCGCTCGGATTGCCTGCACGATCAGCAGATGCTCTCACAGGGCCGGGTCGATCTCGGACCGATCGTGCTGCACGCCTTCAGCAAGGGCCTGATCGAGGTGCCGCAGGACGGCTCCTGGGACCAGAAACGGCTGGAGGAGCTGTGGCACCGCCTGCTGCGCGAGCCGGAGACGCAGCTCGCGGCGCGCCAGCTGGCGACGAAGCTGAACTCATTGGACATCCTCCTGCTGCTGGAGGAGTTGGTCGCCTTGGTGCTCGCGCCGAGTGGGTGATCCGGCGACGCGCTGGCCCCGCACCGCCGAGCATCTCGCCCCTGCCGCTGCGCACTTCGCCGTGAGCGAGTCCTTGGACCCAGGTAGGTGACAGTCTTGGCCGAGCGCGGCACTCTGGGGCCGTGCTGAAGCCTCGAGCGAACCTCCTCCCTGCACTCTCTACGTTCGTCGCGCTCCCGGCGCTCGCGTGCCTCGCGCCGCAGGCACTCCCGGAGCCCACCCGCGACTGGCTGCTCGATCCGGCGCCGTTCGTGGCGCGCGTCGAGCGCCACGGGAACGAGCTTGCGCTCGACAACGGTCTCGCGCGGCGCGTGTGGCGCACAACGCCGGAGCTGGCCTGCGTGGCGCTCGACGTGCTCACGACGAACACCGCGCTGCTACGCGCGCTCGAGCCCGAGGCCACGCTCACGCTCGACGGCACGAGCGTGCCCGTCGGCGGCTTGCTCGGGCAGCCCGATCGCGGCTATCTGCGCGCGGAGTGGCTCGACGCGCTCACGCCCGACCCACTGGCCTTCCGCTTCGTCGGCGCCGAGGAGCGGCCGATCGAAGCGCGCTGCGCCTGGCGCCGCGTGCGCCCCGCCGAGAGCCGGCCCTGGCCGCCGACCGGCCGACACCTGGTGCTCGAGTTCGCCGCGCCCGCGGGCACCGAAGCGCTGCGCGGCGTGCGCGTGTTCGTGCACCACGAGCTCTACGACGGCCTGCCGCTGTTCGCCAAGTGGCTGGAGGTCGTGAACGACGGCGCGCGCACGCTGACGCTCGAGCGCTACGAGTCCGAGCGCCTGGCGGCGGTCGAGCCCGAGTCGTTCGTCGAGCGCCGCGAGCGCTGGGGCGAACAGCCGCTGCAGGCGTTCAGCGACTACAGCATGGGCGCGCGCGAGCGCAGCCTCGAGTGGCGCAGCGACCCGGCCTTCACCACGCAGGTCAACTACCGCCTGGAGACGCCGTGCCTGTTCGTCTCGAGCCCGCCGCTCGGGCCGGCCGAGGTGCTAGGCCCCGGCGCACGCTTCGAGTCGCACCGCACCTACGAGTTGCTGCGCGACTCCGGCGAGCGCGAGCGCAACGGCCTCGCCCTGCGCCGCGCGCTGCGCGTGCTGGCGCCGTGGTGCACCGAGAACCCGCTGATCTTCCACGCGCGCTCGGCGGCGCCCGCGGACGTGCGCGCGGCCATCGATCAAGCGGCGGCGGTCGGCTTCGAGCTCGTGATCCTGTCCTTCGGCTCGGGCTTCGACTTCGAGAGCACGGATCCGGCCTACGCGGCCGAGATCAAAGGCCTCGCCGACTACGCACACTCGAAGGGCGTCGAGCTCGGCGGCTACACGCTGCTGGCCTCGCGCAGCATCTCCCCCGCCGACGACGTCATCGATCCAGCGACCGGCGAGCCCGGCCACGCGATCTTCGGCAGCTCGCCGTGCCTCGAGTCGCGCTGGGGCCAGGAGTACTTCCGGAAGATCGCCGCCTTCCGTGACGCGACGGGCCTGGACGCGATCGAGCACGACGGCAACTACCCCGGCGACGTGTGCGCCTCGACCACGCACCCGGGCCACGCGGGACTCGCCGACTCGCAGTGGAAGCAGTGGCGGCGCATCAGCGCCTTCTACGCCGACTGCCGCGCGCGCGGCACGTACCTCAACGTGCCCGACCTCTACTTCCTGAACGGCGCCAACAAGACCGCGATGGGCTACCGCGAGACGAACTGGTCGCTGCCGCGCGCCGAGCAGCTCGTGCACGCGCGGCAGAACATCTTCGACGGCACCTGGGAGAAGACGCCCTCGATGGGCTGGATGTTCGTGCCGCTCTCCGAGTACCAGGGCGGTGGCGCCGCGGCGACGATCGAGCCGCTGAGCGCGCACCTCGACACCTACGAGGCGTTCCTCCAGCTCAACCTCGGCGCCGGCGTGCAGGCCTGCTGGCGCGGGCCGCGGCTCTTCGACACGGAGGCGACACGCGCGCTCGTGACGCGCTGGATCGCTTGGTACAAGGCCAACCGCGCGATCCTCGAGTCCGACGTGCTCCACCTGCGCCGCGCCGACGGGCGCGACTGGGACGGACTGCTGCACGTGAACCCGGAGCTGGAGACGAAGGCCCTGGCGGTGCTGTTCAACCCGCTCACCGCCCCCATCCGCCGCTCGATCCGCCTGCCGCTCTACTACGCCGGACTCGTTGACGAGGCCCGCGTGCGCGTCGGCGAGGGAGCAGAGGAGCGCCACGCGCTCGACCGCGAGTACGGCGTGACGCTCGAGCTCGAGCTCGCGCCGGGGATGACCGCGGTCGAAGTGCGGTAGCACGCGGCACCGCCTTCTTGGGGGACGTTGCCAGCCCGCGCCGGAGACGGGCGTGGACGGCCGCGCGAGCGCCGAAGATCTTCCCGCGCGTGCAGGACGCCCCTCGCCCAGGAACGCACCGCGATGAGCACCTCCAAAGCCCTGAACGCCCTCAACCCTCGCCGCTCAATCGGCCTGCCGCTCGACAACGCCGGCGGGCCCCATGAGCTGACCCGGGGCGTCTCGTCTTGCGAGGCGCTGGAGAATTCGGAAGGCGTCCCGGCTTGCGGGACCGACGTCATCCGTTCCCCAGGAGCGCCGAGATACCTTCGAGCACTCCTATCCCGAGGCCGCCGACGAGCAGGAGCGGCAGGCTGACGATGTCCGCTGCGACCGTGAATGGCAGCAGCACCCACGTAACGGGTCCGCGGGCCGCTGACTGCGTCCCCGATCCGATGTCGATCGTCCCGCTGCGCACCCAGCGCTGCTTCCCCGAGTCGCCACGCAGCATGTGCACGCGGTAGTGCCTCTCCTCTCCCTTCTCGACGCAAGCGACGGTAGCCATCACCACCTGCCCGCGTGGCGAGAAGGGTTGGCGTGCCTCGGACAGGTCCATTCCCCGGAAGTCGATGTACCCGGTATCCCTCGAGCGCGGGCTGAGAGAGAACTCGATCGGCGGCGAGAGCGAGACGATCCCGTCATCAGCCTGGACGACCGGATCCTGCGGCCAGATCTCCGGCCCGACGACGGCGTACCAGCCATCGGAAACGCCCGGCACGTTCTTCACCTGCACCTGCCCGTGCGCGATGGCGACCTCGTCGCGTCGCCACTCGAAGAGGGCCATGGTGGCACAACCGCTCGAAAGGAGCGCGCAGCCAATGACGAGGACAATGGCGAGTTGTCGCATGATTCATTTTCCTCCGACGGGTGCTGTCGGCGTCATTTGCAGTTCGAACGGCCGCGCTGTCGCTTCGGTCTCGGCCCGCGCCAGCGCGATGCGAACGTTCGGGGTCGCACCCGGGAAGCGCATGCGCATCAGCCGGTCGAGCAGCTCGCGATCCTCGTGGACGGTCGTCGTCAGGGCCTTACACAAGTGGATGCCGAACCAGCCCTGCTCCGAGTCGATCTGGAAGCGGATGTCCCCCACGTAGGTGATCCCTCCCGGCTGCACGTCGACAGCGTGGTCGACATCCGCGTAGCACGTCGCGTTTCCACCCACGATCGACAGGCGCTCCATGCGCTGCGGCCCGGCCGAGAGCTTGACCGCGAAAAAGGCCGGCCCCGTCTCGGCCTTGACCATGATGCGCGGGTTGAGCTGAAGGCGGGGAGGAACGGGGACGAAGTCGATCTGGTAATGGATCTCGGGCGCGTCGAGCAGGATGACGGTCGTGCCATCGTCGTATTGCTCGACGGTTGTGAATGTCCCGACCACGTACCCTTCGTTCGCTTGGAGCGCCGCAAGGTCCAGGCTCTCCGCTTGATTGCCGACGAACAGGGCGCAGCTCGTCGACAGCCAGCCCGCGAGCAGCATCGCAATCGCCCCCCTCAGCATCGGCCTGCCTCGTGCCTTCCTACAATCCTGCCCGGCAGCCTCACCTCCACGCCGCTCACGGTCAGAGCAAATCGAGACAGAAGAGCAGTGCTCATGCCGGAGAAAGACCAAGGGCGAGAGTGAGGAGGCAGCGGTGGGTGCGCAGCGGAACGATCGCTGTGGGTACCGGGACGCAGTCCGCGGTCCCATTTCATGGGTGGCGCTGCCATTCACCGTCTTTGCCGACATCATCACTTTGCCGATCCTGCTCATCGGAGCGCTCGAAATGGGGGTGCTCGAAGGCCTCTCACTGTTGCAGGGGGACTGACGACGTCGATGCGGAAGGCAGCTTCTCGAGAGCCCGCTGGGCCTCTTCACGGACGGACAAGTAATCGTCGTGAAGCGCGCGCTGCAGAGCCTCGATCACGGGCTGGGAATCCCCACCCGTCTTGGCCAAGGCCACTACCGCTCGGTAGCGCACCTGTCCCTCGGGATCGCGGAGAGCCTCGATCAACGCCGGAGTCACGAGGCTCGGATCGGCGCCGATGCGGCCCAGCGTGCCGGCCGCCATGGCTCGCACAGAATAGTCGGGGTCACCCAATCGCCGGACGATGGCCGGCCCCACGCCGGCACTCCGCGTACCGAGCCATCCCAGCGCTTGAATGGCGGTCGAGCGCACGCCCGCATTCTCGTCGTCCAGCGCCTTCGTGAGGGCCTCCACCGTCGCCTGGGTGGTCCCTTCCAGTTGACCCAGCGCGCTCGCAGCCCTGCTGCGAACCTCCTTGTCCGGATCGCCGAGGCGCACAATGAACTCCCCTTCCTTCCAGGTCGTGCGCTCGATCTGCTCATAGATGCACAGCGGTAGCAGCACAACGTCAGCCGCCAAGCTGAGGGGGAAATCGAAGATCAGGAGCCCTCCGATCGAGGACTCGTCGCGCGCATTCGCCGATTGGAACACGATGGCCAGGTCCGAGATCGCGCCACCAAAAACGTAGATCGGTTTCTTCGTGACCGTGCCATTCGGCTCCCGGTTCCAGTACCCGTCCTGGACCATGGTGGACATACACGAGCAGAGGCCCAGGCCCGTCAAAGCCATGCCGCCCAGCGACAGACGCATGCAACGCAGCAGGCCACTCTTCTCCATGGTCGTCCAGTCCTGGTTCATCGGAAGAGAGCGCTTTCGCGCCGGGTGGTGCTCTCTCCTCGCAATCTTCACCGGCCCCCGCCCTTCCCGGCCAGGCTCTCGAAAGCCTGGGTGTCCTTCTGGCTGAAACGAAACTTCGTCTCGGGGCTCTCGACCCGCTGGGTGCGCGCCGCATCGGTGTAGATCTGGAGCCGGATCGGATAGTCCGCGTCGGGGGTGATCGAGCGCTGGGGGTAGGTGAAGAGCTGTTGGCCGCGGGGCTCGAGCTTGTCCGCGACCTCGCCGCGCTGGGTCGGATCCGGAGCTTCGAATGCCACCGTGACCCACAGGGACTTGTCGGTCTTGTTGTGCAGGCTGAGCCCCAGGGCCGGGCCTGCGGGGAGACCCATCATGCCACCCATCGTGATGTCCACCCAGCTCGAGGAGAACTCACTCGCTGATGGGCCGAGGCCGCCGCCCGGGCTGGAACAAGCGCTCGCCAGGAGCGCGAGCATGGCTGAGATGAGGAGTCGTGCGAGCATCGAGAGCTTCATGATTCCTCCTGCTGGTTGTGGCCTGTTTCCTCGCTTCGGGTTTAGAGCACGTCCTAAGATCCAGCGAGCCCCGTGGGCGCTCCGAGGCCGCGTCCGCTAGGCGCGGCGACGACGCGTATTCGCAGCGATACTCGGAGGAGCCGCAACGACGCGGGCGCGAGCCGCGGGGCGACCACGAGGTTCGCTGGGTTTTAGGGCGTGCTCTTAGTGCTCGGACTGCGGTTTCCAGCCGGCCTCGCTCAGGTGGCTGTTCGCGGACTCGCGGAAGTCCGCTTGCGCCGCGGCCGCGTGATCCGATTCGTGCAGCGTGCCGCGATAGTGGTAGTCCCCGCCCAAGGCGTTCATCAAGAAATTCTCGTTCTCGTCGCCCCCACCGAAGCGCGCGTAGTAGGCGTGCTGGGTTGGGTCCGCGTCCTTAAGCCCGACGTCCTGGTCCACGGTGAAGTTCCCCATGAACGCGATCTGACCCGGCCCCACCGTGACGCGCGTCTCGCGGATCATGTTCTCCGGGAAGTAGGTCGTGTAGTTCGTGGCTCCCGGTCCGAACGTGACGCTGAAGCCCGGAGCGGCGGGCGCTGCGGGAACCGGCTCCATGTCCTTGAAGCAACTGACGGCGACGTATGTCCCCGGCGGAGCGTTCAACAGGTAGAGATAGCCACCGCTCGAATAATTGGAGGGCATGAGCTCGCCGCTCGTGAAGGAGTCGTCCGCCCCGGCAAGGCGCACGAACAGGACTTGCTCGGGTTCCTGGCTGAACAGGCGCACCGGGGGGCGCACGCTGACGCCGATGGCAATGCCCGCACTATCCGGGGCGCTCGGCGCCGGCGGGGCGCTGGCACAACTGGCGATGGCCAGGGCCAAGACAACGGGAAGAAAGCGAATGGTCATGGGGTTCTTTCTTTGGCAATGCATGGGAGTGCGTTTTCGAAGCCGTCGTTTCTCATACCCGAGTGGCTCGGCGCTTCTCATTGACCGACCACCAGGTCCATCGCATTGGACAAGGCGAAGGGGCTCACCGTGCCAACGTGCAGGGCCAGCGTGGTGAGATGAAACGCGCACAGAGACAGGTCGCTCGGCACGGTGAACGAGAAGAGTGCCAGAGGTCCAGCAACGGGACCTAACCGCGCGATCCTTCCGCTTCCGAGGAGCACTTGGCCTTGAGGCAGGACAAAAGAGCTCTGCGTGCTGAACGCGTACAGGTAAGCCGACGAGTGGCCGGTCGTCGACAAGTCGACCGTCCCGGACCAGCTCCCTCCGAGAACGGGCGCGTTGCAGGTGTAGCTTGCTGGGTTGGAGCCGGCGTTGCGGAAAGAGGCAGCGGCAGGGCTGACACAGAAGGCATAGGCGGCGCCTTCATCGCTCAAGACAGCAAGATCGACGCCGGGCGCACCCATGACTGCCGTGGATCCCGAGAGCGAAACGGACGAGCCCAACAGGTCGTCGTCCGCCGCGTCGCTGGCGATGAGCTTCGCTTGCTGGGTCCAGATCGTGCCGCTCCTCACGAACGCGTAGCCGGCGCCTTCGTTTCCCATGCCCAATGGGTTGAGATCGACGTGGGGCGCACCGACGACCACGGTGTTGCCGGAGATCGACACGGACGAGCCCAATAAATCGTCGTCCGCCGCATCGCTGGCGACGAGCTTCGCTTGATCGGTGATCGTCTGTGCAGCCCCTGGTGTGAAGCAGACAAACAACACGAGTGGAACGAGGCTCGAGAGTGCTCTCGGTTTGCACGGCATGACTGACCTGGGCTGATCTCCTCGGGAAAAAGCGATCTTCACGCGATGGGCTCCGTCGATTGCCTGGAACTCGAGACCCGCGACCCGCGCCATCGTACTCCCGGCGACAGACCGTCTACGCGGCAAAGGCTCGCTGGACGGATGGAAGACTGCCACCAAGCATG